>CAZBGU010000001.1:0-80214 GCA_964491805.1 uncultured Candidatus Saccharibacteria bacterium
GAAAGGTAACACAAGTCGCGCAAGCGCTAGAGTGTGACAAAAGAAAGATAGAAAAATAAACACAATTTGTGTAATGTAAAAATCATAAATATTTGGTTGTAAAATTTCAAATATAGTATCGTGACGATTGAATAGTAGGACTAATAGGGTTTTTTGTTTTGTAATTTTGGATTTTTATACGAGAAGAGGCGAGCTGTATGTGCAGCTCGCCCTGTCCGTTTGTGGCCCAAGATCAGAAGCGGGTCGCGCTCTTCCTGTGTGGAGTGTTACCTCTTCTGATTATTCCACGTGCCTCGAGATTTTGAAGGGTCGTTTTTTTTCTGGTGTGAAATATCCAGACATCAGGTTTTCCTCCATCTTGTGATCTGTAGACCTGAAAGTCTAGACGAAGGGCCGTCCTTGATTTGTATAGCCTCGAAACGAAAGCATAGTTTGGCACTTCGACAAGCTCTCGTTTCTCACCGCCTGCACACTCAATCGTTGAGAACTTCTCTTGACTATGCAGACCGCTAAGTGCACTTGAAAGAACTTCATTAGTATCCGCATTGCGCGGATACACATACCACGTGGTTACACGTTGTTTGCCCATGGTCTTGCTCCTGTTTGGGGGTATTTGTTATAGTTCTACCTTTTCTATATTAAAAACGCAATAGATTGATATGTCTATCGATGTATGTTATGCTATTTTATCTCAATAATGGAGGAATCCAGATGAAAGTAAAGAAGGTCATGGTGAATGCGGTAGCGGCGCTAGTTTTCACCGGTTCATCCTTGTTGGCTTTCTATTATATGATTGATTCAACACCAGAAATGGCATGGAGTCAGTCAAAGAATCGGTGTGTCAGAGTGATACATCGCGGCAACGAGGTTCCAAATGGCTGCGAACGTGTTGACCGTGGTGAACTTCGAGTTGAGTCGTATACCGTGAAGTAAACGGATGACTCGAATTGTGGTGGCCAGGTTCACAAAGCGGACCTGGCCTTTAATTTTTTCTCATTTTGTGGTAGTATGTTGTAACGTTTCTTATAGGTACTTGCGTGAACAGCTCGAGACGGCTCGGCCGCAAAGATGTCGAAAGTTAACAAACTGTCGACATAGATGATAGATTGCTCGAACGTGCACACTGTTTAGCAGGTGAAAAATATAATAAAAGCGCGAATAGCTCAGCTGGTAGAGCACTCGACTGATACTCGAGCGGTCCCAAGTTCGAATCTTGGTTCGCGCACAGAAAACAAAAGTCCTCCCAATGGGGGACTTTTGTATCTCATTGAGGCAAAATGACAGGTTTGTTTATTAAGTGTTATAATTTTAAATTTATGGACCGCAAAGAAGTACTTGTTAATAATCTAAAAAACGTTATCACTTCAACAAGAAGTGCCCTTGATAGCGAAATTGCTCATCTTGTAGAAATGGAAAGCAACCTTCTTCTTCAAGTAAGAAAAGCATTTAATATTGATCAGGAGATTGCTGCTCAACAGCTTACCTATACACGAAGGAGAATCGAAGAACTTAAAATTCTCAAACGGTCTCCATTTTTTGCAAAAGTTACCTATCTTTTTGATAACAACAGGCGAGAAGTCTTTATATCAAAGTTTGAATTTGACTCTGCTTCAGATATTACGGTTGCTTCATGGACGGCACCGGTATCTGAACTCAGATTCGAAGATCTTGGTAAGGCGATACTTCGTCTACCTGAAAGAAAGACGAAAGAAGTGGACCTTTTTCAAAAAGATAGTTATGTTATCGGAGAAGAAAAAGTTGTGTACTATTCTCAAGAAACAGAGGAGTTTGGTATTGAGATTATCTATGAAGATTTTTTAAGTACTGTTAAGAGTGAATTTGGTCTTTCTGAAATTGTTGCAAAAATCGAGAAAGAGCAGTATCAGATTATTCAAAGTGATCCGAAGACCGCACTTATTATCTCTGGCCCAGCAGGATCAGGAAAAACGACCATTTGTCTTCACCGTGTTGCGTACCTTATTCAAAGACCCGAGACTTCAGAGCTCTACGAGGGGAAGAAGTTGCTTATGTTGGTTCAGGACACATCCACTAAAAATTATTTTTCTTCTATACTCCCAAAACTAGGAATTCCTAATATGCTGGTTGATACTTATTTCGACTTTGGATTACAGTTACTTCAGCTTGAGAACTTTTATGAAATAAGTCTTTTCAATACCGACTATGACTATCTTGATTATGTGGAAGAAAAGCTTAAGCTTTTGGATAAGCAGGTTATTAAGAGGAAAAAAACACTAAAGAATGCGCTGGAAGAATTAGAAGCGCTTTATAAAAAACATCTACAAAAAGAGCATTTTGAACGTTTTTTACGTGCAAGACTCAAACATACTTTGGATTATCTTGATGTCACGATTATGCTTATGATGATCCAAAATGAAGAAGGACGGCTCTGTCTTCAATATGAATACTATAAGTCCCTTGGGAATGGAAAGTATAAAAAACTTATAAGAACATCCGAAGTGCTGTATGGTATGGTGATTATCGATGAGTTTCAAAATTATTCTCACGATCAGATAGCACTTATAAAAAACCTTGTCGACAGAACGCACTCCCTTGTGTATGTTGGAGATGTTAATCAAAAAAGTATTTTACGTCCGAGTTCAAAGCGTTATAGCTATGATTTTAGTGATTGTAAAAAAGTTGAGCTTAATAAAGTGTACCGAAATACCAAGCAAATTCTTTCGTACATCAAGTCGTTAGGGTATGCCGTTGAAGTGCCGGATACAATTAGAGAAGGTGAGGAAGTACGAACTTTTTTGGTAAGCGACGTACCAACTCTTGTTGAAATGGTGCAAAGTATTATCACAGGTCTTGGTGTTGAAGAAACAGTCGGTGTCCTTTGTGACAGTGATCATGTAAAGAACATTCTTAATAGTGCACTCAGTGAGAATATGATAAATAGGCCTAGTATGAAAGTGATGACAAAAACCGAATCACAAGGAACGGAGTTTAATAGTGTGATTTGTGTTAACGGAAATAGAGTAGTACAACAAAATGACAAGTTCTCTAAACTTCTTGAGACGACAGCTCGAAATATGCATTATATTGGATATACTCGCGCAGTCGAAAAGCTTTTTGTGTTTGAGTGTGCAGAGGGAGGTTTCTAGAAAGTTATAATTTTAGATATGCCTCTGTGTAATTAGTGTAATGATGTTTGAGAAAAAGTTGCCACATACATCAACAAATCACTCTTTAGGTATCTATAAAAGATTAGCACTAATGGGGTTTTTATAAGTACCATATTTAAATTTATTAAAGAAGAAAAGAGTTACTCCTAGAAAGTCTCGAATTGGAGTTTTGAAACAAGTAAAATAGATACCATGGAACACAGTAGAGCAGAGTGGCGCAAGCGTATGAAGTTACCTCAAGTCTTTTGACAAAAATTGCATAGTATGTCAGAATAACGGCTCGTAGCACTTTTTGGGGTCTCAATGGTAACTCTTAGATTCCGGCCCCCGTTCCTACGTAGGAACGATGTGGTGCCAGTGGTTGGGCAGACGAGGAGACAAAGGAGGTTTGTTTTCTACCTCCAAGTCTGGAACAGGACATGGCTCCTCGAGGTTGTAGACCTTGAGGAGGAGTATGTAAGGGAGGAAGTACCCGGATACGGAGAAATCCGTTACTGGAAACCCATCAAGGTTTATTGATGCTCGGATCAGGTGCGCCGGCCTTTGGCCGGCGCTCTTCTTTTTGTTTTTATCATTGTATACTGGTGTCATATCTGTGTGTCATGTTGCATAGGGAGTTTATGGAAATCAAAACAGTAGACCTAAAAAATTATTCATCTATTCGTATCGGCGGCGAAGGTCGATTAGTTGTGGTTGTGTCAGTGTCTGAGCTTACTGAAGTTATGTTATATGCAAGAAGGGAAGGGTTGCGTATTCATATTCTTGGAGATGGAACTAATACCTTTTTTTCAGAAACCCTTGAAGGAGTCTTGTTTATTAAGATTGCATTCCGTGGAATTTTATTTGAAAAAGAAAATAGTGATGTTATTGTAACTGTGCAAGCAGGTGAAACTTGGGACGATATTGTTCGTATCTCCGTTGAGAAAGGATTGTGGGGGATTGAAAACCTCTCACTGATTCCTGGAACTGTTGGAGCAGCTCCAGTGCAAAATATTGGCGCATATGGAGTTGAGATATCAGATGCTATTATCTCATTGAGTGCGCTTGATTGCGACAGTCTTAATGTTGTAGAGATAAACAAAGATGCATGTAACTTCGAGTATCGCGACTCACTTTTCAAACAGAATAACGGTAGATATGTTATTCTTTCGTTACGATTACGGTTGTCTACGTTAGCGCGTCCCGTGCTTACATATAAGCCGCTTGATTCTCTTCTTGGAAGAGGTGCGGTGTTATCGTCTGATGTTAGAGACCTTGTTACTGTAACCAGGAAGTCTAAACTTCCAGACTACATGGAATTCCCTAATGTGGGTTCTTTTTTTAAAAATCCGACGGTCGCAACTGACCGAAAAGATATTCTCCAAGAACAGTATCCTGACATTCCCTGTATTGAGGTCAAGGATGGATATAAGATACCTGCTGCGTGGCTTATAGAGCATGTAGCACAGATGAAAGGAGTAAGGATTGGGGATGTTGGTACGTGGCCTACCCAGCCACTTGTGCTGGTTAATTATGGTAAAGCAACAGCGCATGATGTTATAGATTTTTCGTATTCAATTATCCATAAAGTGCAAGAAAAGACAGGTATTATATTAGAGCGTGAAGTTAACTACGTTAGTTGAACAAAAGGAGGCGCACAATTCACATTTAAATTTGCATAAAGTTACTTTTTGTGTTATTGTATGTTTGTCGACAGCAACATAAACAGATGTGCTGCCGTTTTCGTTTGAAGAGATAAGGAGAGAGAGATTGAACAAACATTCGGAAGAACCTGGACTGATGCAGATGTTGTTAAGAAGAGGGGTCATGGGAGCGGCTCTTGCTCACTTGAGAGCGCGTAGCAGTGGCAATCACGAGGTTGCCAAATTAGCCGCTGAGCATCTCGATGCGTATGCCAGGGCTTCAGACCAAGGAAAGCCGAATAGGGCTGGGGTCCATGACCCCCACTGTCGATACTCTGACTCGGTACTTCCTAGGAAGTAACACCGCCTCCTGGCATCTCAAAGGTCCGCACATGATGCGGACCTCTGTTTTTTTATTGTTCTATCTGTTAGTATCAGACATATGAAAGAATCATCAGGAACTTTATATATAGTTCCAACACCAATTGGTAATCTTGAAGATATAACCTTCAGGGCAGTTCGTATACTTAAAGAGGTAGACCTAGTCCTTTGTGAGGACACATCGGTAACGCAACGTCTTTTTAAAGAGTACGATGTCAACACTCCGACAACGGTATTCTATGCAAATACTGGTATTAAAAATATTGAAAAAATCATAGCCCTCCTCGGAGAAGGAAAGTCATTAGCTCTAGTTTCGGATGCAGGAACACCAACCATCTCTGATCCTGGTGTATTGCTGATTCAAAAAATATACAATGAGTTACCAGATGTTACTGTTGTAGCCATCCCGGGGGCGTCTGCACTTACGACGGCACTTTCTGTGTCAGGTATTTCATCTGCACACTTTGTATTCTACGGTTTCTTGCCACACAAGAAAGGCAGAGAGACAATTTTTAAAGCAGTCGCAAACTCAGAGTGTACTTCTGTTTTTTATGAATCTGTTCATAGGATAGAAAAGACACTTGAATCTCTGGCTACACGTATTGATAATGGTCGCACAGTTGTTATTACTCGTGAATTAACAAAACTACACGAAGAGGTTGTTCGCGGTACCGCAGATCATGTTAAGGAGTACTTTAAGAATAATGAAGATCGCATTCGAGGAGAATTTGTTGTAGTTGTAGAAGGAAAAAAGTAGTTGAGTTAGATATAATAGAATAACAATATATATCAAAAATAGTGTGACGTTGTCATGATTGTATAGCGTATTTGTGCCTGGTGCGAGATTTTTATAAGTCTTGCTATTGCATCGTCTATTCTTTATACTAAGAAAACTATGTCACCACTTGGAATTAAACGTGCAGTTGCGTTACTTCTTGTATTGTCGCCTTGGATTTTTATACCGGGAGTTTTGAAGGATCTTGTATTTATTTTTGCAGGAATTCTTTTGTTTATTAGCACACTTGATCTTCGGAAGAAGGTCGTTCATAGTGAGCATCATCAGGAAACCGAAAGTCGACCTCTTGCTCACGCCGTCGTGAATGCATGAAGCCTTTTATCGTCTCGGCGTTGATTTTTTCATTGTTTTTGTATTGGGTCTTAGGTGAAGGTTCTACAGTCTTACAGAAAACGACTAGTTTTGGTACTGAGGTGTACACAAAAGAAAGTGCGACAAGTACTATGTCTGAAGATGTCGCAACGACGACGGAAGCCACAACTACTATAAAACTTGTGACACATGTGAAGACACCAGAACACGTAAAGGCAATCTATATGTCCTCATGGGTTGCGGGGACACCATCTGTTCGTTCACGGTTGATAACATTAATTGATGAGACAGAGCTTAATGCTGTAGTTATAGATGTAAAAGATAACACAGGCATGCTTAGTTGGGACGGAAGAATCAAGGACCTAAACGACTTTGTGGAAGAACTTCACAAAAAAAATATATACGTGATTGCCCGTATCGCGTCATTCCAAGATCCGATGTTTGTAAAGCGTCATCCTGAGCTTGCGGTGAAGAATGTAAAGACAGGAGGGGTGTGGAAGGATCACAAGGGTGTACCTTGGATAGATACCGGATCTCGTGCGATGTGGGAGTACCTGGCTCAGATAGGCCATGAGGCATACAATCGTGGCTTCGATGAACTTAACTATGACTATATTCGTTTCCCAACTGATGGAGATCTTAAGTCAATGCGTTTTCCAATTTCTGGTGAGCGTGCACTTGTCGACAAGAGAGGTATTGTTAAGGATTTCTATAAGTTCCTCCATGAGGAGTTTTCTCCACTTCATATTCCGATCTCAGGTGATTTGTTCGGCATTGTTGCTACAAATAAAAATGAAACAAAAACATTAGGTCAAGATCTTGAAGATGCTTTTCGCTATTTTGATTATGTTGCTCTCATGGTGTACCCATCACATTTTTATGCTGGAACCGCGGGGTATCAGAATCCAGCAGCTCACCCACGAGAGATTATCGAGTATTCAACACGAGGGGCTCTTGATATTGCAACAATGATGGCAAACCAGACAGCAAATGCTTCAGACACAGAAGTGTTTGCGACAAGTACGCTTATTGCTAAGTTACGTCCGTGGTATCAGGATTTTGACATGGGGGCAACCTATACAAAAGAAATGGTTCGCGCACAGATGGAGGCAGGGTATACATATAATGTTAACTCATGGATGTTGTGGGATCCCGCAAATAAGTACACACCGAGCGCACTTTTACGGTAGAGTAGAAAACTTTTGCTGTCTTGTGTATTACTATGTTTTGTTGTCGGTGTTACCGCGTATACTTATGAGGTGAGAGGTGAAGTTTTTTCTTATCATGAATTCAACATTTAAACTCCTTCTACTTAATTGTGTTATTTTGGTTGTTTTTGCGTTGTTAATCAATAATGCACTTACGAAACGGACAGAAAACACAAAGCTCTCCATGAAATTTCCAAGCACACTGTCATATGAGTCACAGTTATCTGGAAAATTTTCCACAACAACCGATCCTTTTGGAACATCTACAATGAAAGCTCCAGCTTTTGTTGTGCCTCTTGCAAATGATGGTTTGTATTTTGCTTTTAAGGCACCTCCTGCAGCAGCAGTCGATCTCAATGTGTTAGAAAAAGTGGGTGATCATTACTACAAAAGTACTAGTACAGCATACTATAAGCAACAGGTAACAAACGAGTGCGACAATACTAACGAAGAAAAAATGGTAGAACTTTCTTTTGGAGACCAGAGTGGTTTTGTCGCTGACGGATCACAGACTTTTGCAAGAGATTCAAAAAATATATTTGTTGATTTTTATAAAGTAAAAGATGCGGACCCTCTATCATTTACGTTTATCGGTCAGTCAAAGTCGAAGAAAAATGATTATATAAATACGGTAGATAGTTTTTGGTACAAAGATACACATACAGTGCATGTTATTGTAAAAATGTATACAGCGTGTGAAGGGAAGAGTATTCTTGAGGATCTCGCTAATCAAAACTTTAAAAATGTAGATCTCTCCACATTTGAATATATTGGTTTTGATGAGGCGTCTTCTTTAGGTTATGCGAAGGACAAAAACTTCTTTTACTCATCACAGGGAGTGCTTTCTGAAACTGTTGTGCCCTCTTCATGCCAAGGCGATTTCTTTAGAGAGTGTCTTCCTCGTATAACAGCTTCCTCGTCACCTCTTGTTCAATAGAAGCTTTCGTTTCATTTGTTATACTACAATCAACATGTCAGAGCAACAGAAAGTAACGTATATCGGCAAGGTAGATTTTCGAAACAAAGAGCTTACCTTTGGGATAAAGGAAAAGGACAGGACCAAGCATACCTATGTGATTGGTAAATCTGGTATGGGTAAATCAACACTACTTGAGAACTTGGCAATTCAAGACATCAATAATGGTGAAGGCCTATGTGTTATCGATCCGCACGGGTCATTTGCAGAAAAATTACTTGACCATATCCCGGAATCACGAGTTAAAGATGTTGTATATTTTTCACCAGCAGATAATGACTATCCCGTCGGTCTTAATGTTCTTGAAAAAGTTCCAGCAGATAAGAGGTATCTCGTTGCTAACGGTCTCATGTCCGCTTTCAAAAAGATTTTCGTCGATGGTGATGGAAAGGCAACATTTAGTGCACGTATGGAGTACGTGCTCAACTATATTATTCTTGCACTACTTGAAAATGAAAACCAGACGCTTCTAGGCATTAACAGAATGCTTTTTGATAAAGAGTATAGAAAAATGATTGTGTCTAATGTCACAGACCCGACTGTAAAAGATTTTTGGATGAATGAGTACGCTAATTATACCGAGAAGACAACCCAGGAACTTGCACCTGGAATTCAGAATAAAATCGGTCAATTCGTTTCTAATCCATTAATTCGAAATATCATTGGCCAGCAAAAAACATCATTCAATGTTCGAGAGTTGATGGACAACAAAAAGATTCTCATTATTAACTTGTCTAAAGGAAAGGTTGGGGAGGGTAACGCGAATCTTCTTGGGTCACTCCTTATTACAAAAATTTATCTAGCTGCAATGTCTCGTGCAGACATTGATCCCTACGAAGCTGAAAAATTACCACCCTTTTATTTTTATGTTGATGAGTTTCAGAACTTCGCCAATGAGTCATTCGCAAGTATTTTATCTGAGGCACGTAAATATAAATTAGCCCTTACTGTTGCTCATCAGTATGTTGAGCAGATGACAGATGAGGTGAAGTCGGCAGTTTTTGGTAACGTTGGGACAATGATTGTGTTTCGTGTCGGAGCAACTGATGCGGAGGTGTTTGAAAAAGAGTTTGCCCCATACTTTATTCTCGATGACTTTGTTAATCTTTCTGCACATCAGGTGTATCTTCGTCTTATGATAGATTCCCAAGGCTCTAAGCCTTTTTCTGCTCGTACACTTAGTCCGATAGAAAGGCCTGTTCATTCATTTGTACAATCAGTTATTGCGCATACCCGAGCATCATATGCCAAACCTCGCTTTGTGGTAGAGGAAGAAATCGCTGCATTTTACGTGCCGATTCCAAAGGAGACCAAAAAAGAAAGTAATAACTCTTCTTCTCAACAGCAAAAGCCTCAACAGAAAGATGCTTCACAGGTTCGCCAGAGTGATGAGAAACAGCAGGAGAAAGAAGAAAAACGACAAAGAGATGAACGTCAGCTTCGTGTTCGTAAAATCACAGATCAGACCCCACTTCCTCCAAAACGATCAGAGCAACGTCGTGACGATCTTTCAAAAAAGGAGACAACAAAGCAAGATATTTACCTTGAAAATAGAAGCATAGAAGAAGAATTCCATAAGCCGCCACAAAGTCAGAAAAAAGATCTTTTTGGAGAGAAGAAACAAAAGCAAGCAAGCCCACTCGAGAATATATCTGTTCCAAAGTTTGATGATAAACCAGCTGTATCACTCAAGGATGCGTTAGCAAAGGCAATGAGTGATCATAAAAATGAACGAGAGGATTCTGTTGCTGTTCAAGAAAAGATAGAAGTACATGAGAATCAAAAGAGAAAAGAAGTTTCCGAAGATGTTCTCCGGAAACTCTTAGAAGACTAATATTACTTTCTTTGTGTATGAAATTTACCGTTATCGTAGGGATTATGATTATTCAGATAGTATCTGCGCATGCATTAGTCATCAGTGAGGTAATGTCGAATCCCGTTGGCGATGATAGTGGAAGAGAATGGATTGAGGTATACAACAATAGTGACGTCGATGTTGATCTTTCACAGGTATCAATCTCAATTAAAGGAGGTAACTTTGCTGCTGTAAACCCCGTTTCTGGCGGCAATACTCTTACGGCTCATGGGTACGCCATTATAGGTTCGACGGTTTCTGGCACCACAAGGTTTATGTCAGACTACCCGACATTTTCAAAACCCCTTGCTAAGAGTGCGATTAGTTTGGTCAACACTGGAGTGACTTCGGTTGAGTTAAAACTCGGTGGAGTAACTGCTGATACAATTGCATCATACACAGCAGCGAAAGAAGGGACGACGTACTCGCTCCTTAACGGTTCATTTTCTGTTGGATTACCTACACCTGGAGAAGAAAATCAGATTGTTCCAGTCGAACAACCAGAAGCGACAACAACCCCGACAAGCTCACAAACAGGAATAGCGAAGATGTCGTCACCGTCCGCGGATATTGTATTTTATCTTCCATCCGAAAAGACGGTTGTAGCAGGGGCTCCCTCAGTATTTTCTGTATCAAGTCTTACTCATGCAGGGAAAGCAATTGATGGCATGAATTATGTTTGGTCATTTGGTGATGGTGGTGAACGTACGGGAAGTTCTACCATATACCGATATTTTTATCCAGGCAGATATATTGCTCAAGTTGAAGGAGCGAATGGTTTTATTGCAGGTATGGGAAGGATGAATGTTCGGGTAGTATCTCCTGATCTTCAGATGTCATCAATTAAAATTGGGAAATATGGTTCATATATTGATATTGGTAATCAAAACATATACGATATCGATATATCTGGATGGAAGCTTGTTATTGATAATGTGCCGTACTCTTTCCCAAAGAATACAATCATCCAGAGCGGAGGGGAGACACATGTTTCAGGACAGGCTATGGGTTTTGCGAGTACAACAGTATCCTCAACGACGATTATAAAGTTACTCTTTCCGAGCATGGATGAAGTCATGCGTGTATATCAGGTTTCGAATAAGGATGGTGAACTGATACAAAAACCGACCAGCACAATAAGATTGATGCCTGCTATAGTTTCATCAGATATAGGAACTATAACTAAGAATAAAACCCCATACAAAGTGACAGCTCTAAAGGCTGTGGAAAAAGTTGTCACAACTTCATCAAGTAATATTGCATCTGTTAAGTCAAAAGATACGAGAATAGCTTCTTGGTTTAAGGGGTTGTTAGTAAAATAGGTCTCTGGTACGATGTACACTATGTCGATGCGCGATCTATTTGAAAATGTAAAGGGGGTTGGTATTGATATTGTCGATGTTAGTAGATTTTCTTCTCTTGGAGAAGACGAAAAGAAATCTTTTTTAAAAAAAGTGTTTTTTGAGTCAGAAATTGCATATTGTTCTTCCTATAAAAATGAAGACGTCCATTTTGCGGGTATGTTTGCACTTAAGGAGGCAGCAAGTAAGGCCCTAGGTATTGATCAGTTTCCGTTTGCAGAAATTGAAGTCAGACATGATACATCTGGCGCCCCTGTGGCGTGGTATAAGGGAAGTAAACTGAATCTAAAAGCATCGATTAGTCATACAAATACAATCGCAATTGCAATTGCTGTTGTATAGTTTTCGTGGTATTCTTTCCGTGTACTATGAAAAAATGTATTGTCCTTGATCTTGACAACACTCTTTGGGGTGGCGTAGTTGGAGAAGATGGAATTGACGGTATTTCTCTATCGTTGCAATCACCTGGAAACAGCTTCATTGCTTTCCAACAGGCACTCCTTGATTGTTACAACAGAGGAATAATTCTTGCGATCAATAGCAGGAACAACCCTGAAGATGCTTGGGAAGTAATCAGAAATCACCCAAACCAGATTCTTAAGGAACATCATTTTGCTGCTGCGAGAATAAATTGGAATGATAAGGCAACTAATATTCGAGAACTTGCTAAGGAGTTGAACATTGGTCTTGACTCGATGGTTTTTTTTGATGACGATGCAACGAATAGAGAGCTTGTGAAAGCCCTTATTCCAGAAGTTACTGTTCCAGATCTACCTGAATCTCCAAAAGAGTATACAAAGTTTTTCAACTCTCTCCCATATTTTACTTCTGAAGTTATTACTGATGAAGATAAGATGAGAGGAAATTTGTATACAACGGAACGATTGCGAAAAGAAGAGGAAAAGCTACACGATTCAAAAGATTCTTTTCTGAGTAGTCTTTCTCTTGAGTTATTTATTTATAAGAATGATTCAACGTGTATTCCTCGTCTTTCACAGTTAACAGAAAAAACAAATCAATTTAACGTTCTTAAGAGACCGTTAACCGAACAAGAGGTTGCTTCATATATTATGGATAGTGCGTATGATGTATACCATGGGAAACTTTCTGATTGTTTTGGTGACTATGGGGTTATTATTTTTGCGATAGTTAAAAAAGAAAAGAATACATGGAATATAGACTCCCTTCTTATGAGTTGTCGAGTATTTGGAAGAGGTGTTGAACAAGCTTTTTTGTATTTTATTCTTGCGGAAGCAAGAAAAGTTGGTGTTAGTAAAGTTTCTATCTCGTTCTCTCCTTCAGAAAAAAATAGACCAGCGCAAGAATTTATTGATACTTTTTTTGACTCTTCTAGAAATGCCAAACATTCAGTACAGCAGCCAGGGTGGATTCGTGTCGTGCAACTATAAAACTGCCATGCTCTCCTCTTTTAAAGTCAGTCATCCGGTGTTTTTCAGGACATGTTCCGTCTTGGAAAAAACTATTTTTTATAAAAATATAGAGTCCCTCATTAAGACGGTACCGATCAATACAGATCTTGCCGAATCATTATGTTGTGATGCTCTTAAGATGTGTGACAACAATTGGGACTTATATGAGAATAAACTCGAGTCTCTTCTGTCAATGAATATCGAGTTTCTTAAGTTGCAAGCCCTCCTTGAAAAAGATAAGAGATATCTCTATTCTTCTTTTGCTGAGGTAGAGAAACATGTTTTTAAAAAAAAGCAAGAAGGAAATGAGTCAGGTGTCGATTATCTATGGGGGCTTTATTTTACTCAAATTTTTTGGGTTACGCATCATAATGTTTTTAATTTTTTTTTGGATTCATTTGTGGCCACCTCAGAAAAACAAGGTCTTTGTCTTGATGTCCCATCGGGATCAGGTATGTTTCTTGCTCAGTTTCTCCAAGCTAATTCCTTGTGGACAGGGGCGGCGGTTGATTTAAGCGATTCATCTATATCTCTTACAAAAAAACTTTTTTCTGCAAAAGACCTTCTCCACAGGGTTTCCATTGAGAAAAAGGATTTTTTTGATTATGGTGATGGTGCCAAATTCGACAGGATTATCTGTACTGAGTTTTTAGAACATGTTGAAAATCCTCTTTCTGTGTTAAAAAAGTTACATGAACTTTTAGCTCCAGCAGGAGAGCTTTTTTTGACAACAGTAGTGTGGGCAGCGTTCACTGATCATATTTTTCTTTATAGAAATGCAGAAGAAATAAGGAGACACATACACGCTAGTGGTTTTAGAATAAAAAAAGAATTAGTCCAGGTTATATTTGAAAAAGATAAAGGTAAAGAAACAGAGAGTGACATAGCGCTCAATTATGCGGTATTATTAACTAAATTATAAAAATACAAATATGAAAACATTTAATCAAATTGCAGAAGATATTCTTAAGATAGAGAAGGGAAAAGTGGAAGATAGTCTAACCCCAAAAGATGTTCCAGAATGGGACTCCATGAATTATCTTCTTTTTATTGCTGAATTAGAAAAAGAATACAATTTTTCATTTTCAATGGATGAGGTCCTTAATGCAAAATCACTTGGCGATATTCATAACATAGTTGAAGCTAGGAAGAAATAAAATGGAACTAAAAGACTTCTTATGGGAAGAAATAAAGATAGGTGACACTGCTTCTTTTTCCAAACAGTGGAAACAGACGGACGTTGAAGTTTTTGCTGAACTTAGCGGTGATCACAATCCCCTACATCTTGATAGGATGTATGCTGCAACAACAAAGTTTGGTGCTCCTATTGTTCACGGTATGCTTATCGCTGCGCTTGGTTCGCAACTAGTTGGTATGTACCTACCGGGGAAACGATGTCTTTTATTGAAAAATGAAATTACTTTTAAGAAACCAGTTTACATAGATGATGTAATTACTGTTAGTGGTATTGTTGAAACAAAAAGCGATTCAACGAAAGTACTTTCAATTGGTCTTTCTTTTCATAATAAGACTGACCTTGTTGCAGAAGGTAAGATGCTTACCACTGTCTTGTAGTTGTATGATAGAAAATGAAAAAAAAGTTATTATAGTTGCTGGAGCCATGGGGTATATTGGTAAAGCTGTCGTTCGGGAACTAGATAAACAAAATAGTATTGTTGCGCTTATCTATTGTAAATCACCTGTACACGAAGTGAAAGAGTTCATGGGTGAGCTGCAAAATGCTAACCACAGAGCATATCAGTGTGATATTTCTTGCGAAGAAGATGTCCGTGTAGTTTTCTCAACTATTGAGAATGAGTTAGGGCCATTAAGTTGTATCATTGACGCATCAGGGCATCCTCCTGTTCGAAAGAAAATCATCGATGTATCTTTTGATGAAGTTAAAAATTATATAGAGACATCTTTCCATTCGAGCTACGTTTTTTTAACTGAGTCCGCAAAATTTTTAAAAGAAAAAAAATCAGGAACTATTATTGGTGTTACAACGGTAGGGGTACTAAAAACAGAAGCAGTAAAGTCAATGGGGGCATATATTCTAGCTAAGTACGCAATGCAAGGATTATTAGCACTTCTCCATGAAGAGCTTAGTATGTATGGGGTACGAGTATTCTCTGTAGCCCCTGGATTTCTTTATGGAGGAATGAACAGTTCGCTCCCAAAGGCATTTTTTGATATTTTTTTATCTAAAACTGAAACAAAAAAAATGACAGCAGTAGAAGATGTTGCAACTACAATTTGTAATTTATGCAAAGAGAAAGAAACTAGAGGTGCTTTTACGGTTCCAGTGGCTCATGAATATAAATCCTTGTAAATAGTATGCTTTTCAATTCTTTGTCCTTTCTATTGTTCTTCCCAGTCGTATTTTTTTTGTACTTTCTTGTACCTTCCAAATTCAAAAGATGGTTATTAATTGTGGCAAGTTGTTACTTTTATATGTCTTTTGTTCCTGAATATATCTTAATTTTATTTTTTTTAATTACTTTAGATTTTTTTCTTGCCCAGTATTTATATAAACAAGATGGATGGAGGAGACGCATGCTGCTAACGGTAAGTGTTGTTGCCAACATCGGAATGCTTTTCATTTTCAAGTATTTCAATTTTTTTAATGAAAATATAGCTACCCTTGCTCAATATCTACATTATTCGTATACACCACTACTCCTCCATCTTGTTCTTCCTCTTGGACTCTCCTTTCATATTTTTCAAGGACTTGGCTACGTTATTGAAGTCTATAAAAGAAAGCAGGAACCTGAGAAGTCTTTTTCTGTATATACATTATATGTTTTATTTTTTCCACAAATGGTTGCCGGCCCGATCGAAAGACCTCAGCACTTTCTACCTCAGCTTCACAAGACGATTAATTTTGATGTTAACCTAGCACGAAAAGGCCTTGAACGAATGTTGTGGGGGTTTTTCAAAAAAATGGCAATTGCAGACCAGATCGCTCAAGTTATTAATCCTCTGTATCTAGATTTACCAAAGGAAAACTTCTCACTCTTGCTTATTGCAATTTTATTTACATACCAAATTTACTGTGACTTTTCTGGATATTCTGATATTGCCATTGGAGCTGCAATGATGCTTGGGTTTAATCTTACAGAGAACTTTAATAGACCTTTTGCAGCAAGAACAGTTGCTGACTTTTGGAGAAGATGGCACATCTCACTCTCTTCATGGGTAAGAGACTATCTATATTTTCCACTTGTACTTGGCTCGGGCAGGGTGTCGAAATTTAAAATGTATTATGCTCTACTTTTCACATTTCTTGCTATTGGTTTATGGCATGGGGCAAACTGGACATTTATTGTCTTCGGACTTCTCCATGGTGTCTATATAGTTGTAGAATCTTATACCGAAGGATTTCGAAAAGTAATATCTAATTTATTTTTAGCGAGATATTTCCCGGGTGTGTACCAAGCAGTTCAAACTGTCATTGTTTTTTCTTTTGTTGCTTTTACGTGTATTTTTTTTAGATCGGAGTCAGTTGGAGACGCGCTGTTTTTTATCAGCAAGATGACTACTTTTGAGCATGATTCTACTTTTTTTACTTTGCACGATTTTACTAAACATACCGGCAATACTGTGTTTTATTCAATACTTCTCAACATTATAATTGTTGAGATAGCTCAATATGTAATGGAAAAGAAAAAAAGTTTTTACATCTTTGACTCTTTAACTAAAGGTTTAAGGTTTTCTTGGTATTACTATATTATCGCTACGATTATCTTGTTCGGCTATTTTGGTAATCAGTCATTTATTTATTTTCAGTTCTAAACCATGAAACTTTTTCTAAGTAAATTAAGTATATTTGTACTACCGATATCTATACTGTTCATTTTTCCAGTATTTGTCGTGACCTACGGAAGGGAATATGTTTCGTACAAGGATGTAGTCATAAGACAAGAGAAAGATCCAAGTATTCTTTTTGGTTTTGCATACAATGGAGTATCTTTCTATCCTTATAAAGAGTTTTTGACAAAAAGAAAAAGAGCGCAGGTTGTTGCCTTAGGAACATCTCGGGTTATGCAGATTAGGAAAGAGTTTTTTATTGCTGGCACAACATTCGTTAATGCGGGCGGTGCGGGCAAGAGTGTAGCTGCTATGAAATCGTTTATTGAAAGTTTGCCTGACGATGGTTCTGTTAAGGTCGTTCTACTTGGTTTAGATGTAGATGTTATTTCTGGAGAAAAAGGGGTACCAGAAAGTATTGGTGAAGATATCCTACCGCTTCGTTTTTCTGAGATTGTAGTTACTATGTCACGTAGAATATATCTTGATTATATTTCTCATAAGTACACCTTAGGCGAAATCATACACGCCAACAGTAATTCTTCGTCGATAGGTATATCCGCACTGCTTCATGATGATGGTTTTCGTGGTGATGGTAGTTATAAGTATGGAGTAGCAATGAAGAATCTTTCTCGTGCTACCGATATCCGAGAACAGATAGCTGCACACGCAAAGGACATCAGTAACTCTTCTTATAATCTTGAAACAAAGAAAAAAAATATAGAAAAGAATCTAGCGGCGATTGATGAATTGATATCTATTGCTAAGAAAAAAAATATTGAAATAATTGGTTTTATTCCACCATATCCGACACCTGTTCATGACGCTCTAACGTCTAATGGTGATCTCATTGGATACACATCACAAAGCCTGAGCGATCTTTTTGTTCGACGCCAGCTCTCGTACTTTGATGTATCGTCTATAACGACTTTTGGTGGAAAAGAGACGGAGTTTGTCGACTTTAATCACGGTACTGATGTTTTGTATTTGCGTATGATGATGTATATGGCTGACCGTTCTGAGAGCCTTTCAAAACTGACTAATATTAATTTACTTAAGGCAATTCTCAAAAAATCTCAAAGTGATTTTCTTGATTTTTGAATATGATTTTGTTTGGTAGAGACCTCGGTATGTCTGTGGTACAATGATGTCACAGACAGAGAATGCCAAGTTATACTAATTCACATTTTATTGTTAGGTTTTTAAAGTTCTTCGGAAGAAATATCTTCAGAAACCTTCCTTTTCTTGTTGGATACTCGGTTCTCTATTGTAGAAAAGACGTTGCAATAAAAATTAACGAGTATTCATTTGAGGAGGTTTCAGAACTAATACGGCAAGGAAAGTCTTTAATTCGTTTTGGGGACGGTGAAGTTCATATTATGAACTTTGGGTCCATTCATTACGAGAATTTCAGCAATAGACTTAGATCTATTTTTATGGATATTGTCAGAGGTTATACATCATCAAGTCCATATGCGCTTGGACTAAATGCTTGGGCTCTTGAAAAGAAGAATTCAGAGCTAAGAGCAAAAGGGCAGCTTTATTGCTGGCTTCCACTTAAAGTCCAGTATCTTTTTACATTTCCAAAAAATGTAAAGTATTTCGACGCGTCACTTTTTTATCGAAAAAATATTTTTGAACAGTATGTCCTACCTTGCATACAGAATAAACATATTATTTTGATCTCAAAGAAGGGTAGCTGTGATCATGTAAAGGCGAATAACTTTTTTGAGTCGATCTCTTATGTCGTCACTCCTGATTTTCACTCGTTTACGAAATTCGATGAGATTTGTAAGGAAGTTGACAATGTCCTTGGTGGTTTGTCACATAGAGATGTAGTGCTTCTTGTATCATGCGGTCCGGCATCTAAGGCAATTTGTTATCGGTACGCCATGTCTGGTGTGCAGTCTATTGATGTAGGTAGGGGTCTAGAGCTTGTAGGAACAGATGAGAGTCTTGAGTTTATGTTATTGTAATTTTATAATGAACAGCGCGCTTGTATGATACCAAAAAAAATTCACTATATCTGGCTTGGAAGAAACAAAAAGCCGTCTAACTTCAAAGATGTTTTTGCGAGTTGGGGGAAATTTGCCGGTGATTATGAATTGAAAGAATGGAATGAAGATACATGTAAGGAATTCGAGTTGCCAAAGATTTTTTATACATTTCTTCAACTGAAAAAATACGCATTTGCATCCGACGTTCTCAGGTTTTATATTTTAAAAAAGTATGGTGGCTTTTATATAGACATTGACCAGCTACTGCTTAAAAAGCTTGATGACTTTCTTGATAAGGAACTTGTTTTTTGTAAGTACCATAGTAGGAATGATTACTATGGTTTTGGTTTGTTTGGTGCATGTGAGGGTAATTATTTTATCGAAAAGATGTGCACGTTTTTTGAGTCAGACAATGAGTATAGTTCAGGAAAGCAGTTTTTTATTATTAATGTTGTAGGCTCGAAGATGTTAAATGAACTTATTCAAAACGAGCATCTTCCTGTAACTATTTTGGAACAGGAATATTTTCATCCGGAGATAGAAAATAAGTGGACTGACCATACATATGCACACCACTTATCTAATACTTCATGGGTTGTGTGGTATAAAAAGCTTTTGTACAAGATTCCATATTATTCTTTTTTTAAAAAAATAATTATGAAGATTCTTCCAAAAAGTATCAAAAGAAAAATTGGTTTTGATATTACGTATAAATAAGATTACATCAGCAGGGTTGGGTGTCTCTTCGTGAGAGCTTATTCATCTTGCTGCTAATTTTTTTGTATAGAGTCTTTCTCCATTTTGCTTCTGATTTTCCAACTAGGTAGCTTACGGTAATCATGCCCGTAGCAGTAATGATCGAAGATAGGGTTATCATGCCAAATGATTTTCCAAGAATGATACTGCCTATTTTTTGATGAATAAGGTAGAGCGGGTAGGTGATTAGCCCAAGATTTTTTGCAACTGCGATAACGTGTTTGTTGGTAATAAATTGTGAAATGTATACAACTATAAGAAAAACAATGAATAGCCCAAACACAATGAGCTGCCCTGTGTGGTCATAGATACCAAACGCATTGGTTCGTGGAAGTGGGTCTGAAGCAAGAACTGAGCTTATATAAAGTGGGGCAACTGCTGATAAGATAAGCGTCATCACAGTAGCGAAAACTTCCTCTTTCTTTAGGACTTTATACATACTATAAAGATATGCAATGAGTCCTCCAAAAATAAAATAAGGAGCTTGACGAGCAAGAAAAACTTTTGATAGAAGGAGATGGTAGAACCCAAAATAAAATGCAGCAAGTGAGATTGAGAGCCATCCTATATAAAAGTAGAGCACTCTTTTAACGTCAAAGAAATATACAAAAAGTCCAATAAAAAAATAAAACAAAATTTCAATGGTAAGTGTCCAGTACGAACCGTCAATCATGAACGCAGTCTTGCCATTGTTGACGATAAGTAAATTGTAGAGGTAAATATGAAAAGGGAGATGGTCTCCACTTGAGGGAATAAGTGTTACTAGGTAGGTGATGGTACACAGAAACCAGAAGAGTGGGTATAGTCGCAAGAATCTTCCGAGTGTGTAGTCTTTTATATCCTTACCTAAACTAAAAAAAATCACGAACCCACTAATAATAAAGAATAGCTGCACCCCGAGCATGCCGTAACTACTAAAGAGAGAAAATATTCCAGACTTTCCAATTAATGAGTGCGAAAAATAGTGAAAGCACATCACTGCAAAAGCTGCCAAAAAACGTAAAACGTCAACAAGGGGAAAGTAGGAATTCATTAAGGTTCGGCTGTATTTTGCCTTATTCTAACGCATAATCGGTAAAATGTATACTTTAGGTCAAGCTTACAGCGTCATGTATTCATGTTATAATGGTCCCTATATGGAACAAGAAGATTTTGTGCTTGGTATTCATTATGGGCACGATGCAACGGTAGTTTTAATGAAGAATGGAGAAGTTGTAGAAGCGATGTCAGAAGAGCGCTTGAGTCGCCAGAAGAAGCATATGGGGTTTCCTGCTGAGTCATTGAGATATATTCAGAAAAAATACAACCTTCCTTCTTGTAAGAATGTTGTTGTGGTCGGGGAGAACCCAGATTGGGATGGGTACATATTTACGACAAAAGAGGATAATATTGAGATACGGAAACATGGCAACCTTCACTCAAAAGATTTTTTAAGAGCAATTGGTTTTAAGTTTCCATTCATTGGTAAACTTATTGGATTGCGTGATATCTTACTTATTAAGAAGATGACATCAGGTGTCGGTGCACGTGTAGATGCTTTTCTTAAAGAGAGATTGCCGGATGCAACTATTACGCGTATTTCTCATCACCTTGCTCATGCGTGGGCAACTGTTCCTTTTCTTCCGGATACAAAATCAAAAAGACTTGTGCTTACTTTAGATGGTGCAGGAGATAATTTGTCAGGCTCGATTAACTTGTACGAAAATGGCATACTCACTCAGTTGCACACGATTCCAATGTCAGCATCCGTAGGGCTGCTGTATTGTGCTGTTGTTGACTTGTTGGGTATGTCTCGTAACGAACATGAGTTCAAGGTAATGGGTTTGGCACCGTATGCTAAGGCAAGTAGTGGAGAAAAGGTGTATGAAAAGTTAAAGAAGCTTGTCTGGTTTGATGAAGAATCTATGACCATACAATCAAGTATTCCGCTAAATCGTGCCACGCCATACCTTCTTGCTAATGAATATTACTATCACCGATTTGATTCGTTGGCATACGGGATACAGAAGTTAACGGAAGAGATAATTAAGGATATGGCACGTGCAGCAATAAAGAAGTATGGCATTGCTGATCTTGCGGTTGGTGGTGGAGTTTTTATGAATGTAAAGGCAAACCAGTTTTTGCTTGAGCTTCCAGAAGTGAAGAGTCTTGTTGTTGTGCCTTCTTGCGGTGATGAGTCACTTGCAATTGGAGCGGCAGCTTATGGATTTGTAAATGCGCACAGCGGTGCTATTTCTCAGCTCAAAAAAATTAATAATCTATACCTCGGATCATCGTACTCAAATGAAGAGATTAAGAAATCTATCGATACATATCCGTATACAAAAGAATGTTCGGTTGTATTTTTTGACCCAAAGAAAGGAGAGAGTATTGAAAAAAAAGTTGCTGAACTTCTTGCATCAAACAATGTAGTTGGCCGTCTTAAAGGAAGAGCAGAATGGGGTGCTCGTGCACTTGGTAATCGATCGATACTTGCTAACCCATCTTCAAAGGATAATGTGAAACTGATTAATGAAATGATAAAAGGGAGAGATTTCTGGATGCCATTTGCAACATCACTTCTTTATGAAGAAAGGAACATCTACCTTGAGGTGACAAAAGATTTTTTTGCTCCGTATATGTCGATTACGTTTAATACAAAAGAGAAGGCTCATAAAGAGCTCATCGCTGCGCTTCATCCATATGATCTCACTTCACGACCTCAGATGGTGACAAAAGAAATGAATCAAGAGTATCATACACTTATCTCTTCTTTTCATTCTATAACTGGAATAGGTGGGGTGCTTAATACATCTTTCAATCTGCACGGTGAGCCAAATGTCGAGACACCTTATGATGCGCTGCGAACGTTTGAATTGTCTGGCCTTAAGCACCTTGCACTTGGTGATTATCTTATAAGTAAGAAATAGATAACAAGAATCTAGGTTAGAGAATATATCAAAAAGCGTATTTTGTTGTTGATGTGCATAAAATTATTTTTTGCTCTCTTTGATTGCTTGCACTAGATTTTTGCAAACATAAGCAATTTCTTTTTTGGTTAGCTCTGAAAAAAATGGTAATGCGATAGTGTGTTTGGATATCTCTTCAGTAATCGGAAAGTCTCCTTCTTTGTGTCCAAAGTCTTCTCTGTAAAACTTTTGAAGGTGAATAGGAGGGAAGTAGATGTTAGTTGAGATGCCTTTCTCTTTAAGAATAGCAATAACGTTATCTCTGTTAACTTTCTTAGAGACCTGTATTACAAAAACAAACCAGCTCTCCTTGTTATTCTTAGCAATTGTTGGAAGGATGATATCTTTGTTACCTTGTAGTAATTTGAAATACTCCTTTGCAACTGATTCACGCAACGTTAGTAGTTTATTAATTTTTTTCAACTGAGTGATACCGAGAGCACAACTCATCTCATCGAGCCGGTAGTTGTAGCCAATTCTACTATGACCAAGCCAAGCCATTGAGTCTCTTCCTTGATTTTTGTGACTCTTGCTTAATGCGGCAATTTCGTCGCTGTTGGTAACAATCATACCGCCTTCACCTGTTGTAATTTGTTTGTTTGGATAAAAAGCAAATACAGCAGCATCACCGAATGTGCCCGCCTTTTTCCCTTTGTGAGTAGCACCTATTGCTTCACACGCATCTTCTATAACGAGAAGTTTGTGTTTTTTTGCTATCTTCATGATTGCTGTCATGTCACACATTTGACCAAATACATGAACAACGAGAATAGCTTTTGTTTTTGGTGTTATTGCTGCTTCTATCTTTTTTGGGTCGATATTGTAGGTTTTCTTATCGATATCAACGAAAACAACCTTTCCCTTTTCGAACAAGATGCAGTTAGCTGATGCTACGAAACTAAATGGGGTAGTAATAACTTCATCACCGTCTTGTATTCCCATAGACTTAATGATGAGATGGAGTCCTGATGTTCCGCTATTGACTGCGATTGCATGTTTCACACCAATGTATCCGGCAAAGGTCTCTTTGAATTCCTGAAGTTTTGGACCAAGACTCAGAGTTCCAGATTGGAGCACCTCCGTTACCGCCGCGATGTCTTTTTTATCAATATGTGGTTTGCTTAGTCTGACTTTCATTTTTTAATAATTTAACTTTATAGTAGCTTGTATATTGCATAATATCATCAACATCAGGTAACCACAATTAGATACATCATATTAAGGGAAAGCGACAAGTGGTGGCTTGATAGATACTTAAAAGTGTTGTATAATAGTACGCATCCAATCTTTCGAAAGGAACGTATGCAATTGCCATCAAAAAAGATAATTGTGCTTGGTGGAGGTGGTCAAGCGAAGGTGCTCATCGACGTCCTCTTGCAGCTTCCTGAATATCAGGTCGTTGGTTTTCTGGATGACAACGAAGCAAACACAGAGCTTCTTGGTGTCAAGAGGGTCGGGAAACTGACAGTAGTTGACCAAGCTCTTGAGACGAACGTGCTCGCACTTGGTCTTGGGCATGTCGGGCACCCTGACTTCTTGAAGAGAACGGTTGAGATGTATACCAAAGCCGGTTTTTCATTCGAGACTATCATCTCGCCCGCAGCAACAGTCTCAAGGTTTGCCAAGCTTGGTCATGGAGTAGTAGTTGCTGCGGGAGCTGTCATTCAGCCTCTCGTAGAAATTGCTGACTATTGCATCGTTAACACCAATGCATCGGTTGACCATGATTGTAGGGTTGGTGCTTTCACCCATATCGCACCAGGTACAGCAATCTCAGGAAATGTCACCATCGGGGCTTCATGCCTTCTTGGGACGGGGTCACGTGTCATCCAGGGGGTGAAGATCACAGATGGTTGCATTGTCGGTGCGGGTGCGGTCGTGGTATCAGATTGCAACGAAAGTGGGACATATGCAGGTGTTCCTGCGGTCCGTTTTTATAAATAAATAATTAAACAGGTTTGCTGCCAGTTTTGTTGCGGGCTGTGCTAGAAACAGTGGATGAGACTGAAGTCGTTACATTTTAGTGTTCTCCCAATTTTGATTGTATTTATTGTGTTATAATTGTGATTGTATTTGTTTAACTTGAAAAGTAAGGTGATTCTTTTCTATGACTAAGATTAAAAAAATAATTGGTATCTTTATAAATTTTCTTGGTCAGAAGTTCAGTTTTGACGCTCATTATTTTGCCAAGAATACGTTTTGGTTACTTCTTGGACAAGGGATAGCGTCAGTGTCGATGTTTGCAGTTACTGTTGTACTTGCTAACAACGTACCAAAGAGTGTTCTCGGTGATTACAGGGTCATTATCTCGGTCTACTCGACTCTGACCTTCTTTGCACTTTCGGGTATAACTCCTGCGCTTACTCGTTCTATTGTTAATGGCTACGATGGATCACTTGCTCTTGCTTTGACGACAAAGAAAAAGTATAGCCTGCCCGCCTTCTTTGTCGGTATTGGTATTTCATTTTATTTTTGGGTAGTGCGAGATAATCCTATTTTTGGCATAAGTTTTCTTATTATGTCACTTTGCTTACCCATAATCGAAGCATATGCTTTGTATGTGCCGTATTTACAGGGGAAGCACGAGTTCAAATTCAGCTCTTTAAGTACAGGTATACTGCGACTCTCTTCCAGCGTGGTAGTTGCTATTGTGGCATATCTTCATCCGACTACTATATATATAGTTGGAGCTTTTTATGGAGCGCAGGCTCTTACTTTATTTGTGCAGTACAAGGTCCTTATTGCAAAATTCCCTCCAGAGAATACTAATGAAGATAAGGATATGATACCGTATTCACGCCATACGACATTCGCTGGGTTGTTTTATATGATACTTGGCCAGGCAGATAAATTCATTATGTATCATTTTTTCGGGTCGATATCTCTGGCGTCCTATTGGATAGCCTCTACAATTCCTCAAGAAGTTGGGAAAATAACAAATGCCGCACTTCAAGTGGCATATCCAAAATTTGTAAAAGGGGATCATAGTACCATTAAGCCAGTTCTTGTTAAAAAGCTAGTAACATTAACGTGGGTCTTTGTCGCTATTTCTTGTGTCTACGCATGTGTAGCTTTTCCGTTTTTTCATATCTTCTTCCCTATGTATATTGATCAAGTCTGGAAATCGATTGTGCTTATGTTTGGATTTGCTGTCGTGCCCCATATTTTTGTGTGGCAGTACTATATTGCGCAAAGAAATGTTAAAGTTATGTATATAAGTAATGCCGCAGATCCTATTCTTCAGGTTGTTCTTGTTGTTGCTTTTGTTCCGTTCTTTGGTGTGTGGGGGTTTGTATATTCTGTTGTAGCAAAAACACTTATACTAAACATACTTGCCTGGTATGTTCTTAGACGTTATTAGTAGTTAATATAAAAACTAATTTATATGTCACGATTTGTACACATTATTTCTAAAGCTTTAGCTTTTTTATACAGATATAGACGTCACCCACTCTATATGTTTGTTTTTTTATATTGTTACTGTTTGAGAAACTTTACATTCGGGATACATTTTTATTCAAACGAAGAGTTATTAGAGGAGTTGAAAAAAGGGAAGTCAATTATTCGTTTTGGTGATGGAGACATGGTAAGCATCCCTCTTGATCTTGAAAATTGTTACCATGTATCAGATCAAAAGTTAAAGGACATGTATACAACTATTATCAAGTCATATCGTACTAGTAGCCCGTATGTTCTCTCTGTTCCTGTATTTGTTAACACAAAAAACACAGACCTTAAAAAAATGGGTCCAGGAAAGTTGCGATGGGGGGTTTCTATGAAGACTATGTTCTTCTTACGTTTCAATAAAAATGTACCATATATGGATGCACACAACTTTTACTATGATAGTTTTTTTGAAGGTGTAATAGCTCCAGTTTTTAAGGATAAGCAGGTTGTTTTTGTGACAAACAAAAAGACAATAGAAAAACAAAAAAACAATCAGAATCTTCCTTGGAAAAATCCACTATTTGTTGAGACACCATTTGTGGATGCGATGAATGCGTATGAAGATATTAAGAAAGACTTGGATGAAAAAATTTCTTCATACAAAAAAAGTGACATTGTTATTTTTGCTGCGATGGGGCCAGTTGGTAAATATATTCTCTACGAATATGCAGAGAGAGGGTATCAGGGTGTTGATATTGGTAAAGTGTGTGAAGTTATGTATACAGGAGAGTCAATTCAGTATATGATATGACAAAATCGCTTAGAGACCTTGCTGTGTATCTTTCTTTGGTCTGAAGTAATTTTTCTTGGCAAGAAATGTATCAAACTCTTTTTTTGATATCGCTTTTTCCGAGCTAAAACTTACATCTTCAATGGTGAGTTTGTTAATTATGTTCTTGTGATGAACTAAAAAGACATTTCTCTCTCTGTGGAATTTTGCTCTAGGGATTTCATGTTCAGCAAAGAGGTGTTCGTGAATTTTTTCTGAAAGTCTTGGGACACCCATTTCCCAACGAAGACCAAACTTTTCTGTAAAGATATCAAATAAGTCTTTTACTTTGAATGCCTTGACGTTAGGGATCACATTGTACCCGGTATGTTTAAGTGCGTATTCGATGTACTCAGCTGCCTCATCTATGTCCATCATGAAGCGTGTCATGTCTTTTCCGTACAATTTGAGACTGTAGTTGTTTGCAATAGAGTCCCACATAAGTGGAAGTACAGATCCAGCCGAGTCTAGTAGGTTGCCAAAAACTACGGTTGATAGTTTTGTTTTTTCTTTCTCTGCATCCATGATGAATGCTTCACCGGCGACAAGTTTCATCGCACCATAGAGCGTCGTCGGGTTTCTGCTTTTATCAGTAGAAACAAATGTTGCTGCCTTTAGTTTGTTTTTTATTGCCGCTTTTCTTGAGTTTAGTGCCCCTTGAATAATAACCTCAACAGCCTCACTAACATTTTGATTGACTGCTTCAATCTGCTTGAGCGATGCAGTGAAAATCGCAATAGTGTGACCCTTCATTGATTCTTCAAGAAGTTCATAGTTTCTTATATCTCCAACCACACAGCGAATATTAGGAAATTGTTTCTTAAGGAAGTAGTGCTTATTTTCATCACGACTAAAAATGGTCACCTCATTGTCCTTGTAAAATCTCTTCACAAGAGCCCTTCCTAGTGATCCTGCCCCTCCTGTTATAAAGATTTTTTCATTTTTTAACATAAAAGTAAGTATACCTTCCTTTTGCTATATCGATAAAAGAGTTAACAGAAGGAATGTTTGTATACGGATGATTCTATCATTTTATAGGTAAACCCACAATTATTAATGATGTCATTATATTTTTGGCTTGTGGATTGGCGGGGTGTGTTACTATGCTTATATGTGCGCATGTTGTATATTGTGGATTATAGTAAATAATATATTCTCGGTATGAAAGATAATAAAGGAAAAGTTTTTTTTGTATGTTTTATTGATGGCTATTTTAAAGCGCTTCATTCTTTTTCTGCTTCTCAAAATTACTACCTCTACCCACTTCTTTTGGCTGTAGATGTTGGGTACAAACCGGTAGCTATTGTTAGAGGCGGGGCTGATCTTATGCTGACTGACCCTCATTTTCATGATGCTATCAAGGTTATAGAGTATACAAATGGTTTCCAATACTTTTACTTACTTATCAAGTATTCCTTACATCAGTCTATTTTTTATATTAATAGTCATACTTTGCCATCGTACTTCTCTCTTGTCATTTCAAAACTATTTTTATGTAAAACTATTTTTATGGGGCATATTCAGCCAAAGAGAACAACTAAGTTTAGACAGTTTATTTTTAATACCGTATTATTTTTTGTCGACAAGGTTAGACTAAATAATGATTCAGAAAAAGCCTTTCTCATTGAGCAAAAGATTGACCCACGCAAATTGCATACTGTGCCTTTAGTGGTTAATAATTCTGCTTTTTATAGGATTAATAATGATTACTCTACAAGGAAAGATATAGTCTATTATGGTAATACAACCCGGCAAAAAGGGCTGCCGACAATATTTGAGGCATTTACAATTGTTAAACATGAGTTTCCTGATGCTCTACTTCACCTTGTTGGAAGTAAAGGGGACTACGATCCAAAAAATGACATAGATACATACAACATAAAAGATAACGTTGTTATTCATGGTCCATATAACCATGGCAAAGATCTTAACTCATTATTAAATTCTTTTCTTGTTTTTGTGATATCGACGAAAGGGGAAGGGCAGTGTCTTGCTGTGTATGAGTCAGCTCTTGCTGGTAACGCTCTTTGTCTTCCTAGGATCATGTCATTTCAGGAAGTCTTTAAGGACAAGGCATTATTTCATGATCTTAATGATGCTCATGGTTTGGCTAAGAACATAATTACGTATCTGAAAGACATTGAATTGATTAAAAGTTATAACGATGACTGTATTGAAATGATACAAACAGGGTACAGTGAACATGCTATAGAGAAAAAAATAGTTTCCCTACTTACCTTTTAGGAGGTGTTTATATACAGAGTATATTTGTTTGGGTTTCTACTCTTTTTAGAAATTCAGGAATGATGTTTTTTGTAATCTCCTTTCTTTTGTCGTCGAGATCATAAATTTTATAACCAAGATCAAAAATGTAGTGCAAAAATTCTTCACTCGAGATATCCATTTTATTGTAAAAGATAGGAGAGAACTCTACGATCATTTTCGGATGATATTTTTCAATCGACTTCCTCATTCCTTGAAGTGCATAAAATTCATATCCCTCAACATCTATTTTAACAAAATCAATAACACCTCTATCGTGCCAAAACTCGTCAAAGATTTTTGTTTCTGCTTTTATTACATCACTTGCACCAAGTCTTTTTTTAAACGTCGTGTTACCCATGTTTAGGTTGTTTAGATAAATATCTTTTACTTCATTTGTGTTAGATAGTCCGAAATTGCATACTTCGATATTCGTGAGATTGTTCTTAGTAACACTGTCATGTATCTGATCTGTTAACTTTTTTATCGGATCAAAAGCGTAGATCTTTCCATTTTTGGCTACTTTAGCCATGTATAGCGCATGTTGTCCAATGTTGGAACCAATATCAAGACAGGTGCTGTCAGTACGCAGATGTGTTCTTATCTCGCGAAGCATATCCGCCTCCCATACACCCTTAGAATAGATTTCCTTATCAACAAGACCGTTATGTGGGTCGAGTTTTATCTCAAATGAAATATCATCAAGCAAAACTTTTTTATAAAGCGGTTTAGTGAAATGAATAAGTGAAAGCTCTTCTTTCTCTCTTTTGTTGTGGTCAGACAGAAAATATCTTCCATATTTAAATACTTTGTAAAAAAAGAAGTACATAGTATCTGGTAAATATTTTTTTAAAACTGTTTTCACTGCGTTTATGATTTTTGGCATATGTTTATTGTGTTGTATGTAAGTTAGAGTCAAACACTTCTTTTAGTTGTCTGACGACAAGCGGGGTATATATTTTGAAATTAAGATTAACTTTTTTTCTTGCAACTATTGGTAATCTGTCAGCAATATAAACTATTTTATCACTAACTGATAGTAATTTCTTTGCGCCTCTGTTAGTTAGTATATAAGCTCCAGCAAAAGACGGGGTCTTAATTGGGCTGATTGCGCAGTTTTTGTACACCGTTATCTGAATTTGTTCCAAAGAGAGAAGCGCTAAAAGATAGATACCTTTCATGAGTGACGTTGCTATAAAGAAAGTTTTTTCGAGAATGCCTTTCTTCTGTCTGGCGATGTCTTTTATTCCAGGTAGCCACAGATTGAAAAAATCAAGACCGTATGCAAAGTAGTCAAAAGATAAGTAGTCCCACTTGCTGCCAGATGTGTTTTTGGCAATCTCTCGTTCTACTATTTCTTTGAAGTTGTCAGGCAGGGTTACGTCGTCCTCAAGAACGAGCCCGTATGATATCTTTTCATTGTAAACTTTTTCTTGAGCAGTCCTGTGAGAGAGCGCACACCCTAGTTCTCCGTCGTTAAGGTCATCTTGTATATTCTTTTTTTTGTCGTAGTGTTTCTTTTTCTCTTCTTCAGTTAGGTTTTTGCCATACACTGCAGGTATACGCACATACTCGATCGAAAGTTTTTTAAGTTGCTTGTCCATAAAGGCAAGCCTCTCGCTGTCTTTATCTAGGTTGATGAGATAACATGAAAATGATTGCATAAAAGTAAAATCAACTTGAATAGATTCATAGTAACACGAAAGACAGTATCTAAAAAAGAATGTGTATGGTACACTCCTTGATACAATTCATAACGTATGTGGACAGCAAAACTTCAGCACAATAATAGGACAGAAGGAAGCGATGAAGGGTATAAAGGAATTCCTATTTTTGCTGGTTACAAGTTACACGAAACTTCATTTAAAATTTTTACAAAATATTGCAAGGATACAAACGCGCGTATTCTTGTCTTGGGTGCTGGTGCTGGTGCGTTCGACCAGAGGTTGATAGATCATAATTTCAAAAATATTCTTGCTGTAGAGTATCACAAAGAAATATACAGACCAGATGCTGAGGTCGTAAGCAGGGACCTCAATGAAGACTTTAACGATCTTGGACTGTTCGATGTTGTTATCGCAATAGAAATAATCGAACACATCGAAAATCATTTTCATTTTGTAAGACAGATAAAGGATTTACTTAAGGATGATGGCGTGGCACTAATCACTACGCCAAATGTTGAGAGCCCTATTTCAAGGATTAAATTTTTCTTACGTGGAGATCTCAGTTGTTTTACTCCTCACGAGATTAGTGACACCGGTCACATAAATCCAATTTTTAAAAATATTTTTGTTGCACATCTTAAGAGTTGTGGATTGCGCCTACGGGAAGTTGCATACAGTACTACGTTGTGGGACATGAATCAGTTCTCTGGAATCACCCAGAAGCTATCCATGATTGTATTTAGAATTATGTCTTTGGTGATGCGAAATAAAACCGGGGGACAACTGTCTATCTTTGTTATCTCAAAAGAATAATTTAAGACCCGCTTGTTTTACTTTCTGATATATTTTATGGTCGAATCAGGATTCTGATTGTTCTCATGCATATGTATATCCAAAATGTCGGATGAGTTAGAAGTCTCGCTTCTTTGCTTTCATATATAATTGTCAATAAGGTCTCTAACTGTTGTGTACGAGATCGCTTCCTAAAATTAAGACCGTCAGTTGAGTCGTAGCCGTCAGTGATGGTGCTGTTATGGTCGTGGTAGTAAGCTCGCTCATAAAGACCAAGTTGGAAGAAAAAAAACCATTCGTCTGCTTGTTTTACGTGATTCAAAAAGTGTATCTTGTTATGATCTATACATTTTTTTTCTATACAGTGTGTAACATCACCTTTCCATCTCCTCAGTATTAAGTAGTCTTTTGCATATAAATAGAATTTCTCGTCTCCAGGAAGCGATGAGATTGGCTTGCCATTTGTGTAGGCGCGATTCGTTATGAACCACTTTGTGTCACTATGGAGAAGGATTAAATCATGGAATGTTTGGAGTGTGTCAGGGGAAAAGTAGTCATCATCATCAAGGAAAATAATCCAACGCGAATCGGCAGATGTGTATTTAATTGCCTGGTTTCTGGTATAGTTGACGCCCTTGTTAATTTCGTTGACATGATAATGTATACGAGGGTCGTTAATCGATGAGGCAAAGTTCGTGTAATGAGTGTCACTCGGAGAATCATTAACAATGATCATCTCCCAATGCTTATACGTTTGGTTTCTCAAGGAGTTAACCGCCCTCTCTAGACGGTCTGCACGCTTATAAGTTGGTGTGATGATACTAAAGAGCATAGTAAGATAGTTAATCGAACCCTAAGATTTTTTTAAGAAGTGATTTTATTTTCAATTTTTCTGTTACTTTCACACCGAATGAGTGGAGTCCAGTTTTCTTAAAAAATTTATTGAGTGGATTTCCCCATGAGTAGTTCCACCAGTGTACTGAGTATGTTTCATCTTTAATGTCTTTGTAGGAAAAATTTTTTATAGTTTCTTTGCTGTATGGATAAAATGCCGTATGTGTATAGATATGAACACCATCGATGTCCTGTTCTTTTTCTGTGAGTGTCCCTGCGTCAAGTTTTTGCTTTAAGAGTTCTGTCATTATGACTGGTGTCGGGGTTCTTGGGTGATCACCGTCATACCACTTGAGTGCACGTTCAACAAAAGGGTGGTTAGGTTCTGCTCCCATCATCGCATTATTAATATATGTAGAGTCTTCAAAACCCATGAACGCTGCATGTGAGAGCAGAGGGGAAATGTCTCGAACGAGTTCCATGTCAGTATCTACATAGACACCCCCCATCTTCTTTAGTACATCAAGACGCACAAAATCAGAAACGAAAGCCCACTTTTTTGCAGCAAGTGCATCTTTTGCATACTTTGGAGCCTTGCTTAGGTCGTACGTGTCCTCGTTCCACTCCATGATTTGCCAGTCAGGGCAATATGTTTCCCAGCTTTTTATACATCGTAGGATTAGTTTATCCTTTGGGTTTCTTCCAAACCAGCAATAGTGAATAATTTTTGGGATCATAAAATATAAGTTATATGTCGAAAGTATACCATTTAGCTGCTGAACTTCTCTGTGTAGTAGTGTTATTATTATTTTGGCAAAAAACAAACCACCCTGGTAATAAATATGCTCTATGATACACTTCATTCATTATTCCGTATAATCAGGTAAAAAGTAGTAATTTTACGTATGCAAAATTTTATAAAGAAAGCTGTGTGGTTGTGTCTTGCTATTGTGCCATTTATTGTGCTGCATGTTGCAGACGGGGGGCTTTTTGATGTGCTCAGTTGGTTTGGTGGATCAGGAATGTTCTTCCCATTTATTTCCGGGAAGAATCTTATATTTAGAATTCTCGTAGAAATTGCATTTGCAGGATGGGCAGTTCTTGCTTTGTATGACTCTTCATATCGAATTAATATTAGAAAATCACCGATAATGATTGCGTACGGACTTTTCATTATTGTTTTGCTTCTTGCTGATATTTTTGGTGTTGATCGTGAGAAGAGTATGTGGAGTAACTTTGAAAGAATGGAAGGATTTGTTGGTCATATCCATTTCTTTGCGTACTTCTTCGTTCTGACTGTTATGATTCGCACACTGCAGGATTGGCAGAAGTTGTGGAAGATGTTTATCGCTGCTGATGTTCTTGTTCTTTTGTATGCGATCGGGCAGTTTCTTGGTGCAAAGGGGCTTGTTTTCTCTAATAATTTTCCAAAAGCAGCAGAGTGGTTTGCATCGCGATTTGCTGTGCACATGAGTGAAAACAGACTTGATGCAACGATCGGTAACTCGGCGTACTTTGCTATCTTCTGTCTCATGTATGTGTTCCTCGCTGCACTGCTCTGGTCTCAGTCTAAAGAACCAAAGAAGCAATGGTTCTATCCTGTGCTTATGTTTGTTAACACGCTTGGTGTTCTTTACTCTGGAACGCGTGGAACAATGATAGGTTTGATTGTTGGTGCTTTTGTTTCACTCGGTATCATGGCATGGAAAGAGAAAGGCAGTTCGGGTTCTCTTATGAGAAAAATTTTTGCAGTGGCTTCCATTGCTTTAGTCCTCTTTATTTCTTCGGTTTTTATCTTTAAGAATAGTGCGTTTGTTAAGTCTTCTTCAGTTCTGACACGTATTTCGACTATTTCTCCTCATGACATTACAGGTGCAAGTCGACTTTCTATGTGGCAGATAAGTTTTGAAGCGTGGAAGGAGAGACCGCTTCTTGGGTATGGACAAGACAACTTTAGCTATGTATTTGCTCGCAAGTTTCTTCCAGAGAGAATGTGTAACCTTGAACCATGGTATGACAGATCTCATGATGTGTTTTTTGATTGGTTAGTTGCCGCCGGCACATTGGGTCTTTTAACGTATCTTTCTTTGTACGGAGTTACGTTGTGGTTTATGTGGAAGAGAAAAGATCATTCAATGCCTCTCTCTGAGAAAGCGATTTTGACGGGTATGATTGTCGGTTACTTCGTTCATAATGTTTTCGTTTTCGATAACCTTACAAGTTATATTCTCTTCTTTGCCCTCTTAGCTTATATTACTGTTAGGACACGAGAAGAATTACCCTCGCACGGTCACCCACTGTTTGATATGGACCAGATGAATCTTCTTATTGTTCCTGTCATAGGTCTCACACTCCTTGTTACTCAGTACTACGTTAACTATAGACCTCTAGTTGTAAATCGTCTTGTTATTAAAGCTATGAGCTTTAGTAATTACGCAAAGACGATGCCATTTGCAGATGCTGTTAAAATTCAACAAAATGCATTTACAGATGCAATAGCAATGAATACGCTTGGAAGTATTGAAGCTCGTGAGCAGTTCCTTCAGATGTCTGTGCGTATGGCACAAATCAAGATCCCAGATACTCTTCCAGCAGGGGAGAAACAAGCAACAACACAAGCTCTAAACAACCTCATGCTTGCTGCAAGGAATGATGTTGAAAAATCATACCCTTCATACAATGAAGATGTTCGTATGCTTTCGATTTATGGACTTTTCTTTAACGGTATCGGAGACTCTGCTTCTGCAGAAAAAGTGCTCAAGGAAGCGATTAAATATGCTCCTAATAAGCAGCTTGTTGCATATGATTTGATTCGCGCCTATCTATTGCAAAGAAAGTTTGCAGATGCATATGCGCTTGGCCGTACAACGTACGATCTTTCAATCACATGTGCAGATGCACTAAGATGGTATCTCGTTAGTGCTTCTTATGCTGGTCAGTATATGGAGGCGAAAGCGTACGCTGCATCAAAGGGGCAGAACCCACCTGTTGACCAGGATGTCATTGCTGGAGTTCTTAATTCAGGTCAGATTTCTCTTGGAATAGAACTTCTCAACCAGCTCAAGAAATCTGATCCAAGCCTTGCACCTCAAATTGACGCGTATATAAAACAACTGCTTGTCCAAAAGAAATAGTGATGATACACTAGAGGGGTGAGTGCACAAAGGTGTGCCCTACAAGATAAATAAATGCCTGCATAAAGAGTCATCGAAAGATGGCTCCTTATGTTTTTATATGTGCGTAATCTTGTTGTGATCATATTGTTCTAATCATCTTTTAATCCCTTGAACGAAAAAGAGAAACCTTGTACACTAGTATTCGTGGTCATCCACTTCGCAAGTAATTGCGGTGGGCGACTGCGCTCACATAAGGCATTTATCTTTGGAGCATGCCACGCTCACCACAATTGTGTGCGAGGCAAATAAAACCACTCACGGTCGCGTTGCGACCGTGAGTGGTTTTATTTGCCTCGCGCCCTTGCTTGCTATTCGATATATATATACTTTATTTGTCTAACGTATATATATGACAAATCCAAACTTTAATATAGACGGTTTTTCTTTGGAGACGCCTGACCAGGCGGAACTGCGAGTAAAAGGACCTCCTAATGCCCCTAAGGTTTCAAAGAATCCAGAGGCAGAAAATGAAAAGTATATAATTCGACCAATAAAAAGTGCACCAGCAAGTGAGGAACGTAGGACAGCGATATTAGAGCAAATTGGCCCTGGTACAAAAAAAACCTGAAGTACAACCGAACATTGTAGAACCTCCACGTGAAGAACCGACAACGTATGATGATCGTAAACTATGCCAAATAGCAGAGGGTTTAGGTTATGATAGAGCAAGAATAGTTCGGCTTACTCCATCCGAGATTAGATATCGTTTTGATACTCTTTATCAACATAATCGGAAAGAATGGTCTGGAGCGACCGCACTTGGAACTTTTACTGTAGCTGCAACTGGTGGGATACTTGCTATCGGTTCGTCTGTCCCTGGTTCTGCCTTTGCGGTGTCTTCATTGCTTGCTGCACCACTTGCGATGCCTACGTTTCTTGTGGGTTCTGCATTATTGTTGGGTGGAGGTATGGCACTTGGTGCCGGGTATCAAATATTTAAATCATGGAAAAATAGAAGAAAAGCTGACAAAGCGCTTCAAGAAGGAGGGTACTAAAAAATTAGTAACAATCAGAATTACTATAAAAGCAAGGATTTGTTCGCTTTTCTCATGCCTATTACCACCTAATACTTAGTCTAGCACTCCCCAACTGACCATGATCCGTTTGCGGTTATTTTTACTTTTGGTGATTCGTCCTCCGCAATGTGGAGTAGTCCTGTTGCTGCAATCATGAGGCCGTTATCAGTGGATAAGTTGCGGTTAGGTATAAAGAGGCTGAATCCTTCTGCTTCTGCAAGATGTTTGAGCGCAAATCTGACATGTGAGTTAGCACTTACTCCGCCGCCAACAATCAGTGTCTTGGCACGTGTCTCGTACATTGCTTGGCGTACTTTGTGTATAAGAACATCAGTGACCGCATTTTCAAATTCTAGCGCAAGCATTCGTTTCGTTCTGTCGTCGAGATCTCCTCGTTTCTTTGTTCGTGTGAGAACTGCAGTCTTAAGACCGCTAAATGAAAAATTAAGATCACCGCTATGGAGCATGGGGCGAGGCAGTCTCAAGTCCTCGTCAACCACTAGACCTTCCTTACGTGCGTGTTCTGCAAGGCGGGATATTTCTGGGCCGCCAGGGTACGGAAGATCGAGCATACGTGCCGCTTTGTCGAAAGCCTCTCCAACTGCGTCATCTTTTGTTTTACCTATTACTTTATATGATCGAAGTTTTGGTACATGCACAAGTTCTGTGTGTCCACCTGATATAAGGAGTGCACACGCAGGTAAATCTATATCTGATATTTCATAAGTATCTTCTGTGACAGAAATGAGCCCAGCAACGATGTGTCCTTCCATGTGATTGATAGGGTATACAGGTACGTCCCATAGAAGTCTGAGAGCAAGGGCAGCGTTAACACCAACCCATAGTGCTGGCTCAAGTCCTGGTCCTTGGGTAACTGCGATAGCGTCGATTGCTGGCTTTTGAATACCTTCGAAGAGTACTTTCATTGCTGCTAGCATTTCTGGTTCTCGCTCAAGAAGGGTCTCGAGCTTTTTTCTTTCTGCGTTAGGAATGTGGTAGGTGTTGGTTCGTTCCGTTATGAGTTCTGCTTCGCCAAGAGCTTCAGCAATGAGTTGCGTAATGGCTTTCGTATGTTCGCGTTTCGCTAGAGCCGGGAAGACGCCACCATACTGTGCATGGAGGTCAATCTGAGAAAGGATTTTGTGTGACAATACTTCGAATCGTACCTGTTTGCCACGAACACGCTTCACAAGTGAAATAGCTGTCTCGTCGCAACTCGTTTCGATAGCAAGGAGGATCATAATGTTTGACAGTATATCAAATTTACTAGTAATGGTGTTAGTTTGCAGATTTCTGTGCGCTTGTCCAAAGAGTAACTCTGTTGTAGAGTTGGTGGTATGAAATTAGTAATTCTTAGTGTTGGTAAAGAAAAGGACGAAGTAAGTGCTGAACTTGTTCGACATTTTGAACTTCGCCTCCTTAGATACCTCCCTGTTGAATGGTTGCATGTTGACCATGCGGCAACAAAAGAAAAAGAAAGTGAAAAGATTCTTAGCCTTCTTAAGAAGGAGGATTATGTAGTTCTTCTTGATGAAAAGGGGAGAGATATGAAAAGTGAAGCACTTGCTGAAATGGTAGAGAATCGTATGGTTGATTCTGTAAGGCGTATGATCTTTATTATTGGTGGAGCCTACGGTGTTTCTGAGAATGTGTTCGCACGAGCTAACTATATTTGGAAGCTCTCGTCACTTGTGTTCCCTCACATGCTTGTGCGTATTATTCTTGTTGAGCAGCTCTACCGTGCGATGACCCTTTTGAAAGGAGAGAAGTATCATCATGAGTAGAGGTTTTCTAAAAACAATAGACACTTGTTGTTATTTTTGTTCTGGTGGACAGTAGAGGATTCGAACCTCTGACATCTACAACGTCAATGTAGCGCTCTACCAACTGAGCTAACCGTCCCTATGATCTACTAGTATACTATATAACACCAATTTTGAAAAAGTAAAATAATATGGTATTATATCGCGTACCGGTGATACTTTTTATTAAAAGGGTTTCACTATAAAGACGGCCCCATCGTCTATCGGTTAGGACATCGGCTTTTCATGCCGGTAAGCGGAGTTCGACTCTCCGTGGGGTCACCAACAGGTCTTTATTGACCTTAAATTCTTCTGAGAGCTTGAAAACTAAAGATAGTTTTGGTGTTCCACTAACTAATTCTGTATAGGTTGGAAGTTCATCAAAGAAAAGGGTACATACTGAAAACCGGCTTCCATTTTAAAATCTCTTTTTCCAAGGTGTTCCACTCTAGGACGTATCGGCTCACAAATAGTAACAAAGCGGTCGTTGAAGCACTCAAACCCCTTTTTGCACTTATATCTCAACGTGGATCTTAAAGTCAGGTGGTTATGTCATCATTTCATTACTCCATCCAGATTACTGTAGAAAAGAGTTAGGGAGTAAGGGGTTGAAAGCAGTAGAGGGAACTCCTATGGAAGTAAGTGTATTCGGAACAACTCTTCACTATTTTTATCACGAACTTGAAGCGTATCTTGGTGAGGGGCTATATGCCGTTTCTTTACACCAAGCAACAAAATTCTCAACGTCAGCTTCTTCAAGCTCCATTTTTTGGTTGCGATATTTGCAGCATTCTTCTGTTATTTTCCTGATATAACAGAAGAAATTATTTATAGAAAAAGCCCTACCGAAGTAGGGCTTTTTCGCACTGCGTTCCCTGCTCACATTCTTGCAAGCCGAAGCGTTCCTTCCGAGTCGGTTGCGACCGACCAAACGATTTGGTCGTTGTGGTCGATGACCGTTTCTCTTCGGTTGAAAAGGCGACCGTTCAGCCAGAGTTCTTCACGGTACAGCCGACCATTCGGCGTCATACCTGCATAGAACATATTGGCGATGCCTTTGTCACCAAACGAAGTGGTGACGGGTGTGGTACGCCAGAAGCCGACACGATTGTGGTAGTAACTACCATCAATCGACATCGTGATGATGAGTTTCCCCATCGTTGCGACTGCCGTATTGCCGGTTACTTCCACAGCGAGCTTCTCGCCGTTCATCGTGGCTTCGTAGCCGGTCGATTTGTAGTTGAAGATCATCTGGCCGAGAGGTTGCCCATTCCCATCTTTCAGGAAGTAAGACACTTGTTGTGCGAAAGCATTGCCGAAGCAAAGCAGGGAGAGAACGAGTGCGATTTGTCCAAAGAGCTTCTTCATTGCCGTGTCCTTTCAGGAAAATTGACGGGATTTATTAGAACTATTATATTATTACATATTTTAGCCAATTTGTCAATATCACCGTTGGCGAATTCAACTCCGAAGTGCAACACCCATGACTTGTAATGGTGTTGACCAGTTGAGGCGTTTTCTTGGTCGTGTGTTAAGTATATACTCTACTTTCTGTATATCTTCATCAGATATCTGTGTAAAGTCAGTCCCTTTAGGAAAGTATTCACGAATGAGTCCATTGGTATTCTCATTAGTACCTCGTTCCCATGAATGATATGGATGAGCGTAGTAAATAGAGGTCTCGAGAGTATCTTCCATATCTTTCCAATTGGTGTTCTCGCTACCATTGTCGAGTGTTACGGTATGACATGGGAAATAGATAAGCCTTTTCATGGCTTCTACAGTAAGAAATACTTGTCTTGCTTTTCACACGAGTTATGAGTACGAACCCACTCTTGCGGTCAACAAGTGTATTAATTCCTGGCTTATGGTTACAAGACTCTACAGTGTCTCCTTCCCAGTCACCAAGACGTCTACGTGTTTCTACGATGTGGGGACGTATATCAATACTCTTACCAGAAACACGTTCCAGCTTAGTTGTTGTGCGTAATCCATGATGAGTCCTCCGCTTTTGTTTTCTTCGTAAATATGGATGCAAATCTTCTTTCTTTGGTTTAAGAAGTCCCCAGCCATCTCTATGTATCTGATGATAGATGTATTGATAGATTGCTTCCTGAGAAATATTACCAAGTTTCTCTTTCTTAATCATTCCAGCTATTTGTTCTGGTGACCAACTGAGCTTTAGATGTGAGATGACGTAGTCTCGTATTGTATCGTTCTTGAGCCTATCTTCTCTTACTCTTTGTGTACGCTTATGAAGAGCTTTTTCATGAGCAAGGCGAGGTGTATATTGATTCCTTGTTTGTGGATAGTTCCTTCGTAGCTCTCTTGATATCGAGGACGGGGAGCGTTGTAAAACTTCAGCTATATATCTAATTGATTTCTTTTGCCATAGTAATTCTTGGAGTTTTTCTCGTTCCATAATACTTAAATGCTTGTAATTCATATGCTTCTATTTTACTAGAAGTGTTGCACTTACTTGTTGAATTCACTGTTATAGTTCACTACCTTGAGAACACCCTACTTAAAAATAGGATATTCTCATTGCATGTACTCAACTAACAAACATTTACCAAGAATTAGACGAGATGTAGCAATCTTTGCAAAGAAGTATGGAATACGTACAGCAAGTAGACATTATGGATATGCGGTAAGTGCTATTCATAAATGGATAAAGGTGTTGGATAAAATGGGACATCATCCAATACCAACAAAGAGCTCACGACCTCACAGTCATCCAAGAGCTACAGATGAAAGTATTGTTAAGAAAATAGTCGATAAACGAATAGAAGTAAGAAGAAGTGCAGAGGTGGTACATGAGTATCTCAAACGTGAAGGAACAGTGGTATCTCTTACTACTGTAAAGAGAACTCTTGCACGTAAGAACCTTCTTAACAAACGTAGTCCTTGGAAGAGATATCACCCACCTGTAGATAGACCGTATCCTACAAAAGCTGGTGATTTGGTCGAAATTGACATCATACACACAATGCAGAGTAAGAAGGTACGAATGTATACTTTCGTACTCATTGATGTATATTCGAGATGGATATACGCAAAGAGCTATCAGAAGATTAATGCAAAGACATCACTTAAATTTGTTGCACTGGCACAGAAAGAATCATCCTTCCATTTCAGTATGATTCAAACAGACCATGGACCAGAATTTAGTACATGGTTTGTGTCTCAGGTGAAGAAGAATCACAGATATACACGTATTGGTAAACCTAATGATAACTCTCATATTGAACGAGCTAATAGAACTATACAAGAAGAGTGTTTAGATAGATTAATTCCTACACCTCGTATATTCAACAAAGCACTTACCTGCTACCTTCATTACTACAATACACAGAGATTGCACTTTGGAATTCAATTAAAAACACCAGCAGAAATGCTTGGGTGTTCTCAAGGTATTGATTAGAATACGGACAGGTAAGTAGCTTGGGTGACCTCACTGTCTGCAAGTGTTATGTGTGCTCCCTGACAACTTCTGCTAGTATGGGGATATTGGCATGTACAACCACCAACTAAAGTAGCTATACGTTATCATGGGAGTAATTGCTTTGGCTCTGTGATTTATTTGCCATGGTATACTTGCTTACATGATCGATCCAGAGTTAAAACATCATCTTGAAAGGATAGAGGCAGAGTTAAAAGAATTTCATCGAACCTCAACAAGTCTTTCGGCGACACTTACTCGTGGATTGGTGTATGGTGGAGGGTATGTAATTGGTGCGGTACTCGTGGTTCTTCTTGTTGGATGGATACTTAATATTGTCGGTATTATTCCTGTATTCAATGATCAGGTTAGAGAGTTTCGTGCAGCTCTTGACCATGTAAGTACCCCAGTAAAATAAAAAAGTTCTTGTAGCAACCAGGAATGGTATTGTATATTCCATTTCTTTTGAATGAGTGTAGTGTTACTTACCCGGAGTTCTTTGGGCTCTCTTACTTTTCCAAGCGGTTAACTTATTAGTTCGCCTACATCTAAAAGAAGGTCAAATAGAAAATGGTAAACGAAACAGCGCATTGAATTACTTTTTATATGAGTGAATATGCCTGTATACATTCTAGATATTACCGTCTATACTGGTAAAAATTAGAGTATGTATCACGAACAATTAGTCAATCATATAATTTCGAAAAAATCCGCTGGACTATCTCGTGAGGACATTCAAAAGGAGTTGCTTTCAGATGGCTGGAAGAAGGAAGATATTGATCTTGCGTATCATTATGTAGACCACCCTGCAGAACTTAAGCGACCATCTATCTATAGAATTATTCACTCAGAAGTTAAGACGTCTGTTTTTATACTCACGCTCATTGCAACAATCGGCGCTAGTGCAACATTCTTTTCTTACTTTGGAACAGAAGTGAATAACTACACTGTGATAGCATCAGCGTTACCTGCACAAGAAAAAACAATTTTTAAGTATGGAGTTCAGCCAGCACTTTCTAACATAGATTTTTTTAATACGATAAAAAATCAATTTATCAGTGAAAAAGTAACCTTTGTTGAGGTTGATCTCTCTCGTATGATTGCTCGTGTGTATAGAGATGGTGTAGCAGTAGTTGAAGTTCCTGTGAAGACAAAAGGGAAGGAAGGTTCGTGGTGGGAGACGCCTGCCGGGCTATACAAAATACAAACAAAAGAAAAGACACATTATTCTAGTATGGGGCATGTAACTCAGCCGTGGAGTATGCAGTTCCAAGGTAACTTTTTTATTCACGGCTGGCCGGTATATGACGATGGTCGTCCAGTGGCTTCGACATTTTCTGGAGGTTGCGTTCGTCTTGCAGATGACGATGCAAAAAAAATCTATGATGCCGTAACTGTCGGTACTCCAATACTAGTGTACGAAAAAGATTTTGTTCTTGACTCTTTTGTTTATTCTGAAAGAATACCCGGATCGCAATCTTTTGTGACATTGTACGCTGACATGTATAACAATTTTGTTTTTTATGAAAAGAACAAAAATGAGTCTGTTGCGATTGGTGGGATTACAAAGTTGATGACCGCACTTATTGCAACTGAATATATCAATATTGAGAAAAATACTACAATTGAAGAATCTGATCTTGTTCCGACAGAAGTCCCTCGACTAAAAATAGGAATGAAAATTGATATGTATCAGTTACTCTTTCCTTTACTTCGGGAATCTTCAAATGAAGCAGGGGAGGCAATTGCATCATCGTATGGCAGGTCTCTATTTATTAAGCATATGAATGAAAAAGCGAAGTCTATCGGCATGACTCACACAGTTTTTGTTGATCCAACGGGTGTGTCAGATAAGAATGTGTCGACAGCTGAAGATTTATTCATGTTGGCAAAATATATTTATAACAACAGAAGCTTTATTTTTGCAATTACTTCGGGAAAGGTAAAAACAAATACATACGGCCAAAGTATCTTTGAGTCACTTAGAGAGTCAGATAGCGTCAGTAAAGATAATTTCTTCTTTGGTGGGGTAAGTGGTCAGAATGCTGGGGGTCTCGGGTATAATATTGCTGTATTCACTCCAGAACTAAACGGTACCACTCGGCCAATTTTTTTGGTAACTCTAGGATCACAGGATGAAAAAAATGACATTCGTAAAGGGTTAGCATATATCTTTGAAAGATATGGAAAGTAAGAGAGTTCTCTTACAATAAAGTTTCTCCAACTTTTTCCATCGCACTAATGATTGATTTTAATTTTTTACCTTTTTCTGTGAGTGAGTAGAAGTGCTCATGATTGATTACAATATCTTCATCGGTCAATTTCGAAAGTTTAAGTGTTAGTGTTCTTGTGCTTATTCCTGTAAGCGACTTTTCGAGTTCACAAAAGCGCATTGGTGATAGTAGAAGATCTCGAATAATAAGAATAGTCCAGCCATCACTAAGTATTTCGGTTAGTTTTTGGATTGGGCATATCTTAGTTTCATGATATAGATTTTTCATGGTTAAAAGTATACGACAACCCTATCATAACAAGAAGAACTTTACAAAGTAAAGCAGCTATTATACACTTTACAAAGTAAAGTAATGTATAAATAAATTATGATCATCAATTTTCATCCAAGAGAGATACCAAGTGTTAAAGGATTAGAGGTTATTGCAGCACTAAATGCCGACAAAAGTCATGAGGTCGTTCATGTAACAGATAAAACCGCTGACGAATGGAAAGCTATTATTAAAGGAGAAGAGAAACTTATCCTTGTTGCTCCTACATTTTGGTGGGGGCTTAGCTATGAATTTGATAAATGGGCCCAAAATGTTCTTAGTTATGGTTTTGCTTATCAATATAATGCTTCAGATATGCCAGAAGGGCTCCTCAACGGAAGATTATTTGAACTTCATACGACACAAGGAACACCGGAGGTGTATGCGGCAGCGCTTCGAGCTAACATGGAACAGCGCCTCAAGGTGGGGGTTTTCGAGTTTTGTGGTGCTCGTGTGGATGTTCATTTTTACGTCAAATAAGAACTATTTTTATGTTCGAAAGAAGCGCGGCTGGAGGCCTCGCTTCTTTCGTCTTGGTATACAAAATTCTTAATATGTTGTTAATTACTATGGTTTTTTTGGGTGAAGTGTTATACACTTACGAACGTAAGCTATTCTGCAATAAATACACAATGAAAGAAACGGAAAAAAAGAAAATCCTAATTATAGAGGATGAAAAGCCTCTAGCGCATGCGCTGTCCCTCAAGCTATCTCACGAAGGTTTTGAAGTTGTTACTACAGCAAGTGGGGAGGAAGGGCTTCAGTTATTAACTAAAGACACATTCAGTCTTGTTCTTACTGATCTCATTATTCCTGGTGTAGATGGTTTTAAGGTTCTAGAAACAATACAGGACAAAAAAATAAAGGTACCGGTTATTGTCATTACAAATCTTAATCAAGAAGAAGACAAAAAGCGTGTGTTTGACCTCGGCGCGGCTTCATTCTTTGTTAAATCTAATTCTCCAATTTCCGAGATTGTTGAAAATGTTAAAAGTAAAATAGCAAGTTCCTGATATACTCTTAAGTAAGAACCACCTATGAACATTGACACCAACAACATAAAAGAAATTCTAATCACTGGGAATTATATCAGTGAGGAGGATGCACAAAAAGCAGAAGATATTGCAAAGAAAAATAGTATCTCTTTTATCGAAGCATTGTTGCGCGAAGGTGTTGTAAATAGTGACATAGTTGGACAGGCTACAGCTGAAAGTTTCAAAGTTCCATATTCCGATCTTAACTCTGCTGCAATTAGTGCTGATCAGGTGCGTAAGATTCCAGAAGAGGTTGCAAAAAAGTTGCGAGTAGTTCTCTTTAACGATGAAGATGAAGAGGAAGTTGTCATTACAACCAATAATCCACTTCAAGATGGATTAGTTAAAGAGCTGCAGCCTCTCTTTAAAGGAAAGAAAATAAAAATTACATATTCTCTGCCAGAGGACATTGATAGTTTTTTTGTTTTCTACGAGAAGCCGCTTGATACCAGATTTTCAAAAATCATAGCAGAATCTGATCGTGTTGCTCCAGAAATTCTTGAGGAGATTTTTGATGATGCAATTACATACAAAGCATCTGATGTTCACTTTGAACCGCAAGCACGAGTTATTGTGATTCGTTTCCGTGTTGATGGTGTGCTTCACGAAGCAGGCCGTCTTCCAAAAGAAAATTATGAAAATGTTTTGAACCGAATTAAAGTTAAAAGCGCACTTCGCATTGATGAACATTATTCTGCGCAGGATGGGTCACTCCACTATGATGGTAAAAATGGAATTTCTGTGGATATGCGTACATCAATTATTCCAATTGTTGAGGGCGAGAAAGTCGTACTCCGTATTCTTGGTTCGTACGTTCAGGGTCTTACTTTTAATGATCTTGGTCTAACTCCAAAAAATCAAGAGCTTCTTCGTGAAGCCGCAGATAAGCCATTCGGCATGATTCTTGTTGTTGGACCTACTGGTTCAGGAAAGACTACAACGCTTTACTCTCTTCTTAAGATGCTTAATACTCCTGATACAAACATTACCACAATTGAAGATCCGGTCGAGTACAAGGTTCAGGGTCTTAATCAGATTCAGGTAACACAAGCAACTGGCCTTACATTCGTCCGTGGTCTGCGCGCAATCGTGCGACAAGATCCAGATATTATTCTTGTTGGAGAAATCCGTGACCTTGAAACTGTAGAGATTTCTGTTAATGCTGCGCTCACTGGTCATCTCCTTCTTTCTACTTTCCATGCCAATGATGCAGCAACAGCAATCCCTCGTCTTCTTGATATGGGGACAGAGCCATTTCTTCTTTCCTCAACGATGAATCTTATTATTGCCCAGCGACTTGTTCGTAAAATTTGTGATCATTGTAAGGTTAGTGTTGTTAAGAAGCCGTCAGATTTTGATACACCACAATTAAAAGGGGTGCGTAAGTATCTTCCTGCGAAGAATCTTACTCTGTATGAGGGTAAGAAATGTGAAGTGTGCGGTTTTACGGGGTATAAAGGTAGAACTTCGATTTATGAAGTGATTAAAGTTACCCCAACAATGCAAGAACTGATAGTAAAACGTCCGTCAGCTCAAGAAATCTGGAAGCTAGCACGCAAGGAGGGTGCCAGGTCGGTGTTTGAGGATGGTCTTGAAAAGGTGAAGAATGGTATAACTTCTATTGAAGAGCTAGTCCGTATTGCTCCTCCGCCAGATCGTGCTTTTGATGAATAATATCGCATACATGTCTACGTCAATCATCAAAAAAAAGATATCAGAAAAAACTGAAGCGAACACCAAGAAAGAACAAAAACCACAGAAAGAAAAGAATGTTACAAAGAGTCAATCAAAAGAGACAGCTTCTTCTTTTGATGTTTCTCTTGTTTCTGGAGAAGTAAAACCTGTTCCTGTTCCAAAAAATGCAACCAAAGAGGAAAAGGTAACCATCTCTGAGCCTGTGAAGGCAACACCGGCACCTCAGCGTAAGATCGCAGAAGAAAAAAAATTGTCTACATTTGGTCTCAGTAAGGAGCGCGATCAGTTCATTGAAAATCTGAGCATGCTTGTCATGTCTGGAATGTCAATTATTGGAGCTCTTTCATCTATCATCAAACAAACCAAGTCGCCAGGAATGAAAAAAATTCTTGAAAGAATGTTACTTGAGATTGAGTCAGGTTCTCCTGTGTGGAAGTCACTTGATAAAACAGGTTTTTTTAAAGGGTATACAATTTCCCTTATTCGTCTCGGGGAAGAGTCTGGCAATTTTGCTGAGAACCTCAAAGTCGTTGCGCTTGAAGAAGAAAAGGATCGTGAGTTTAAATCAAAAGTCCACTCAGCTCTTATGTACCCTGTTTTCGTGCTCGTGCTAACGAATGTTGTCGGTATTGGTATTTCGTGGTTTATTTTGCCTAAATTGGCAAAAATTTTCTTTGACCTTAAACTCGCGCTACCTCTTATTACGAGAGTATTGATTGGTTTTGGTCTTTTTCTTAATAAGTATGGGCTTATAGCTGTTCCTGTAGCGGTTTTCTTCATAGGTATTATCGTCAATATTCTTTTTTTTGGTAAAAAAACCAAATTTCTTGGTGAGTATATAATTTTCTCTATACCAGGTATTAAGACATTACTTATGGAGGTTGAGGTGGCTCGTTTTGGATATCTGCTCGGCACCCTTCTTGAGGCTGGGTTACCTGTGACGAAAGCAATTGATTCGCTAGCAGGCGCATCTGATGTCATCCGATACAAGAAATTTTATTTGTATCTAAAAGACTCGATTGATATGGGGAATTCGTTCCAGAAAAGTTTTGCTGGCTATAAAAATATCGACAATCTCATACCGCAGCCAATTCAGCAGTTAATTGTCTCTGGTGAACAGTCTGGCAATCTTAATAAAACACTTATTAAGGTCGGCCAAGTGCTTGAAGCAAAGTCAGACACGACAACAAAGAATCTCACTATTATTATGGAACCAATTTTGCTTGTTATTGTGTGGGCGGGTGTAGTGTCTGTTGCATTTGCGGTAATACTTCCTATTTACAGTCTTGTCGGTAATCTTAACGGTCTTAAATAGTCAGTATGAGACATATCAAAGTATCACATAAAGGTTTTACACTTCCTGAGGTTTTGCTTTCAGTTGCACTGCTAACAATTATTGGTGGGATGAGTATTCCAATGTATCGTGTCTTCATGGTTCGTGATGAATTGGACAGTGCAGCAACAACACTAGCGCAGAACCTGAGACGTGCACAGATGCTTTCCCGCTCTTCGTCTGGGGATATGACATGGGGTGTTCATGTAGGGGTAGGGAGTATACTTATCTATAAAGGATCAAATTACGTTCTTCGAGATTCTTCATTTGATGAGAACACGTCTATCCCGACAACGATTGTTCCAACCGGTACAACAGAGGTCACCTTTTCAAAGGTAACGGGTTTACCTTCGGCGACAGGAACGTTCACACTTACTTCGCAAGCTAATGAAAAACGAACTATCACAATCAATGAAAAAGGAACGGTTGACTACTAGGAGTGGTTTTTTGTTGGTTGAAGTTATACTCACAAGTGCTTTATTCTTTCTTTTTGTAACTGCATTCGTTGGCGTATTGTATTACGCAATACAGTCGTCATCATTTGCAGGTGACCGGTCACGCGCTGTGATGCTTGCTGAAGAAGGCCAAGAAGCTGTAAGGAGTATCAAAAATGCTAATTTTTCTAATCTTACAGATGGGACGTATGGTCTTACTTTTTCGGGTAATACGTGGAGTTTCTCAGGAACACAAGATATTTCTGGTGCTTTTACTCGTAAGGTTATTATAACTACACCATCAACAAATAGAAAAAATGTTGAAGTTGTTGTCTCGTGGCAGCAGACTCCAGATAGAGTTGGAAGCGTTAGTATTCCTGCGCGTTTTTCAAACTGGAGAACGATTCTTAATCCAGGAGTTGGGGTTACGGTAACAAGTGTTGTCATTAATCATGGTCAGTCAAAAAATGTTAATGACTTTGCACCGTATAAAGTTGGAACGACAACTGTAACATTGGCTTCTTCTACTATCTTTTCTCCCGGCACATATGTAGTCACCGCTGCTACAAGTTCTAACTATACACAAACATTTAGCGGGGACTGTAATGTGAGTGGTCAGCTTACAATTACTGCAGGAGCAGCTAAGGTGTGTACTATTACGTACGAAGAAAAACTTGCATATGTAACACTTACTAATACTGTTATTAATCACGGCAGGACAAAAACAACTGCTGATTTTGCTCCGTATAAAGTTGGATCGACTACGGTTACTTTGGGAGCGACGACGCCTATAAATTCCGGATCTTATTCTATTAGTGAAACAACAGATGTTAATTATAACCTAACATTTACAGGTGACTGTTTTACTAATGGTACTATCACACTTAATCCTGGCAGTAACACAACATGTGCGCTAACAAATGAGGAAATAATAACAGGGGGCGGAGGGGGAAGTCAGTCACTTGCTGGAATTATAATTTATGGGGACGGCACTAATATTCCCAAGTATAGAACCTTCAACCATGTAACAAATGTATTTAGTGCAGAGACTGGGACGTTTGTTGCGACAGTCGGGCCAACTTGGCTTATACGAACATCCCCAACACAGCACATTGCTCTTGCTGGGTACTATGACTCTACTGCGACACTTACGATTATGTGTTTTGACGGAATAACGTGGACACAAGAATTTCGTGCAGCGTCAGGTGGTGTTGGTAATCGTCATCGTTTTGATATTGCTTTTGAAAAGACATCCGGCGACGCAATGGTACTTTTTAGTAAAGGGAACAATATTCTTGGGGCACTTGGGTATAAAACTAAAACAGGCGGGACCGGTTGCGGAGCTGGCTGGGCAGCAGAACAGACCCTTACCCCGCAGAGAACGACAAATGATATTATGTACGTAAAACTTGCGCAAGATAGACGTGCTGGCTCAAACCTATTAGCTGCCACATGGGTTGATATTAATGAAGATATTTCAGCTAAGATATGGGCTGGCTCAGCTTGGGTAAATGAGCCTTCATCTGTTACGGATAATAATCTTGAAAAGGTCACCACTTCTCACGATATTGAGAATATGGATATTGAGTATGAGTCTTTGTCAGGAGATCTCATGCTTGTTTGGTCAAATGCCCTAGGTAATAATGGTACTAATGGTGCTCGTTATAGAACATGTAATGGTGGTATAGCTATGTGTACATGGGGGGCAGTGACAACACCGCCATCGTTTCTTGATGATGCAACGAGTCTTGACATTGCTGCAAATCAAAATACTGACGAGATGGTTTTTGCATCGATTGGTAATGCTGGGGGAGATCTACAGTTAGGGTATTGGAATGGAAATGGATGGACAAATACTGCAAACGTAGACACATCATGTACTGTTCCGTATACTGCATCAAAGCTTGTTTCTACGGGTTGGCTCACGCTTGGAAGCACAACACGATCTATTGTGGTGTATTCTGACCTTAGTTCTACTGCTATTAATTGGTACACTGGTAACGCTGGAGTCTTTACGCGACAAGCTGACTTTGTCCCAACTAGTCCAGTTGCTTCACCTCGCGGGTATATGGATATCCACATGAACCCGCGAGATCAGTCTCAACTCATGTATCTTACTTCTGATAATAATAGTGATCTATTTGCAAAGCGTCTTATGTTAACAGGGACATCAACGTTTACGTGGACTAATTCTGATGGTGGTTCGGCACTAGAGACAACGCTTCCACAGATTATTTCTTCCCCATTTTCATTTGCCTTTTGGCAACAGTAGTACGTATGAATATCCTTAAAACACAAAAAGGCTTCACCTTGGTGGAAATGGTGCTTTATGTTGCGCTCTGCTCTCTTCTACTTCTTTCTTTATCTGGTTTCACATCGTTTCTTTTAGAGACCAAAACAAGAAGTCAAGCTATTAACGAAGTTAATCAACAAGGTTCGCAAGTAATGTCACTCATTGTACAGACTATTAGAAACAGTAAAAGTGTAGAATCTCCACAGTTTGGACAAAGCTCTTCAACGCTTTCTGTAACAACATCAAACCCATTACTTAACCCTACGGTTTTTTTATTAAGCACCACCACTCTTGTTGTTAGTGAGGCCGGTAAAACTTCAATTGCGCTTACTAATTCTCGAGTAGCAGTTTCTTCTCTATTATTTCAAAATATTTCTTCAACATCTTCATTAGAGAAGAATATCAGAATATCATTTACGATTGACGCAGTTAACAAAAGCGGTAGAGGAGAGTATTCGTATACAAAAACGTTTAATGGTAGTGCTATAATTCACTAATCAAACTTTGATGAAAAGTATATCAGTAGAAAAATACAGAACAGTAAGAAAGGGGTATATTGCATTGCTTTCAGTTATATTTATTTCAGCAATTGGTGTCTTGATTATGCTTTCTGTTATTGCGTCAGGAGTTGATGCGTCTAAAACCGACTATGTATCTCAACAATCAGGACAGTCAAGAGCGATGGCTTCTTCGTGCGCAGAAGAAGCTTTACAGAAGATACTCGAAACAGGCACGACGTCAAGTGTAGGGACACTTACTATAGCTTCTGGGACCTGTACATATGTAATAAGCTCGGTCGGTGGTTTGCACGTTGATTCGACTGGTGTTTTTGGATCTATCACATCAAAGGTAAAAGTAGTAATTTCGACAACATCCCCTTCAATTGTCTTATCCTCATGGTCAGAAGTTGCAGACTTCTAAAACCATAATTGTCTGCTATACTGAAAAGGTAGGTCAGCAAGGGTTATTCCTTCTGCCGCTCGGGTGTTAAAACCTAAAAGTGTTTTTATTATTTAAAAGTTAAATTAGTTTCGAATACAGCTATATCGTATTCATTATATTTTATGAAAAAAATACTACGCAGTCAGAAGGGATTTACACTTATTGAAATCCTCCTTGTGGTTGCAGCTATCGCTATTCTTGCAGGTATCGTTATCGTGGCTATTAACCCAGCTAAGCAGCTTGGCGACACACGTAATGCTTCAAGAAATTCAGCTGTAAACACAATTCTTAATGCCATTACACAGTATTCAGTTGACAATAACGGTATCCTTCCGTCTGGAATTACCGCAACTTCGACAGAAATCTGTTCTTCATCTGTAGCAACATCATCATGTACAGGTCTTGTTGACCTTTCTGTTCTTACAGCTGGTGGTAAGTACATTACTGCTATTCCAGATGAACCACAGAAGACCAATCCTAACGGAGCTGGTTATACAGTTTCTAAGAATGCAGCTGGTCGTATCACCGTGAGTGCACAGTTCCCAGAAAGTGGTGCTGTTATCTCGGTAACACGCTAAATAAACAGAACTAGAATTATATGAAAAAAATACTACGCAGTCAGAAGGGATTTACACTTATTGAAATCCTCCTTGTGGTTGCAGCTATCGCTATTCTTGCAGGTATCGTTATCGTGGCTATTAACCCAGCTAAGCAGCTTGGCGACACACGTAATGCTTCAAGAAATTCAGCTGTAAACACAATTCTTAATGCCATTACACAGTATTCAGTTGACAATAACGGTATCCTTCCGTCTGGAATTACCGCAACTTCGACAGAAATCTGTTCTTCATCTGTAGCAACATCATCATGTACAGGTCTTGTTGACCTTTCTGTTCTTACAGCTGGTGGTAAGTATGTCACCGCTATCCCTGATGAACCACAGAAGACCAATCCTAATGGTGCAGGCTATATGGTTTCAAAGAATTCTAATGGTCGCATCACTGTAAGCGCTCAGTTCCCAGAGAGTGGTGCTTCTATCTCTGTAACTAGATAGTCTGTGTATGTTTACTTGGTTCTCTCGTAAGAAAATGACTGAATCTCGTAGTTCGGAGAAAAAAGATGATGGTTTTATATCTCTTGCTTCTCATGAATTGCGTTCACCACTGTCTATAATCAAATGGTATACAGAGATTCTTCTTGACGAAGATGCTGGCCCACTCACTAGCGACCAACGTAAGTATCTTATGACCATAGAATCAAGTAATCAGCGCGCAATTGATCTTGTTCGGTCTTTACTAAACGTATCCAGGTTAGACCTGGGTACGTTTAGTGTTTCACCTGTCAGTCTTAACATTGCAACTATACTCACGGAAGTTGTTTCATCTTTTAGCAAAGAGATGGAAGTAAAACACCTTGAGGTAATTAATAGTGCCAAGGATGTAAAGAATATTCTTGCAGACAAAAATCTTTGTACGACTCTCGTTAAGAATGTTATTGCAAATGCAATCTCATTTTCAAGTAATGGGGGAAAGATTTTCATTGACACATCAGTTGTGTCTGCATATGAAAAGATCGGAGAGGTGACAGTTAACGAAGAAAGTATTCTTTTTTCTGTTAGAGATACCGGTATCGGTATACCTGAGGCAGATAAAGATAAGGTTTTCACGAAGATGTTTAAAGCAGGGAATGTTAAGGATTCTGATAGTACAGGTTCTGGTCTTGGGTTATATATTACAAAAAGTATTCTCGATTATGTTGGTGGTACTATTTGTTTCACTTCGACAGAAGGTGAAGGTTCAACTTTTTTTGTGACTTTGCCTACAAGAGGTATGGAAAAGAAAGAAGGAAGGACGACACTGGATTAAGTACAACCGTTAATTAGTAACTCTTAACTGTTTGCTTAACATAATCAAAAGCACAACACTTCTGTGTTGTGCTTTTGTTTTTGGAGTACACTTTCTCGACAAGGGCTTTCTTTACACGCCTCGTAACACTGTAATTTTTGCACCAATACTGTTAAGTCTTTCTGCTATGTCTGCATAGCCCCGCTTTATAGAGTAAACATTACGAAGCATTGATGTTCCTTCTGCAGCAAGCATCGCGATAAGAATAATTGCTGTTGGACGAAGCGCTGGTGGCGATACGATTTGTGCACCTCTAAGTCGTTTGATGCCTGTGATAAGTGCCCTGTGTGGATCAAGAAGTTTAATGTCTGCTCCTAGTCTATTGAGTTCAGTAAAGTAAATTGCACGGTTCTCCCAGGTCCAGTCGTGAATAAGTGTTTGGCCATGAGCAAAGCAACAGATGGGTACAAAGAAAGGGAGATTGTCATTATTAATTCCTGGAAACGGTTGTGTATGTATCTTGTCATATGGAGCAACCAGTTCGGATGGAAATAGTGTTATATCTACAAGTACAGTTTTGTTGTTTTTTGAAAGATAGGATTTTGATTGTTTGTAAACAAGACCCATGCGCTTCAGTTTTTCGATTTCAAGAGTTAGAAAATCTATTGGACAGCGAGTTACGGTTAGCTTTGATTTTGTAACAATACCAGCCGCAATAAAGAACATGCTTTCTATGGGATCTTCGCTATTGTAATGTTCTACGGTGAGGTTGATTGTTTTTTTGCCGTGGACAGTTAACGTCGTTGTGCCTATGCCGTCAATTTGTACACCGAATGACTGTAATAGAAAACATACATCTTGCACTTGGTAGTTAGGAGGTGCAAATTTAATAACAGTGGTGCCTTCTATTCTCGATGCCGCAATTAGTGCAGTAATGGCCCCAGTGTCAGACGACTCATAGAGAGGTATAACGCCAGGGGACAGCTCTTTGTAGGAGATTTCATAGTGGTTCTCTTTCGTAACTACCTGTACACCGAGGTAATCAAGTGCGTACTTATGCGAAGCAACAGTTCGTTCACCCATTTTACAGCCACCGGAGTGAGGAAGTGAAAACGAATCCGTGAAATGAATAAATGCGCCAGCAAAGGTAAACGATCGAATCTTTTCTGCGGCCTGTTTGTTGATCTTAGAAAAAGTGAGTTTCTTTGGTGGTGTAATTTCGAGCGCTGTATCATTATGAGTCCAACGTATCTTCACCCCAACACTTTCTAGAAGCTCTTTATAGCGGTATACCTCTTCTATGTGAGGAATGTCTCGAAGTGTTGTTGTTCCTGAGTTAACAAGTGCCGCCACCATCATGTTAATTGCACCATTCTTAGAGGTATTGGTAGCAATAGTGCCTTTCAGCTTTCTTCCACCTTCAACTTTGAAGTCTATAGTATCTTGGATGCTAACAATGTTATGCTTAAGAACCTCGCCTATTTTCATTAGTTGTTCTATAGTGACGTTTTGATTGCCTGCTTCGATGCGTGCAACTGCTGACTGAGATGTCTTAAGCTTCTCAGAAAACTCACCCTGTGTCATCCCTTTTTCTTCCCGTAATTTCTTAATAAAAAGCCCGATTTTCTCCTGGTCATTTGGTTCCATACGTAATCAATATATCATATGTGATATATTGATAGCAATATAAAGGGTGGATAAACCAAAATACTTCTGTTATCTAAAAAGAGATTCAATCGTAAAGAGTGAAATAATGGCCATAATAATCGTGGTAATGACGACTAACGTATTGCTTAATCTTCCGTTGGTCATGTTGCCAAGTATTTTCTTGTTGTTTGCTACAAAGAGAATAATAACAAGTAAAGGCGCAGCCAAAACACCGTTTACTGCTGCTGCATAATACAGCATGAGAATTGGATCAATATTGATAAAATTAAGAAGAACCCCAACAAGAATAGAGACTGTAAGGACTCCATAGAAACCGACAGCCTGTTTGAATGATTTGCTTAGACCAAGCGGTATTCCTAGTGTTTCTGCAACTGCGTAGGCGACAGCTCCAGCAAGTACAGGTATCGCAAGAAGGCCAGTTCCTAAGATACCGAATGCAAAGAGATACACGGCAAAATCTCCGGCTAGAGGTCTTAATGCCTCCGCAAGTTCGGTTGCTGATGTGATGGTGTGGTGTCCTCCTGTAACGGTTCCCGATGCGGTAACTATGATAAAGAATGCAATAAGATTAGATAAGAACATACCGGTAATGGTGTCAGCACGCATCTGGTGTATATCGCCTTTTGTTATCTTCGGTCTACCTTTACCAAAAGCTACGATTTTTCGTGATTCTATTTCTTCTTCTACTTCTTCGTCTGCTTGCCAGAAGAAAAGGTATGGGGAGATAGTGGTTCCAAGAAATGCTGTAATATTAAGGAGAAAATCCTTGTTCCATTCCATATGGGGAACAAAAGCAGCTATAGTTACTGTGCTCCAGTCTTGGTGAATGAAAAATGCAGCGACAACATACGAAAGAACAGTTGCTGCAAAATACTTAAGTATTTTTGCATAGAGGTGATATGGAATATAGATTGCAGATACGAGTGTGAAGATGGTTATCACAATGAGTGAGACACCAAACGAAAGAGGGGAGATAAGACTAGTTGCTTGCCCCATGGCACCAAGATCTGCACCAATATTGATGATGTTAGCAACACTAAGGAGCAGCACCGCAATGACGAGAAGTTTTTTTGAATAGTGTGACTTAATAACACCGGCGATACCTTTACCTGTTGTCATGCCAATACGTGCACACATTTCCTGAACAGCTATCATAAGCGGCAGAGAATACAGTGTCATCCATAGTTGTGAGAGGCCAAAAATTGCGCCTGTTTGTGCATATGTTGCGATTCCTGATGGATCATCATCTGCTACACCAGTTACAATGCCAGGGCCAAGTGAGCGGGAGATACGTTTTAGGATGGATGATGGTGACATATGAGCAAAGTATAACAGAGGACAGATAACAGACAATAGATGACAGAGAATACTTGATTTTTAATTGTATACTAAAGATATGAAAACAACTCAGTTTCTAGAATATATCCTGTATGATATTTTTGGTGAGCATGAGCCAATAACTGCGCGAGCGATGATGGGTGCACATGTTCTTTACTATGAAGGTAAGGCTTTTGCTATTGTTGAAAATGAAGAGTTGTACTTCAAAGGCTCGAAGGAATTAAAAGAGTGGTACCTGTCTCGTGGCAGTAAACAGTTTACGTATACGAAAGAAGGAGAGGACGCACATCTGTATTATTTTCTCGTACCGTCTGAAATTTATGAAGACAGAGTAGCGCGAGATGAGTGGTTAGATGTTGCGCTCAGTGTAGCGAAGCTGCCAAAAAGTTGACTTCCATACAAGATGCTAAATAAGATGCAGATTAGAAAATTAAATTCGATAAATCCGATTAAGTATGGTAGGATTTAGTTTCCACCAGCAAGGAGATTTCCATGGCACAGCAGAAAAGCAGCAAGAAGAAACCCAACTTCTTGCAATTTGCAAAGAAAGTGGGAAAGAAAAAGCGAGGAGGTCAGGGAAGTGGCAAGCAAAAGAGACAGCCCACTAGTCCGTCGCGCGAAACTCAACTTGTCCTCGGTAGTCGTGGCTACTGTGCAGTGAAGTGTGGTCGCTGCGTGAGCTGCCTTGTTGCTCTCAGTGACGAGACGAATAACGCCAGGATCTCACGGTTCACTCGATGGTGAGTGCCACTCCTTCTTGTGAGGCCGTCGCAGTCGCGACGGCCTTTCTTAATTGCTGTTGTTTGCTATTTACTACACTTTACACTTGGTGGGCTACCAGACTTTGATACACTTCGTTACCCTCCATAAGTTCATCGTGAGTTCCTTCCCCAACAATACGACCTTTATCCATAACAATAATCTTGTCAGCATCACGAACAGTAGAGAGGCGATGTGCGATGATGATAGTAGTTTTGCCTTTAGAAACTTCTGCAATTGCGTCCATCACGTATTTCTCATTTTCGCTATCTAGTGAAGATGTTGCTTCATCGAAGATAAGTATCTCTGGGTTTTTTATAATAGCTCGTGCTATACCAACACGTTGTCGCTCACCACCTGAAAGTTTAATCCCACGTTCTCCTACAACTGTTTCAAATTTCTTCTCACCAAGTCTATGGTAAAATTGGTCGATACGAGCTTGCTTTGCAACATTTTCAAGCATGACAGAGGTTTCATTTATCTTTTCATCTATTCCAAAAAGAATGTTTTCTCTAAGCGTCTCATCTAATAGATCTACATGTTGTTCAACATACCCAATATGTTTACGTAAGTATGATGCATTAATTTTTTGTAATTCGGTATTTCCAATCATAATGGAACCTGTGTGATATTGGTATGCTCTCATGAGTAGTTTTATAATTGTTGATTTTCCAGATCCTGACGATCCAACAAAGGCCGTTGTCTTCATTTTTGGTATAACAAAAGAAATCGAATCAAGTACAGGTAAGTTTGATTTTTTGTATGAAAATGAAACGTTACGTAGAATAATATCTTCATTGAGCAAAATGTCATGTTCACCATCTTCAATAAAAGATGGTTCTTTATCCACTGCTTCTAGGTATTTCTCTACATCTAAAAACCAAATAGGTAGATCTCGTAATGCGGAAGAAAATGAGTCTATACTCCAGTAAATTCTAGAAGTAACACTTAGTACTAAGTAGAGAGTGCCTACAGGTAAGTTTCCTATTGTAAACAAGTATGCTGCAATACCTAGTGACATAAGTTCACTCACATCACGAAAAGTATATAGTTTAAACATGTGTTCTCTGGCAAATTTTTTTGTTATTAAGTGATGGTTAACTATTTTGGCTCTATTAGCAATATATCGTTTAACAAAAAAAGATTCCCTTCCAAAATATTTTGCTAGAGCTAGATGTGAAAATGCTTCTGTTCTTACTTTGTTTTGTATATTCCAGTTATCTCTATTTTCTTGAATAAATGGATTGTGGAATTTTCTAAAATAAAATGACCAGACAAGTAAAATGATGATAACGATAACACTTACAAAAGCAAGAAACGGGCTATAGATAAAAAGTGTTACAAGTGCAACTATTGTATACAGTGTTGTCGGGATTATATTAGCAAAAATAGTACTAACAATTGTTACTGCTGCATTTTCACCTTTTGATATGATTTGTAATTTAATCGATGAGTGGTCTTCGATATGTTGCTCAATTGTTAAATTAAGTATTTTTTCAAGAGAATATTTTTGAAGATACTGAGCAATTGGTTGATCGAGCTTCGAGTCCTTTATACGATTTTGAAGGAATGAGGTTATATTCAAAATAACTACAATGAAAATCCATAGAACGAACATCATCACAGCGAGCTGAATATTTTTTGAGACAAGATTGTTGATGAGGTGGCTGTTGACTACTGTTGTTGAGATGGAAAGAAGCTGTACTAAGAAAACAAGTAAAAGCTGAATAACAAAATATATTTGAAATGGCTTAAGAATATTCCATAACTTTACGACAATAGAAAAATATTTTTGCATCTTCTCAGCATAGCAAAATGGACGGCTCTTAGCCATTAGCTTGTAGCTGTTAGTAAATACGAAGCAATCTCCAAAGGAGATTGCTTCGTATTTTGTATATGTATGGCTACGAGCTAAAGGCTACTATCTGCCTTATGCGTGAAGGTGGAGATAAATATCCTCTAGTGCACGCACTGCGTCGCCTGCTGCGATATTGTTCTGGTGATAGAGCACATCGGTACAGTCTCCTGCTGCCCAGATACCTTTCACAGAGGTCTCTTGAGTGCGAGGATTGATAACAATGTTGTTGGTTGGTGTCATCTCAACAATGCCTGTAGCAAACGACGTCGCAGGAATTTGCCCGATCTCCACGAAGACCGCTGATACCGGAAGCTTGACTTCCTCACTATCAGAATCTTTTTTGTAAGAAATCGATTCTACGAAAACAGAGCCTTCAACTTTTGTCGGCGCAACATTTTCAATGAGTGTAAACTTAGGATTGGTTTTAAGCTTTTCTACTGTTATAGCATCAGCTCGTGGTGCGCTACGAGAGAGAAGGGTCACATGAGTGCAGTATGCAAGAAGCTGTGCAGCAGATTCAAAACCTGCGTTGCCACCACCAACAACAACAACATCCATTCCAGAGAATAATGGTCCATCACACGAAGCGCAGTAGGTGAGTCCTTTGTGTTCGAGTGTGTCAGCGCCAGGGACATCTAGCCTGCGTCTTTGTGATCCTGTGCCAATAAGTACAGTTTTACTTTTTTCTTCACCTTTAGATGTTGTTACAGTGAAGTCACCATCTATTCCCTTGATACTAGTTACTTCTGCTTCGAGTATTGTGAGAATATTGCCTTTGTATTCTTCAACGTGTGTACGAAGTGATTTCGCAAGATTTGCACCACTGATATGTGGTGTTCCGATCCAGTTCTGAATATCTTCTGATACGGTTGACTGACCTCCCCATTCTTTAACAATAAGGAGAGTTTTAAGTTGTTTGCGTGCCGCATAGACTGCTGCAGCACACCCTGCAGGTCCTCCGCCGATAATTGTTACGTCGTACATAGTTTATGATTTTAGCTATCTTAATGTTAATGGGATCTGAAAAGTATATCACAGTAACGGTATCCAGTAATTTTAGGATGCATATCTTTGTTTTTGTAAGAAAGGACAAAGGTGCACAGATTTCCTGTGCACCTGAGTTTGTGTGCCGTTGTCTTTACTCGGTGAAAGCGTTCAAGTTTCGTTTCACTCGAATGTTTCCAACGACGACTAGTGTGCTCACCAAGAGAGCGTGGAAGATGGTTACCGCCATCCCCCACACCTTCTCTTTTATTGTGTCATCTTGTATCGGCGCTGTGCTGTACAGCCACCCAACCGCTAAAGAAAGAACAAAGGATGCGAGTGTTATCGCCGTCATTGTGGTGATGCTTCTATTCGTCAACTGAGGGCTGTCATTTGTTGCAAGATAGAAACCTGATATCACTCCAAGCGAATACGCAACCATCCCCAGTAAGAGGAAGTACGCTAGCTCAAGGATGGCCTCCGTTCCTGTTTCTGGAATGAGTCCAGCCTTGGTAACCACTCTCAGTGACGTGAAGATTGTCCCAATGAGTGCTGTTAGGAAGTACTTCTCCTTCAGGAACAGGCTCCTTTCTGTTAGTCCTGGTGGCAGGGACAGATCAGACGATCTCTTACTTCTTTGCATTTGGTCCTCCAGTTGAATAGGTATCATACTACAATATGTTTAGAAGTAAGTAAATAGATCTACTTTTACTGTATGTAATGTAAACAAAAACACAGCGCGACGAGCTGTGTTTTTGTTGTAGAAGCAGGTTGCTTGGCGTACCTTTCCTATGTTATTTTTTTCTCCTTAGAAATGGAGGAAGTGCCTCCCATTCATCATCATCGTCTTCATCTTCAAATTTGAATACAGGCTTTCGTGCCGATGTTGATGATGGTTTCTTTGTATCTTCAACAAGTTTTGTTTCTCCTTCTGCCATTTCGAGATCAATGCGATCGACATGTTTTTCTTCGGTTGCCTCGATTATTGTCTCTCGGATTGTTTCTGTTTTTTCGATACGTGGCTCAGGTTTCAGGGATTCTTCCTTCTCTTTGTGTGCTGGCTTCTCCTCGTGCATATTATGGAGATTCATTGTTGCTTGGTTTGTTTTGTTTGTGAAGCCACTAGGAAATCCGGTTGCGATTACTGTTACTTTGATCTCATCTTTTTTTAATGTTGAGTCTGTTGCGATACCAAAAATAATTTTTGCATCCTTATCTACCGATTCGGTGATAATCTTTGCCGCTTCTTGAACCTCGAACATTCCAAGGTCTTCAGCTCCATAAATTGCAAAGAGTACACCTTTTGCACCGTGGATTGAAACATCAAGAAGAGGGGAGTTGACTGCTGCTGTTGCTGCTTCGCGCGCACGGTTCTCGCCCATACCACGACCAACACCCATAAGCGCGGTGCCTGAGTCCTTGAGGATTCTTTTGATATCAGCAAAGTCGAGGTTAATTGTTCCGGCTGTTCGTATGATATCAGAAATACCTTCTACTGCTTGTTTCAAAACCTCGTCACACATTTCAAATGCTTGCTTCACTGTTGTGTTTTTATCAATGACAGAAAGAAGTCGATCGTTAGGGATTACAATAAGAGCATCTACTTCTTTTTCAAGTTCTTCAAGTCCGCGTTCTGCAAGCTTCATGCGAGAGGCTCCTTCAAAGAAGAATGGTTTTGTGACAACACCAATAGTTAGGATGCCCTCGTTTTTTGCAACTGAGGCAACAACAGGTGCAGCTCCTGTTCCTGTTCCTCCTCCCATACCACCTGCGATGAACACCATGTCAGCCCCTTTGATGACATCTTGAATTTCTTCACGAGTTTCTTCAGCGGAACGCTTGCCAATTTCTGGGTCCATACCAGCGCCAAGTCCTTTTGTGAGATTTTTACCAATGTGGATTTTTTTCTCTGCGAGCGAATGATGGAGATCTTGTGTATCTGTATTCATTGCCACAAATTCAACTCCTTGTAGTTTGGAATTGATCATGTGGTTAAGCGCTCCTTTTCCTGAACCTCCGATACCAATTACTTTGATACGTGCGAAGCTTTCAATTTCTGGGTTTACTTTTGCCATAAGGGGTTTGGTGTCATTACATTACTATACAGTAACTATACCAACTTGGAGGCATTTTTGCAAAGGGGGTAGTCTTGCTTAAATATATTAAAAAATCCTTATTTATTAAGGTAAAAATTGAGAAATAACTTTTTTGACACGAATGAAAAATGATGTTAGTAGCTCCTTAAAAGCATCTTTTTCTGTATCATGTGGAGCAAGGAATGTTAGACCATAACTTCGTGCCCAACTGCTGTCCTTAAGCATATCGCCTGTAATTTTTGTGAGTTCATTCGTTGTAACTTTTATAGGTAGACGAAGTTCATTTCTAAAAATAAATTCTAAGCGCGGAACGAGTGACGATGCACCACTTACGACAATGCCTGCAGGAAGCAGTTCGGAGCGCTGTATGCGCATGAGCTCTTTTGTAATTTTTGTACATAGGTCTTCGAGACGCGCTTCGATGATTTCCTCTACTTTTCGTTTTGAGTAAGGGGAAAGAGATCTCCCACATTTTACTTCTTCGGCTTCCTCAAGTGTAATCTTCATACCAAGTGCAATATCCTTTGTAATGTCATCACCTCCTACTGGAATTGTTGAAACAAGTAGCGGAATATTTTTTTCGTACACAAGAAGTGAAGTGACCGCCTGTCCAATATTGATGAGTGCGACACCAGCTATCTTCTGTTTTTTTGTAAGAAGTGGAATACTTTCGGCAATTGGTCCAGCAACAATATCCGTAATTCGTACGTCAGCGTCCTCAAGTGTTCTCTTGAGTACATTCATGCATTGGAGAGGGTAGGTTACAAAGAGTGTTTTTGTTTCTAGTTTGTTGCCGCGTACACCGATGATGTTTCCTTGAATCTTGTTGCCGTCTACTTTGTAATCCATAGGTATTGCATGCACAATAGACTTGTTGCGAATATCTGGGATAGCACGGTTCCCATCTTTAATTGAGTTTTCTATATCGAGGTCAGTGATCGATGCATCTCCACGTGACACTTGTGCATAGCCGTTTGTGTGATGTGATGAGAGTCCGACTGCACCAAGAGAGATAAGTGTATAAAGGGTTTCAGTATCAGATTGCTCCTCAAGCGAAATGATCGCATCGGTGATTGCGCGTGAAATTTCTTTTTCATCAACAATATTACCTCTATCAACTCCGTCAATTGATTTTTTGTAAGTAGCAACGACGACTGGGTATTTCACTCCTTCGCGCCGAACAGCTCCGATTGCGCGGAGGTTGCCAGAGCCTATATCTATACCCACAATCATTTCTCTTCTGTTATTTGCCACGGAAAAATTTGTTAAGATACTTATCTTCAAGTCCCTCCATTGTACTACCATGATCATGTCCTTTCAAATGAAGGCACCCATGAACAAAAAGGAGATGAAGAAACTTGATGTATGTCATTTCGAACTTCGCTGCATCGCGACGTGCTGTTGCAAGTGATATGTATATTTCTCCTTCGTGTGCATCAAGTGGAAAAGACAAGATGTTGGTCGGGTAATCCTTGTTGCGGTATATTTTATTTCTCTCTTGTGATTCTTTTTGTGTACAAAACACTACAGTAAGTACATATTTTTTTCCAAGCAGTGTTTCTTTTATTACTTTGTATGGAATCTCTGGAAGTTGACCGCGTTTTCGTAGTATGGTTAGATTGTCGTGTTCTTGGAGTGACATAGTGTGAATTATAGTCTATAAAGCTTCCAAAGTCGAAACGGTACAGGGTGTGATGGCTATTATCTGGCAGCTAAAAGTCCATAAAGTTTTTTGAATAATATGCGGACATATTTTGCAAACTTTATGGACTTTTAGGTTTTTGTTATCTTCGGCCTTTCTTTCGTTCAACAACTTTACCCATTCTCTTATCTTCCTCATACTTGGCGAGGTTTGCAAGTTTTTTTAGCTTCGCTCGCTTTGTCTTAAGTTCAGAAAGTGGACGGTCGTTATAACGAATACCTCGAACACGAGGGAGAACCCCCGATTCCTGAACACGCTTCTGGAAGCGACGAACAAGAGAAAGTGCGTTTTCATTAGAGTTCTTCTTTACTTCTACGTTTACGTTTGACATATGTAGGCACCATTCTACCATACTATTTTATAAAAACAAAGTGCACAGCCTGAGCTGTGCAACTGTTGCTATTTCGACACTGGAGTAGGCCTGTCGGTTATCGTGTGGAAGCCCAGGTCTCTCCTCTTTCCGCCAGAGCGTCTCTTATTTCATTCAACGCTCTTCGTCCGAGATCGGGCATCCTCAATAAGTCGGTCTCGGTTCTCCTCTTGAGTTCACCGATGGTGTGAATACCGTTGTCCAAAAGAATTCCGACCGTTCTTTCGTTTAGGCCTGGCAAGACCGAAACAGGAAGGTCGTCTTCATCGGGTGAATGTGTCTGATCGCCATCTGCTGGTGAGCGCATCATCTGAACGAGATGAGCTCTTCTTTTCGAAAGCGACTCTATTTGCCTACTGATGTAGGCGATTTTGGAAAGAACTATGTCTTTCCGATCTTTTGCCTTTCTCGTTGCCATAGAGGCTCACTTTCCTTGTGTGGTTTGTCAACGTGCCCAGTTAAGGAGCATAGGACATTAATCTATAACATAATAGTTGATAAGTAAAGTTTATCAAACTTTTTTGTTATCCGTGTCTGCCTTCCTTCTTCTATTTGAGATGCTTGATATAGTCGGTAAGTGCATCTATCTTCACGGTATCTTGCGAGCGCGTTGCCATATTGCGAACGATCACAGTGTTGTCCATTGCTTCTTTTTGGCCAAAAATAATACAGTATGGGACCTCCATCTTTTCTGCCTGTGAAAGCTGTGTTCCAAGTGAGTCTTTCGATATTGATTGGTAAACAGGTATTCTGTTTTTGCGGAGTGTCTCCATAATGCAGAGACTCTTTAGTTTTGCTTCGAATCCAAGTTGAATAAAGTAAACTTTCGGAGTCTTCATGATGCGGGGTGCGATGGCCTTGCATTCAGGGAACATCATAATGCGTTCCATGCTGAGACCAGTGCCGATTGCCGGTACGTCTTTTTTGCTTCCCATCATTTTGCCTAGATTGTCATATCTACCTCCGCCGGTTATTGTTAACTCTTTTTCTTTTCCATTCTCATCGATATCAATTTTGATAACCTCAAAAACTGTTCTTGTGTAATAACTTTGTCCACGAACGAGCGAGTTGTTGACACGATACTGTATACCCATTTCTTCTAGGTATTGAAGTACTTCTTTAAAGTGACTACGTGCATCGTTAGATAGATACGAAAGAGATGAAGGGGCGTTGTCCTTAAATGGTTGACACTGCTCTTGTTTACAATCGAGAAGACGAAGGGGATTTGTTTTTATTCGTTCAACACAGTCTTTACAGAGACCTTCGAGATGTTTTTTGTAGTAGTTAACAAGTTCCTTTACAAAAGCCGGCCTTGTTTCTTTGTCTCCCATTGAGTTGATGTCAACGATTAGATCTTTGAACCCATATTCTTCGAGAATGGTGGTAAGCGTGCGGATCACAAGGGCGTCCGCAATTGATTTTGATGTTCCCAGGATTTCAAGATTGAATTGCCTAAACTGTCGCCATCGTCCACGCTGTGGTTTGTCATGACGGAATGTTTGTCCGTATGAGTAAAGCATAACTGGTTGAGGGAGTGTCTGCATTCCGTGCTCTAGGTACGCACGCATAACTCCGGCGGTGTATTCTGGTCGCATTGCGAGCTTCTCACCACCTTTCGTCTTGAATGTATACATCTCTTTGTCGATAATGTCTGTGCCTTCTCCGATTGCAGAAACGAAGACTTCTTCATGTTCAAGTATTGGGGTTTCGATTGGCTTGAATCCATAGTACACAGCAACTTCTTGTGCCTTTTCAAAAAGACCTTGGAATGAATAGTATCGATCACCAACGAGGTCCTCCATCCCTTTAAGTGACATTGGCAATTCTTTCTTTAGTTGTTTTTCATTTTCATTCATACAGTTTACAGAGATGTCCATTTTATAATTTATTTACTAAAAGAATATTTTCCTGGCTCATATCCAATCTTTTTAAATGGATATACACGAAACAAAACTTGACCCTTAATATTAACCTCATCGAGTGCCCCCCAATCACGACTATCGTAACTTTGGGCTCTGTTGTCACCCATTACAAAATAATGATGTTCATCAAGAGTTATATCAACTTCTTTTGAGACTTCTTTATATGTTACGAATGGTTCCTCGAGAATGAAGCCATTTGGATTTTCTTTGTTATAAATTGTAGTTACGCCATGTTTTACAGTGACGCGCTCCCCGGGGAGTCCAATAACACGTTTAATAAGGTGTTTGCCTTCATATGGGTTATTATTATTTTCATAAAGTTTAAAAATCATAATATCTCCACGCTCTGGTCTTTTTATATGATAAGAAAGTTTGTCAACGAGAAGAAACTCCTGATTGTGGTACGTGTTTAGCATTGAAGCGCCATCAACAATAAATGGTTGAACTAGGAATGCTTGGACTAGCTTCACAAGGATGATGATGCTAATGATCCAAATGAGAAGAGACGAAGGCTCCTCGTCTTCCTCAAGGAGTTTGATACGAACAAGAATATCTCGCGCGGCAGGTGAGATGATTGCAATACAAAGTGCAATAATAATTAGAGCAAGAATCCCGAAGATGGTTATCGAAACTGGATTCTGGGTCATATCAGAAAGTGTACTGAGAGTGACGTCGGTGATAGAAGAAAACATTGTGAGTCTCAGTATATAGATAAGAGATACATCACGCAACTTTTTTGATTAATGATAGTTTGATTACTCTAGAGTCGAAGATAAGAAGGGATTGAAATAAGTAAGTTGTTTTGTTTTTATGTTTTAATCTTGACTAAGACATATACGTACCTAATTTGTTTATGCATGTTTAATAGTAGTTCTACGCTACAAGCTTAAGGCTTAAGGTTGTATACTAGTCTTAATGATGTACACACTTATTCCACTTGGCAATCCTGGTAACAAATACGCTCATACGCGTCATAATATTGCACGTGTCCTTGTTTCGATGATCAAGGATGAAATAATGAAGATCGAGCATTGTGAAATAATGATTCCAAATACGTTTATGAATGAAAGTGGTATTGCTGTTAGGGATTATTTGAGGTACCACGCAGGGAGGGAATTGATAGTGGTGTATGATGACAAGGATTTGCCATACGGGACATTTCGCATCTCATACGACAGGGGAGATGGTGGTCATAATGGTCTTAAAAGTATTATTGAATCACTTCAGAAAAAAGATTTTATACGAGTACGTATCGGTATCGCACCAAAAGATGTTGATGGCAGGGAAGTAAAAGCACCACACGGTGAAGCAGTCCAAAGGTATGTCCTCGGTACGATACGAGAAGATGAAGAGGCACTTGTTCGATCTATCGCTGCGCGTGTTTTGAGTGCAATACAAGTGATCGTGACAACAGGGTACAAGAAAGCTATGGAAGTTTATAATGCTAGCTAGCAGTAGAGGGAGTGTGTATACTATAGAATATTAGTCGGTTACAATAAAAACTATATATCCTATGCTAAGTCCTCTACATCAAAGCCCAAACCCAGACAATATTACTCGTGCTTCACGTGAAGTTAACGCGGGGATAGATGAGATACAGGACACTCTTATTGATTTGGGCTTTATAGATAGTGTACACGGCCTGTCCCCTGAAGACTCAAAGGCGATTTTGGTTCGCAAGAAAATAATCCAAAGGGATCATGTTGTCCCTTCTTCGTTAGCAACAAGTCTTGCTTATATTGATAGAATGTTAGTGGTTCAGAAAGATAATAGCAGCACAGTGGAAAAATTATTAGCTACCGTTGATAGTAGTTTTGTATCTCTCCTTATTGGCGATGATCTTTTAGCAAAGAACGAAGAGTTTATGACAACAGTCGTAAACGCAATTCCTGTGGAATATAAAACAGGAAAGTATGTTGCTTTCTCAGATGCTCTTTTTTCAGCAATAGAGAGACGTAAAGCTAGTGTAACCTCCGAATTGTTTGGGACAATCGATGGTAATGGTGTTGCTACTATTATGCGTCCAGAAGATTCTAACTAAAAACTAAATACAACATAGACAGTATTGAATAAGAAAGGAAAAGGGCCCCGCGATTGGGGCCCGTTCGGTCAATGGAGTGACACTCTCCGTTGTGCCGCAGCAAGTTCCTCTCGAAACTTTTTTGCAAACACCCGGAGCCTCCGATCTTCCTCGGTGGTCAGCTCAACTCGGAGAGTTGAGCGTCTGGTATCTCTCTTGCAGCCCAAGGATTTGGGCGGTGGTTTTTTGTCCACGGCGGTTCTCCTTGGTTGAAGGTATTTTATTTTTACTATAATTGGTTTACTTTGTCAAGTTTTTATGATTAGTCAGGATACAACAAACGCGACCGGAGGTCGCGTTTGTTGTATTTTGTTGCTTTAGAATTTTGTAAACAGTTGGCAGCTATGCCTTCTTCTCACCGTAGGTAAGAGTCATCCTCTCCTCATTTGCATCAAAGAGGGTGATAGAGAACTTGTAACTCTTCCCAAGTGATAGTGTTGCACGAAGTGCAGTTTCATCGCCGAAGTCAGAAACGTGCACGAGTCCAGCAACACCTTCCTCGATAGACACGAGTGCTCCGTGTTTGTTGAACTTGATAACAACACCCTGAACATCGTCACCCTTCTTATACTTCTTCGCTGCCTCCTTCCAAGGATTCTCCTTAAGCGCCTTGAGTGAGAGAGATATCTTGTTATCCTTCACTTCAATAATTTTTGCTTTCACCTTATCACCAACACGAGCGTGCGCCTTAGTGTCTTCAACAAGACCCCAGTCGATTTCACTCTTATGAACAAGACCTTCAACACCGTCGGAAAGTTTAACAAAGATACCGAACTCAACAACACCGGTCACTGTTCCTTCTACTTCATCGCCAACAACATAGCTTCCCATTGCCACTTCTTTGCTTTCCTTTGTAGTAGATCCTCCGTCTTTTTCTGAGAAAATAAGCTTACCCTCTTTCGGAATGGCTGAGATGATAGAAACAGAGATACGCTTACCGATAAGTTTCTTGAGTTCACGAAGAATCTTATCTTTATCGCCATCTTCGATACGTGGGTACTTGTCTTCCTTAAGCTGTGATGCAGGAAGGAATCCTGACATGCCTTGCCACTCAATGATAAGCCCGCCCTTGTTAGCGTCCTTAACCACAAGGTCCATAATACGCTTATCCTTGATAGCCTGCTCTGCGTCATTCCACATAAGTGCCTGGCGAGCTTCCTTGAGCGAAAGTTCTACATAGCCATTTTTGTTCTCACGAAGAACAATCTTCGCAGAAATAGTATCACCAATGTTGATACGCTTGATAACGTCACGTGCGTTCATGAACTCGATACCATAGATAATACCTGTTCCTGCGATACCGAGGTCAACGTAAAGAGCTGACTTCTCGATCGCAACGATAACTCCCTCGATAATATCGTCTTCCTTAAAAATGATTGCATCCACTGCAAATGGAGCAACGGTTTCTGTGTTTGTTGTCATAAAAAATAAATATCCCAACACGAAGTGGGATGTTCCACGTCGGTCTGGTTTCTTGTTCTCACTACCACTAAGCGGGTAGGTCTTGTCTAAGGGTTACGCCAGAACGGTATCTATTAATAGATGTTTGTAATACTACAACACTTTTTGTATTTTTGCAAAGCTGGTATTACTTATATATTTTACGATAATGAGAGGTGTTGAGTGTTTTGATGTTGATAAAAGGTTCCTCTTGGAGTTCTTTACAAGACTAAAAATAAGTATAGAATAGAAATTCTGAGCATCGTTAGTCGACGGTGCCAATTTCGGAGAATCTGGAATGAAAGTTGTACCATCCAGTCCAGACCAGCTAGCAGTTCATGTTGAGGATGGCGACGCTGTCACATCAGCCGAGCTTGTGAGGTTTGCCGAGCAAGCAGGGGCGGTGTATGGATCGATCCGCCTTGCCGACCATTATTCACGCGGTCAGCCCACCATCCTGATGGACGGCCGATGGATACGCGTCACCTTCGCTGGGTGTAGCGACAGGTTGTCTCCCTATATCGGGCACCTGCTCCGCAACCCGGAAGACAGGATCTTCCGAGGTAGTGGGGTGGAGTATCTCACAGGTCAAGGTGTCGAGCAGATAGCTACCTGAGGTCGGCAGCCGGCTCTACATCATCTCAGGCAGATCATGGCCATGGTTGGTCTAGGATCATGGGCGGCACCTTGTCGGTGCCGCCCTCTTTGTTTTAGTAATGGATGGTGTCTTATTAAAATACTAAAACGTTTATGATATAATTCCACTCATGATAATCACTCACTACGGACGACAACATTTTAAATTACAGGTAGGCGACTTAACTGTTGCAATAAATCCAGTATCAAAAGATGGTAAGGGGAAGGTTTCAAAGTATGGTGCTGATGTGACACTTATAACAACTAACCATCCTGACTATAACGGTAAAGAACAGACAGAACTTGGAACAAAGACACCTTTTGTCATTCAGGGTGCCGGTGAATATGAGGTACAAAATATTTTTATAAAAGGATTTAGTACAGAGACGACACTCAAAGAAAATAAAAAAGACAAGGTATTTCAAAATACAAGTTATGTTTTTGTTATTGATGGTATCCGAGTGACATTCCTTGGAGCTATTTCTTCAATGCTTAAACCGGAGCACAAGGAAATTATCGACGAAACTGATGTGCTTTTTATTCCTGTTGGGAATGATGAGTTTTTGATTAATCCATATGACGCTCATAAGCTTGCAGTATCTCTTGAGTCAAAACTTGTTATTCCAATGGATTACGACGAGCAATCACTCCCTGTCTTCTTGAAGGAGTCTGGTAGTGAGAAGACCGAACCAGTTGATAAATTGACAATTAAGAAGAAAGATATAGAAGGAAAGCTTGGTGAGGTGGTACTCTTTCATGAGATGTAAAGATAGGGGTTGAGTGTTAGATGTTAGAGGGCACAATGCAATGCGGGACGACCGAAGGTCGTCCCGCATTGCATTATGTCTCATGCCCCGTCACCTTTTAAGTATTAAAATCTAACAGCTAAAGACTGTTTATTGTATACTATTGTCATGAAGCGTTTCTTTAAAAGGCATGAACATTTTTTTAGTATGCAACATTATATTAATGTTCTCCGGCGTCAGCCGCAACAGATGAAGCATGTGTATGCTGTTATCTTTGCTGGAGCTGTGACTATGTGTATAGCTGTGGTGATTCTTTATGTTGACTATGGTTTTTGGCATGAAACATACAGTCGTGCGGATGTGGTGGAGAGTATTGATTCACAAATGGCTGCTGATTCAAACGACTCCGCAGTAACAGTAGTTTCTCCAGGAGCAATGATTGGAGATTTTTTTAGACAAGCGTCCGATAAGATAAAAACAATTGACGTAACGATCCCAAAAAATTTATTAGAGGGTAAAGATAACTATACACGAGATGTTCAGGTTGTTGAGTAAACATAAACTATGCAGTGTGAACAATCTTATTATGTAGACGTTTGAGGGCAAACGAGTTGTGTACATGTTCTAGTAGGCGCTACAGTAGTTGTGTTTTTATCTGCACACATGGAAATAATTTGTGGTCACGAGTACTTTCTGCATGCCTCTATATATGCTATACTGTTACCCACTATAGTCTCATACTAACATGGCAAAAAAGACACCAACACCAACAGAAATCCCTACCCCTGAAATTCCTCGTACAGGTCTCCAGCCTGTTAATATCGCAGAAGAAATGCGTTCAGCGTATCTTGATTATGCTATGAGTGTTATTACCGCTCGTGCACTTCCTGATGCGCGCGATGGTCTTAAACCGGTACATCGACGTATTCTCTTTGCCATGAACAACATGGGTCTTACCGCAGGGGCTAAGTTCCGCAAGTCAGCAACAGTGGTCGGTGAAGTGCTCGGTAACTACCATCCTCATGGGGATGCTTCTGTGTATGATGCGATGACAAAAACAGCTCAAGATTTTTCGTATCGGTATCCTCTCGTTATGGGTCAGGGTAACTTCGGATCAATTGATGGTGACGGTGCTGCTGCGATGCGTTATACAGAAGCGAAGATGTCAAAGATTTCCATGGAGATGATGCGTGATATCGAAAAAGATACCGTGCTCATGTTGCCTAACTATGATGGTACAAAAAAAGAACCGAGTGTTCTTCCTACTGCAGTACCAGGCCTTCTCCTCAACGGGCAACTTGGTATTGCTGTTGGTATGGCGACCAATATTCCACCTCACAACTTAGGTGAAATCATCGATGCGACTACACATCTTATCGATAATCCAACCGCAACCACTGAAGACCTCTGTGAATATGTGAAAGGCCCTGATTTTCCTATGGGAGGAGTTGCGTTCGGTCAAGCGGATATTCGTCAAGCATACGCTACAGGTCGCGGTGGGGTTGTTGTTCGTGGTGAGGCAGAAATTGTCGAACAGAAAAATGGTCAGTTCCAAATCATTATTACGTCTATCCCTTTTCGTGTTGTTAAGAGTAATTTGATTGAATCTATTGCTGATCTCGTTCGTGATAAGAAAATTGACGGTATCAAAGGTCTACGCGATGAATCTACCAAGGACATCCGTGTGGTAATTGATCTTAAGAGTGGTACACAGCCACAAAAGGTCCTCAACTATCTTTATAAGCACACCGAACTCGAGACAACGTTCCACTATAACGTAGTGGCACTTGTTGATGGCATTCCTCAGACACTTGCACTGAAAGGGGCACTTGAATCATTCGTGGGTCATCGTAAAGAAGTCGTGCGCCGTAGAACTGAATTCGACCTTAAACGTGCACTTGAGAAGGAACATATTTTACTTGGTCTCAAAAAAGCCCTTGATCATATTGACGAGATAATCAAGACCATTCGTGCTTCCAAGGATACACCAGATGCTCATGCACAGCTTATGAAGAAGTGGAAGTTTTCTTCAATTCAAGCGACAGCAATTCTTGAGATGAAACTACAACGACTCGCATCACTCGAACGCAAAAAGATCGAGGACGATTTGAAGGCAGTACAGGCGCTTATCGAAGAGCTTCAAGCTATTCTTAAATCAGAGAAAAAAATGCTTTCAATTATCAAAGGTGAGCTAAATGATATCAAGGAGCGTTATGGTGATGAACGCCGCACAAAGATCGTGAAGCATAAAGCTAAGGAGTTCAATCCGGAAGATCTTATCGCAGATAAAGAAGAAGTGCTTGTGTATACTTCTGGCGGTTATGTTAAGCGTACTGATCCGTCAGAGTTCCGTACACAAAAGCGTGGAGGTGTCGGTGTCGTTGACCTCAGTACAAAAGAAGAGGATTTTGTCACCATGTCGCTTACAACATCATCACACTCCGACCTTCTTTTCTTTACAGATAAAGGTAAAGCATACCAGATGAAGATGTATGATCTTCCAGAAGGCAAACGAGCAACTCGTGGCAAGAGTATTATGAACTTCTTACAACTTTCAGATGGTGAGAAAGTTACAAGTATTCTTCCTATGCCAAAGGATGTTAAGGAGATGAAGGGTATTTCGCTTATGATGATTACTAAAGAAGGTACTGTAAAGAAGTCTTCTGCAGATAGTTTCAAAGATGTTCGTCGTAACGGTCTCATTGCTATAAGACTAGAAGACAATGATGAGCTTCTGGCTGCAATATTCGTGACAGGTGATGACAATGTTATTCTTACTACACAAAATGGCCAGTCGATTCGATTTAGCCACAATGATGTTCGTGAGATGGGTCGAACTGCGGCGGGGGTTATTGGCATGAAGCTTGATAAGGGTGACTGTATAGTTGCATGCGACAAAGTTCTTGCGGGCGTAAAGGGACAGGAACTTCTTATTATGACTGCAAATGGGTTCGGTAAGAAGACAAAACTTTCTGAATACAAGACACAAAAGCGAGGGGGTAGTGGTATTAAGACAGTTAAGGTTACCGAAAAGACAGGCAAACTTATGGTCGCTCGTGTAGTTACATCTGATAACGATGAGTTGCTCGCGGTATCTAAGGATTCGCAGGTCATTCGTACCGAGATAACATCTATTCCAACTCTTGGACGAGATACACAGGGTGTGAGAATTATGAAGCTGCGTGACGGGGACTCAGTTGCCTCCTTCAACCTCCTCTAGCGGGGAGCAGACCATGCAGACTAGATGCGACTTGCCCCTGTGATTGTGTAAAAGCTCGTGTTTCTTCGCTTGCTAGCTAAGGAACTCTTCGAAGCCGAGCTTCTCGATCTGACTTTCTAACGTTCGAGTTCGTAATTTTGGTAAAAGAAAAAAATACAAATGAACTACCCTTTCGGCTGAAGCCGAAAGGGTAGTTCATTTTAAAATTTTTTCTAAAATAAAAAGATTAAAAGAGTATTTGTAAAATCAGGGTATGTGGACTACACGCTACACGCTACTGTCTACACGCTGTATACTATACCCATGTCTTTCCTAACCCCAGAACATCTTGTGCGTGAGTTGTATTTGAAGCCAGGCGACCGCGTCGCTGATATTGGTTGTGGTACAGGTGTCTATACGATAGCCTTAGCAAAGGAAATTGGTGACATGGGGCAGGTATATGCTGTCGATGTTCATCGAGAAGCGCTTCATACTCTGGCTGGAACGCTTGATAAAAGAGGGATCATTAACGTTGAAATGATTTGGGCTGATGTCGAAAAACAGATATCAATCGACGCATACAGTCTCGATGCAGTTGTTATGTCTAATATCCTTTTCCAGTTAGATAGTATTGACAAAGCTCTCTCGCTTATCTCAAAGCTTATAAAACCAGAAGGACAGCTACTTATAGTCGACTGGTCTGATTCTCATGGAGGAATCGGACCGCATCCTTCACACGTTGTCCAAGAGGAACATGCAATATCACTTGCTCAAGCTCATGGGTTCCGACTACTTAAGAGGTTGCCAGCTGGGGATTATCATTATGCTTTTTTGGCGATTTCTTCATAGATAACAGAGCACAGATCGCTTCGCGAGTTCGCTACGCAGGGCGTACGCTGACAGACAATAGACGAATACAAATACACACAATCTATACAAACAAAACTCTTGACTCATATTAAGGGTCATTTACAATGTCACCTGTCATCCGCCTCACTGTCCACTAGTCCTATTCTTCTAAAACCTATATACTGTAGTTTATTATGCCACCAATTTTATCGCTTCGTAATATTATTTTTGGTGTCGGTATTTTTGCTGCGGTCTTTGCAGTCATCCTTTTTGCAAATCCAGATCTTATAAATAAATTGAGAGGAACTTCTGGTGGAGCTAAAGGGGATGTGACGATGTGGGGTACTCTTCCTGAACAAGAAATGAATAGTATCTTGCAAGTATTCAATCCACAAGCAAGGACATATGCTGTACGTTACACATACGTACCTGAAGCAACATTTGAACAGAGACTACTTGAGGCTCTTGCTAGCGGTAATGGCCCCGATCTTATTCTTGCGCGATACCAGACTATTCTTTCTCAGGCACCAAGAGTGCTTCCTTTTTCTGTTCAAGAAAAAACGTTCAAAGATAAGTATGTTGATGGTGCCTCGGTACTATATACAGAGTCTGGTGCACTTGCTTTGCCTATTTCTATTGAACCTCTTGTTCTTTTTTATAACCGGACCATGCTTTCAAAGCATGGCGTAGTTAATCCTCCAACAACATGGGATGAAGTCAGTTCGATCACTCCGGATCTGACAATTCGCGATGGTGGCAAGTTCTTAGAGACGTCAATTGCGCTTGGTACGCCAGATGTTCCTTACATGAAAGATATTACGATGTCGGTTGTGCGTCAGCTTGGGCAAGTGCCGGTTATACGTGTTCCGCTTCAAGGAGGAGGTTCGTATTTTAATGTGACTGCTAACGATCCAGTTGTATCAGGAGGTGATGTATTTCCGCTTAGTGCCACGAATGGTTTTCTTACACAGTTTGGAGATTCTGGACAGAAATCATTCTCGTGGAATGGTTCACTCGGCAATGCGTCTGATGCATTTGTTGGAGAGAAGCTTGCAATGTATATTGGTTACTCAGGCGAACTTGCTGCACTTCGTGCACGAAATCCTCGCGCAGACATAAGTATGTCATTCTTCCCACAGACAAAAGGGTACACAACGTTTGAGACTGGTATGCGCATGTATGCAGTAGCTACGCTAAAGTCTACAAGGAACCCACTCACAGCACTTACTGTTGAGATGCAATTTTCTGACGCGGGTGTCTCACCTTCTCTGGCGGGTATTGTCGGAGCCCGCTCTGCACTACGTACCGAAGCGGCATCTTCAGGTCTTGACCCTGTTATTGCCAAGAGTATGCTTGTTGCAAAAGGATGGTACGACTCTCATGAGAAGGAGTCTTCGCAGTATTTTTCGACAATGATTTCTGACATTATTAACTATCGATATGGAGTAAGTGATGCAACAAGTGTCTTCATCGGAAGAATGCGGGATCTTTATAGTAGGTAGATATAACGAAAGTAATAAGGCGTATGAAAAACACAGTAAAATCTATTATTAAAAAATATGGTGTAGTGCCATTTTTGGTACTAGCACTACTTGTTCCGTCGGTGTCTGTAGTTACAGTGTATGCTCAGTCTGGAGGATCATCTGTATCTGGTGACGAAGTATGTGGCGGGTCATCTTCAAGCACATGTTCTGTTTCTGACCTTAAGACGGTATCAACCAATCTCATGAAGATACTTGTCGGTCTCGGTCTTCCGGCACTTGTTGTCTTTGTTTCATATCGTTTTGTTATGGCGTGGTTTGCTCTTCAACAGGGTAACGCTAATGCATATAAGGAAGCACTCAAAGCTTCACGAGATGCTGTAGTTGGATTTCTTCTTATCGTTGCCCTTTTTGGAGGGTTTTTCCTTGTCGTACTAAAATATCTTGGTGTCAACAATAAACTTCTCGATGGTATTAAGTTGTTAAGTGTACGTAGTTCATTTGTTGAGCATGCGTATGCCGCTGGTCCTCCACTGGCAAAAGGAACATGTCCAGCTCAGCCAGAAGGGTATTCCTGTATGACAGATACAAATGAGAATGGTTTTTGTGTGAGTGATGGCTACAATCCATCATGTCAAAAGCTTTCCTCTTCTGCGATTGTGGTACCAAAAGATAATTGCAGTGGGTATGGAACAGGTTTGTCATGTATAGCAAATGATAACTCAAAAGGCGCCTGCTTTGCTGGTAGGTGTATTGTGTTGCGTGAGAATCCATCAGTAACACCTCCGCCAGTGGATCGACAGACAAATCAGCAAACGAATCAACAGACCAACCAGCAAACCGAGCCTACTGCTCAGGTTTCAGTCGATCCGTGTGGAAGTGCATTTAATATGACAGGAGTATGCAGTCTTTATGACTTCATGTTGAATATCTTGCGTCTGATTATGAGATTTTTTATTTATCCTGCACTTGTAACCATTTGGGTGTGGACTGGTTTTTCTTTTGTTCTTGCACAAGGTAATCCAGAAGCACTTAACAAAACTAAGAAATGGCTAATCTATGCTTTTGTTACAACATTTATTGTTTTTATTTTACAAGCATTTCTTACAGCGGCTCGTGGTACCGTGCAAAAAGTTTTGCCAGCTAGCCAAACACAGTCGGGTGCCGGTACCCAAGATGGTAGAGTTGCTCCAAAAAAGGGCGAGACCGGTTCAGCTTGCACAACAAAGTCTGGTTCAAGTGGTATCACTGGTACAGACGGAGATTGTTACCCGTCAGGAAGGGGGTAGGGTGGCGATTGATCTTACTTTTAACAACTACCTTCCCTTGTTAGATACAGTAACTCTTTGATACACTCATAGTATTATGCGTACCATAAAAAATCTCACCTTACTCATCAGTGCTTCATGCGCAAGCTTTTTTCTGTTTACGATTTTTGCTTATGCGTCACAATTGAGTGCGGATGGTGCGGCTCAGGGATTTTCGACGTTTGGTAAACTTGTTGACTCATTCAACGCAACAATTGTTAAGGCTGTTGGAACACTGCTCATGTCACTTGCGGTTGTCGCCTTCTTTTACGGTATTGTTCAGTATATATGGGGAAGCAGAAATGGAGACGCGAAAGCAATCGAGAACGGGAATAAATTCATCGGGTGGTCACTCCTTGCTCTCTTTGTTATGTTCTCTGTGTTCGGTATTGTTAAGTTTTTCCAAGGTATTGTACCTGGTCTTAGTGATAGCAAAATAACAATACCAGAGATCAATATAAAGGGAAGTAGCGGAACAAGTGGGGGAAACGGAGTAGTCTGTCCTGATGGTTCTCGAGCATTGAATAATGCTGGTTGTAGTGGTAGTTCTAATGGTGTTATATGTCCTGATGGGTCACGCGCATCTAACGCTGCAGCTTGCAGCGGCAGCTCAAATGGTATCAGTTGTCCAGACGGTTCTCGTGCACCTAACTACAGCTCATGTCCTTACGTTACATGCAATGACGGTTCAAAAGCACCGTCTAGATCATCTTGTCCGGACGCTATTTTGGGACCAAAGGAACAATGTGAAGCTACTGGAGGTTCTTTTGGAACTGATGGTGTTTGTTATAGACGAGGTGGTTAGTTTGCATTTTGCAATATATCAGGTAACAATTTACGGAGAAAATTTTCATGAAGATGTAAAAATGCTTTAATTTTGAATGTAGAAGGGGTATTGACATTATGCTATAAATAGTGTATGATTAAACTCATAGGGAGTATCTGTCTTGTCTTCAAGACGGACGGGTGCATACCAGTTGTCAATTCAACCTTTGAAAGGGGAATTCCAATGAAATTGGGCAAAAACGGAGAACTCTGGGGGATGAATACCCTCCAGTGGGTTTTGTGTCTCGTGATACCGGTAGTTGCGATCGCGCTGTATCACGTGGTCACCACGGACGTTCCAGAGCACAAGTTCCATCTTCGGATGGAAGCAATGAGAGGGGACATGGCTCGTGAGCAGACAAAGCAGGCGGAAATCGCCGCCAAGATGATCGGGAAGGCACCGCCTTCTCGGCATGAAACCAACACGATGAATGCGACTAAAGGGGAGCGTTGGCACGTCACTGCCGGCGCTCGGTACATCTTCCCTGACGGGGGAGGTGGGCACAGTGTGGACATCAATGTCCATGATGTCCCGAGGTCGTTTGTCGGGGAGTTCATGCTCGTTTCTTCAAGCGGAGAACGTGCCTGGACGCCTGGTTGGGGTGATTCGAAGTCGTCCGTCGATGTGCTCACGTTTATGGGCACCAACACCAACAAGTACCTTGCACTTCACAGCAAGGGTTCTGTTATTTTCATCAACTGATTGGAAAAGCCAATGTCAAATCCTGCGCCCTCGGGCAAGAAATGGACAACAACAGAGATCTGGTCCCTGGTCATCCTGAGCATCTTCGCTCTCGCAACGGGGGTTTACACCGGCTTCCTGAACGAGCTCACGACGTGGGTGGACAGGACGCTTCGGGTTGGAGAGAACCACACCGAACTCTTTCTCGGCGCAATGATCATCGGGTTGATCATCTGGGTCGTGCGCATCGAAAAGAGCAAGAAGGGTGGGTCGAAAGACGCAGCTCATTCGAAAGACGAGCCGAAGAAGGACGACGCCGCCGCCGGCCACGCTTGAGCGGCACAATGTG
>CAZBGU010000001.1:80314-167231 GCA_964491805.1 uncultured Candidatus Saccharibacteria bacterium
GACGAGCCGAAGAAGGACGACGCCGCCGCCGGCCACGCTTGAGCGGCACAATGTGAGATAACACATAAAAATCCGTCCCCGTGTGTACGTCAACACCAACAGCAAAGGGGTATCCACCCTCTTGCGACACCGATTGCGATGTCGCAACGGTGGAACCCCTTTTCTCTTTGTATACATTGGAAGTGTGGTATATTAGATTTTTTTGAAATAAAGCTTCTAGGTTAGAGTTAATGGGTGAGTATAAAACCAATACGGGACGGCCGAAGGCCGTCCCGTATTGGTTTCATCCTTTTAGTACGATGTTGTCAAGTTGCGAATAGGTACGTATATCCACATATTTCCTTGCAAAGAACGTAGATACCGCTATACTTAAAGAATATACATTATATAAATATATGAAAAAAACCTTAACAACCCTTTCAATTGCTGCTTCTACTGTTGCGGTGGCATTAGCTCAACAGACAGTTAATCAGACTGGTGTCGCGGTCGCCGGAACACTACAGACTGGACCTATTACTGCACTTTTGGTTTTTGTTAGTAATATCCTTGGAATGCTTGCACCAATCCTTGTGTCTCTCGCGGTGCTTGCTTTCTTCTGGTACCTTGTCTTGTTTATATGGAAGGGCGGGGAGTCTTCAGAAAAGAAGACAGAAGCTGTTAAGGGTATGGGGTACGCTGTTCTCGCGCTTTTCTTGATGGTATCTATCTGGGGTATCATCGCTCTTATTGGAACTACATTTGGTATTGGTCAGGGTGGTAGTGGAATTGTTCCTACCGTTCCTGTTCTTAGGAATAATTAGGTCACCGTCAAGTCTTACTTATAGTATGAAAAAAATACTACTAGCAACTTTTTCTGTTGTTGGTGGTGTTTTTTTTGTGTATGCATCTTCAAATCCTGGAACTTTTGATCCTAACGGTTTTAATCCTGGCGCAGCACTTGGTCTAAATACGGGAAGTAATAGTGGTATATCTGGTGTTATCAGTCTTGTTCAGAATGTAATCGCCTCTCTTGTTCCTATTCTTGTATCGCTCGCAGTGCTTGCTTTCTTCTGGTATATTGTTCAGTTTATATGGAAGGGTGGAGAGTCTGCCGAGAAGAAGAATCAGGCGGTCAAAGGTATGGCGTACTCTATTCTTGCTCTCTTTGTTATGGTGTCTATCTGGGGCATAATTGCCTTTTTTGGAACTACTCTTGGTATCGGCCAAGGTGGTGATATGCCGGGATTTATTCCTCCTGGAACAAAGTAATTTTTACACCTCTTTCATATTCAGTATGCCCTCTGCTACATCTAAAGTAAAAAAAATAACACTGTTCACTTTGCCTCTTGTCGGTGGTGTTTTGTCCGGATACGCAGCTGAAGCTGATGATATTCTTGGGAGAGTTGTTACCGAAGTATTTGCGCCACTATACGCACTCGTTGCGTCTATAGCATTTCTTTATTTTTTGTATGGAGTTTTACAATTCATTTTGAGTATGAATGATCCTGAAAAGAAAAATATAGGAAAGCAACACCTTCTTTATGGTACGATAGGCCTCTTTATTATTCTTTCTGTCGGTGGGATGCTTCAGTTTTTCAACAGTGTTTTTGGTGGTATGTTCGAGTTCTAGATTCATACGTGTGGAACGCGGATGATGTGCAGAAGTGGTGCCGGTAAGGTACGGAAGGCGTTGTCCGTGTGTTGCTTGCAAAGTGAAGTGTGTACTAATCTAGTGTGAACGTATCTTTTGCTACAATGCTTAGATTACTTTGCTTGTGATAATGATTTGACTTATTACACTACACAGCTATTTTGGTTACGACGTCTAAACATGATTCCTGTTGTTTGTTACTTATTCTATGCTAGAATCATATGATATGAATGAATCACATCAAGAACGCATGGAAAAGATTGTTTCACTTTGCAAGCGCAGAGGGTTTATTTTTCCATCATCAGAGATCTATGGGGGATTTACTGGTGTTTATGATTATGGACACTACGGAACCCTTCTTTTCAACAATGTAAAAGCAGAATGGTGGAAAAACATGGTACAGACAAGGCTTGATATTGTTGCTCTTGATAGCGCCATTTTTATGCATCCAACGACATGGAAAGCCTCAGGCCACCTCGATAGTTTTGGTGACCCTCAGATTGATTGTCGTAAGTGTAAGAGCCGCTTCCGAGCAGATCACGTCCTTGAAGAGTTTGGTATCAATGCAGACAAGCAGCCGATTGATGTTGTGAATAGTGAGCTTGATAAACTTCGTGCAGAAAAGAAGCTTGTGTGTACGAATTGTGGCTCAGCAGACCTAACAGAAGCGAAAGACTTTAACTTGCTTGTGAGAACCAACTTCGGTTCTCCTGTCGGTGATCTTAGAACATTGCCGGAAGAAAATATTTCATATCCACGAGGCGAGACATGTCAGGGTATCTACCTTGAATATAAGAACACTATCGACTCACTTCATCCAAAGCTTCCATTTGGCATTGCTCAGATAGGTAAAGCATTTCGTAATGAAATTGTTGCTAAGCAGTTCGTTTTCCGTACGCGTGAATTTGAGCAGATGGAAATGCAGTACTTCCATCACCCATCACAAACGAAAGATATTTTTGAAGCATGGCATAAAGACAGATGGAACTTCTATCTCGACTATGGTATTCCAGAGTCGAAGCTTAACTGGCACAAGCATGACAAGCTCGCTCACTATGCGAGCGAAGCATATGATATTGAGTATAACTACGCAATGCTTGGTGGTTTCAAAGAACTAGAAGGTGTGCATGCTCGTGGCGACTGGGATCTTTCTCAGCACAGTAAGTTCTCGGGGCAAGATCTTTCGTACTTTGATGAGGCGACAAAGGAGCGCTTCGTGCCACATATTGTTGAAACCTCAGTCGGAGTTGCTCGTATGACGCTTGCATTTTTGGACAACGCATACACTGAAGAAGAGGTTGGTGAACCTGATGAGAACGGGGTGTGTGATACTCGTGTTGTAATGAAGTTAGACAAGCGTATAGCACCAGTGAAGGTAGCAGTGCTGCCACTCTCAAAGAAAGAAGAGCTTGCAGGTCCTGCAAAAGAAATTTGGAAGACATTGTCAAAAAAAATGTTCGTGGAATATGATGATACGCAGTCGATAGGGAAGAGATATCGTCGTCAGGATGAGATTGGGACACCGTACTGTGTGACGGTTGACTTCGATACGCTCACTGACAATTCTGTGACTGTACGAGATAGAGATACCATGACACAAGAAAGGGTTGAGATTAATAACCTTGTACAATATTTTAATGAAAAACTTGGATAACATGTTATATCGATATACCGTATCTCAGTAATTTCTTATTTTGTTTGCAATACAATACGGTATTCGTTTTTTTATGTTGTTACTATAAAAGAAAGAGAAAACCGCCCAGAGGGCGGCTTCCGGCAGAGAGCTTCGTGTGAAGAAACTTTCTACCTGTGGGGTGTGGTCACGATGTCTGGCGCTTGCGGCCATTGACACCGGCCAGCCCGGCCAAGCCGACGAGGGCGATGGCGAGACTGGTAGGTTCCGGCACGCGGTTGCTGACGACGACGTTGATGGCGGTCTCAGCGACCGTCGCACCGTCGGGGTTGCTCAGGTCAACGAGACCCAGACGGAGATTGTATTCGCCGACAGCGTTCGGGTCAAAGTCGTTCCCGAACAACAGCTCGACCCAGTTCATTTCCAAGTTCTGCGAATCTGCAACGAGCGCGCCGCCGACCGGCCAGAGACCGAAACTCTTCCAGGTCTGGCTCGAGCTCGGGTCGATGTCGACCATGAGCCGTGCCGCACAGCTTTGGCAGCTGCGCGCGTCGATGGAGAAGTCAAACGACCAGTTCGCACGGTCCTCGGCACCGTAGAACCCGGTGTTGGCGTAGAACGTGTCGATACCGTTGTTCGGCATCGTCGCACCGTTCTTGTACGGATGCGCGCCAAGGGCCACCTGCACCGTTCCGGGCGCACTTGCAGTGCTTCCGGGTGCGGCAGCACTCTGGACGTTGAACTGGACCTGGTCCAGTCCGGAACTTCCAGTCGGTGGCCAGTACACACCACTCAGCGTGGTGAGTGCCGCCAACGCAGGCGACACCATGCACATGACCAGGGTCAGTGTGGCGAGTTTCTTGAACACTTTCATGAGAGCTTTCTCCGGAGTTGTGGTTGATTGCTGCTACGTGAGGCCTCACGCAGTAGCTGTAAGTTCTCGTTTGAAGAAGAATTTACAGCTAATGCTTGGCGATTCCGTTTCTACTTGTGTAAGGAACGACAGAATGTTCATTATACCATAAAGTTCCATTCTAATCAATGTCTATCCTTATCAGTGTTATTTTTTCTTGATTTTCAATTATTTTCATGTTACAATCACACAACTATGGCAAAGGCACAAGTAAATCTCATTCAGTTGAAAAACAAAGAAACAGGCGAAGTATATTTTACTAATAAGAACAAAAAGCTTGTTACCCGTAAGATTGAGCTTATGAAGTTTTCAAAAAAGCTCCGTAAGCATGTAATGTTCAAGGAGACAAAGAAGTAGAACTCATTCAGTTCATTAGCAAAAAGCCAGTGCTATCAGCACTGGCTTTTTGTGTGTGGTGAATGACGCTTATGATGACGTATACTAAGTGTATATGACTGTTAACGAAAAAACTGTACCCAATGATTTCGTACACCTTTTCCAGGACCCACTTTTTTTACGGACTGTTTTTTCTTCAAAACACCATCAGATACTTACAGATACGGCGTGCAAGGGGGTGCGGTATTCTATTGGATCATTTGCGACAGAGTACTATACCGGTGATATCGAGCCAGAGCTTGTTCCGTACAAAGGTTTGCGACTTATCATTTGGCATAGAGTGATACGAGATAGTATTCCACCCGGATGGAAACAATTTCCTTTTGAAAGCAACAGGATGGTGTACTCGTGTGTAGATATACGTGACAGAGATACATTTTATCTGCGATGGAAGAAGACGTTTCGTTACTATAATAATTGTATAGTAAAAAATAACGAGTATCGTGTAGAAGAAGCTACTAGTAGTGATTATCACGCGCTATATACAGTTCACGCACGAGAAATTCTCAGCGATGACATGATTCGAGTGCATGTATTGTTGCATGGACGACATGAAAGGCTATCGCGTGGTTGCTTGAGGTTCTTGGTGCTGCGGTGTATTGCTACAGGAGATGTGGTCGCCGGTATATCGACGATAGATTCAATGATAACGAAACAGTCCTACTATATATCGGCATTTACACGTAAAGATATAGCTCCTCCTTTTGCTGGTTTCTGGCTTTGTAAAACGTGGATGGATAGGAGTAGTGATGCAGGGATACAGTATGCTAATTTGGGGACAGTATGGACACACGGACAACCAAAAGCATGGAAAGGTTTTAGTGACTTTAAGATGAAGTTTAATCCGTTCTTTATTGTTTTAAAGCGAGAACTGTATCGATTCACCTTTTCTTTGCGATAGTGTATATTTTTTGGTATGATGACGAGGCAATGTCGGACTCCAGCTGACATTGCGCTCGGGAAGAGGGAAAGGAGGATAGCAGCCACTCCCCGAGCTTCCTTTGGGCCTATAGTTTAGTGGCAGAACAACGGCCTCCAAATCCGTTGGTCGAGGTTCGATTCCTCGTGGGCCCGCCAACTCGTTTAGGTTCTAGTGCTCGATGAGCTTAGAAAACTAAACGAAGAAAGAAAACATAAAATCACTCGAAAAGAGTGATTTTATGTTTTTAAAAGTAGCTTTAGATTAAGCTCTAAAAATGTTAATATACAATATATATAACATATGTCTAATGAGCAGAAAAAGATTCTAGAAAAGCAACTGTGGGGTGTAGCAAATGCACTTCGTGGAAAAATGAATGCTGACGAATATAAAAACTATATTCTTGGTTTTATCTTCTATAAATATCTTTCTGAAAAACTTGAACTTTATGTAAACGAAAAGCTTCTTAAGAGTGACGGACTTACTTTTGCAGAGATAAAAGAAAATTCAAAAGAACTAGAACATATTAAACAAGCTTGTATATCTCATCTCGGATTTTTCTTAAAACCAACAGAACTTTTCTCATATTTAGTAAAGAAAGGAAAAGGAGAGATAAAGAACGAAGGCACTTTTATAATTGAAGATCTTAAAAATGTTTTAAATGACATAGAAAGAACATCAGCAGGAACAGCTAGTGAAGATGATTTTAAAGGTTTGTTTGATGATATGGATTTAACTTCGACAAAGCTTGGTTCTCGTGAAAACGATAAGAATGAAGTCGTTGTAGAAGTGTTGTCACTTCTCAGTGGTATTGATTTTAAACTTGAAGACACAAAAAGTGATTTACTTGGTGATGCATATGAATATTTGATTGGAGAATTCGCAGCAGGAGCAGGAAAGAAAGGTGGAGAATTTTATACACCTGCACAAATCTCTCGATTACTTGCTCAAATTGTTTCAGTAGATAAAAAGAGGGTTAAGTCGGCGTATGATCCAACCTGCGGATCTGGTTCACTCCTTCTTCGTCTCGGTGAATTTACCGATGTTGTTAACTATTACGGACAAGAACTTAATCCTACAACATATAACCTTGCTCGCATGAATATGATTCTTCATGGTGTTAATTTTAGTAACTTTAAAATTCTTCAAGGTAATACTCTAACGGAAGATATGCATGGAGATTTGAAAGCAGAGGTTATTGTAGCAAATCCACCTTTTTCTTTAGAGTGGAAAAGTGAAAGCGATCCAGTGCTTGCACATGATGATAGATTTTCTCAGTATGGAAGATTAGCGCCTAAGAGTGCTGCGGATTATGCGTTTGTAACACACATGCTTCATCATTTGGCAGATAATGGAACAATGGCAATTGTATTACCGCATGGAGCGTTATTTCGTTCGGGAGCAGAGGGTCATATTAGAAAGCATATTATCGAGAAGCAGAATTATCTCGATGCTGTTATAGGACTTCCTTCAAATTTATTTTATGGAACGTCTATCCCTGCAACTATTCTAGTGTTTAAAAAGTGCCGCAAAGACGATAAAAATATTTTGTTTATTGATGCTTCAAAAGAGTTTGAAAAGGGGAAAAATCAAAATATTTTGACCAAGGAAAATCTCGAAAAAGTTTTTGAAGTTTACAAGGAAAGGAAAGAGATAGAAAAGTACTCACATATAGCAACGTTAGATGAGGTCAGAGAAAATGACTACAATTTAAATATTCCTCGCTATGTGGATACATTTGAAGATGAAGCAGAAATAAATATAGAAGAAATATCTAAAAAATTAAAAGATCTACACAAAGATGAAATTGGTCTTTTGGAAAAAATAGCAGAGTTTTGCAATGAGTTAAAGATTGGTAAACCTTTTTAAAATGCTGACAAAAAACTTACAAGAAAATAAAACAAGTCCAGTTTTAAGATTTAAGAATTTTGAAGATGCATGGGAAGAAAAGAGCTATGGAGATGTATTTTCATTTTACACCACTAATTCTTATTCACGTGATGATCTCAACTATATTTCAGGAGAAGTAAAAAATATTCATTACGGAGATATACATACAAAATTTAAAACATTGTTCAACATAAGAAAAGAAAATGTTCCTTTTATAAATAAAGAAATTTTACTTAGTAAAATTAGTATAGATAATTACTGTCAAGTTGGTGATTTAGTTATAGCTGATGCTTCAGAGGATTATGATGACATAGGAAAGTCCATTGAAATTATAAATCTTGATAATCAGAAAGTGCTCGCAGGGTTACACACTTTTCTAGCAAGACCTCAGCCTAATAAAACCTTTCTCGGCTTCAGTGGTTATTTAATGCAATCGAGAAGAGTAAGATTACAGATTATGAAGATTGCTCAAGGTACTAAAGTTTTTGGTTTGTCTACTACTAGACTTTCTAAAGTAAAACTAAGTATCCCTCAATTGAATGAGCAACAAAAGATTGCAGAGTTTTTGTGTGGGGTTGATGAGTGGATTGAGAATTTGAAAGAACAAAAAGAAAATCTCGAATTATATAAAAAAGTTTTACTACAAAAAGTTCTTTCACAAGAAGTTCGTTTCAAAAATAATAAAGGTGAATATTTTTCTGAATGGGTTGATAAAAAGGTCGGGGATATTTTTGAGATTACTCGCGGGTATGTGTTAGCAGTTAAAAATATGAATAACTTTTCTTCTGAGAAATACAAATACCCGACGTATTCTTCACAGACAAAAAATAACGGATTGATTGGGTATTATGATCAATTTTTATACGAAGATGCTATTACTTGGACAACAGACGGTGCAAATGCAGGAGATGTAAATTTTAGAAAAGGAAAGTTTTATTGTACAAATGTATGTGGAGTTTTAGTTAGTAAGGAAGGTTACGCTAACAGGTTTACTGCAGAATTGCTTAATTCGGTCACCAAGAGATATGTTTCCTATGTAGGTAATCCGAAGTTAATGAATAATGTAATGGCGCAAATAAAAGTAAAATTTCCTTCAGTTACAGAACAGGAAAAAATTGCAGATTTTTTAACTTCAATTGATAAGGTAATAGAATCAAAACAACAGCAGATTTTTAAAGCTGAAGAATGGAAGAAAGGGTTGATGCAAGTGTTATTTGTATAAAATTATGAGTAACGTTTTATCATTATCAAATAAGGATGCTAAAACTTTTTTCTTAAAAAAAGAAAGTTATTGTAATTTCGATATTCCTGATTATTTTGATTTTGGTCAACTCTTAAAAGATGTGTCTGCTCATATTGGTGATAATAATATTGAAAGCTTTTACGTTTCTGATAGAGATAAACATCCGCAGCATTTAATAAATGTTAATTATAAACTAATAACAAACAAAGATGGTAAGTATGCTTGGCGACCTTTTCAACTTATCCACCCAGTTCTTTATGTTTCTCTCGTATCAGTAATTACTGATAAAAGTAATTGGAAAATCATTAAGGATAGATTGGATGTTTTAATGAAAAGTAGCCGTAATATCGAATGTACAAGCATGCCAGTTGTTTCTACTTATTTTAAGAAAGACAAAGCTGAACAAATTATTAATTGGTCAAACGAAGTTGAGAAAAAATCAATTATAAATAGTTTAGATTATGAATATGTTTTTCATACAGATATAGCTGATTGCTATAGCTCAATATATACCCATTCTATTCCGTGGGCTTTACATACTAAAGAGGTGGCAAAAAGATCTCGTGGTAATAACTTGTTAGGAAATAAGATTGATACTATTTTGAGGTCAATGTCTAATGGTCAAACAAATGGTATTCCACAAGGTAGTGTACTTATGGATTTTTTAGCTGAAATAATTTTATGTTATGTAGATAGTCTTCTTAGTGAAAAAATATCTGGTTTTAAAAAGACTGATTATAAGATTATTAGATATAGAGATGACTATAGAATTTTTACAAATAATCCACAAATTGCTGAGAAGATTATTAAGGATTTAACAGATACGCTTAACGATCTTGGAATGAAAATAAACTCAGCAAAGACAAATGGTATGAACAATGTAGTTCACTCCTCAATAAAGTCAGATAAATTATATTGGATAGAGAACGGAAATAAATACGTTGATTTACAAAATGAGCTTTATGCTATTTCACTAGTTGCACAAAAATTTCCTAATTCTGGAACGGTCACCATATTGTTAAAAGATTTTCATGGCAAAGTAACAGCTTTGCCAAAAAAAGATTTAAAAAATAATATAAAAGTATTAATAAGTATTATTACTGATATTGCCTATAAAAATCCAAGATCATACCCTGAAGCAACAGCAATTCTTAGTAAGTTAATTGATTTTCTGCCAAAAAGTGAAAAAGCACCAATAATTAAAAAAATACTTAATAAGTTTAAAAAGTTACCAAACACAGGTATTATGCAACTTTGGTTGCAAAGAATTACTCTTAAACTTGGTAACGGTTATGAGTATTCAGAAAGTTTATGTAATAAAGTGGTTGATAATTCTGTTGTCATATGGAATTCCGATTGGCTTACTACAAAGTTGAAAAATAAATTGAACTCATATAGCTTAACTAATAAAAAAAGAATCGATGAGCTGAGTCCTGTAATAAGTGTTGAGGAGGTCTCTTTGTTTGACAAACAAGAACAATCACTTTAATTTGATAGAGAATTTGGTCTTTATGTTATATAAAGAAGAAGATCAGAAAGTGTGATAGAATCAAAATAATAAGCAAATATTCTTGGCTAGAGTAAGGTTAAAAAGAGCATTTGAATAAATAAAACATGAGCCACATAAATGTAACGGGGGTAGTTAAGAATCACGGGGTAAGAAGTAATCTTTTTACTCCGTTGGTTGAAGCCGTGGTAAATTCAATTGACTCAATTGATGACAGGAAGATTGCTGATGGGAAGATCCGTGTATTATTTAGGCGAGATTCCAGACCTTCTTTATTTGAAGGAGTTGATCGATCAAAACCCGATGTGATTGGTATAGATATTATAGATAATGGTATAGGTTTTAATGAAGACAACAGAAATTCATTCGACACTTTCTATAGTCCACAAAAACAATCACGCGGAGGAAAAGGGTTTGGTCGTTTTATGTATAAGAAATATTTTAATGATGTAAAAATAGAATCTATTTTTAAAGAAGGAGGCTTATACAAAAAAAGAACTTTTAGTTTTGGTAATGAAGATGAGATTATTCGTAAGGGGTCTGAAAATGTGGAAGTTATTTCTTTGGGTGATAAAGAGGATATTAAAACCACTGTTTCTCTGATTGATTTAAGCATGAAAGGGTCTTACCCTAAAGAGCTTGAAACAATAGCAAAAACCCTTTTAGAAAAGATACTTGTTTATTTTATTACAGATGGTTACACACCACCTATCATTACTCTTGAGGACGAAGACGGAAAAAGTATTATATTAAACAATCTCGCAAAGAATTCCCAAGAAATTGTTCCCTTAGAGGAGGTCTCTTTCGATTTGTTTAATCTTCAAGTTCAAGAAAAGTTTACTCTTAAAATATTTAAAGTATTTTCTCCAGGAAACCAAAATAGTAAAATTATCTTTACAGCAGATAAGAGAGAGGTTATAGACACATCTTTACATGACTATATTCCTGAATTTCAGGATGAGTTTTGTGAACAAACAGAGGGTAAAGATATCAAAAACAATTTTATTATTAAGGCGTACCTTTTAGGTTCTTATTTAGACAGAACAGTAACAGTAGAAAGAGAAAGTTTTTTGTTTGAAAAAGATAAAGAATTATTCCATCCATTCTCTCGTTGTGATATTGAAGAAAAATGTGTAAGTCTTATTGAGGAGAAATTTTCAAATGAGTTAGGTAGCAGAAGAGAAAAGAAAATTCAAAAAGTAGACACCTTTTTAGAAGAACATCCTTGGTATAAAGATCTGAAACAGGATATAAATTGGAATGAAATACCAATGAATCCAACAAATGAAGAGATTGATTCAGCTGTACATAAAATTAGTTACAAAAAAGAAAAGGTTGCAAAAATTGAGATAAGTAAAATCTTAAAAGACTTTGATAAAGACATACCTATAAAAATCGAGTCTGTTTTTTCCGCTATTAATACTATTAAAAAAAGTGAGCTAGCCCATTATATTTCTCTTAGAAGGGTTTTCTTAGATGTTTTTAAACGTGCTTTAAATATTGATGATGATAGCAAAAAACACGAAAAGGAAGAATTGTTACATAGTATAATTTTCCCAACAAAAAATGACTCCGATAGAGTTTCTTTTGATGAGCATAATCTTTGGATTTTAGATGAAAGATTAAACTTCGTTGAGTACTTAAGATCAGATATGCCTTTAAGTGAAGAAGTTAAACAAAGACCTGATATTCTTGCTTTTGATCATAGAATTGCTTTCAGAGGAGGAGATGAGCCTAGTAATCCAATTACAATTTTTGAATTTAAAAGACCAATGAGGGATGATTTTACCAATAAGTCTTCAGATGAAGATCCTTATGATCAGGTTGTTGGCTACGTTGAAGCAATAAGAGAGGGTAAATTTAAAACACCAGAAAATCGTCCAATCAATGTTGGAGAAAATACCCCTTATTATGCATATATAATCGCTGATAAAACTTCAAAAGTAGAAAAGTGGCTTGAGAAAAATGATTTTAAACCTTTGCCAGATAATCAAAAATGGTTTAAGTGGCACACTAAATATAATCTTTATGTTGAATTTATAAGTTGGGATCAGTTGCTAAAAGATGCTGAATTAAGAAACTCTATATTCTTTAACAAACTGGGTATTTAATTTAAAAAAATATGACAACACAATCCGAACAACAACTTGAAGAAACTTTGATTGAACAACTAAAAGGGTTAGGATTTTCTGTTGTCACAATTGCAGATAAAGATTCATTACAACAGAATTTAAAAGTTCAACTTGAGAAGTTTAATAAAATAACTTTTTCAGATTCTGAGTTTACAAAAATACTAAATCATTTAAATAAGGGTGACAGGTTCCAGAAAGCAAAGACACTACGTGACCGATTTGTATTAACACGAGATGACGAAAGTACTTTTTATATACGTTTCTTTAATATGGATATGTGGTGTCAGAATGAGTATCAAGTAACCCACCAAGTTACTCAAATTGGTAAATATGAAAACCGCTACGATGTAACCCTCCTTATTAATGGTCTTCCTCTTGTCCAGGTTGAGCTCAAGCGTCGTGGTATAGAAATGAAAGAAGCTTTTAATCAGATACAAAGATATCACAAACATTCGTTTACTGGAACGCTCTTTGAATATATACAAATCTTCGTTATTTCTAATGGAGTAAATACAAAATACTTTTCTAATAATCCAAAGCAATCATTCGAACAGACTTTTTACTGGACTGATAAAGAAAATAGAAAGATATCAAATCTAGATGAGTTCGCAAGTGCTTTTCTTGAGAAATGTACAGTATCAGAAATGATTGCTGAGTATATTGTTCTTGCTGAAGCTAAACAAATACCGATGACACTTCGTCCGTATCAGTACTATGCTGTAAAAGCAATTGAGGAACGAGTAAGAGAGTCAGACAAGAATGGTTATATATGGCACACAACAGGATCAGGAAAGACACTTACTTCATTTAAAGCAAGTCAGATACTTTCACAAATACCAGAAGTTAAGAAAGTGCTTTTTGTGGTAGATAGAAAAGATTTAGATATTCAAACAACAAAAGAATTCAACTCATTCTCTGATGGTTCGGTAGACGGAACAGATAATACAATTAGTTTGGTAAATCAACTTAAAGATACAAATAGAAAGTTAATTGTAACTACTATTCAAAAACTTGATATTGCGATTGGTAGAGATAATTACTTACAACAGTTTGAATATCTAGCAAATGAGAAGGTTGTAGTGATATTTGATGAATGTCATAGAAGTCAGTTCGGACAGACACATGCTCGCATTAAAGCATTCTTTAAGAGGGCTCAATTATTTGGTTTTACTGGTACACCAATCTTTGCAGAAAATAATGTGGGAGGAGTAACCACGGCAGATGTGTTCAGTGAATGTCTCCATAAGTACATTATCACTAATGCTATATCTGATAATAACGTACTTGGTTTTGCTGTTGAGTATGTTGGTAAATATACACAGAAAAGTCCAGATACATTGGACGCTGATATTTTTGCTGAAACATTAGTTACAGGAATAGATACAAAAGAAGTTCTTGAAAGTTCTGATCGTCTTAATAAGATTACTGACTATGTACTTGCAGATTGGAAGAGAAAGACAAAGCAGGGAAAGTTCAATGCTGTATTCGCTGTGTCTTCGGTTGAAGTACTTAAGAAGTATTACACTCTTTTAAAAGATAAGAAGTCAGAAGATTTTAAAATTGCTACTATTTTCACATATCAAGCAAATGAAGACGAGAGTTCAGATATTCTAGATGTCGATGTATTCGGTGAAGGGTCTACAGTTAATCAACACTCGAGAGAGTTTTTGGAAGAATGTATCAAAGATTATAATAAAGAATTTTCTACAAACTTTTCTACTGACAGATTCTATGATTATTACAAAGATTTGCAAAAGAGAATTAAGAGTAAGGAAGTAGACCTCGTTCTTGTGGTCAACATGTTCTTGACTGGTTTTGATAGTCCATTGTTAAATACTTTGTATGTAGATAAGAATTTACGTTACCACGGACTTATACAAGCGTATTCAAGAACAAATAGATTACTTAATTCTGACAAGCCACATGGTAACATTGTTTCATTTAGAAACTTGAAAGAAGCAACAGATAAAGCTCTTGCACTCTTTGGTGATGAAAATGCAAAAGAAGTTGTATTTAAGAAGCCATATGAAGACCAGAAGAAAGAGTTTGAAAATAAGTTAACAGAATTGAAGGAAAAAGTGCCAACACTTGAATCTATTGATTTGTTACAAGGTGAAGAAGAAAAAGCAGGATTTGTAAAAACATTCCGTGACCTACTTCGTATTAAATCTTCACTCGAAACATTTGCAGAATTTTCTTTTAGCGATCTTGGGATTTCAGAACAAGAGTTTTATGACTATCAAAGTAAGTATTTGGATATTTATGAAGAACGTAAGAACTACGAAAGTGAGGCAGAATCTATATTGGATCAGATTGATTTTGAAATTGAATTAACCGTTAGAGACGTTATTAACTTTGATTATATTATTCATTTAATTGCAGGGCTTAAGAATATTACTTCTGATACTGTTCGAGAAAAGAAGACAGAAGAAATCTTACGTCTATTTGATAGAGATGTTCAGTTAAGAAAGAAGAAGGATCTTATCAAGAAGTTTATCGAAGAGAATTTGCCAAAGATTGTTGAGGGTGGGGATGTTGAAAAAGCTTTCGCAGATTTCTGGACAAGTGAAAGATCTGAAAAGTTAAAAGAGATTGCTATTTCTGAAAATATCTCGGTAGAGAAAATTGAAAAATTGGTTGGTGAATATTTGTATACAGAGAGATTGCCTTCTGGGCAAGAGATTGTTGATTTGTTACCTGAAGCACCAAAGATTTTAGAAAGACAAGGAATTATAGATCGTATTAAGGGTGCAATTGAAGATGTTGTAGATATGTTTGAATGGTAGATTAACCTAAAGTAATTACTTTGTTCTTTAAAAGAATCTTACTTTTAAAACATCCTAGTAGTTCTCTCTTTTCTATATCACTTCCTTCTTTAAGAATATATTTAGCGTAGTTACGAATATCTACGTCCTTAATCTTAATTTGCTTTGTATCTCCTAAAACGCTCCTTTGGAAGCTCTTAATTCTCTCAACTTCAGTTCGTATCTTTTCTTTCATTCCTATCTCATCTAGGTCAATTTTGTCTAGTAATTCTTGGAACTGTTTTATGAGTTCATCTTCGTTGGTATAACCACATTTACAGTTCTTATCTTTCGACTTTGTACATGCATAATATACGTAACGATGAACATTTCCATTTTGTTGTTTCTTTATCTTTTCATCGGCTGTAATACCAGAACCACATAGCCCACAAGTCATTAATTTAGTAAAAGCAAATTCTCTGTTATTAAATTCTGTTCTTGTAACTTGTCTTGTTAATTGAGATTGCACCTGATCATAGAGTTCTTTGGTAATGAGTGGTTTATGACTACCTTTATACCAGTTACCACTTTTTCTTGGATACTCAAATTCTCCATAGTAAAAAGTATTCTTTAAAAGTAAATTAATGTTTCCTAAACTAAGGTGTTTCTTTCCGTATGAAGTTCTAAAATTAAGATCGAATTTAAGCCAGTGGTAAACCTTTAAGCAACTCCATTTATCATAAGCAATCTTTTCAAACATTTCCTTGATAATGTGACCTCTATCTGGATCAATATACGTCTGACATTTTCTGTCCATTCTATTTTCTTTTAAATATCCAGTAGGGGCTGGGCATGGCCATAAACCCATCTCTACTCTTGTTCTTAATCCTCGTTTTACATTTACACTTTTGTTATCATTCTCTAGTTTTGCTTGAGAACATAAAATCATTAGTAAAAACTTTTCATTAGGTGAATTACTAAATGTTTGTCCATATGTTCGTATTTGAAAAAGTAATTGTTGATCCATAAGATCTACTATTGAACCTAAGTCACCTGCATTTCTACTAATTCTTGAAGCGTCCCATGCTAAGATTCCATTAAACCTTCCTCTTTTAATATCTTCTAGTATTTCTTTAAAAACTGGTCGTTGTCCTGAATCTTTAGCAGAATGAGATTCTCGTCTAATATCTACTATTTCAAGACCTTCTCTTTCTGCTAATCTAAGCATTTCTTTAATTTGAGAATCAATAGATAAGATTTGTCTTTCTTCTGATTCAGTACTTTTTCTACTATACAAAACGTACTTCATTTTTTGAACTGGTAAAGCCGTCATATTACCCATAAGCCCAAATGTTTGTTGTTGTTCCATATTATATTAATGACAGAACCAAAAACCCTGCATAGTCTATGCAGAACTAAAAAAGGCGACATTGTGAGAGATTTATTTGTCTATAAAAATGCCTTAGCAAAAGACCTTTTATGCGATATAATAGATCAATTAATACAAGAGTATTAAGAAGAAAAATTTGCAGTAGCCTAACCCTTTAGTTCCTAGACCTAGAGGTATGGTGAAAAAACCAGTCGAGGATAAACAACCCATCATGTGGGATTTACCTTGACTGGTCGTATCTGGAAACGGATATGGATGGCGCAAGCTGTCACTCACGTGGTGGGCTTTTTGTGTCTTAAAAAACCAGTCAAAAAAATATGTATAACGAAAATAAATTAGGTACGTTAAAGAAAGTTGAATTAAGAGAAGCCTGGAAACATGAAGCTAATGATTTCACTAAGTGGTTAGCTCTGGAAGAAAACTTAAGACTTCTTGGTGATGAAATTGGTTTTGATATTAAACTAATACAAACAGAAGCAAGCGTAGGAAGTTTTAATGTAGACATTCTAGCCGAAGAAGAAAATACTGGTCATAAAATAATTATTGAAAATCAACTCGAAGTAACCAACCATGATCATTTAGGTAAACTTGTTACGTACGCTTCAGGATATGATGCGAAAGTAATAGTGTGGACAGTTAAAGATGTTAGAGAAGAACATCGACAAGCGATAGACTGGTTAAATGAACATACTGATGAAGATATAGAATTTTATTTAATACGAATTGAATTATGGCAAATTGGAGATTCAGCCTTTGCTCCAAAATTTGAAGTAATATCAAAACCAAATGACTGGACTAAAGCAGTAAGAAATTCCACTGATATAGCTGAACTTACAGACACTAAAGTTAAGCAGTTAGAATTTTGGAACTTACTTAAAGATTATGCAAAACAAAGTTACCCGAAAATAAGGTTACAGAAAACATATCCAAAGCATTGGACTAATATAAGTATTGGTAATAGTGGTGCATATATTTCTCTTACGATAAACTCAAGAGAAAATCTTTTTGGTACAGAGTTATATGTTCCAGATAACAAGGAATTATATAAACAACTAGCAGATCATAAAGATGAAATCGAGAATGAGTTAGGAGAACAAGTTGAATGGATGGAGTTACAAGAAAAGAAAGCTAGTAGAATAAAAGTCTCTAGATCTGGTAACTTTGAGCAGACCGAAAAGTGGGAAGAATATTTTGAATGGATGCTTAAAGAAACTGAGAAGTTTCAAAGAGTATTTCCTAGGTATTTGAAGTAGGTTTTGTTTCCTTCTTTTTGTCCTGCACCCAACCTTCAATCCACTTATCTACTTCTTTTTCAGCTTTCAACATTTCTAGTTTATGTTCTTCTTCGAGTAGGTTTACTTCTCTTCTAATGATGAATGGTTTCCTATACTCTCTGTGTCTATGACTTAACCAATAGGTAGTAGCTCTCATTTCTCCTTTTTTGATTCCATTTAAGATATTACTTTCGGCATGATCATTAACAAAATCAATTCCGTTATCAAGACACTCTTTTACTGCTAAAGAAAAATCAATATCTTCATCTAACCACCTGTAGTATGTATTTCTTGATATTCCAACTTTCTCGCAGGCATGTTGGATGATAGGAGTTTTCATAAGCTCCTCAAGGAACTTTGTCTTTACTCTATGCTTCTTCATAAATGTTCAACTACTGGTTTTCTGCCTGTCAGCCTAAAATAGCGGAGCGAAATTAAATCACAAAATGCTGGCTCTAACTCACAGCCGTATACCTTCCGACCAAGGGCTTCAGCACATAAAATGCTACTACCTGATCCAAGGAAGCTATCTAGAATAATATCATTTATCTTGGTACATCTTTTGATTGCTTTCTCATGAAGTTGTGGAGGTTTTGATGTTGCATGTTCATAATCTTTTGATGATAATCTTTTTTCCATCCAAATATCATTTATGTCATCAAATAACTGATTTCCAGTGCCTACTTCCTTATTCATGACTTCGTTAAGACTAGTTACCGATTCTGTAAGATATGGTTTACCTCGAGTACCATATACCACAGGTTCGTATGCTTTATTAAAAGCAACTTTAGGAACAGGGTTCTGTGAATTTTTTATCCATAAGCATACACGTTTATTATTAATCCCAAGGGAACGATATAGTTCTTGTACTACTCCAATGTAAACTTGGTCACACCAATAGAATACATGAGTGTCTTTGTTTGATACCGATAAAGCACATTCCATGCTCTTTTTTAGAAATGTTTTATATTCATCAAAAGTACGAGTATCGTTAACATTTCCTCCGTAGTCTTTTTTACCACCAATTCCACCGTCATAGTTAATGTTTATGTTGTACACGGGATCAGAGTAAATCATTGACACTTTCTCTTTACCAAGTAGTCTTTTTAAAACATTAGGATCAGTAGAATCTCCACAGATAACTTTATGATTACCGAGGTGAATAATGTCGCCAAGCTTAGTCTTTGGTTTCTTTATCTTCTTAAGTTCTTCTTCGACGTTAAAATCATCATCGACAACGTCTTTTTCTTCGTCTAACATTTCGCTAAGTTCAATATCATTGAACCCTGCGAAGGAGAGGGTTTCAACATCAAAGGACTTTAGTAACTCAAAATCCCAGTCACCACCAAGTTTGTTAGAGGCGATTAGATACTCTTTAGATTCTTTTTCTGTTAGTTTGCGGTTAGGTACACGAACGTCAATTAATTCTCCACCACGACTAAGAAGTTGTAATGCTTTAATACGTTGATGACCTGCTAGTATTTTTCCATCTAAATCAATAGCAGGGACTTCTACTAGATTGAATTTCTTTAGACTTCTTGTAAGATCCGACATTTGCTTGTCGGTAATGACACGAGGATTTACATCCTGAGGAATAAGGTTGTTAACTGTTTTTTGGACAGTGGACCAGTTTAGTTTTAGCATAAGCTACAATGAAAAAATTAGTTGTTAATTTTGTCATTTGTAAACTTGTTTATCTTAATCTAATACTGAATCCTATAACCTCCACTTCTTTAGCATAGCAGTATCAAGTATAAAATGTCAAAGTACAACATAAAAGTAAAGTGTAAAGAGGTTCTTAATTAGATACTAAAGTACTGTCACTTTTGTCACTTTTTATAGCCACTCGAGGAGCGTCGTTTTAGAAAAATTAAAATGTTAAAAATAACCTTACAGGTCTTATCATCAAAAGGTTCTAAATCGAGGATGCCCGCATATGTAAAATACCAGACTTCAAGTCTGGTATTTTACATATGCGGGCCCACAGCACATGACCTGCGTCGTGTGTGTGGGGAATCGAATGGGGGCCGAGGAGTCTCCTGTTTCGAGCGAAGCGAGAAACGAGACGAGGTGGCCGATTCCTCGTGGGCCCGCCACATACAAAATCCGCAAGCAAGTGCTTGCGGATTTTGTAGTATAGTTGGGTCAATAGCGAGAAATTGGCATCTAGTCTTAGATCGTATGGATCATTGGTGCACATGATCAGTAATGTAATGAAATGTAATTTCAATAAAAGTTTGCCCTCTTAGTTACTACCTCTCGAGCACTTTGAAGCTGCCGTTTTTCTGGTCAATTGTTATCGTGAAGACTTCTTTGAATTCCTCTGGCAGACGTATGAAGTGCGAAGCTTCCATATCTTCGATTGATTGTGGATATTTCCTATTTTTTTCTTTATAAGCAAGGATGCCTTTTTCTATCATGCTGTAAATAAGGTCCTCTTGTAACCCTTTCGCAACAATTTTCTTTGTGGTTTCATTGTCTGTAGAGTTATAGATTACCTTGAGTAGACTGCGAGCTATACGTGCATCTTCATCACTACGTATTGGCTTAGGACTGTTCCTTCCTGCGATGGTTGAATATACAAGATAGACTCCGTCAGGGGCGCTCTTCTTGGTCGACGCAATGGCAAGGTATGATTCTGCTGGTTCATAGTTTCGTGTAAAAAGATAGTACTGTGTTCCAAGATAAAAAGGGATTTGCCACCCATCTCGGATTGATTGAATACCGTTTTTTGAAATCTTTGCAATGTCATCTAAGGTGGAGACGTTTTTATTTTGTGGAATTGCAAGGATAGCAAAGAGATATGGATATTCAAATCGCGGATCGAGTGTTGTGATATTTTTGAAGTAACTTATATAAAAACTTTCCTTTCCATTCCATGCTACGAAATCTTGGATGGCACGGATCCAGTACATATCCGACAGAATATTGTTAAAACCAAAAGAGATATAGGGAAGGATCTGTGGTGGTAGCAGGTTACGCTTCGCGAGTTTGAGTTTTGTTGTGAATGGCGGACCAAGACGATCATGACTAACTTGAATGAAGGTAATGACTCCAATAAGTGAAAGTATGAGCACGCCTGTAAGTGCTGCGTGTGGTCTTGTTGGAGTTGTAGAGTTCATGGTGAGAATGTCAACGGTTAGAAGTCTCTCTTTTTGAAAGTTATCTGAGTAATGATGAGCAGGAGTGATGCGTAAGCGATAGCATAGAGTGTTGCTATAAGTATCGCGGAGAATGATGGTGTTGTTCCATAAACAATATCATTTCTAATATTGAATTTTTCAAGATTCGGAAAGACATAGTATACGAATTGCGTAAGGAGTTCAACAGTCGTTGACTTTGTTGTCATGAAGATAAAACGGAATATCTCTCCTGCGTGGCCAACAAAATATATGGCAATAGTGAATACCGCCGCAAGAATAGGGGAGGTGATTCCTGAGAAAAGGATAGAAATAAGAATAAGGATAATAGCTTCAAGAGTACTAAGGAATACAGAGAGAAGAATTGGTTGGAAATAAAAGTGTCCACTTTGTATATAGAGTACGCCGTAGAGTACCGCAGTTGAGAGTAGTGTTACAAGGATTGTTGTCGCCGTAAGTCCGAGACATTTACCAATGACGACTTCGGTGCGATTAATTGGTTTTGGTAGCAGTAGAAAAAATGTTCGCCTCTCGATCTCTTTGTAGATAAGCATTGATCCTATAAATATAGCGACAAACATTTGAAGTGTGTAGATTGCAGTAATGCCAAAGTCTACGATCATGCGAGTGCTTTGATCAAGTGATATCGATGCAACAAAAAGGGAAAAGAGGATGATTGCAAGAATGACTATGAGAGCTGAGAGAAGTATTCTATCCCGAGCAGTTTCTCGTGCGGTATTTTTTGCAATTGTAAAAATAGTATTGTTCATGGAAGGTCTTGATAGGATTAGTTTGTAGTCTTCGACTCTTGTCTTCGTTTTTCTATGATATGAACAAAGGCGTCTTCTAAATCACGGTACCCATTGCTGATACTTTTTGGTGTGTCGACACGTAAGAGCTCCCCGTTATCAATGATGCCCACGGTGTCGCAGATTTCTGCAACATCACCAAGAATGTGTGTATTGATAAAGATAGTCTTGCCTTCATTTTTGCGACCAAGAATAATCTTTTTAACCTCTGCTCGTCCAAGTGGATCAAGTCCATCGAGTGGTTCGTCGAGAAAAAGAATATCTGGATCATTGATTAGTGCTTGGGCGAGACCAAGTCGCTGGAGCATACCCTTCGAATACGTCCTTATGCGCTTGTGACGTGCATGCGTGAGATTAACTTCATGGAGCATTTTTGTGATTGCTTCATGTTTGTTCTTAAGTTTGAATAGTGTCGCGACAAAATCGAGGAATTCTTCTCCTGTTAGATACTGATAAAAAAGAGGGGACTCAGGCATGAATCCAATTTTCTTATGTGTTGCTATATCAGAGGGAGAACCTCCTGATACTGTTATGGTTCCGTGTGTTGGCTGGGAAAGTCCAACAAGCATTTTGATTGTTGATGTTTTTCCTGCGCCGTTAGGTCCTATGAACCCAAATACAGTGCCTTTTGAAATTGTAAGGGAGAGGTCTTTGACTACGTGCACGAGTTTTTTGTCTTTCCCGTACGACTTTGAAAGGTTGGAAATAATAATGTCATTCATATAGATAGTATAGTAGCAAATGTAAGGAGCTGGGCAACATTGACAAAAACTTGCAGATAACACTACGTACATACCTTCATTTCTCTTAACAAGGTGTACAGAGTACCCGAGGTGTGGTTTTTGAATGTAGTTTGCCTGTTACACGTATTATGAAGATAAGTTATCAACTAGTTTCTGACACATACTGCCTATATACTGTGTCTATATGGATAAAAAAATTCGCGTTGGTATTAATGGTTTTGGACGTATCGGGAGAGCTTTCTTCAAAGTTGCTTTTGAGCGTGATGATATGGAGGTGGTTGCTATTAATGATTTAGGTGATGTCCACAATCTTGCGTACTTGTTGCAGTATGACACTGTATATCGTGTGTCTCACTTTGATGTACATGCTGAGATACATGAGGATACAAAAGAACAGTATCTTGTGATTGAGAGTGATGACGGACGAGAAATGCGGGTGAAGGTTATGCAGGAAAAAGATCCTGCACTTATTCCATGGGGAGCTAACTCTGTTGATATTGTGGTTGAGTCTACAGGACTCTTTGTTGCGTATGATAAAGCATCAGCTCACTTAAAGGGTGGAGCTAAGGCGGTTGTTATCTCAGCTCCAGCAAAGAAAGGAGAAGATGAGTCTGTGCACGGTGAGACAATTCTTCTTGGTGTTAATGAAGAGAAGTTCGGTACATGTGCGGTGACTTCGAATGCTTCATGTACAACTAACGCATCATCTCCTGTTATTGCTATTCTTGACGCTGCTATTGGTATCGAGAAAGCTATTCTTAACACCGTGCACTCATACACTGCGTCACAAGGAATTGTCGACGGTCCTAACAAGAAGGACTTTCGTGAAGGTCGTGCTGCTGCGCAGAATATTGTGCCGTCATCTACTGGTGCTGCTATTGCGGTTACAAAAGCATTCCCTTCACTTGAAGGGTTGTTCGATGGTGTTTCTATTCGTGTACCAACACCTGCTGGATCGATTGCTGATATTACTTTTATTACAAAGAGACCAACCACAGTAGAAGAGGTTAATACAGCATTAAAGGATGCCTCGATGTCTGACCACTGGGGGGACATTTTCCAAGCAACTGAGGAGCAGTTGGTCTCGAGCGATATCATTGGTTTGCCATACGCATCTATTGCTGATCTCTCAATGACTCGTGTTGTGGGAGGTAACTTAGTAAAAGTGCTTGCGTGGTATGATAACGAGATGGGGTATACACATACGCTTGTCGATCATGTGGCAAAGGCAGGAAGAGCTATTGTAAAGTAGTTTTGTTCTCTGTCTGTATCACGTTCGATAGAAAAGAATACGCGTAGCAACCCAAGGTGTCACGTGTATTCTTTTCTAAAGACATAAAGAGGTTGTATACTATGTGATATATGAAAATTTATCTCGCAACAGATCACGCAGGTTTTCCATTAAAGGAAGAAATTAAGCAATATTTAGTAGAAAAAGGGGAAGAGGTTGTTGATCTTGGTGCACGTACTCTTGTAGAAGGTGATGACTATCCGTCATATATGGCTGACGCTGCGCGTCATGTACAGCAAGATACAATGCACGAACCATCGATAGCGGTAATATTCGGCGGGTCAGGACAAGGTGAGGCAATAGTTGCCAATCGTTTCCGACATGTACGTGCAATCGTTTATGCTGGTGGTGACCTGGAGCTTGTTAAGCTTGGAAGGCTACATAATGACGCAAATGTGATTTCGTTTGGTGGACGTTTTGTTACGTTTGATAAAGCAAAGGAAGCACTTGATCTTTTTATGAGTACACCATTCTCACACGAAGAGCGACATGCAGATAGAATTATTCAGATCGAAGAGACAGTGAAGTAGGTCAGGTATGGAACACTCTCCTTTTTCAGACGCCGGACTTCATCCTGATCAGTTGGAAAAAGAGCAAGCTCTTGTCGAACCATCAATAAGGTCGGTACAAGAGACTATACAAAAAATAGACATAAACACAATTATTGATATTCTCTTTGGGTTATATTCACGAACTCGTGGCATTGCCAAAGCAGAAGAAACGAAAGAACAGTTTAGGCATCGTGTATATCCGCATATCATTGTAAAATACTCTGACGACATAAACCTCAAACATTATGGGGAGCGCTTTGTTTCGCAAAATGAGCCACCACAGGCGTATTCTCTCCATGGTAGTATTGTTTTTTTGGCAAGAGAAATAGTTAACAATGATGGCACGTTAGGTAGTCTTGGCGATTTTTTTATTATAAAACTACTGATTCACGAAATGCTTCACTCAATTTCGACGGTACAGACTATCGACACAACCACAGGAGCAGCGGTAGAACTTTCAGGTGTTTCGAAAAATGTTGGACAAAGGGAGGGAGGTGAGTTCCGTGTTATCAATGAGGGACTAACTGAAGTTATCGCTGATGCTGTTTTTTCAGAGTACTTAGCAAGGACAGGAGAGTTGTCTCGTTATCATGAAAACGAAGGTTACAGCGATAGACAAAAGCTGGTAAGCCGCTTTGCTGGTTACTTACGAGAAAGATATGCACTCATGCTATTTGTGCACGAGCTTTCTAACGAGACGAAAGTTTCTGAAGGGGAGGTGTATCAAGCTCTCCTTACTGAGTATCTGGCTACTGGAGATATCTCAAGGAGTGAAATTATTGATGAATGTAAAAGTAATGAAGTGGTACAAAAGATGCTTCGACAATTTAGAGATAACATTATCGATGAACAGGATTTACCGGGTATTGACGATTTAGAAAAGATTATATCTAGCTTTACTATAAAAGAGCTTGCTCATGTACATAAACTAGTCGGTCGAGATTATATTGGCGAGACAAACAAAAGGAAAGTTTTGAGAGGAAAGTGATATACTAAATTATATTATTAGATTACAGTGAGGTAGCTAACATAGTATCAAATTTGATATGACACCCGGAGAAAAAATTTTTTGGAGCGCACTTGCAATCATTGCCTTTTCGTTTATCTTTGTTCCTATTGTGCCAAAACCAAACCCATCTGATTGTAATAATTATCCTGATGGCACGGGTGGATATTACATGAAGTGTAACGATAACTACATAAATCTATATACAAAGTGGACAAAGTACTAGCCGTTACCATAGGATTCTTTATACTTGGAGGTATATGAATACAAAATCTTCATGGGTTATACTTGCGCTTGTACTTTTAGCAGTTATTTTTGTGCCATTAATACCTGGATCATCAATCGAATGCGTTGGTGATGTAAGTGAAAACTGTGATGATAGCGTGGCATATGTTTCTATATATCAGAAGTATTTAAAATAAACAGACGTTATGATTATTACGCCTGCAATCTTTCCTGAGAGTTTTGAACAACTCATTCATAAGCTGTTTTTACTTGAGGGGTTGTGTGAGCGTGTGCAGATAGATATCTGTGACGGGGTGTTTGGTCTAGAAAAAACGTGGATGCCATACAGAGAGAAAGAACTTACACACGGTTTCTCGTATGAGTTTGACCTCATGGTGCATGATTGGCGTAAGTATTTTTCACGTGTGCTGTTGCTTAATGCGGAGAGAGTTATACTTCATATTGATTATTTCACAGTTCAGGATCTGGATGAAGCGATCTCAATAGCAAAAGAGCATAATGTATTTCTTGGACTGTCAGTCTCTAATGATTATGATATTCATGATTTTGTGCAACGTGTGAGATTTGTCGAGTCAAAGTACTCTAAGATCTTTATCCAAATGATGGGTATTCGAAAGATTGGTGCACAAGGACAGCCCTTTGATGACGAAGTTCTTTCTCGGGTGCAGTACCTTCATGACACATTCAGACGGTGTGAGATTCAGGTTGACGGAAGTATGAATAATGAAACTATCTTGAAAGTTTATAACAGAGGAGCATCTTGTGCTGTCGTTGGTTCATATCTTATGAAGCGAGACTCGACCGCAAAAGATGTAAGAAAAATATTTGAGAAGCTAGAACATAATTTTGGGTAAATAGAATCTGTGACGCCCATTCTTTTCATCTTCATCTGTCCACTAGGTGTCAGATGTTAAACCTTATATACTATCTATATGCACTCACTAACAGATGTAGAGGTACAAGCACTAACACTTCGTGCCGAGGATATTAGAGAAAGTATTATTAAAATGTTGACAGAGGCGGGCAGTGGCCATACCGCAGGATCTCTCGGAATGGCAGATATTTTTACAGCGCTTTATTTTAGGATTATGAAGCATAATCCACGTCATCCGGAGTGGATTGAACGGGACAGACTTATTCTTTCTAATGGACATATCGCACCTGTCTTGTATGCATCGATGGCGCATGCGGGGTATTTTTCTGTATCAGAGCTTAAGACTCTTAGACGTTTTGGTTCACGGCTCCAGGGTCATCCACATCGGTCTTCTCTTCCTGGTATTGAGACATCTTCTGGTCCGCTTGGGTCAGGTCTTTCACAGGCTATAGGCATGGCACTTATGGATAGACTCGAAGAGCACAAACCTGATCGTTATTTTTATTGTTGTATGGGGGATGGTGAGATCAACGAGGGTCAAGTATGGGAGTCTCTTCTTCTTCTGAATAAATATAAGTTAACCAAGGTGATTCCTATTATTGATCGTAATACTATTCAGATCGATGGGTACACAGAAGATGTCCTTCCACTTGAGTCATTGCGAGCAAAGATGGAGGCATTTAACTTTCATGTTATTGATGTTGATGGTCACGATTTTAGGGACATTGTACATGCAGTTGGTTCGGCTAAGAGTAGCCTTGATAGGCCAACGGTGCTCATTGCTCATACTATTCCTGGGAAAGGAGTGACAGCATTTGAGGGTGATTATAGATGGCACGGAAAGGCTCCAAATATTGAGGAAGGTAGGGCAGCACTCAAGGAACTCAGAAGCCTACGTGGGAAGATTAAGTATGGAGAATTATAAAAAGAATTTAGAGATCAGATTTCAAAATATAACGATACCATAATATGTTACGAAAAACATTATTTACAATACAAGAAGAAGAAAAAGCAACACGAGAGGGCTTCGGAGAAGGCCTCATTGCTGCAGGGGAAAAGAATGATAAGATTGTCGCTCTTTGTGCTGATCTTACAGAGAGTGTGAAGATGGATGGATTTAGAGCTAAATTCCCTAAGCGGTTCTTCGAAGTCGGTATCACTGAACAAGCACTTTCTGGACTAGCATCAGGAATGGCAGCTATGGGGTACACAGCGTTCATGTCGAGTTATGCTGCTTTTTCTCCTGGAAGAAACTGGGAGCAAATCAGAACGACGATTGCGTATAATGATGTTCCGGTTAAAGTAATTGGTGCTCATACTGGACTCTCTGTCGGACCTGATGGTGCAACACATCAAGCAATAGAAGATATTGCTCTTATGCGTATGATTCCTAATATGCAGGTGTTTGTTCCGTGCGATGCAACTGAAGCGAGAGCGATTACAGAGCATATTGCAGAAACAAAAGAGCCTGCTTACCTACGGCTTACGCGTGAAAAGACACCACTTATTGTTCCAGAGAATTATACGTGGAATCATGGCAAAGGATATGTGCTCTATATGCCACAACATAAGTACGGAGGCACATTCACACATATGGTTGGGATTATTGGCTGTGGTCCTATTATATATGAGGCACTCAAGGCTGCTATTGAGCTTGAAAAAGAGGGGATAGGTGTAGTTGTTGCAAATATGCCACAAGTGAAGCCACTGGATGTCGGTTTTCTTCTTAGATTCGTGAAAGATGTGCGGTCGATTGTAACAGTTGAGGAACATCAGGTTGCTGGTGGATTAGGTAGTGCTGTTGCAGAATATCTTGCCGAGCATCACCCAATTCGTATCGGAAGAATTGGTGTACAGGATCGATTTGGTCAAAGTGGAAAAGTTGGTGAACTTTACGACGAATATGGTGTTTCTTCAAAACATATTGCCGCTAAGGTGAGGGAGATATTACATTAAAAAGCAATACGTAAAAAATAAATTGCAAATAAAGGATAAGGGTAGCGTCGGTAGTCGATCGTATCAGTAGAAAGAAGATACAGGTATACATACAGGACGGCAGAAACTTTATTCATGACGACAAAAAATCGCACATGCTTTACAGCACTTGCGATTCTTTGTAGTTTCCGCCTTATCTACACTTTATACTCTATTCCATTATCGTTAATTCATATTCTTTTGGTGCTTGCTTCAACAACGCTTCAAGCTTGTCCTCAGCAAGAAGTCCCTCTTGTGCTCCAACATGTTGCACGACATTCATGCTGTTGATTGGTGCACGCTTCATTGCGTATGCCGCATCATACCCCTTGGCCATGTACGCTACGAATGTTGAAAAGAATGCATCTCCTGCCCCTGTGCGTTCAAGCGGAGGCGCAATGTCTGGGTAAAGAGGCATACTAAAGTATGTATTTTCGAACTTCATATATGCACCGTGCGGCCCGTCTGTTACGATTACTACTTTTGGTCCAAGGTTATTGAGTCCATTGAGAAGATCTTTTATTTCCGCATTTTCCAGAGAAAGAAGCCCTTCAGCTTCTTCTTTGTTCATACAAACAACTTCGGTATTTTTGTAAAGCTCAAGAATCTCTTTACCAAAACCAAGTTGAAAAGTGCCGGGCTGGAACGCGAGTTTTACTTCTGGGTGTTTTTTAACATACTCAGTTAGTTCGTGGTGAAATGGAAGGGTGTGTCCACCAAGAGAAGAAAGGTAAAGCCATTTTGGGCTACCTATGTCTGGGATCACAGGGGTGAACTGTTCGTGTTTGATAAGAATAGTCCTATCGTCTCCTTGCCATAGTACGTAGTGGTAATTTGTTTTTTTACCTTCTTCTTGTCTAATAAAATCTGTTGCAACATTTTCTTTGGCAAGATGTGCAAGACACTCATCACCGTAAGTGTCCTTTCCTAGAGATGTGATAAGACCTGATTTAAGGCCAAGACGTGATGCAGAAACAGACGCATTTGCGCTGTTGCCAACAGCAGGCAGAATATAAACCTCATCAAACGGAACTTTCATTCCATACGGAATGCAAAGTTCGCGACCATGTGCTGTCTCTTGAATATGTCCAGCAGAAAGTCTTATAAATGCATCAATAACAGTATCTCCAATAGCAATAAAGTCAAATTGTGGTTTATGTTCCATATGCCTTTTAGTATATCAGGGGGTTGCGGTATACTGTGTTGATATGAAGACATTAACACCACAAAGTGAACGGTATCTGGAAATTATTAGCGAGTATAAAAAAGCTGGAAAAGCAATTGCTCACTTTAATATTTCTAATCTCGATCAAGCACGTGCAATTGTTGAAGTTGCAGCTGAACTTAAGCAGCCGGTTATTATTGGTGCAAGTGAAGGTGAGCGAGAATATATGGGGGTCGATATGGTCCGTACCATTGTAAATGAGTTTAATCAAGAGTACGATATTCCAATTTTCCTTAACGCCGATCATACATATTCACTTGAGAAAGTGGAAGAGGTCGTAGAAGCTGGTTACGACAGCGTGATCGTTGACGGTGCTAAACTTCCGTATGAAGAGAACGTGGCACTTGTTAAGTCATGTGTTGACTTTGTTCGTAACTATGAAGAAAAGACGGGTAAGCGTGTGCTTGTAGAAGCTGAACTTGGCTACATAGGACAATCATCATCACTTAATGCGGCTCTTCCGGAAGGGGTAACTGAAGCTAACCTTACAACACCTGATCAGGCGAAGGATTTCGTACTTCGAACAGGTATCGATATGTTTGCTCCCGCTATTGGCAATGTACACGGCATGCTTATCGACGCAACAGAACCCGCGCTTCATATAGATCGTCTCAAAGAAATCACTGCTGCAGTTGATGTGCCGCTCGTGCTTCATGGTGCAAGTGGTAACACAGATGAGGATCTTAAGAGTTCAATAGATAACGGTGTTGCGATTATTCATATCAATACCGAAATCCGCAAAGCATTCCGCGATGGAGAAAAAGATTATATGGATGAACATCCACATGAAGTTGCTCCATATAAGTTCGGACGTGAAGGTCAGGAAGAAATGAAGAAAGTTGTGAGAGCGAAGATGGAGCTTTATATGAAGTAGTACCTAGTCAGAAATTGATGACTCGGTTTGTTAATTTTTTAAAAGTATTTTTAACGGAGAATTACTATGTCTCCCAACTTTTAAGAATCAATTGCCTGTCTCGCTCAGTCTTTGCTCCGTCTAACGTTACATGCAAAAAATACATTAAAAGGTTACAGTATGGATCAAAAATATATTTACACAATATTAGCTATTTTATTTTTATCGGTGTGGCTTGTGTTGTTCTTTGCAAGAAAGAATGTAAGAAGGGAAATGTTGTTGATTTCACTACCGGGGTCCTTCTTTGGTCCGCTCACTGATTTTTTCTATTTCAAGGACTGGTGGCATCCGTTTACTTTTAGTGGTAGTTTCCTTAGTGTTGAAGCTCTGGTCACTGGTTTTGGCATAGGAGGAGTGGCGGCTGTTGTTTATGAAGTGGTATTTCGAGAAAAAATAAATCAAAGGAATGTAACTATCACTATTCCTCATTTATTAAAAGTTGTAAAAGTTTTTATAGTATTATTTTTTGTATTTGCTTTGAGTTTCTATGTTGTTGGTAACAGTTTTTATGCAACAGATGTGACATTTCTTGTTTTGATTATTTTTGAATTATATCGAAGGCCTGATTTAATTAAAGATTCTTTGTATTCCGGTTTTTTACTGGTTGCTGTCGCGGTAGGTGTTTACGCTACCCTTAACCTAATTATTCCGGGGTGGGTTGATAGTATTTGGGTATTTAAAAATACACCAAAAGTATATTTTCTCAGTTTGCCAATAGATGACCTAGTTTGGTATTTTTTAGCAGGAGCAGGAGTTGGTCCGCTTGTTGAATTTATTTTTAGATCGAAACTACAAAAATACCCACTGTAAATGTTAACTATCTGGGGTCTTTGTAAGATTGTGGTTCTGTCCTCTTGGAGAATATTTGATAGAACCATGAACAAAAATAGATTTCAAGGAATACTTTTTATTCACACGTTTCATATACCTGTGTGACTACCGGCAAATGATATTTTACTTTGTGTGAAAATAAAAAGATGTGTTAGCTCTCAGGTAAAGTAAGTGCACAGATATGTTGTATACTTACAAACGTGTATTACAATATAATAACTTAATCATGCAACATGACTATAACATTGAGGCACTAGAGCTTCATAAAGTCCATCATGGGAAAATTGGCACTGAAACAAAAGTGCCACTTGTTAATAAAGAAGATTTAGCACGAGCGTACACCCCAGGTGTTGCGGAAGTGTGTCGTGAAATAGCTCGTGACAGTGAGCTTGCTCGTGAGTATACTCTTAAGCGAAATACCGTTGCGATAATTTCTGACGGGTCAGCGATACTTGGCCTAGGTAACTTAGGCGCGCTTGCTGCTATTCCTGTTATGGAAGGGAAGGCCGCAATATTGAAATCATTTGCAGGAGTTGATGCATTTCCTATTTGTCTTGATACACAAGATACAGAAGAAATAATTAAAGCAGTGAAGCAGATTGCTCCAGTTTTTGGTGCCATTAACTTGGAGGATATTGCTGCACCAAGGTGCTTTGAAATTGAAGAGCGATTACGTAAAGAGCTTCCTATTCCGGTAATGCACGATGATCAGTGGGGGACAGCGACTGTGGTACTTGCTGGTGTTATCAATTCACTTACTCTCCTTACTCTTAAAAAAGAGGACACCAAAGTCGTGGTAAACGGTGTTGGGTCTGCTGGTGTTGCTGTGTCTCGTCTCCTGCTTGCATATGGTATTAAGGATATTCTTTTCTGTGATAGTAAAGGGATCATTCATGATAAGCGTGACGATCTTACAAAAGAAAAGAAAGAACTTATTGCTCTAAGTGTTGCGGAGTCATATGAAGGTACACTTGCTGACGCGATGAAGGGGAGACATATATTTATTGGATTATCTAAACCTGGTACTGTTACTCAAGATATGGTGAGAAGCATGGCAGAACGTCCAGTGGTACTTTCGCTTGCAAATCCTGTACCAGAAATTATGCCAGAAGAAGCTCGTGCTGCCGGAGCGTACATTATTGCAACAGGAAGAAGCGATTACCCTAATCAACTCAATAACTCACTTATCTTCCCCGGACTCTTTAAAGGTGTCCTTACTAAGAATGTGAGGCAGTTTAAAATAGAGATGTTTATGCAAGCAGCTACAGCACTTGCATCTCATGTAGAAGATGTATCTCCGGATACTATTTTACCAACAATGTTTGACAAGGATCTTGTTGATGTGATTGCGAGGACGGTGTAAGTGTGTGTTTGTGTAAGAGAGGAAGCAGACCCCGCCAGATGGCGGGGTCTATTGCAGATGCGGGGCAAGAGCCACATCAAGCCTGTGCTTAAGCAGTAGGTGAAGATTGAGCATTGAATGCTTCTTGATAGTCCTCTTTTCCCAGAGCTTTTCCAGGGTGTTTTTCAGTTTCCTTTCGATGACAGGGAACCAGAGGAGTGTTTCAGACACTTTTCTCTCAACATCTTCTTTCTTAAGCGCTGAAAATGTTCTCGCGTTATGGATACGGTCCGCATACTTGATCGCGAGCACTCTCCAGAGGATGGTTAGGTCCGGTTCAGAGAGCAACCGTCTCCACTGCATCTCCTTAGCCTCTCCTTCCTTCTTGGAGAGAAGCTCTACAATTCGCGACACCATTGCACCGTACTTTTTTTGTATAAGTTTTTGTACGGCAGTCTTGTTCTCTGTATGCTTGGTGTCTTCGATTGTGTCGTGCAGTATTGCTGCACAAAGGGACTTGAAGTCGCGTACTTTAACCTCAATGAGGATGCACGCTACTTCAAGGAGATGAATGATGTACGGGGTTACTCCGTCCTTTCTGTACTGACCTTTGTGGATCGTGGATGAGTCGATGATTGATTCAGCGAGCTTTCGTTGCTGATTGATCACGAGACAGCTCCTTGCGGTTCTTATTATTTTTTGTAGCAACTTTCTCGCAAGTTTCCTATCTTCTTCGACTCGAAATGGAGTGTCGGCAGCAATCGCAGCCAACAGATTGGCTACGGTTGCTTCCATGACATGCCTCTTTGGTTGGTGAAGGTGCTATTTATCGTGAACACTACCGTAAAAAGTCTATTCTGTCTATAAACTGTTATATTTAGAGGAATAGTTACAGCACAACAAAAAACACCTAATTTCACCGTGTTAGACGTGTATGGTAGTATGTCACTATGTCATTTTCATTTGATATTATCGCAAAGTCTAAGGAAGCCCCGCTCGCACGAGCAGGTATTATTCATACACCGCACGGCGATGTAGAGACCCCAGCATTTATCACTGTTGGAACTAAAGCAACAGTTAAATCTCTTACTGTTGAGCAAATAAAAGAGTATGTCGGAACACAATGCGTACTCGCTAACACATATCATCTCTATCTTGAGCCTGGTGATGAGTTGGTTGCACGCCACGGAGGATTTGCAGAGATGATGCAGTGGAAGGGGCCAACATTTACAGATTCGGGTGGGTTTCAAGTATTTTCATTAGGTCAAGCACTTGGCCATGGTGTGAGCAAGATTGCAACGAGTGAAGAGATTAGTAAGCGTGAGACAGTTGAGATAAAGAACGAGAAGGTTCATGAGAAGATGGCGAAGATTGATGATGATGGTGTAACGTTCAAGTCAGTGATCGATGGTAGTGAGCACAGATTCACACCAGAGCGAAGTATGCAGATACAGCACAATCTTGGTGCCGATATGTTTTTTGCGTTCGACGAGTGTACGTCGCCACTTGCGCCAGTGGAATATCAGAAGAAAGCAATTGCTCGCACTCATGCATGGGCAGCACGTTCACTTGCTGAACATAAACGTTTAGGTAAAAGTGAAGCAACAGGGGAAATGCAAGCACTCTTTGGTGTTGTACAAGGAGGTGCATATGAAGAGCTTCGTAAGGAGTCTGCATCTGTGCTCGGTGCTATGGACTTTGATGGATATGGTATAGGTGGAAGTTTCACAAAAGAGGATATGGCAACAGCTGTAAGATGGGTAAATGAAATTCTTCCAGAAGGAAAACCTCGACACCTGCTTGGTATTGGTGAACCTATTGACATCTTGCTTGGGATAGAAAATGGTGTTGATACATTCGATTGTGTTGCACCTACTCGCATCGCACGTAACGGCGCACTCTATACACGTGATGGTCGTATTAATATTACTAACGCAAAGTACAAAAATGATATGTCGCCGATCTCAGACGATGTGAGTTGGTACACACACAGATATACAAAGGCATACCTTTCACATCTCTTTCGATCAGATGAGATGCTAGCAGCGACACTCGCATCGATTCATAATCTTAAGTTCCTGACAACGCTGTGCGAAGAATCAAGAAGACATCTAATTGCTGGAACATTCTTAGAATTTAAGGAGGCATTTGTTAAACGTTACTACAAGTAAAAGTAGTAAGGGGGTACATTGGCAAGTAGTATTGTCTTTTATGTAGTAATGAGATGGGAACAAAAAGAAAGAGCGAGTAGATCGTTTCAGCGTGATGCCTTGGATCTGCTCGCTACATTCGTGGGGCGTCAACATTCACTCGTCGTTGTCATCATCGCATGTAGCGATGACAGGCGACGGAGTTCTTTCAGGGCGTTCGCTGGGAACGGTGATTCTTGAAGATTTTGTCACGGCTTGCTCATGGGTATGTTGTGGTTTGCGTGCAAAGAAAGCCACGACTAGAAGTACGACGATAACCGCAAGTCCTTTCAGCCAAGAAGGCGATCTTCTTCGTTTCAAGAAAAGGGATCTTGGTTTACTTCGCGTGCGCTTCCATGCCCATACACCGCCAACAACCATGAGAGTCGTTGATATGGTTCCTTTGATCACAAAGAACCAGAATGTTGCCACTGGGCCAGTCATGATACCTTTGTAGTACAACGTAAAGAACGTTGCCACAAGGAGGATGGTAACAACCATAGCTACTCGCTTCTTCACAGACTTCTCCTTGTGGTTTGTGGTAGGTTGAGTCCCATCGTATCTTTTTTATTGATAGCGGTCAAATTAGCAGCTCTAATGTGTTGTGGGTGGCTCTACCATTTTGGATGTTTTTGTGTGGTAAACTCTGTAGTAATGAACCTTCGCGGACTACTACAAAAAATGAGCATAGATCGTCTTGCATCATATGTTGTACCAATTAATCGGTACACAATATACGTACTTACTATTTTTATTTGGGCCCCACATGGTGCTAAGGAGTGCGTTACTGTTTGTAATGGTCCCAATTTTGTTGCACCGATGATTTTTACTTTTTTGGCACCAAACTGGACGATGGACATGTCGTTACATGGATGGGTAATGCAACTACTGTTTTCTCCTCCAATTTTTTTGCTTGTTTATGCAATCTTTCGTTTTGCAAAAAAGAAGTGGGGAATATTCCTCGAAGTGTACATTGTGAGATGGACAATCGTGTGGTATGGGGTGCTTGCATATTATAATTTTGTATTTTGGTATGGACCTCTTCGTCAATTTGTCTTTCCACTATTTGTTTTTTAAGACACTATACATATACACTTATGACTATTCCACACAAAATTTCTAGAATGTTGTGGGTTCCTGCCCTCTCGGTGGTTATAGGGGTGCCGGTGCTTTCATGGCTACTTCATGCTTCCTTCGCGAGTAGCTTATCTTCATCATATTTTTTTCTTACACAAGTTGGGCAAATAACGGGAATCATCGGAGCTCAACTTTTTGCTTTCACACTAGTGCTAAGTGCTCGTATTAAAGTAGTAGAGTATATCTTCGGTGGTCTCGATAAACTCTATGTAATACATCACCGTACAGGTGTTATATCGTTTGTCTTGCTTGCTATTCATCCGATTATTCTCGCATTTCGCTATCTCGACGATGGGTTGGAAGGCGTCATGAATTTTCTTGTTCCTGTTAACAACACTCTTCCTAGAGATTTTGGTATTTATGCAGTTATTATCATGCTGCTGCTTTTATTTGTAACATTTTATGGATCGATCTTTTCGTACCGGTCACTTAAGAATGCACATCGCTTTATGGGGGCTGCATTTTTTTTGGGAACACTTCATATTTTTTTGATACCAAGTTCAATGAGTGATGATATTGCTCTCAAGATTTCATGCCTTGGCATGGCGGTAGTTGGGTGCCTTGCTTTTGTCTATAGAACATTGCTGGGGGCATACGTGGTAACACGGTACGACTATAATGTTAGCTCCGTGAATGATATAGGGCAGGGGGTCGTCGAAGTAACACTCAGCCCTCATAAAGAAATAATGGAACATCTTCCTGGTCAATTCGCAATGCTTTCTCTTACCCATTCAAAAGTAGTCCCTGACGAAGAACATCCTTTTACAATTAGTTCCAAGAGAGATAATGGAGAGATACGTTTTTCGATAAAAGCACTTGGTGATTATACGAGCCTTCTCTCTGGCGTTACTGTTGGTACAAAGGCAACCGTAGAAGGGCCATATGGTGAGTTCTACTATGGATATGGGTCAAAGACACAAGTCTGGGTTGCGGGTGGAATTGGGGTTACACCGTTTGTGAGTATGGCTGAGGCACTCCTTAAAGAGGAGAGTATTGCGTATACTATTGATTTCTACTATTCTGTTCGTTCGGATAAGGATGGAGCATATAAGGATTTGTTTGCAAGGTTAGCAAAAAAGCATCCAAGCTTCACATTTCACTTTATGCCAAGTGATACGTCTGGGTATATAACGGGGGAAGTTCTCCTGAAAGAGATTGGTGATATTAAGAAGCGGGATATCTTTGTTTGCGGCCCACCACCAATGATGGCCGCACTGACTGAATCACTCGTGTCTCTTGGTGTGTCGAAGCGATATATTCATTCTGAGTGTTTCTCATTATTAAAATAAGATCATGACAATGAAAAACTTTTTTACATTATTCTCATTTTTGTTTCTAGGTGTTGTTGTTGCAATCTTGGTTGCTGGTTATATAAGTAAAGACAACCGATTGGCGCGTGAAGCTTACAGCAAAAAAACACAAGAACAGTTGATTCAGATAGCATCTTCAGTTGAGAGCTCTCAAAAACAAATAGATTCTCTTGAAGAAAAGTTTAATGAGAGTCAGTCTGTACAGACCAGTACTACGGCAGGGTCGAAAAAGACAATAACCACAAAGTCTCAAACACCAAGTAAAGCAAAGCCCACAACACCTGGAACGAAATTAACGAGCGAACTTGTTGCTAAGCATTCAACTGCATCTGACTGTTGGATTATTGTTTCCCAGAAAGTGTACTCTGTTTCTTCATACATATCTGAGCATCCAGGAGGAAAGTCTGTAATTGTAAAAATGTGTGGAAAGGATGCGACTACTGTTTTTACCAGTAGAGGTGACACGGGTGAACATTCTTCTACTGCGTGGCAGTTGCTAGGTCAGTTCTTGGTTGGTTCACTTGGTTCTACTGTTACATTGTAGAAAATATATTTACTCGCATCGTATATGCCTTTACCGTATTTAGGAACAATCTTTCTCACATGGACAATTTTTGTTGGTGGGCTTACGTCTGTACTTGTTCATGTAGAGAATAGCAGGCTTTCTGAATCTGTATCGATAGTACCTCAGGTGTCTTCTCAAGAAAGGGAAGAAGCGAACGGAGGGGTTGATATTTCTTTCATTGCCAAAAAAGCTGAGAATCTTAAGCGTAGTATTGCAACATCACATATTGCGGAACGCTTTGCTTCGTCAGTTGATGGCACGTTAGGAGCACAAGAGGGGAGTGACTCAGCATCTTCATCGGCAAGTATTGTAGAAGTAGATGATGCTGAAAATTCAGTTGTCGGTAACCTTCTTGGTCTTTTTAGTAAGAAGTCAGATTATTCTCTTAAGGTAGATATTATTGGAGATGGACATGTGATCTATTCGTCTGGTTCTATTTGTGGAGGTGTGTGTAGTGTTGCGTACCATGCAGACTCAGTGGCAACACTTATCGCAACCCCAGGTCCAGATAGTACGTTTGCTGGTTGGGGTGGTGCTTGCAAAGGTAAGGATGTTTGTACAGTAAAGATGAATGACAAACGTATAGTTAGTGCTACTTTTACTAAGCTTCCTTCTTCAGAATTGAAAAACACGCTTCCGAAGCAACCTGTTGTTACGGAAGCTGAAGTTACAAGGCATGCAACACAGTCTGACTGTTGGATTATTGTTTCTCAGAAAGTGTACGCAGTATCGAGCTACCTTTCTCTGCACCCAGGAGGAAAATCAGTCATTGTAAAAATGTGTGGCAAGGATGCGACCGCCGTCTTTACAGATAGAGGCGGGACTGGCGCCCACTCTCGTTCTGCTTGGTCGCTTCTTGGAACATTTATAGTTGGTGTGCTACCTTCATTTGATCAGACAAAGGTAAGTGCGGTCAAAGAATATACACCTGAAGATGTTGCAAGACATGCGTCACCGGCAGATTGTTGGATTTCTATTTTGGACAGTGTGTATTCTGTTTCGAGTTATATAGCTTTGCATCCCGGGGGTAGACTTAATATTGAAAGAGTCTGCGGTAAAGATGCCACTGAAGTTTTTAACAATCGTGATTCTACAGGCACTCATTCAGCATACGCATGGTCACTTCTTAAAGCTTATCTTGTGGGAGCTCTTACAATTTCTGTTCCAACAGCAAGCATCTCTAATTCTGCATCAACTACAAAAGTAACAACTGTGTCTCCGGTTGGTAATTCGTCCGAATTTACACTTTCACAGATTGCAGCACATTCTACAAAGACAGATTGTTGGATAATCGTTTCTGATAATATCTATTCAGTTGGAAGTTATATTGCAATGCACCCAGGAGGAACCTCTGTAATTACAAACCTCTGCGGTAAGGATGCTACAAATGGGTTCACTACTCGAGGTGGAACTGGCGCACACTCTGGTTCAGCATGGACAATGCTTGGAAGTTATTTTGTTGGCGTTGTTGCGGGAACTGTTCCTGCACAGGTACAAGTTCCAAACACCCCTACATCGCCATCTGTCACACCAACTCCACCACCCAACGTTTCTTCAATAACGTATTCTCTTCTACAGGTTGCCGCACACGCTACACAGGCAGATTGTTGGATAATTGTCTCTAACAATATTTATTCAGTCTCTAGTTACATAACGATGCACCCAGGAGGTATGAATATCATCACTGGCCTATGTGGGAAAGATGCTACAAACGATTTCACAACCCGGGCGGGAACAGGTTCGCATTCTACGTATGCATGGGGATTGCTTGGCGGATATCTTATTGGAAGTGTTGGTGCTGCTTCGACGGTTATTCCTCCAACTCCTACACCGGCACCATCACCAACCCCCGCACCAACTCCTACACCGACAGCAACATTCACGCTTGCACAGATTGCTACACATGCAACACAATCTGATTGTTGGATTGTGGTATCTAATAATATTTATTCAATCGGAAGCTACCTTGCAATGCATCCAGGTGGAATAGCTGTGATTACCCCTTCATGTGGTAAGGAGGCAACCACTGCATTTACTACCAAGAATAAAGGCAGCTCACATTCAACGTATGCGTGGGGTCTCCTTGGTGGATATATTGTTGGGTCTGTCACTGGAACAACTCCAGCGCCAGTTCCTGCTCCTGTTCCAACACCGACACCAACCCCTACGCCAACACCAAGTGGTGGCCCATATACTGCAGCACAGATTGGCACACATGCTACACAATCTGATTGTTGGATAGTTATCGGAACGAATGTGTATTCTGTTGGTTCATATACATTATCACATCCGGGCGGAGTCTCTGCTATTACAAATCTTTGCGGAAAAGATGCAACTACTGCTTTTGCAACTAAAAATGGTCTCGGGGCACATTCATCATATGCACAATCTCTACTTGGTGGTTATCTTGTAGGCGCACTTTCTGGTCCGCCACCATCTTCAACACCAACACCTACACCAACATCAAGTACATACACTGCTACTCAGATTTCTTCGCACTCGTCTGTGTCAGATTGTTGGATAGTAATTGGAACGAATGTGTATTCAGTGGGAGCATATCTTACTCTTCATCCAGGAGGTGGGTATGCAATTAGTAAATATTGTGGAAAGAATGCTACAACTGCTTTTGGTAATCGTGGAGGAACCGGAACGCACTCAGCTGCTGCAAACTTGGCACTTGGTGGATTCCTTATTGGAACTCTCTCTGGAACTGCTCCAGCATCTACACCGGTTAATCCTGCCCCATCGTTTGTGTACAACCAAACAGATGTTGCTGCACACTCATCACCATCAGACTGCTGGATCATCGTTAGTGGTTCTGTGTACTCAGTTGCACCGTATGTTTCTCTCCATCCGGGAGGAAGAACGAGAATCACGAACCTGTGCGGTAAGGATGCTACAACATCGTTTAATAACGTTGGCCATTCAACAAAAGCAAAAGGCATTTTAGGTGGTCTGCTTATTGGGACGTATTCAGCTACAGTTTCCATTCCTCCATCGGCTGTTAATGGTGTCTGTGGCCCGGCAAACAACACATCGGTTTCGTTGGCACCATTAGCTGGGCTCTGTGCAATAGGAACCGCATCAAGTGTATTTGGTTCAGGGCCATTCACATGGAGTTGTACTGGGTCAAATGGTGGAGTGACTGCAAGTTGTAGCGCAACCCTTGCTTCCGTCGTAACTCCACCATCGCCAATTGACGGTGTGTGTGGGGCAGCAAACAATACGTCCGTATCTTCTGCTCCTACAACAGGTCTGTGTACATTAGGAACTGCGTCAAGTGTGTCTGGTTCAGGACCATTCACGTGGAGTTGTGCTGGGTCAAATGGTGGAGTAGCTGCAAATTGTAGTGCAACAAAAACTGTTACAGTAACGCCGCAGACATATTCGGTAACAGTGACTAGTTCTCTAGTACTCAGTTCTTCTGGTATGACTCTCAACACAGGTGATAAAGTTGTGTTCACTTATACAAGTGGTTCAGGTGAAGCGAAGATTTCAGTAAGTCCGTCTTCATCAGCATCTCCAGCGAGCTTTACTCTTGATAAAGATATTACAACCAAAACAGTGACAATAAGTGCGTCAGGTGTGTATACATTTATTGCGCGTTAGTGTAGTAAACGTACAGTATCTTTAGATGACCTTGCATGTGAAAGAGCCGCACCCAGAAGGAGGGCGCGGCTCTTACTTCGTCTGACGGTCTGTCACTCGGTTCTCTTTGCGTGAATCACACAAAGGAGACACAAGACGGCCCCAGGGCCGACGAGTATTGCGGTGATGAGCAGTGCGGTCATTTGACCTCTCCAAGGTGCAGTATCACTAAGTATGCTATAATTGTACTTCATATATGTCAAGTAAGAACAAACATAAAGGTGTGTTTAATCTACAAGGATTTACCCCTGCGGGCGATCAACCAAAAGCGATCGCTTTACTTGTTGACGGACTTAAGAAGAATATGAAGCGTCAGACGCTTCTTGGGGCTACAGGAACAGGGAAGACGTTCACTATTGCAAATGTGATACAACAAATACAAAAGCCAACGCTTGTAATTGCTCATAATAAGACACTTGCAGCTCAGCTAGCTCAAGAATTTAGATCATTTTTCCCGGACGCGGCTGTTCATTATTTTGTTTCGTATTACGACTACTACCAACCAGAAGCGTACATGCCTGTAACAGATACCTATATCGAGAAGGATGCTCAAATAAATGAAGAGATTGATCGTCTGCGGCATGCATCAACACAAGCACTGCTCACTCGAAAGGACACGATCATTGTAGCGTCTGTGTCGTGTATCTACGGTCTTGGTTCTCCAAAGGATTATGAGCGAGAAAATATTAAAATTTCACTTGGTGACTCTGTGACAAAGATAAGTCTCATGCAGCGATTTGTTGCTGTTTATTATGAACGTACAAATGCAGATCTTAGTCCAGGAACATTTCGTGCACTTGGCAACCGCATTGATGTAATGCCAATTTCTGAAACGGTCATGCTTCAGATTGAAATTGCAGCTGGTAAAGTTTCTCATCTTCAGATTGTAGATCCTGTATCTATGAAAGTGATAAAAGTTGTTACTGATTACTATATCTTCCCAGCAAAACACTTTATTTCCGATATTCCTACTCGAGAGCGTGCAGTAGAGACTATTGAAGCAGAGCTCAAGGATCGTCTGAAGGAGTTCGACGAGCAAGGAAAGATACTTGAGGCAGAGCGTCTCAAACGTCGTACGAGATATGATGTTGCGATGATTCGTGAAGTTGGTTTTTGTCAGGGTATTGAGAACTATTCACGTCATCTCTCTGGTAAAGCACCAGGTATTGCTCCGGATACGCTTCTTGAATATTTTCCTCATGATAAAAATGGCAACCCTGAATTCCTTACGGTGATCGACGAGTCACATGTGACACTTCCACAACTTCATGGTATGTATGCTGGAGATCAGTCACGTAAGAGCACGCTTGTCGAATACGGTTTTCGTTTACCAAGTGCAAAAGACAATCGGCCGCTACGCTATGAAGAATTTGAAAAACGTGTTGGTGATGTTGTGTATGTAAGTGCGACGCCTGGGAACTACGAGCGAGAAGTGTCGGGCCAAATAGTTGAGCAAATTATTCGGCCAACGGGTCTTCTTGATCCAATTCTTGAGGTTCGTAAGGTTTGTGAAGTTGCCACATATAAAGGCCAGGTACATGATTTTATGGATGAGACAGTTAAGGATGTGAAGAAGGGTGGTAGGGTGCTCGTTACAACCCTTACAAAGAAGATGGCAGAAAACTTAGCGGAGTATCTCAAAGAGCAAGGTGTAAAAGCGGAGTATGTGCACAGTGACGTAAAGACTATTGATCGCATTCAAATTCTTACGCGATTCCGAAAAGGTGAATTCGACTGTCTTGTTGGTGTCAACCTTCTTCGTGAAGGTCTTGATCTTCCTGAGGTAACACTCATAGGAATCCTAGATGCTGATAAAGAAGGCTTTCTTCGATCAGAAACATCTCTTATTCAGACAATTGGACGTGCTGCGCGTAACAGTAACGGCCGCGTGATTTTGTACGCTGATGTCATGACAGGGTCACTTGATCGTGCAATCAATGAGACTAATCGTCGTCGCACTATTCAGGAGGCATATAACAAAGAGCATGGTATTACTCCAACAACTATCACCAAGAATATTCATGACATCACTGAAGAATTAAAGAGTAATCACTCAAAAGCAGTTAATGAGGAACTTCGTGTTGATCAGAAGTTGTTCGCAAAGAATCCGGATAAGCTGATAAAGTTAAAAGAAAAGCAGATGAAAGAAGCCGTAAAGATTCTCGACTTTGAAACTGCAGCAATTTTGCGAGATGAGCTAGAGGTTTTACGTAGTCTACATTCCGGCAGAGGTGACTAGCGTTACATGCCACTGATTTTACTTTCTGATATTTAGTGGAATAATTTTCGTAGTCTCTTTACTTTTTCATGTGTATACTAATGAGATATAGCCACCTATGAAGACACTTACTACATGTGTACATCATCTAGGTATTGTCCTAGTATTTATACTGTTACCAAGTGCAGCAAACGCTGATACTGTCTCTGGTGGGGGTTATGTTGTGCAGCAAATTATTGCACCACTAACGGGGAACATGTCCGGTAATGGTTATATTCTAGAGGGCGCATCGCAACAGCATGGTGATTTGGAATCTGGAGGTGGCTATATCATTTCTGGTGTCTTTGGAACAGGAACCACAACAACTGCTACAACCTCAACATCAACGCCCCCAGCACCTTCACCGGTTGGAACTGTAAGTGGTGGAGGATATTTCGTTTTTCAAAATAGATCAGCAACAGGTACTGTTCTTATTGTCACTGCTTCTGGTACCTCCGTCGTAACGTCTCCTGTGGGAAGTACCTGTTCGTCGAGAGTCACTTTTAGCGCACCGATTGATATTGGCCTTGCAACAAATGTTCCTGATGACGTGAAAAAGCTAGAGAGATTTCTTAACATGTATGAAAATGAAAAGTTACCTGTTAATGGTATATATGAGAAACGAGATGTTGATGCAGTAAAGCGGTGGCAGCAAAAATATAAGTCTTTTATTCTTGATCCTATGCACCTAAAATTTCCAACAGGTACTGTGTATACTCTTAGCCAGCGACAGATTGAGAGACAAACAACCAAAGCCTGTGGTGAACCGGTTATTGTAACAGCGTGTCCTTTTTTTAAGGAGTACGTTTCCTATGGAGATAAAGGGCAAGACGTTAAGAAAGTCCAACTTTTTCTTAATATAGTTAGAGGGGAAAAACTTCCAATTAGTGGTGTCTATGGACCGCTCACAAAAGCTGCTACAAAGCGTTTCCAGCAAGCGTACAAAAAAGATATTTTTAACATTTTGAAGCTGAGCTTTATTTCTGGTAATTGGAATGAAGCAACCCGAGTAAAAGCAAATCAGGCGATAGGGTGTGATATAATTAAATAATTAAGATTACGGTATGAATATTGATACTTTTGAAAAAAATCAATTAACTTCTCATGATCATGCGCACAGCGATACGTCTTCCCATGATGATGTCGCGAATTTAAAATTAAAGATTGAAAAAAGAAAATCAAAACAAAAGAGACTACAAGTTGTCATTATTACACTCATTGCTTCTGTCCTCATACTCGCTTCGTTGTTTGGCTACACACAGTACAAATTATATTCACTTTCAAGACAAGAAATGAATGAGTCTACAAATATCGGAACAGTTACATCGACTAGTAAGAGCCAAGATTCACAAACAGGTATGACGGAACCACCAAAAACACCAGAGGCGATTATCAAAGCGCTTGGAAGGCATATTCTTTTGCCAGAAGGAACCCCACAAATTGCAGAGGTAGAAGATGTTGAGAAGTTACGAGAAAAGCAAGCATTTTTTAAAAATGCAAAAAATGGAGACATTGTGGTTGTGTATGAGTCAATGATCTTTCTGTATCGTCCTTCTTTGGATATAGTAATTGCTTCCGGTGATATATCTGGTATTGAACAAAAGAACCCCTAACATTATTGACGATTTTTAACACCAGTGTAATAGATCATCTTGTGCTATTTTTCTTGGTGCGGACTCCTTTTTAGTCCACACAAAACATGACAATTTTTATTCTCTGTGATAGAATACTTTCTACACTCTTTTGTTTTTTGATATCGTTTTAAAAGGGTGTTTATAAAAAGTAGATACCCTTAGATCAGTTGACACGAGGCTATGCCGAGATTGTTACCTGACAACGGTTTACAAAACCAGGTAGTAGTAAATAAAAAGATTGTGTGAGTTGTGTTAGTGAAAACAAAGTGCCACTTTAGCTCAGTTGGTAGAGCAACGGTTTTGTAAACCGTAGGTCCACAGTTCGAATCTGTGAAGTGGCTCCCTGAAACATTTATAACGATGTTCTCGTCTGATTATGATTGACACACGTAAATATACATTCACTTTCTTTGTTACTGTGTCTATTTTTGCGACTGCGTTTTTTGCATCCACTTTTTTTTCTAGTAAACGTGTAGAGAATGTGAAGTTCATCCAAGATAATATTGCAATCGATATCCTATCAAGCGAAACCCAGTTTGATTTACTTAAAGAAGTTCCGTGTCAGAATGTTAGTGATTCTATGCTTTCACCAGAGCTTAGTATTCTTGGAGATAAACTTTCACACACAGAAAATGATAGAGGAGAAAAAGATGATGATGTCATTTATCTCAAGAAGTACTACTCATTATTACAGGTCAAAGATTTTCTTCTTTCTAAGAAACTTGCAGAAAAGTGTGGTGTTGTTAAGAAGCCTGTTTTTATTATTTATTTTTATTCCAACAAAGGCAATTGTCAGGACTGTATTAAGGAAGGCTATGTGCTTACTCGTCTAAAAGAAAAGTATCCAGAATTGCGGGTGTATTCTTTTGACTACAACCTTGACCTTTCCGTTATTGATTCTCTTAAGGCAATCTATCGGATAACTGACAATATGCCTGCGCTTGTCATTGATGACAAGACATACACAGGGTTTAGGTCGGTGGTCGAACTTGAAAAACTTCTCCCTGACACTCTAAAAGAGGCAACCTCGACGCAAGCGACAGTTACGTCATCGTCTTCCTTGAAGAACACAAGGTAAAAAAATGTTTGATCAAATTTTACAAGCTCTGATGTACCCGTTCTTGTTTCTTTCAATGTATTTTCAAATACTATTACTTCTTTCTTTCTTTGAAAATAGTAAGAGAATTAAAGATGAAGAATCTCAGGACGTTAGTTATTTCCCTTCGGTGACGATCGCTGTTCCCTGTTGGAACGAAGAAAAGACATTAGCAGGAACACTCGATTCATTGCTTGCTCTTGATTATGATAAAAAGAAACTCTCAATTGTAGTTGTTGATGACGGAAGTAAAGACAGGACACTTGCGATAGCAAAATCATATGAACATAAGCATCCTGGGGTTGTTGTTGCAATAACTAAGCCTAATGGCGGCAAGCATACTGCTGTAAACCTCGCCCTTGAACAATCGAGGAGTGACTTTTTCGGATGTCTTGACGCCGACTCTTTTGTTCACCCAAAAGCACTTAGGACTATTATTTCATATTTCCAACACCATAAAGATGCAATGGCTGTGACTCCTTGTATTCATATAAAATCGCCAAAAACTATTATTCAACGAGTTCAGGCTGTTGAATATCTTATGGGGGTTTTTCTACGTAAGGCATTTGGCCAGCTTGATGCAATCCAAGTTACACCGGGTCCTTTCTCTATTTTTAAAAAAGAAGTATTTGAAATTGTCGGTAATTATCGTAAGGCGCACAATACAGAAGACTACGAAATTACGCTGCGTATGCACAAGCATCATCTAAGGATCATGAACTCACACAAGGCTCTTGTGTATACTGTCGGCCCTTCTACATTTCGTGGGTACTTTCTTCAGAGGTTACGATGGGCGAGGGGATTTTTGGAAAACTCGATAGACTATCGCGAGCTGTTTTTTAAAAAAGAATATGGTAACTTTGGCATGTTTACTTTGCCTATGGCATTTCTTTTTGTTTTTTATGGAGTTTACGTTGCGTTCTTTTTCTTGTATACAACTTTAAAGCATTATAGTAATCTTATTAGTCAATGGATGGCAGTTGGCATTCATCCTCGCATCCCAACATTTGATATTTTTTATTTTAATACGACAATCGTCTCTTTTGTTGCTATGGTCATGCTCACCATGTTTTTATTTACTATTTATATAGGTAGAACATTATCAGATGACAGACAAGAGTTGTATCGCAACTTTCCGTTTTTCTTTTTTATTTATCCATTGTTCGGAACGATTTTATTTCCTAGGGCAGTTTTTGACACACTGACACATAGAAAAAATGAGTGGGTACTACAAGATACAAAGAAGTTCTAGATGGAATACGTGCATAGGTGATTTTGGTATATCTATGGAAAGGTTGTTTAAATCATTACATAATGTGCATGCGGTATCGCTCATGTATCTAGTGAGTTTATGTGGTTGTCTGTTGTAGTGTATGTGATATGATAGAACGATATGGAAGGACACCCACACCCAATTACACTTGCAATTGCTCGCATTTCACAGATTTTTTCTGAGATGGGGTTCGATACTGTTGATGGGCCAGAGCTCGAAGATGAGTGGCATAATTTTGATGCCTTGAATGTTCCTAAAGATCACCCTGCACGAGACATGCAGGACACTTTCTGGATAAAGACAGAATCTTCACAGACTGGTATAGACAGCAAAAACCAAGTACAACGTACAGGAAAGGACAAGTTTGGTGACCCTGTTGGGTATGTGCTTCGTACACATACAAGCAATATGCAGATTCGAACAATGGAGAATCACGTGAGAGAAGGCAAAGCGTTTCCTATTGCAATTTGCTGTCCAGGAAAAGTGTTTCGGAATGAGGCTACTGATGCTACTCATGAAGCACAGTTTCATCAAGTTGAGATGCTGTATGTTGGCAAGGATGCGTCTCTTTCGATGATGCTTGGAGTCATCGAAAAGTTTTTCTCTGAATTTTTTGGAAGCAATCTAGTTGTTAGGTTGCGTTCAAGTTATTTTCCTTTTGTTGAGCCGGGAAACGAGGTAGATATGCAGTGTTTTAAGTGTAAAGGAAATGGATGTAATATTTGTAAACAGACTGGATGGATAGAGATCGGTGGAGCTGGAATGGCACACCCAAAAATTCTTGAGTCAGCTGGGATAAATCCACATGAATATCGAGGTTTCGCGTTTGGTTGTGGAATCGATAGGATGATTATGCTTAAGTATGGTATAGACGATGTCAGACTCTTGTATAATGGCGACTTGCGGGTGGTTAATCAATTCTAGTATGGAACTTATTGTAAAACATCGTACAAAGATTTTCGTATACGTTGGGGTTACTCTTGTAAGTATTTTTATTATCGGAGCGAGTTTTTGGTACAAAAGTCAGTACCTCAAAGAGATTGAATATATATCTAGTAGCGTAGACCGTTCCGACAATCAATCAGAAGGTGTATCTACTACAATATCTAGGGAGACAGATGTAAGCACAATCGACATTGAATGTCCCCGTATTCCACCTCAGTTTGAGGGTGCGGTGTTGGCAAATGAGGCAATAAAAAAGATATACAAGATACGTGCAGATCAGTTCGATCAAGATGTAAAGGACTCACTTTCTAATACGAATTTACCACAAGAGTTTAAAGGTAGTGGAGTGTCCTCATACTACGATGTTTCTTATGATGTGGTAGCTTCTTCATCGAGATATATCTCGTACCTTGTCAAAGGGGAACTTTTTTTTGTTGGCAGTGCACATCCGTCCCATACGATAGATACATTTATCTTTGATATCAAGAACAAGAGACTTATTAAGCCGGAAGAAATGTTTACAGCTTCATCTTCTTATCTTGTATTGCTTTCGGATCTCACGCGAAAAGACTTTAGTATTCGGAACGCCGGTGGGAATGTAGAAATTGTAGATACTAATGACAACAATGCGGAAGGATATATTGTTGATGTCTCTCGAGAGAATGAAGGATTCAAACCAACACAAGAGAACTTTTCGAGAATTCTTCCAACTAATGATGGTCTAATTGTCTATTTTAATGAATATCAGATTGCTCCATATTTTGTTGGTCCAGGACAGTCGTATGTACCTTATGCTTCGCTTAAAAAAATTATTGACAAAGAGGGTGTGCTTGGAGAGTATATAAAATAAACCTAATACGTATTGCTTATAGCCTATGAAATTTTCAAAGAATTGGTTGCAAGATTATATTGTTGAATCACTTCCTTCTGATGAAGTGATTGAGTCAGAGCTTAATAAGAAAGCTTTTGAGGTTGAGGGGGTTGCTGTGGTTGCGCGACCAAGAGTCGCACAAGTAGATGCAGGCAATACTGATACAGTTTTTGATATTAAGGTATTACCAAACCGTGCACATGATGCACTCGGTCATCATGGTTTGGCATATGAACTATGTGCTTCCCTCGGCCTCACCTTTAACAAGGAGAAGGACGTTATTGATGATCAGTCATATTATGACAAAAGCGTTGAAGGGGTATCTGTTTCAATAGAAGATCATTTGTCGTGCTCTCGATTTATGTCTGTACGAATTGATCATGTTGTAGTTGAGGAGAGTCCGGAATGGTTACAAGAGAGACTTGCAGCAATAGGGCAGAGAAGCATTAACACTATTGTTGACATCACAAACTATGTGCAATTTTCATTAAATAAACCAATGCATGCATACGACGCTCGCACCATTAAAGGTACGCTGTCTGCACGTATGGCAAAGAAGGGAGAAGAGTTACTTACACTCGATGACAAACATCTTATCCTTGATGAGCATACGCTTGTAATTGCTGATGATGAGAAAGTTCTTGGTCTTGCTGGAATTAAAGGTGGAAAATATAGTGGTATTCAAAGCGATACAACGAGCATTATTCTTGAGAGTGCTAATTTTGATCCTGTTCTTATCAGAAAAACATCAGAACGATATGGTATTAAGACGGATGCTTCGAAGCGATTTGAGAATGGGATCGCAAACAACCTTGTTATTGAGGGTTTACATATGACCTCAAATCTCATTCATGCTTTATGTGGAAGCGCACACAAAGGTCAGGTAACTGATGTGTATCCAAAAAAAGATACACCGTATTATGTTGGTATTTCAAAGTTAGAGCTCAATAATATTCTCGGCACATCATATTCTGATGAAGATATATCAAAAACTCTTACGAGACTCTCATTTCCTTACGAGGTGATCGTTCCTCATGAATATATTACAACAACATACCCAGCACTTATAGGCGCAGGATATAAGAACCCATCGAGCATGCGAGAAGATGCTCCTCATTTGTTTAGCTGCTCTTCTCTGGTGAGTTATCTGTATAAAGGTATTTGGATGCCTAGCCTTTCTATAGATAAGTTTGTCTTTTCGAAGCGAATCACAAGGGAAGAGTTACGTTTTGGCGATCTTATTTTTACAAACACAAATGAAGGAGTTATCCGATATGAGTCGGTTGAGTTTATGCGAGGAACTAAAGTTCCTGAAGGAGTTGATCATGTCGCTATGTACTGCGGCGACGGTGTTGTTATACATGCGACAAAAGTAAAAGGAATGGTAGTAAAAGAATCTCTCGATACATTTGTAAATGGAAGAAATATCGTTGGGTACGGAAGAGTAGTTGATGATCTCTATGAAAAACGTTATGTTGTCCGTGTCCCTTCCGTGCGGCTTGATATTCGTATAAAGGAAGATCTTGCCGAAGAGGTTGGTCGCATCATTGGTTATGATAAGCTAACCCCGTCACTTCCAAACCTTTCTCGAAAAGGTGTATTACCAAAGGTAACACATTACGAGAATAAAGTTCGTGAGATACTCTTTGCACATGGGTTTTCAGAAGTAATTACGTATTCATTTGGAGATGTTGGTGAAGTGGAGCTTATGAAGGGTCTAGCCGACGATAAGGAGAAGTTGCGATCAAATCTTGGGAAAGGTGTTCATGATGCGGTTATGCGCGGTCTTTATAATGCTCCTCTTCTTGGTCAAAAAACAATTAAAATTTTTGAATTTGGTAATGTGTTTACAGGGGGTAAAGAAGTTAAACATTTAGCTATCGCTCTTGATGATGGTGGTAAGAAAACTAGTTTTACCGAAGAGCTGGAGATGATTCTCGCTGCAATCAAGAGAACACTTCCTGTTATATCAATAGAATGTGATACTGTTTCTACGAAACCATATGTTATCGAGATTGACTTTGATACACTAATCTCATCACTTCCAGACCCAACATCATATGAAGCTCCTATTTATTGTTTACCGTCAAATCATGAATCAGATGCTTCGTCTCGCTTTGTTTATAAGCCCGTCTCTCCTTATCCGTTTATTTCTCGTGATATTGCTGTGTGGGTACCTGTTTCTGTCTCATGGGAGGATATCAGAGGTTTTTGTGATCAAGTTGGGAATGCTCTTGTTGTTCGTATTGATTTATTTGATACGTTCACAAAGGAGAAAGATGGTGTCACAATGACATCATATGCATTTCGACTCGTATTTCAAAGTTACGACAGGACACTGACAGATGATGAAGTAAACACGTGTGTGCAAGAGTATCACCAAATCTTACAAGAGAAAGGGTACGAGATTAGATAGCAAAAGCTTTTCACTATGCATGTATTTTGTAAAAAGAGTTTGTATAGTTGGTAATTTTCTGGTGCTTAATCATAACACGCCTCTATACAAGAGTATATTTTCGTGTTTTTGCATGTTTTTGTAGGAAAGGTATACTAGTAGTCATATGAAAAGATATGTACCGATTGTTATAGGTGTTGTTGCTCTTTGTGTTATTTTATTTATAGGGAATGATCAAATGAAAAGCAAGAATGATACTGCTAATGAGGAACAAAAGACCGAAGTAGCTCTCACTTCTTTTTCGGGTAAAGTTACAAGAATGTATGAAGGGGAAAACGTGCTTGAGTATGGTTTTGACGTGCCAGCATCAGCGACTACAACGGTAGAGAAAGACGGAGCTCTTGTTAAGGTAACGGATAATGGGGTTCCGCTTGTTGCGGCATATTTTAGTTATGAAGGTGGCCGAGGATATTCACCAGAAGATTATATTACAAATAACATTGTTCCAAGCGTTGCTGCGGTAACCGATATGGGCACAACAACGGTTGGTTCACATGAATGGACTGTCGCTGAGTCTGAGTGGTCAGTTTGGCATGTTGCTAAGTCATCTAATGGTCAGTGGTTAATTGTTGTAGAAAACAAAAAAACAGATACTGAAAAAGCAAAGACGATTCTTGAGAGCCTTACTACAAAATAATAATTACTAATAAAAACAAAATGCACCACAAACAATATGGTGCATTTTGTTTTGGTGATAAACGTGATAGATTGGTGTAATGATGGAAGCTCGCAAGAAGGTGTATGTTGGTATGTCAGGCGGAGTAGACTCTGCTGTCTCCGCTCTTTTGTTAAAGGAGAGAGGGTATGACGTTACGGGGGTCTTTATTAAGGTTTGGCAACCTGATTTTATTGAGTGCACGTGGAAGAAGGACAGATTAGATGCAATGCGGGTTGCATCTGTACTTGATATACCTTTTATAACACTAGATCTCGAAAGGGAATATAAGGAAGGAGTGATCGACTATATGATTGGTGAGTATCGTGCAGGAAGGACCCCTAATCCAGATGTTATGTGTAATGCACAGGTAAAGTTCGGTGCATTTTATTCATGGGCAAAATCTCATGGTGCTGACTATATTGCAACAGGTCATTATGCAGAGCATGATGGGGAATCCTTATTGAAGAGTAAGGACGAGAATAAAGACCAGACATACTTTTTGTGGGCGGTAAAAAAAGAAATACTTTCTTCAGTATTGTTTCCTGTAGGTAAGATGGAAAAGTCACAGGTTCGTGCACGTGCATCTTTGCACGGTCTTCCTGTTAGTGAAAAGAAAGATAGTCAAGGTCTTTGTTTTGTCGGGACAATTGATATTAAGACCCTGCTTAAGCAGTATATCGAGGAAAAAAAGGGAGATGTACTTAGTGAAAGTGGCGATGTCATAGGGACGCATGACGGGGTAATGTTCTTTACAATTGGGGAGCGTCACGGATTTGTTATTACAAAAAAAACAACAGATGACACTCCGTATTTTGTTATAGCAAAGGACATAGAGCGCAATACACTTACAGTATCACACTCTGCCCCACATGAAGATCAAGGCGATATTATTGCTATTGAAAAAACAAATTGGACGCAAGTACCAAAAATAGGTCACATCTACCGTGCACGAGCACGATATAGAGCGCCATATGCGTCAGTAGAAGTTATTGATAGTCACCATATGAGGGTTGTAGATGGTTTTATTACAAAAACATCAGGTCAATCACTTGTTCTTTATGATGGTGATAGATGTATTGGCGGAGGTATTATCTCTTAGAGGAGACTAAGTTATCCTTAATGTAAGATTACCGGGCTGTCTTTTATACATACGAGGAAAGATTCTTTTGTTTTTTTAGATTTTGTATTTTTTTAATGATAGCTTGCGAAGCCTCCAGAGTTTTCTCCTGTAAGGTTTCAAACTCGTAGTTAAGTATTCCGGGGTCAAAGGGTATCTCACCGAGAATAATTGTTGAGTTTTTTTCAATAAAATTATTATAAAAATCATTACCATCTGGCTTATTGACCACTGCATAACACGGAATCATTGTTTTTGAACATATTGTTTTAATTTGTTCAAAGACTTTTACACTGTTTCTGTGTGGCTCGACAACGCCAATTACTGCGTCAATTCCTGCATAAAGTCCGTAGTTAAGCATATCTGCACCAGCAACACTATCTATAACCACGAAAGCGTCATGTTCATCAAGAAAGCCAAGATAATATTTTAATGGTCCAGAAAGCCCGTGTGCGCACGATGATTGAAAGAGAACCTCAGGACTTCCAAGTCCCATGTTTATCAGTGAGAGATAAGGGGAAAGCTTTACTGTAATGGAATCCGTATAGGAATCTAGTGGGGTTACAGAAAACCGTGGAGTGTGTGTATGTGTTTCTTTGCGACTACTACAACAGGTTTTAATGGCATTACTCATGAACTCTTTATCACTTTTTTCCATACGAGGTGTAAGTTCAGGGTCAGTCCCCAAATTAGAAGTTAGGTCCATGTTGTGATCTGCGTCAATAGCAAGTGTGGGGGTCTTATTAGCTTCTAGGGTCTTAATAATAAGCCATGAGGTGCTACTTTTCCCACTACCACCCTTACCAACAAAAGCAATTTTCATATTATTTATACTAGCAAAGTGTGTTATCTGTTGCAATTAGTTTGCAATTAGTTGTGCATGTGGTCATCATGTGGTGTATGAGTACTGGGGTGTTGTACATGGAATCTGACTTCAAGATATATAATCCACAGCACAATCGCAGCAAGTGAAGAAACGCTCGCAATTTCAAGGGCGTGGAACTGTTCTTCGTTAATTTGTTTACCAAGAAGATAGGTAAGTGTTGCTGCAACGGGAGATCCAATTTGTGCCGCCGCTCCGTAGACAATGGTGCGCTTGATAGACATCCCGAGGCTTCTAAACAGAGTAAGTGTACCAAGTATCTTAGGGAGTTCATGGGTGATGATGCCAAGTGTGGCCGCATATCCGAATATTGGATTAACAAGGTAAGTTCCTCCAATAACAGCACCATCTAGAAGTGAATGGAAAGATTCGCTTATGACAATACCTTTTGCACCTTCAGTGCTTACTTCGTGATGGTGTCCATGTGAAAATCTGGATAAAATAAAGAGTGTAAGGGCGCCAGCGGCAACGCTGACGAGAACATCTGATAAAGTGAGAGTGTTACCATCTTCATTAAAAGTATTAAGTGCGGTAATAAGGAGAAGTGCAGTTCCGATGACAAGAAGAAGAATCTTGAGGCGTCCTTGTATGACATTCCTACGAAGAAGGAGTGTAAGAAGCGCAAGAAGTGGCAATGTGCTTGCGCTAAGCACCATAAGAAAGAATGGGGCATGAGAAGAAAACTGCATAGTGCTAGCAGTATAGTATTATTGCGAACTACTTGCAAGTACCCTTTTGTGTGGTACACTTGTATTGTATAGTGAAATTTTAGCAGGTATATATCATGGCAATTTATTCAAAGGAAGAATTGGAAACAATGTTACAGGAAGCCGGTCTTCGTGTGACTGATCATCGTGTAGCTGTCCTTGCATCTGTTGCAAAAGTTAGGCAGCCGATTACGGTGTATGAGCTTGTAGATGTGTTACGTAAGAAGAATAATATTGACCAGGCAACGGTATATCGTAATCTTTCCTCGCTACATGAAGCAGGACTACTTCGGCGTCTCGACTTTAATCACGGCCATGCTCACTATGAGCTCGAGACAGGGCGTGCGTCGCATCAGCTTGTATGTCACTCATGTGAGACTATTGAGAAGATAGAGGGGATATCAGTCGACGATGCTGTTAAAAAGATGCTTAAGAAAAGCAAGAAATTTAAAAATATGACGACACATTCTATAGAAATATATGGAACATGCAAGAAGTGTGTGTAGGAGAAGCAAGGAGTTTAACACTAGAAGTTGTAAGAATGCGGGTATATTTTTTCAGCAATGGGTTCGCATTTTTTGATATACTTTAGTTTGTGATACATATCAATCAGCAAGCACCGCCATTTTCTCTTCCAGATCAAGACGGTAAGATACATACATTGGAAGATTATAAAGGAAAGAAAGTATTACTTTACTTTTATCCAAAGGATGACACTCCGGGATGCATGATAGAGGCGTGTAGTTTTCGTGATAACTATCAGGCATTACAAGACAGCGGTCTTGTTGTGCTCGGCGTCAGTAAGGACAGTACGAAAAGTCATAAAAAGTTTGTGGAAAAGTACAAGCTTCCTTTTTCACTTCTTTCTGATGTTGAAGGTGTGGTGTGTGCGGCTTACGGTGTTTGGCAAAAGAAAAAGTTTATGGGTCGAGAATATATGGGCATTGAACGAACAAGTTTTTTAATTGATAAGAGCGGTGTCATCGAGAAGTTGTACGAAACTGTTAAACCAAAGATTCATGTCGACGAGGTAAAAGTAGATGTTGGAGCATAACCGCAGTGTTGAAAATGGCAATAATGAAAGTATATATATTTGCTGTATAAAATTAGAATGTGAAAAGGCGCGCTCGCGCGCGCCTTACCCTTTCGGGGTTTCGGGCTTACTGCCACGTCTGGTCAAACAGCACCTTGGTCGGTTGCCCGGGGTCGATCTTTTTCTTCCGGGCTTTGATCCCTTGATCGATGTAGTCGACGAACGATTTCGCATGATCGCTGTTGCATGGGGAGAATTCCCTGCCCCCAGAGCTCAAATAATGGGTCTGGGTACGCGGATCGTATGTAACGTCCACCTTGCCCACGATCGGAACTTCCGTGACCCGTGAAAGCGACACTCGGCCGATCTTGCCGACACGGATCACCAGTCGGCTGCTGGTATTTGCCAGCCAGTTGAGGAACTTGCCGGCATCTTGCTCTGTGAAGGGTGGCTCTTGCTCTGGGGTCCTTGTTGTACGTTCTGCAACGATTGCCATGGTCACTCTTTCTATCTGTGTGTGGTCTTGGTTTGGTATCGCCTGCAAAGCTGCAGGCAGTTCTTTGTCATGAGAGCTTGATAGAATATCAAGATCATAACAGGGTAATACTACAACCGATTATTATTATTGTAAAGATGTAGTTAGGTATATACTGTGTACATAGAAATAGTAACAAAACGATATGAATACCTTTAAAGATTTACTAAAAAATAATATTGTAGCATTTGGAATTTTGGTTAGCATTGCTTGGGTTGTAAGTTCTGTTGTTCTTGCTGACGGTCTATCACTAATCAATAGACATGATGCAATTTCGGTAACAGGAACTGCAGAGAGGTTGGTAGAAAGTGATGCAGCAAAGTGGACGTTCACACTCACTAAGCAATCAGCACCAGAGAGTTATGTTTATGTTGCTAAGCAACTACAAGAAATGAAGACCGTGACAGTCAGGTATCTTATGACTAAGGGTATCGATGAAAAAGATATCACCATTAGTCCCGTCACTTCAAATGTTATATGTCAGACACAGAATCAAGTAATGTATGATAGCAATGGAAAGCAGCAGTGTTCTGGCCAGTTTACTTACAACCTTACACAGACAATTACTGTGGAAGGTGACAAGGTTAATGAAATACGCGACTTATCACTTAATGCACCTAGCTCACTCGCTCTTCTTGGCGTGCAGATACAGACCGTATCTGTGGATTTCTTTTATACTAAGTTAGCAAGTATTCGTGCTGAGCTTCTAGAGCTTGCATCCAAAAATGCAAAAGAGCGTGCAGTTGCTATTGCAAAAAGTACTGGCAATAGTATTGGTAGTGTTAAGGATGCATCTCAGGGGGTATTTCAAGTAACACAAAAAAATAGTACTGATGTCAGCGACTATGGTTCATACGACACATCAACAATTGAGAAAAAAGTGACTGCTGTTGTACGTGCTAGCTTCGAAGTTAAATAGCCTTTCGTTCTACATTAAAGTAGAAACCATTATTCTATTGTTTAACTTTTAGTGTATGTTTTCTTTTTCTTCGTATGTGATGTAGAGAGATACCAAACCAAAAATAGCAGTTACTGCAACAATTATACTTTTGAATTCAAACCAGTCGTGGAGTGAAAAAAAGCGTCGAACAACTTCGTTGCTGAGTGCTATGAGTATGAAATAGGCAATCCAGTATCGTGTAAGCGTATTCCATGCACGGTTTGTCATAGGTATGACTTCATCAAATGCAAGCTTAAGAAATGGAACGTTGATGATACTACCTGTAATGAGAGTGAGTGCGCATGTCATATCATAGAGGGTGTCACGCATCTGAATGAATTTTACTTTATGGAAGTGAAGAGTCATGTATCCAAAAAGTACTGTAATTGCAGCCACGTAGAGCGCAAGATAAGGAATCCTTTTTTGAAGTTGGTATGTAGCTATTGTTGAAATAATAGTACCCAACATAAGTAGCATGGTAGATCCATAAATAGTCAAATATCCGAATGATGCCAAAAAAAGTAACACAGGTCCAAATTCTAAAAGACCTGAAAAAACAACATGCTTGAGCATTTTTTTGGAGAACATGGATGACTTCTTTTGATTCATGGTATGATAAAGTACATTACAGTATAAACGATATGCAAAAAATTAAACACCTTTTTTCAAAAATAAAATTTACAACACCGGTAGCAATAGTTTTTGCAGCAGTGATTCTTGCCGCATCTCACATTGGTTATGGTTTTGTAATCTCTAACGCAGCACCTGCCACACCAACAACAGCGTTCAAGGGCCGCGCTATTGATGAAAGTGATTTGGCTACAGGAAATGAAAAGGCAAAAATATTTTTGGTTGAGTATTCGGATACTGAGTGTCCATTTTGTGCACAGCTTTATCCAACTATTAAGCAGATTCATGAAACCTATGGTGATAAGATTGGTTTTGTGTATCGTTACTTCCCGCTTACACAAATCCACCCAAACTCATTTGAAGAGTCTCGCTCAGTATATTGTGTGGGAAAGGAACTTGGTAACGAGAAACGACAGCAGTACATTGATCAGATGTTTGAGTACAAGTGGAGTAAAAAGAATATGACTCTTCCAAAGGGACAAAAGGAGCAGATGGCTATGCAGATCGGTGTTAACGCTCAAACATATAGTACATGTATGCAGAGCAATGAATCGAAAAATGCAATCGACGCCTCAATTCAAGATGGCATTGCGGCCGGCGTTCAAGGGACACCTGCAAGTTTTATTCTTCTTAAGACAAAGAAGGGGTATGAGACTATTTCCCTTGTTGATGGTGCCCGTCCATACGAATTTTTCAAAACCATTATTGATGGTGCGCTTGCAAGGTAGGGTGTAGAAGGTAGAGAGGTGCAAGACGAGTGACGTCTACGTTATCAAGCTCAATTCTTGAACGTGGCATCGCTCGTTTTGTGCTTGTATTTTTCTATACGCTACTTGCTACTTTCTACACGCTGGCATTCTGTGGTAGAATACTCTTCATTATGCAAGAACAGCACGTAACCAACAATGAATTACCGGGGATAGTAACGGCAACAGCTCATGAATCTGTACAGTCTGAGTCTAGTCTTCTTCATGTTCATGAAGAGATACCAACAATTGCGGCCCCAACCATCGGTAGTGTTGGTCCTTTTACGATTGCCACATCATCAGTCACCATTCTCTTCATTACACTTCTTGTTGTTGCACTGTGTGTTGCGGTATCACGTGCAAAGCTTATCCCGGGAAAGTTCCAGAGTCTCATGGAAGTATTATATGAAATGATCTCTGGTTTTATTACGTCAATTGTTGGCACAAAAGAAAAAGCAGAAGTAATCATTCCATACGTTGGAGCGCTTATGGTGTATCTTCTCGTCGCGAATTTGCTTCCGATGATGCCTGGCATTTCTGGAGTCTCAGTACTTATTGATGGCGAGCATGTACCACTTTTCCGTGGAGCTACAACTGATTTTAATACAACGTTTGGTCTCGCACTTGCAGTCGTGGTTACAATGCAAATTGTTGGTATGAGGGAACAGGGAGTGTTCGGATATCTGTCGCATTTCATTCAGATTAAGCAAGTTGTTAAAGGGTTTAGTAAAGGCCTTGGTGAAGGGTCTGTCGCCGTTATCGGATTTTTGGTTGGTCTTATCGAGATTATTTCAGAGCTTGCTAAGATGCTCTCACTCTCTCTTCGTCTCTTTGGTAATCTCTTTGCACACGAAGTGCTTACTGTGATTTTGCTTGGGGCTTTTGCTTTTGGAGTACCTGCCATTTGGATGGGGATGGGGGTTCTTGTGGGCGTTGTTCAGTCTATTGTATTTGTCGCATTGGTGACAGTGTACTATTCGCTCGTGCTTAAGAAAGAGGGTGGCCATCACTAGCGTTTCTACAAGCACTTCGTCGGAGTGCTTTACTTTTTATACTATTTATTGTATTGTGTAGATCTCTAATCATTTGGAGCCACCATGAAAAAAGGTGTACAGGAGAGAGAGCGGCAGGTGCTTCTTGCATCGGCCATAAACTTCTTTGTTGTTCGCTCAGGGCGCACCAAGCAGTTTCTCGCCAACAGTGCAGGCATTTGTCCGTGTAAGTTCTCGATGATCACGAATGCGCGGCGTGATCCATCTGAGGATGAGCTCTGCGCGATTGCACGTGCGTTTGGAGTCAGCGTGAGCGAGATTGAATCGAAGGCCCAAGACCTATCGAATGACGTCGGATTCGCCGGGGCTGTTCGGGGGTATATCGCCAAGTGCAATGAGGGCAAGGTGTCTCTATCTCGCATTGGTAGGCGATAGCCTCGGACCAAAGACCTTTCCTTGCAAATGGCATGGATACGTGTTACTATTTCTAGTGTTCACGTGGAGGTCAGCTCGAGCGAGCGATTCCGGCCCGGCTGCAGAGCCGGGCCGTTTTTTTTATACACATACCAGCGTGCTTTATGTCTTCACACAGTTTTATTCTGTGGATGTTTTGTTTTATAAAGTTTTATAAATAATAAGGTTTTATAAATAAGAATAATTAGTCTTTAATAACTTCTTCCTTTTCATATAAGGCTTTTTTGTTATTGTACATCTGCAAAATGGGGTAAAGGGAAAATGTGGGGGTGGGGGGGGCTTGACAAACTCTGTGAATTTGCTATACTGGTACTTGTCAGTTCGAGACCGAAAGATCAGAGCAGACTGCAGGCAATGGTTGAGCGCCTGCAAAACGAAAAAGCTCACCCCTACCTCCTAACCTGATCGCATGTAATCGCCTAGGTTTCACAGCCCTAGCCAGCAATGCCAGGGGTGGCAAAGCTGAGTGATTATAACTCAAATTAGAGTCATCAAAACCTTGGGGTCGGCGACGGGCACTCGAGAAGCCTGTTTACCGAGATACTGTGAGTGTCGAAAATCGCGGCAAACCTGACCGCGTCGAGCTGAAGGCTCGCAAAAGTCGTGGCAACCTGGCCACGCCGAGCTGAAAGCTCGCCCAACGGCCTGGTTGGGTGCTCATGCATCCCCCCAGGCCTCTCTTTTTGGATTTATAGAATAGTTTCTGATTGCTTCACTTTATGGGTGAGCTTTTTTTAATTTTATACTTAATCGTGCGTGGATCTGGTCATTACTTTTGTTTGTGTTGATTATAATTTTACTCCTGCTGTCATGTTCTTCCTCTAGATCGCTTTTACTATTTCTGCTATACTCTACCCATAAGCCTTTCTTGAGGCGAATTTTTATTGAAATGATGATAGGCAGAGATTCTTTGCATACATATTAGCATCAATCTAGTGCCTGTTGTCCTAAATCTAACAATCTATCATTATGACCCCAGAAGCAGCAATTTATATCGCAAAAGGAATGTGTATTCTAGCCATGGTTGGAACAGCCGTCGGACAAGGATATCTCGTTGGTAAGACTATGGAAGCGATTGGACGTAATCCAGACGTAGAAGGATCACTCTTCTCAAAGATGATCATTGGTGTTGCTATGACAGAAACAACAGCGATCTTCGCACTTGTTGCATTCTTCCTTCTTAAGTAGAGACAAAGAGCAAGGAGAGTGGATAGTAAGAAGGGTTTTGCCTTATTTGGTATCTGTGACTACTTGCTGATGTATCATTAATATGAACGAAATTTTAAACATTCTAGGATCAGTTGGTTTCAATTGGCATGTTGCGTTAGCTAACTTTGTTAACTTTCTCATCATTCTTTTCCTTCTCAATAAGTTTTTCTTTGGGAAAATTGGAAGGACTCTCAATGAGAGAAAGAGCACAATTGAACATGGTCTTAATCAGGCACGTGAAGCCGAAATGAAGCTTGCTTCTGCTGAAGAGGAGAAGAGCTCTATTATTAAGTCTGCTCATAAAGAGAAAGATGCAATCGTTGCGAACGCAGAATCTCTCGCACGTGATACTGTCGCTTCGATAGAAAAGGAGGCTCAGATAACGATCGACGCTCGCATGGAGAAGATCTCTAAGCAAGAGGCAACGCTTAAAGAAACTGTCGAAAAGGCATTTGGCGAGAAGGCTCCAGCGCTTGTTGCAGCTCTCTACGCTAAGACTCTTTCTAAGGAACTTACAGAAGCAGATAATAATGCACTTATCGCACGTATGGGTGCATAATATTTGGAACTTATATCATCTCGTATGTCATTATCACGCAACATAGCAAAACTTCTTACAACGGAACGCACAACACTTTCGCAGGTTGTTGATGTTCTTACGAAGTATAAAATGTTGTCCCTGTTGCCTTCGATTAAGCAGTCACTTGTTCAGACTTCGTCTCACACTGACTCCACAGATACCATCATGATTGAGACACCGTTTCCACTCTCTCAAGAGTCAGTGAAAAAAATAAAAAGAATCGTCGGTAATGATCTCGTGGAACATGATGTTGTAATTAACAAAAGAATACTAGCAGGATTCAAGGCGCGGTTTAGAGGAAAGTTATACGACGGAAGTGCAGAACGAATCATTAAACAACTTGTAAATAAGTAAGAGAAGACAAAGAATCACCATTAACAACCAATTACGAATTACTAATACTATCAATCTATGTCAGTAGAAAAAATCATTAAAGAACTTGAGAACACAATTGCGAATGTATCAACAGCAGTGTCAGTGGAAGAAGTCGGTACAGTCGTCTCTGTGAGTGACGGTATTGCCCGTGTTACTGGAATTCTTTCGTGTGCAAGTATGGAAGAGGTTGTGTTTGCTTCTGGGGCAAAAGGGCTCGCTCTTAACTTGGAATCTGACATGGTTGGTGTGGTGATTCTTTCGGGTGCTGATGGTGTACGCGAAGGCGAAGAAGTGACTCGTACTAAGCGCGTACTCTCTATTCCTGTCGGTGACGAACTCCTTGGTCGTGTTGTCGATCCTCTTATGAACCCGGTGGATGGTAAACCGCTTGCAAGTCTCAAAGATCGCGAGCTTGTAGAAAAGATAGCTCCTGGTGTTATGGATCGTGAACCAGTTAACCAAGCTTTACAGACAGGTATCAAGGCAATTGACGCTATGATTCCTATCGGACGCGGACAGCGTGAGCTCGTCATTGGTGATCGTCAGACAGGCAAGACAACAATTGCTATCGATACTATCATCAACCAAAAGGGTAACGGTGTGATTTGTGTATATGTTGCGATTGCTCAAAAGGAATCAAAAGTCGCACAGATTGTAGAAAAACTCCGAGAAGCAGGTGCACTTGATTATACAGTTGTCGTGCTTGCTGGTGCTTCACACTCTGCATCTCTGTCATACCTTGCACCGTACTCTGGAACTGCTGTTGCAGAATATTTTATGAATAAGAAGAAGGACGTACTTGTTGTGTATGATGATCTTTCAAAGCATGCCGTTGCTTACCGTGAGATGTCATTGCTTCTTAAGCGTCCACCAGGACGTGAAGCATATCCAGGTGATGTGTTCTATCTCCACTCGCGTCTTCTTGAACGTGCATGCCGTCGCAATGAAAAGGCAGGTAGTGGCTCAATCACAGCACTTCCAATTATTGAGACTCAGGCCGGTGATGTGTCTGCATATATTCCAACGAATGTGATTTCTATCACAGATGGTCAGATCTTCCTTGATGCCAACCTCTTCTACAAGGGTATGCGTCCTGCGATCGATGTAGGTCTTTCTGTATCACGTGTAGGTTCTTCTGCACAGACAAAAGCAATGAAGAAAAATGCCGGTAAGATGAAACTTGCTATGGCACAGTATCGTGAACTTGAGAGTTTTGCTCAGTTTGATTCTGATCTTGATGCTGATACCAAGAAGACAATTGAACGAGGAAAGAGAACTGGAGAAATGCTTAAGCAGGGTAACGGTGCTCCATTATCTGTTGGGATTCAGGTGTCATCTATTTATGCAGTGAACAACGGTTATGTTGATCATGTGGCAACATCAGATGTTGTTGAATGGGAGAAAGGCATGCATACCTATATGAGTACATCTCACAAGGATCTTATTACATCACTCGGTAAGGATTGGTCAGATGAGCTTGAGAGTAAGTTAAAGGAAGCACTTGAGGCTTACAAGGAAAGTCGCAAACATAGTGCGTAAGATCAGCGTGTCACGTATCCCTTCCGCGACCACCAGCGTCAGTTCCGCATCATTCCGCGAATATTATGCAAACAAAAGTAATTAAAGAAAAAATAAAAAGTGTCGGAAACATCAAGAAGATCACCAAAACAATGGAGATGGTTTCTGCAGCGAAGATGAAGAAAGCTATCGATAACGCACTCCTTCTTCGTCCTTTTCATGAAGAAGCACAGAATGTGCTTCACGATCTTTCTCTTGATGCACTTTCACGTCATCATCTTCTTGCGCATAATGGTGTAGAAGATGAGGTTGTTATTCTCGTAGCTTCAAACAAAGGATTGTGTGGAAGTTACAACGTCAATATCTATCGTAAGCTTATCGAGAGCTACGGTGAGGATAAGCGCAAGCATCTTAAAGTTATCGCTTTTGGCAAGTATGCTGAGAAGGTTGCAAAGAAACTTAGACTTGAGACAATTGCCTCGTTTAATCATCCAATAATTACAGGTGATGATGCGCATGCGACATCGACACTTATTGTTGACTGGTACCGTGAGAAGAAAATCGGTACCGTGAAGATGCTCTACACACACTTCACATCTGGAAGTTCGTTTACTCCAACACTCCTTCAGTTGCTTCCGTTTTCTTCAGAAGGGGAACCACGAAATCACAGCGGTGAACCTCGCTATGCATATGAACCAACCAAGGATGTTGTGCTCACTTCCATTATTCCTATGATGCTCCATAATATTATTTATGGTGCAATACTTGAGAGCTATGCATCTGAACATTCTGCTCGTATGTTTGCTATGAAGAGTGCAACCGATAATGCAAAGGAACTTCAAGATGATCTTAAGTTGTATTACAACCGAGCTCGTCAGGGTGCGGTAACACAAGAGATTGCGGAGATTACTTCGGGTGCGATGGCGTTAAGTAACTAGAATACAGATGACAGACAACAGATCACAGACAAATACTATGAAAAAAATTCCTGACAATGCAAAAAAAGTTTTTGAAGGAACTATTTTTGATATTTATCAATGGGAACAAATACTTAAGAATGGAACTTCTTCACTGTTTGAGGCGATGAGACGCATTGGGAGCACGAGAGTTCTTCCTGTATATCAGAATAAACTTGTTTTAATTGAGGAGATAGGATTGGATGGATCTAGAGAAATTTTATCTCCAGGTGGGAGACTTGAGCGTAATGAATTACCACTTGAAGCCGCTAAAAGAGAGTTGTTCGAAGAGACAGGTTTTGAAACGTCAGACTGGGAACATTTATTTGATAAAGATCTCTGCGATTCAAATAAAATGGAATGGGTCACTAGTTACTTTATTGCACGAAACTGTGTTGTGTCTCCAGATGAAAAATCAGACACGGGTGAGAATATCACAGTCAAATTAGTAGAGTTTGAGGAAGTGTTTAATGCTCTGGATACTATATTCACCACAGATCCTGAATTACAAAAACTTTTCTTAGAAGCAAAACTAGATAAAGACAAAAAAACGAAATTAAAAGACTTACTCGGAATCACCACGTAACCACCGAGCAGTAAGTATTACAAGAATTTACTAACATCTATTATCTAAAATCTAACATCTACCATTATGAAAGGAACAATCACACAAATCGTCGGTCCAGTTGTGGACATCACCTTCCCACAGGGTGTGCCAGCACTTAAGAATGCACTTATTATCACACGTGAAGATGGCAGCACACTCACCCTTGAAGTTGCTCAGCACTTGGGCTTCAACGATGTTCGTACTGTTGCAATGACCTCAACAGATGGTCTTACTCGTGGAATGGAGGCAGTAGATACAGGTGCTGCGATTCAGGTGCCTGTTGGAAAGGAGATTCTTGGACGCATGTTTGATGTAACAGGTAACCCTATCGATCAGAAGCCATTTACAAAGACTGCGAAGACATATCCAATTCACCGTGCAGCTCCAACATTTGATGAGCAGTCGACAAAGGCAGAAGTGCTCGAGACGGGTATTAAAGTGATTGATCTTATTTGTCCATTCCTCAAAGGTGGTAAGGTCGGACTCTTCGGTGGTGCTGGTGTTGGTAAGACTGTGGTGATTCAGGAACTCATTCGTAACATTGCGAGTGAGCATGGTGGGTATTCAATCTTTGCTGGTGTTGGCGAGCGTTCTCGTGAGGGTAATGATCTCTATCGAGAAATGGAAGAGTCTGGTGTGCTTGATAAGACAGTGCTCGTATTCGGTCAGATGAACGAGCCGCCAGGAGCACGTGCTCGTGTTGCACTTTCTGCACTTTCAATGGCGGAGTACTTCCGTGATGAAGAAAAGAAAGATCTTCTCCTTTTCGTAGACAACATCTTCCGCTTCACTCAAGCTGGCTCCGAACTTTCTGCGCTTCTCGGGCGCATGCCTTCTGCTGTGGGATATCAGCCGACACTTGCAACAGAAATGGGGCAACTTCAGGAACGTGTTACTTCTACTAAGAATGGTTCTATTACTTCTGTTCAGGCGGTATATGTGCCAGCAGACGACCTTACTGACCCGGCACCTGCGACGACATTCTCTCACCTCGACTCAACCGTGGTGCTCTCACGCCCACTCTCAGAACTTGGTATTTATCCAGCGGTAGACCCACTTGATTCAAGTTCGACAATTCTTCAGCCAGACGTTGTCGGTCAGGAGCACTACGAAGTGGCTCGTGGTGTACAAAAGGTGCTTCAGCGTTACAAAGATCTTCAAGATATTATTGCGATTCTTGGTATGGATGAACTTTCTGACGATGACAAGAAGACGGTACAACGTGCACGTCGTATTCAGAAGTTCCTCTCTCAACCGTTTTTCGTGGCCGAGCAATTTACCGGTGCCAAGGGTGTGTATGTAAAGCGTGAAGATACTGTACGTTCATTTAAAGAAATTCTCGAAGGTAAGCATGACCATGTTCCAGAGTCAGCATTTTACATGCAGGGCTCTATTGATGATGTGGTAGCTAAACATAATAGTACAAAGTAATTAGCAGCTTGTTATGAGTGGTTTTAAAATATATTCACTCATAATAGACTACTGATAATCAATATCCATACTATGCTTAAACTAAAAGTAATCACACCAGATAAAGTAATCACCGACGAAGTCGTTGATAGTGTTAGTCTTCCTACAACAAGTGGTGTTATTACGGTGCTCAATAAACATATCCCACTTGTATCTACGATCAAAGCTGGGGAGATGGTGATACGAAAGGCGGGGTCTGGTGTCGGATATTCCGTATACAAAGGTCTTGTTAATGTACGTCCGCACAGTAAAGGTATAACTGAAGTGGTTGTTCTGCTAGAACGCGGTGAGATGGTAGAGGAACTTGATGTGGAGCGTGCAGAACAGGCGCTTGCACGAGCAAAGGCGATGCTCGAAGAAAAGACAGATGACGAGGATTTTGGTCTTTTTGAAGGTCTTGTTGAAAAGGAACTCAATCGTGTAAAAATTGCTAGAAAATACAGAAGACATTCTGGACGTTAAAATCCAGCGTGGTTTACTTTTCCTTGAGGTAAGTATAGTATTGTAACTTACCGCTCTGCGGTATGTCGTCATGACAAAAAGGTCATATATCTCACCTTATTGAAGAGATTAGCTAGAGGTGCTGTATGTGCAGCGTTGAACGTAACGTTGAGGATGATGTCAGAATTGCATTCCTCTTACGCAATAGAGGGAATGATCTACGTCTGGTACGAGGTCCAAACCACCGGAGCGTCATACTCCGAATTCTATCTCCTCGTCAAGGTGACGGTGAGTTGTGGCTATGTCGAGTTGAAATAGGCTATCAAGGGGAACGAATCAAGCTGTGGTGTTCAATTGATGCCATCGGATTGCCGGATGACTTCGGCACGGAAAGTGAAATCGCTATGACGTGTCGCATGAAGGGCAGCTGTCCGCATACTATGACCTTTAAGCTGTACGGGTCATGTTCCTTGCTGTCACGGCAGGGCACTGTCAGGTGTGAAATTCAGGCTTGATCGTTGGCCTTGCCAACTTAGAGCATAAGCAAAGTCCGCCGCAAGGCGGACTTTCCAATTACTTCCAAAGGATAATTAGCAGGATAACTCCAATAACAATTCTGTACCAGCCAAATATCTCGAAAGAGTGCTTGCGGATATAACCTAGTGCAAAACGAATTATTGCAAAAGAAACCACAAAAGAAACGATGGTTCCAATGACAATAGGACTGATTGATTCTAAGGACAGTTCGTTGTGTTTTTTGAGGACTGTGTAGAGTGTAGCTACAAACATGGTAGGGACAGCAAGGAGAAATGAGAATTCTACGAGAACTTTTCGTGACATTTTTTGTAGCAACCCACCTACAATAACTGCGCCAGATCTTGATGTGCCTGGTATTATCGCTAGAGCCTGAAAGCACCCTAAAGTTAATGCTTGTACGTATGTGATGTCTGACGTCGAGTTGTTTTCCTGTGTGTGTTTATTTTTTTTGTAGTTCTTTTCAACAAGGAGAATAATAATTCCACCTACAATAAGCGTGACAGCAACCAGTTGTGGATTTCCAAGGAGATGTTTTATATATGGGAAGATCATTACTCCAGCTATTCCTGTTGGAATAAAGGCGATACCTAATTTTTTTAACATATCAATCTTGAATAGTTTTTTGTGATATGAAGCAACAACAGCGAGGATCGCTCCAAGTTGTACGACGATTTCGTATGTTGTGAGCGTAGCAGAATCAATTATATGGAGAAAATGTGATGTCAGTATCATGTGCCCCGTAGATGAGACAGGAAGAAATTCTGTTAAGCCTTCGATACACCCTAAAATAATTGATTGTACTGTTGTCATAGTTCTTTAGTGTAGCATGTGGTACCTAAGATAAAAAAGATAACACTATTTGCATGGCATGTTCATCATACTCTTCTTGTGTGTTATGCTTTTCAATAGCAATGTCTCAATTATCAAAAAAACTTATTATTTTTGGCGCAGAGTATCTCGTCGTTTTCGATGGTGTCTTATTTTTTATACTTGCATTTCAGAAACCAACAATTCAGAACACTTTCATCTTTGTGACTACAGGGGCTTTGCTTATTGGAATTTCTTTCCTTGTTGCACATATTTTGAAGATAGTTTTTCATAAGAGTCGACCTCCAAAAAATCAGGAACTTTTTATTCCTGCTGATATGTATGCTTTTCCATCTGAACACGCAACGAGCCTTGCAGCCTTATCAGTTGTTGTTTTTCGTGACAATATAGAGTACGGTCTTATAGTTCTTGGTATTGGTGTTGTGGTGCTCACCTGTCGTGTTCTTGCAAAAGTTCATCGTGTTTCTGATATGGTTGTTGGGGTTGCATTAGGTACCTGTATTTCACTTAGTATTCTTGTCTTATTGTAGTAGTTTGAATTTGAGAGTCACAGGATAATGGTCAGATGTATGAGTGTTAAGGTGAGCATTACACGACAGTTCTTCTATATCTCTGTGCCACACATGATCAAGACAGATAGATGTTGGGTGTTTGTATGTAGCTTGAATAAAACCGTGTGAAGTAAGTTGCTGTTTGATGTGGTCTGTTCGTAGCATATTCCAAGTGTTAAAGTCTCCAGCGATAATACACGGCCCTGATTCTGGTAGTCTGGAAAGCCAATAGTCAAATGTCTGACTCCAGACTCCATTGGTTACAAAATTGAGTGCATGGCAATTCATGATCGTTATAGTGCTTCCGTCAAGATTGTATGATGTTACGACCATACTCTTAAGAGTTGCGAGACCGAGTTCCTTTGAGAGCGATAAGTACCTCTCTTCTTCAAGTGGTTGGTAATGAGAAATTGTAGCGACTCCAGTTTTTTGGTTTTTAAGTGGAATCGTAAATGTTGGTTGCACAGTCGTGAAGACATCATCATGGACGTGAAGGGAGTCTACCCATTCTTGAAGAAGGAGGAAGTCATTATTTTTTTCAAGCAGACCGACATATTGTCTACAAAGAGGAAGATGTAGTTTGAAAATATTGTAGGTAGTTAGCGAGTATTCCATATTGGATGCTTGTAGCAGTATATCATTTTTCATACACAATAAGAGGTCGTTGGTCATGGTACAATCTAAGAGATACCAGATGATTAACAACATGTGACAGATCAATGCGATAATTATACATGTATTAGTTTGTACTTATCTTGTTAGTTGTTTGTTTGCAATTCTCATGCGCCTTTCCCACATTACCATTCACGGTTTCAAATCATTTGCTAAAAAAACTACTATTGATGTCACACAACAAGTGACAGGTGTTGTTGGGCCTAATGGCTCTGGCAAATCAAACATTGCAGAAGCGATACGTTTCGTCCTTGGTGAACAGTCCATGAAGACGATGCGCAGCAAGATAGGTGCAGATGTTATCTTCAAGGGTTCAGAGCACCTCAGTGCTATGTCTCGCGCGTCAGTTACTATGGTTATTGATAACAAGAAGAAAGATGGTGCAAACTATGACACCTCACACGTTAGTGATTCGCTCGCGCCGTATCTCGTCTATGATGAGCTTATCTTGTCACGTACAATCTATGCCGACGGTACAAGTGATTATACGCTTAATGATGCGAAAGTCCGCCTCAAGGATGTTCAAGAACTCCTGTCATTTGCTGGTATTGGCGGTAGCGCACACACTATTATTAACCAAGGAGAAGCAGACAGAATTTTACTTGCCTCCCCAAAGGATAGAAAAGAAGCACTTGAGGATGCTCTTGGTCTTCGTGTGTATCATATGCGTCTTAATGAAAGCGCGCGTAAACTTGAGAAAGTGAAGATCCATGTACGAGAGGTTGAACTTCTTCGTACTGAGATCAAACCTCATCTCCAACATCTTGAGCGCCAGGTAAAAAAGATAGAGTCACAAGAAGAGGAACGTAAAAATCTTCACACGCTTCTTATTGCATATTTTCACAAAGAAGACAGTGAAATGCAATCACTTCGTGAACGTATTCATGAGCAGGGAACGTCTGACTCATTGTTGCTCGTTACACAGTCTATTGAGAAAGAGCTTACTATTTTACGCGAGCACAAGAAAGATGAGAGACATGACAAAGATCATGAGATCAGTATAGCTGCACAAAAAGAAAGGCTTCATGCTGAGGAACAGGTACTCATTAAACGAAAGGATCAGATCATTAAGACACTCGGTCGACTAGAAGGGGAGAAGTCTTTCCTTGAGCGTGAACTTGCAAAGGATAGAGAAGTAACGTCGGCTACTATTCCAATACAAGAACTTCGTCAGAGTTATACGACGATCACTAACGGTCTCACATCGCTCACACATGCATTATCACTCTCTGATATTGATAAGGCGCGTGTAACAACCGATGAGGTGAAGAATGCGTCTGATACTTTTTTCCATGCATACACCAATGTCGACACATCCAAAAAAGATTCACTTAAAGATGAGATTGCAATACTCACATCGTCCATTGGAGAGCACGAGACAACACTCTCGTCTGTTGGAACTGAACTTAACGTACTTCTTGCCTCGCTTAAACAGCTAGATTCACTGGTAGAAGTAAAGCGCACATCTCGTCACGAAGAGGAAAAGAAAGTCATGCTTCTTGAGAGCAAGCTTCGTGAGTTGCAGAGTATTATCTCTCTCAGACGACAAGAAGAAAGCGAGCTTGCACTTCGTACTGAACACTACCAGGCACTCCTCCAAGAAGGTGTGATGATTGTTGGTCGTATACTCCTTGATTACAAAACTGCAAAACCTGACGCAAAATATCGCGACACCAAAAAGCAGGATCTTATGCGTGCGATCGAACGATCAAAGCTTCGTATCGAGGAGGCTGGTGTACCGAACAAGGATGAAGTGATTGCAGAGTATAAAACAACGAAAGAGCGTGATGAATATCTTACGAAGGAACTTATGGATATCAAGCAAAGTGAAGAGAAGTTGCTTGTACTTATCGACGAACTCACTATTACACTTTCGGATAAATTTTCACACGGTGTTGAAGAGGTGTCAAAAGTTTTTAGCACATTCTTTAGTGAGGTGTTTGTGGGTGGTAAGGCTAAGCTTGCTATAGTAAAAAGTGTTAAGGTCGGCGAAGAAGGTGATGAGACAGAAGAGCGAGGGATTGATCTTGATGTCAGTCTTCCGAATAAGAGAGTTAAAGAGATTAGTATGTTTTCAGGAGGTGAGCGCGCTCTCGTTTCTATCGCGCTTCTCTTTGCAATGAGTACTATTACTCCACCACCATTTATGGTGCTCGATGAGACTGACGCGCCTCTTGATGAGTCTAATGCTCGTAAATATGGCAGCATGCTCAAACGTCTCTCAGAGAATAGTAAACTTCTCGTTATTACGCATAATCGTGAGACTATGAACCATTGCGACATGCTCTATGGAGTGACAATTGGGGTAGATGGTGGAAGTAAGTTACTTTCGATTAATTTTAAAGAAGCAGAGAAAATAGTTGAGAAGAGTCCGGGAGATCGATAGTGGTTGCTTAGTTGAAAAATACTGTTGCTGGTAAAGTATAAGCATTTTCGGTCTGAAATGTGATTTTAAGTTCAGCTAATAAAGCAATGTGGGCCCTGTCGCATTACACGACAGGACCCAAGAGGTGCGCAACACCTCATTCTTCTTCGGCGTCTCCCCAGGAGCAGAAACCGAATGCACCGTGGTCTTGGAGACGTTGTATGAGGTTGCCGCCTCCGTCAAGAACAAGGAAAGGTTTCCCTTGCAGGTCTGGATGTTTCGCTTCTTGACCTATGTTTCCACGGCCGGTGACCGTTGCTCCATTTGCCAGTGCCATGTCTGCCGCCTCCGCTTGTTGTTCGTTTGTCTCAAAGAATACAATGCACCACATGGTGCTCTCCTATTGTGAAGACATTGTGTATCCTATCATGATATATATAAATTGAAAATATATAAGTTATACCCTCACTAAAAACTAAGTTAGAGGTATACTACAAGTATTATTAAATGAGCAAGTGACATCATCATTTTTTGTATGAACGATAATAACATTATTCCAAAAATTCAGGCGTATGTAAGAGCTGCTGACTATCTCTCTGTGGCACAGCTGTACCTGAGAGACAACTTCCTTCTCAAGGATGGTTTAACACGTGAGCATATCAAGCCCCGGCTTCTTGGTCACTGGGGAACATGTCCTGGAATTAATTTTGTATACGCTCATCTTAACTATCTCATCAAAAAGCATGACGTCGATATGATGTTTGTACTTGGACCTGGTCATGGATTTCCAGCACTTCAGTCTAACCTTTTCCTTGAAGGTTCTCTCACACAGTTCTACCCTGAGATAAAGCGTGACACTGCTGGTATTGGAGAGATTGCTCGTAAGTTCAGTTGGCCGTATGGGTTTCCTAGTCACTCGAGTCCTACAGCACCAGGAGCGATTCTTGAAGGTGGTGAACTTGGTTATTCACTTTCGACATCGTACGGTGCTGTTCTTGATAATCCTGATCTTATCGTAGCCTGCCTTGTTGGTGACGGTGAAGCAGAAACTGGCCCACTTGCAACATCATGGCATTTAAATAAGCTTGTTAGTCCAAAAAATAACGGTGCAGTGCTCCCAATACTTCACTTGAACGGCTACAAGATTTCTGGTCCGACTATGCTTGCAAGAATGAGCGATGAAGAGATTACTAATTTATTCAAGGGTTATGGATATGAGCCGATTATTGTGGATGATCATGATCATATTATTCATCAACGAATGATGGATGCGCTTGAATACGCCTATCAGTCTATTCGTGCAATTCAGCACAAGGCTCGCAATGAAGGGGGTGTTGTCTCTCCACGTTTTCCAATGATCATATTTCGTTCTCTCAAGGGTTGGGGAGGTATTAAGGAATTACATGGTGACAAAATTGAAGGTAACTGTCTTTCTCATCAAATTGTTGCAATGAATGTTCGTGATCATGAGGATGAAATTCGTATGCTCGAAGAATGGTTAAGATCATACAGGTTTGATGAATTGTATAGTGAAGATAATGGTTTCTCTGAGGATATTATGTCACTGGTTCCTCGTGAGGACCTCCGTATGGGAGGAAGTAAGCACGCGTGCGGTACCGCTTGTAAGATTACAGATCTTACACTTCCTGACATTGCTCCGTTTATGAAAGATATTCACGAGCGAGGAAGTATCACATCAAGTAGTATGCATACGCTTGGTGAATACATGAGAGAAGTGTTTAGGTTGAACGATGACCTCAAGAACTTCCGCCTTATGTCGCCAGACGAAACCTATTCTAATAAGATAGATGCTGTATTTGGTGCAACGAAGCGTGCTTTTGTTTGGCCTCTCAAAGAATGGGACAGAGACATTGCTGAGGATGGTCGTGTTATGGAAATGCTATCGGAACACTCACTTCAAGGTCTTATGCAGGGATATGTACTTACGGGCCGTCATAGTGTCTTTGCTTCGTATGAAGCATTCGTACAAATTATCTCAAGTATGGTAGATCAGTATGCCAAGTTCATGAAGATTGCCCGTAAGATCGAGTGGCGTGATGATGTGCCATCACTTAATTACCTTCTTACTTCATCTAGCTGGAGACAGGATCATAATGGCTTTTCTCACCAGAATCCTGGTTTTATTTCTGACATGCTTCAACGTCATAGTGATTTTGTGCACGTCTATTTTCCTTCGGATACAAACTCGGCAGTACATACACTTCGTGACTGTTTGGCAACTAAGAACAGCATCAATATTATTGTTGCAGGTAAGACTGATGAGCCTCAATGGCTTACTGCCGAAGAAGCAAATAGACAATCAGAGCAAGGCGTAATGGTGTGGGACTTTGCGAGCGATGAGAACCCAGATATTGTTATTGCAGTCGCAGGAGATTATCTTGTAAAGGAAGGGCTCGCCGCTATCAAACTTGCTAAAGCCGAGTTCTCTGGACTTAAGATACGATTTGTTAATGTTCTTGAGCTTTCATCGTTAGGATTTACAGGGACAGATTGTTCTATTAATCATACGTGTCAGGACTACTTTACACGTGACAAGCCAGTCATATTCCTTTTCCACGGTTACCCAGAAGTTATCAAAAATATTCTCTTTGATAATGCGTGTCTTGGTGGAAGTGATCGTTATGCCGTATATGGATATATTGAGAGTGGTTCGACAACAACGCCATTTGATATGCTTGTTCGCAACAAGACAAGTCGATATCAGGTAGTACAGGAAATTTTTAAAACTCTTTCTAAGGGTGGTGTTGTTCCAGCGGATCATGCAAATGATATTGTAAAGAAGTATGAAGATAAACTTGTAGCGCATCGAGAGTACATTAAGGAATATAGTGTTGATCCGGTTGAAATTGATTCATGGAAATGGAGCAATTAATTGTAAACATCGGTAGTGCTTCCAAGAAGTATGCTGTTTACGAAGGAGGTAAACATCTTTTTGCTTGTCATTTTGAATATGAGAATGGCGGTTGCACTGTTTCTATTGTTCATTATGATACTCGATCCGTCGAACACGTTGGTGTTGAAGTTTTTGAAAGGGCTGTAGTCAGATTTCTTGAATTGTATAAGCAGTACTGTGGTGATAGGACTATCCATGCAGTTGGTGTTCGTGTGGTTGCTCCTGGTAAGTACTTTCAACAGCATCGAGTGATTGACGATGAATATATTGATAAACTTACGAGGGCAAGATCCCTCGCACCGATACATATCAAGGCAACATTGAAAGAGCTAACCTTACTTAAGGAGGTGTTTCCAACAACAAAGCTTATAGCTGCATCAGATAGTGCTTTCCATGTTGACATGCCTAGTGCTGCTACTTCATATGGTCTACCTGTATCACTTACTGGTGAGCAAGAGATACGTCGCTATGGATATCACGGGCTTTCGGTTGCTTCTACTGTTAAGACTTTGACTGACTATTGCGATGGAACAATACCTGAGAAAGTGCTTGTTCTTCATCTTGGTTCAGGGTGTAGTATTACTGCATTACGAAATGGTAAGACAATGGATACATCAATGGGGTTTACCCCACTTGAAGGACTGCTCATGAGTACTCGTTCTGGAAGTTTTGATCCCGCTATTATTTTCGCTCTTCTTGAACAAGGTATGACCAAAGAAGAAATAGAGCATCTTGTTAATAAAGAGTCAGGGTTGCGGGGAATCTCTGGATCTACTCCTGATATGCGTGAGATTATTTCGAGATCACATAGTGGTGATACTGCTGCACAAAATGCAATAGATGTTTTTGTGTATCAGATTCAAAAACATATTGGAGCTTATATATCTGTATTAGGTGGTGTAGACGCAATTGTTTTTACTGGAACAATTGGTGAAAGGTCTTTTATAATTCGAGAAAAAATTATAAAGCATTTCCAGTACTGTACATTTTATATTCACAATGATAACAATAATATGGTGAATGGTTCTTACGACGGAGTATCACTTATATCTTCTGAAGGTTCGTTATGTAAAATATTTGTTGTGCCTTCTAATGAGTCACATTCTATACTTCATGCAATAGAAAGTACGAAGTAGTTTGCTTCGAAAATCGTAGATTATGTATACGTTAGGTAATTGTCTTGTGTTGTGTATTAACTTTGCCTAGCAAAATGCAAAAATTACGTTTTGTGGTATAGTGTTTCCATATGCAAAGACTTTTCATTGGCCAAATTAGTATTACATCTAAAAAAGATGGTTTCGTACGCGTCCCCGAACTTGAAGAAGAGGGGTCTGTTTTTATTGATCACAGTCACCTTAACACAGCTCTCCAGGGTGATACAGTTGAGATGGAGCTTTTTGGTAAGAAGAAAAACATAAAAGGTGAAGACGAGCTCTATGGTGCTGTTACAAAAATAATAGAACGTGGTCGCAAGGGGTACGCTGGGGTACTAGAAGAAGAAAATGGAATGCTGTTTCTTGTTCCTGATGACAAGAGAATGTACACAGACGTTATAATTCCGAATAACAAACAAAAGGATGCTAAACCAGGAATGAAAGTCATTGTTAGTATTACGGACTGGGTTGACCAAAAGAAATCTCCGATTGGTGAAGTAACGAATGTGCTCGGCATGCCTGGTGATAATAATGCTGAAATGCTTGCGTATGCTCTCGAACGAGGGTTCTCAGATGAGCACGCAAAAGAAGTTAACGACGAGGCGGACACAATTAAAAAACGTGGAATCGAGGAGGTCGATAAGATCGGTCGAAGAGATTTTCGTAATGTTACAACCTTTACAATTGACCCAGCCGACGCAAAAGATTTTGACGATGCTATTTCGTTTAAGAGACTTGATAATGGTCACTACGAAGTTGGTATTCATATCGCAGATGTCTCATACTACGTGAGGTCTGGTATGGCGCTTGATGACGAGGCCATTTCGCGTGAGACATCGGTGTATTTGGTTGACCGCTGTATTCCTATGCTTCCAGAAGTACTTTCAAATGATCTTTGCTCACTTGTGCAAGGTGAAGACCGACTCGTTATGTCATGTGTTCTTGAGCTTGATGATGAAGGTACGGTACATGGTGAATGGTATGGTAGGGCACTCATCAACTCACATCGTCGCTATACATATGAGGATGCTCAAACTACTCTTGATACGGGGGTAGGAGATTTTTATGAGGAACTTACAATTTTGAATAGAGTTGCAAAGAAGCTCAATAAAGCACGCTTTGACAATGGTGCCCTTCAACTTGAAACTGAAGAGGTCAAGTTTAAACTTAATGAGAAAGGGGTACCAGTTGATGTATATATTAAATCACGAGGAGACACTCATAAGATGATTGAGGAATATATGCTCTTAGCTAACAAGTATGTGAGTAAGTTTATTACCAAGAAGCAGGAAGAAAAAAATGGTGAAGGTAATGCAATTTGTGTTTACCGAATTCATGATAAGCCAGATCCAGACCGAATGCATGATCTTGATCTCTATATTCGCGGACTAGGTTATCACGTCAGGTTTATGGATGGATTGATTCCATCGAAGGACCTGAATGATTTGCTTGAAAAAATGGGTGATCGTCCAGAAAAAGCTCTTCTACAGGTACATATCACTCGTGCAATGGCAAAGGCGATCTATAGTACTCACAATGTTGGTCATTATGGCCTTGCGTTTGATTTTTATTCTCACTTCACATCACCAATCCGTCGGTATCCAGACGTGCTTACACATAGACTTCTCATGAGAGTTCTTGAAGACGATTATCCAAAGATGGAAGAACGAGGATTGTATGACAAGTTATGTATGCAAGCTTCACGAAGAGAGAAGGAAGCCTCAGATGCAGAACGCGGCAGTATCAAATATAAACAAGTTGAGTACATGTCATATCGTGTTGGTGAGGAGTTTGACGGTATGGTTTCTGGTGTTTCTGAGTGGGGGGTCTTTGTTGAAGAAAAGAAAAGCAAGTGTGAGGGCATGATCAGACTTCGTGATCTGGGAGATGATTTCTATAACTATGATCAGAAGGGTGGCCGCGTATTTGGTGAAAGAACAGGTGTGGAATATAAGATCGGTACGCCGGTTAAGATTAAGGTAAAAGCAGCAAACCTCGATCTTCGTGTGATTGATTATACGCTTGTGTCATAGGGTGTTTATGGTATAGCATTACAACGAAAAGTTGACGCTATTTATTTTTTATTGTTTACTTATGCAGGTTGTTGTTTCTTCAAAGTCTTCTCAATTTCAAGCTTATCTCTATCGGAGGCGATGTGTTTCTAACTAAGATTGTACTCGAGGTGGCAAACCTCATATGCAATAATCGTCTGGCATTTGCTGTGTTCAGGTTGCTCGACATGTTCCAGGCAGTGTTCGTCATGTACCCGGCTGACAAGTACTACGCTGATACCTTTACGTTTGGTTGGCGTCAGTCACGTATTGCCTGGAGTCCGTTCATTGTTGGAACAATCAGACATCCATCAGGTAAACGCAGTCTCATGTTTGCAATTTCTGCACACGTGGACGGCAAGGATAGCAATGTTGGTTCTGCAACAGTGCGCACCTTCCATCAGAGGGTCGAAAAGATCGCCGAGCAAGTTGGTGCAAAGACGATTCATTTCGCTGGCACACTTCCCGGAAGACTTGCGGCTATTCGGGTTCGTCGTGGAGGTAACCAGAAGAATGAACGGCAGGCAACCGGAGAAAATGTGATCAAGGCTGTGCTTGAACTTCGTGCAGCAAGGTCACATGGCAGTGAGAACTATGTCGTAGTGCTTGGTTCAAATGGTTATGTTGGCAAAGGTGTGGTGCATGGTCTTGAGCAGCTTGGCATAAAGGTGCTTGGCGTTGACAAGGACGGCGTGTATGCAGGTGGACGTCGTCTTGGCGACAGCTACATACAACCACGCCTCCCACACATACTGCTTAACATCACGCGGCCGGATGAAATCAATGGGTACATTGATTCAGCTGCTATGTCGAAAGGCACGACTGTGCTCAATGAAGTGTACCCTGCGTTTGATCCTGAGGTTGTTTGTCAGATAAAAGATCTTGGCGCTCAAGTGTTTCATCTTGCTGGAGTTGTAGCTGATGTTTGGCCTGTGCCATTTCCTGGCGCCTACTATGGTGCGGCCCCGTGTTGTTCGGCTTTGCCAGGAGTTGACTACCGGATCAAGCTTGTCGAGCTGTAATGACTCGCATTGTCTCCTTTAGTCAAAAAGACGCCCTGCACAGCAGGGCTTCTTTTCTTTATTTATGCGTTATACTTAATAGTATGTTTGTTTTTGATACTATCAATACTCTTCTTGCAGTCATCGTTCTTTTTAATACTGCACTTCTTCTACCAATTCTCAGAAATATTAAGAATAATATTCAAACGTACCTGTATGCAGTTAACATTGTCACTATTTTACTGTGGGTTATTACAATGATGGGGTACAGATCTGAAAACATGTTTTTCGAGGCATGGTTACGAGCTCTTTATGTTGCTGCAATTTTTATAGGAATAACGTATATGCAATTTACATTGTATTACCCAATTAAAATGCGATTTGCACAGTACTATTTGTATTTTGTTAATGTTGTTGCATTTGGCACGGCGTATCTTGTAACACTCACCAATACCATCATCCATCATGGGATTATAACTCAGTTTGGAGAACCTCAGATAGTGTTTGGTTCATGGTATCCGCTTTATATTTTTGTCATTCTTGTGCCATTCATTTCAGGGTTTTCTCGACATCTCTATGTGATTGTTAAACATAAAAGTAAAGTAGTCTATTTACTTGTCGGGTATTTTATTTCTGCAAATGTTGCATTTGTTACTAATCTCATGCTTCCGTGGTTTGGTGTCTTTATTCTTAATTGGGTTGGTCAGTTTTTTACAGTAGTCATGGTGTCGTTCACAACGTACTCGATTCTTAAGTTCAACGTAATGAATATGAAGTTCTTTGCGGTTAATGTTGGAGTTACTGGTCTTGTTATAACCACATTCTCACAAGTACTCTTCGCTGACTCTGAGAAGTCAATTATCGTAAGCACACTCGTGTTCCTCGTATCTCTTGTAACCGGAGGGTATCTTACTGTTCTTAGCCAAAACGAAAGAAAATCACTTGAGAATACTATATCACTTAATACAAAGATTAGAAAAGTTAACGAGCAGCTCGAGGAGGCTAACGAGCAATTAAAATCACTTGATAAACTTAAGTCTGAATTTATTTCCCTTGCATCGCATCAGTTACGAAGTCCACTCACAGTTATCAAAGGGTACGCTTCGACACTGACTGATGGTGTCGTTGGTGAAATGAACCCAAAACAGACAGAAATCGTTCATCATATTTACACATCTGCTCAAGGACTTGCGTCAGTGGTAGAAGACTTTTTAAGTGTTACAAAGATTGAGCAAGGGGGAATGAAATATTCATTTGAGCCAGTAGATGTCAAAGAGTTGCTGGAAGGTCTCGTAAGTGATATGCGAATTGTTGCGGAGGATAAACATTTAGATTTTTCTATTGAAATAGATCGAACAGAAATGTTCATAGTGAACGCCGATACTGTAAAGTTAAAACAGGTATTTCTTAATCTAATCGACAATAGTATCAAATACACAAGGGAAGGATCTGTTGTGGTTTCACTTACAAAAAATCGACACGATAGAAGTATTCTATTTAGTGTTAAAGATACTGGGATTGGTGTGAGTGAGGCAACTAAGCAAAAGTTGTTTACCAAATTTGGCAGAGGGGACACAGGAGTGATGAATACGGGCGGCTCTGGTCTTGGTCTTTATCTTGCCCAAGAGATTGTAAAAGCACACGGTGGTTCTATCACGGTTGATTCTGATGGTGAGGGAAAGGGTTCGACTTTTTTAGTAATGCTCCCTTCTGTTTAGTGTCATAGTTTGAGTTGCTAGTCAACCTTAGAAGAGTTATCATAGAGTCATGAATAAGAAGATAATGATAATTGAGGATGATAAAAATATTCAGGATATTTATACCCTTAATTTTCGTGCTGCCGGTTACGAAGTTATTATCGAAGGGGATGGTCTCTCTGGTATATCAAGTGTCGTAGAGAAAAAACCAGATATTATTTTACTTGATGTCATGATGCCTAACATGGATGGTTTTGCTTTCCTTAAGGCAATGAAAGAAAATACCAGTGTAAATGTTCCTGTTATCGTCTGCTCAAATCTCTCCGACAAAGAAACCTATGATAAGGCATTTGCTTCAGGTGCATCGGCAGTACTCCTGAAGATAAATTACTCAGGCAAAGAGCTCGTACAAAAAGTTGATCACATTCTTACTGAGAGCAGGAGTAAACATAAAGCAAATTGACCTTCGGACAACTGCCCAGAAATTTTTTCTCAATATATAAGTTGATTCTATGTACATGCGTTGGTTTCGATATGGTGCAATATTTTGTTTACAGTGTGTTACCTCTTGAATAAGGGTACTCGTTGGTGTGCAATCTTTGGTTACACACAGCATGCTTTTTTGTTTTACGTATATACTTAAGGCATATAGTACTAACACGTTATGGAATCGCTCTCTTTTCTTGATGAAATACACTTTGACCTTATTGGTGTAATCATTGCTGTTATCGGGATTATGGCTTTGGCAGCGATTGTCTTTTTGAGAAGTAAAAATAGTATAACGAGCAGAAGTTTCTTTTTCTTTTCTCTTGTTACGATATTTTGGGGCCTCTCTAATTATTTCTTGTATAAGTTTACAAACCCCGCAGATACTTTGCTTGCGCTTCGTTTCCACATTTTTCTTACGATTTGGCATGCGTATGCCTTTTTCCAACTAGCGTACGTATTTCCATCTGAGAAAAAAGAGCTTCCGTTGTGGCATCGTTACGGTCTGCTCCCTCTTGCCTTTTTCAGTTCAACATTGCTTCTTATACCTTTTGTGTTTAAGGAAGTAAGTAAACTTATACCAGTCGAAGAAATTGTAAATCCAGAAAAAAGTCAGGGGATTATTTTGGCAGGAATAGTGACATTATGCTTTTTTGCTGCTGGTATCTATACGCTGTTTAGACGGATAGGTCAATCAAAAGGGGATGAGCGTAGACAGGTCATGCTTATGTTCACGGGCATGTCGCTCACGGCTGGTCTACTACTTCTCTTTAGTTTTATCCTACCTATAGGTTTTAAGAATTTCGACTTTGTTCCTTACGGGTCACTTTTTATATTCCCAGTCATCGTATTTACGGCGTACGCAATTTATATTGTTGAGCTTTTCCACGTTAAAAATATTTTCGCAGGGTTGTTCACATTCTTTTTGTGTATTGTGTCGCTTATTGAGCTTGTTATCGCTGATACAGTTGAACAGCTTCTGCTTCGAGTTGCGGTCTTTCTCCTTACAATCATAATTGGTATTCAGTTAGTAAAAAATACATTCGAGATCGAGCTTGCTAATGAGCAAAAGTCAGAGCTTATGAGTTTTGCAACTCACGAAATTCGTACACCAATCACTGTTATGCGAGGCTACGCCACCATGCTCCTCGACGGCGACAGAGGTGAAATTAACGAGCATGTCAAGGATCTCCTCCAGAAGATAATGATAGCAGGTAACGATGTTACTACACTGCTTTCTGAGTATCTCGATAAATCAAAGATTGAACTAGGCCAACTTGAATACGCTCCAACAAAATTTGATGTTAAGACGATTGTTAACGAGCTGCTCGTAGTGTTTCGTGTTCATGCTGATCAGAAGAATATCAAGATTACGAAGTCGGTCCCAAAGACTCCTAAGTGTAATATCTTTGTAGACCAATCTCGCCTTAAGGAAGTTCTTACTAACATTATTGATAACGCTATAAAATACACACCAAAAGGTTCTATTTCTGTATCTGTAAAAAACGAACACGGCTATGTTACGATAGCGATAGTGGACACGGGAGTTGGTATCGAAAGTGAAGTTATGCCATCTCTATTTAAAGAATTTTCTCGAGCTGATTTGCAAAAAGTTAATATTCTTGGTAGTGGTCTTGGTCTCTATTTGGCAAAGAAATTTACTGAGGCTCAGAATGGTAAGATATGGGCTGAATCAGAAGGTAAAGACAAAGGGTCGCAGTTCTATGTTCAGTTTCCTGAAGCTAAATAGTTAATTATCATAATATGTTAAAGACGAATAAAAAAATAATGATTATTGAAGATAATAAGGACCTTCAAGATATCTATAGGCACAGTTTCGAAAAATATGGTTTTGAAGTTGTTGTTAAAGGAGACGGTCTAGAAGGTGTCATGAGTGTTGTTGAGGTTATGCCTGACGTTATTCTTCTTGACCTTATGATGCCAGGAATGGACGGTTTTGGTTTTTTGAAAAAAATTAAAGAAATCGAAAGTATTTCAATCCCAATAGTTGTTTGCTCAAATATTTCAGATGTAGATACAATTAACAAGGCCCTCAAAGAGGGTGCCGAGTCTGTACTTCTTAAAGTGGACTATTCTGGAAAGCAGCTTGTAGAAAAAGTTGCTCACATAATGGACGATTTTTACAAAAGACAAAAAAAGCATACATAAAACTTCATTTAAAATAATAGGGTTTTTGTATTTTGCACAGGTATTTTCTATTAGATCATGGTGCCCATAATTGGCTCTATTTCTGAAATAGGTTGATCGGTAGCTCCTAAATAGCCAGTTTATTGGTATAGACTTTTCTTTTTCTGTAGATTGTGGTAGAATATGTCACATGTTAAAAATCAGATTACAGCGCACAGGCCGCAAGAATGACCCACACTTTCGCTTGATTGTTACAGAAAGTACACTTAAGCCAAAGACATCCCAGTTTGCTGAGATTGTCGGAACATATAATGTTAAGGCGGGTGTTTTCGAGGCAAAAGCAGATCGTGTTAAGCACTGGATGTCAGTTGGTGCTCAGGTTACTCCTACGGCATACAACCTCCTTGTGTCTAAGGGTGTTCTTACAGGTAAGAAGATTAACGTTCTTCCAAAAAAGACCCCACAGAAGAAAGAGGTTAAGGCGTAATGCATAGCATAGAATTGAGATGATGCAGGAGCATGCAAGAACGACGCCTTCGGCGTCGTTCTTGCATGCGTAGTGTGAATAACTTCCGTTACTAATGTAGCACTCATTGTTACACTGTAAAGATAGAAAATAAAATATGAAAGATCAAGAATTTGTTGAATATGTAGTGAAAGCTTTAGTTGATAATGCAGATAAGGTGAAAGTAGAAAGAAGGGTTGATGAAATGGGTGTTCTTATTACACTTGATGTTGATGCAGCTGATATGGGGAAGATAATTGGTCGTGATGGAGCAACCGCAAAAGCGCTCCGCACGCTACTTCGTGTTGTTGGTATGAAGAACAACGCTCGTGTTAATCTCAAGATTAACGAACCAGATGGCCGCTCGTATAACGGAGGTGAAGCTTCACAGTCTTATTTGCCAAAATATGATACATCTGATGTTGACGCAGTGATGAATGACTTGAAGAGTTTATAAATTTGATTCTGTTGTTACTAGTATATAGACAAAAACAACTACGCCACTGCATAGTTGTTTTTGTTTGTAAACAAATTGCCGCGAGGCAATTTGCCTCGCGGTTAGTGTTGCGGCTTTTCCACTTTGAGCACAGGCCCGTCTGATAGAAGCATTGCCTCTATCCACTGCCTATGGTTGTCAAAGTCACGTGAAATCTCTGCAATTAATGCCCGCAGAGATGCTTGCTCATCATTAGGAAGTTTGTCTCCAAAAGCATGAGGAATCATCTCTTCGGCAATTCTATTTTGCTCTCTGATGAGCGACAGCCGGAGAGCAATCAGCCGTCTTCGAAAGTGTGCCTCTGTCATTTCAGCTTTCCCCGAAAGAAAGTAGGGTTTCAAAATCTATTGCAATACTGCTATATTTTTGTTATTATGTCAAGAATGAAGCAGAAACCACTTCGTTTTCACATTGTTACTATTTTCCCTAACATGTTTGTTAGTTACTTTGCTGAGTCTATTCTTTCTCGTGCGATAGAAAATAAGTTAATTGAGATAAAGACATACTCTCTCCGAGAGTTTACAAAAGATAAGCATAGACGCGTTGATGGCAAGCCATACGGTGGTGGACCGGGAATGATTATGTGGGTGGATCCAATTCTTAATTGTGTTGATGCTATCAAAAAATCAATTGCTCGACGAAAGACTAGTAAGATATTGGTGGTAATTTTTAATGCAGGAGGTGATAAGTTTACTAACACGATTGCACAGAAGACCGTGAAGGGTTATACCGACATTATTTTCATCTGTGGTCGTTATGAAGGTATTGACTCTCGGGTAAAGAAGATTCTCCGTGCGAAAGAGTGGAGTATTGGTGATTATGTTCTTACAGGTGGAGAGCTGCCTGCAATGGTGTGTATTGATGTGATAGCAAGACAAGTAAAAGACGTTCTTCATGATGAGTTGTCGCTCGAAGAAAAGCGTATTGCTTCTCATGAAATATATGCTCGACCAGAAATCTATGAATATCAAGGTAAAAAGTACCGTGTACCGAAGGTGCTTCTTTCTGGTAACCATAAGCTTATTGATGAATATCGTACAAGGAAGGAGAATACGATAGGGAAGACTACAAGATTGTAGGTTTTATCGTGTGATCGCATGAGATGTACATACGTCTTGCGATTAGACTACTGTTGTTGGTTGTACGGTATACACTGTAAAAATTATGTATTTAAAACTCAAAGTAATTCCAAGCTCCAAGGTAGAGAGAGTTGAGAAAATATCTGGAGACACTTGGCATATATGGGTACGAGTTCCTGCTGAGAATAACGCAGCTAATAGTAGGATTCTTGAGATCGTTCGTGAGTCATTCCCGGGTACGTCTATACGAATAGTAAGTGGTCACCATTCACCATCAAAGATTGTTTCTATCAACTAGCGGTGAAGGATTTTTTTTGTTACAATTCTACTCACTTGCTCCTGAAAGAACAAGTAAAAATAAGCCAATGTAGCTCAGTTGGTAGAGCACTTCCATGGTAAGGAAGAGGTCATCGGTTCAATCCCGATCATTGGCTCCATAGACAAAATCGCGCCTTAATGGTTGCGATTTTGTTTCTTGATACAAAGTCTCGTTGCCTTTTTATCAAGGTTGTAAATATGGTAGAATATGGTGTACAAAAAGCCAGAGTAGCTCAGTTGGTAGAGCA
>CAZBGU010000002.1:0-9776 GCA_964491805.1 uncultured Candidatus Saccharibacteria bacterium
TAATCTTTCGTATTGTTACCTCGCCAATATCTTTAAGGTTTGCTACATGTGTTCCTCCGCATGGAATACCTGTATCACCGTAATACACGATACGAAGTGGTTTACCATCCCGAGTCTTTGTACCACTAAACTCAACCCGTGTCTGTGTGTTCCTCCCAATGATTTCTTGGCACCTTGCTTCAATCTCCATCATAAGATCAGAGATGTCTTTTCCATGTAAACTACCAGAATACTCGATATAGGGGCCTTGAGGGAAATGATACCCTTTGCCTGGTTTCCACTTTAGATCAAGCTCTTTAACTGCTATATCAAGTAGATGTCCTGCCGAGTGTAGTCTTGTGTGCATTTTTCTTTTCTCTACATCAATTTCGCAGGTCACTATATCGCCAACTCTGAACTCTCCTAGCTCAAATTTTCCGATATGATTCACAACACCATCCTCGTACCTCACTTCGTTTACAGCAAATATCCCGTTATTGTTTGAGATGATGCCTGTGTCGTACGGCTGACCACCACCCTGTGGGTAAAAAACAGTTTGGTCTAAACTGATAGTAGTGATACCATTTTCCATTTTTATGTCAGCAACAGTAGCAACGCATGAGTACTGATGCATATGTTCCATGTAGATTAATTTTGTTTGCATAGTAAACACAGTCTACAAAGGAGAAATGCTGGCACAAAGTTTTACTGCAAAATTATCATATTTGTATCTTTTTGTTATAAATGATAGATTGTTAGAATGATCAAGATTCAAGATGTTGTACGCGATATCGTTCTAAGCGATGAAGAGTTTTTGTCCGCTCTTACTAGAGGCTATGCGAATCTTTCTGCCTATGCCAAAAAGATACAAAAGCAAGTAGAGCTCATAGCTAAAAAAGAGGTAAAGACTTCGGGGATTGTTGTCGCCCTTTCTCGTATTAGTAAAGATATGAAAGGTGTACCCCCACTTCTTCAAGATATAAAAATCAATAATGTCACCACAAAGTCACCCCTTACTGAAATTGTGTATGAGAAAAATAACTCATCACTTTCTAAACTGACATCACTCTACGCTAAAGCTCGTAAAGGAGCAGATGACTTTTTTACTATGACACTTTCTACAAATGAAATTACGGTTATTTGCTCAGACACTATACGTCAGGAGATTGAGAAAAAAGTTTCTGAGAAACCAGTCATGGTAGAAGAGGGGCTCGCGTGTATCGGACTCTCACTTGATCCAAAGTATTACCATCTACCTAACATTACCTTTACTCTTATTAGAAAAATAGCAAAGAAGTATATTCCGCTTGCCGAAACTATTACCACACGAACAGAGATTATTTTTGTGTTCGAGAAAAAGTACCTTGGTGAAATAGTCGACCTATTTTGATATACTTTTATCTCATGAACGAAACCACACCTAATGCTCTTAGGTGGGCTGTAGAAATATTTAATAAAATTAACACTCCGTATCGTGTTGGGGTGTGGCAACTTTTCTGCGGTCCCGGTAGAGAAATCAGCTTTGATAACAGAGTGTTTTTCAAGGAGCAGGAATAACTTATTTGGTGGGTCCTTACGAGCGAGATAGCAAAGCGTCCCGCCTATGGTACATCCAGGTGAGGTCGACGTAGAATCCTGCTTCTCTATAAAGGAACAAAGAATGAAATGCTTGGAATAAGCATAATTAGTCTATCTTTTACATAAAAAATATACTCACTTGCTATGTTATAGGTAGACATGTACTTGTCTATGAGATTTTTCACTTCTGCGTAGCGTTCTACTGTCAGACTTTCATTTGGTTTAAAAAGAGTGCAACCTCCGTTGTTTACTTGAAATAGATTATTTTTATCGAGAGTAAAAGTGCCGAAACTAATATCATAAATAACTAAAAAAGTTTTTCCATCAGATCCATCGACTCGTTGTGCTTCACAATACGCATTGTTAATATCTGCACCAAACGATCCGCCCAAATTCATTGTGTATTTAAATGTTTTTATATCAACCCCTTCCACAACATAGGAGTTCCTTTTATTGTTATTCCATTCATTTCTATGATAGTAGAGTTGGTCTTTATATATAAAGTAGCGAGGTAAATCGTAAGAATCATCTTTTGTCTTGTCGTTTCCAAGATGGCAGTCTCGCGAGTTGCCAAAGTCACTTTCGCAGATCAGACCAGTGTTGGTTAAGTCTTTTGGCTTATTAATAAAGTTTGGATTTTCAAATTCAAAGGACCTATATCGACTGTCGATATAAAAATAAAGAAAATCTAAAGTGGTAATAATAAAGAGAGCGCAAAAAATTCCTCCAATTATCAAGAAAAGTCTTTTATAATTTTTTGAAGAATTTCATCTTGAAATGATTATACCATTCTTGGTATTTAAAAACACAAGCTAAATGATTCTGGTGCATGCAACAAAGATTTCTTCAAAACTATACATGGCAACACAGGTAATATTTTATATAAAGGAAAGTCACCTTTAGTGTCAGCAGAGTCAACTGACCGGGTATTTTGCAGCTCTGCGCTCTATCTTGTTTTATAATCTCGGTGCTATACTTATTTGCATGCTAGGAAAAAACATGACAAATGAGGAGAAACTCGACGCAATTTATGAAATGACACTTGAGAATCACGAGGTTCTCAAGACTATACGTCGACAGCAGTATATGGCCACTGCCGGAAGGTTACTATACTGGTTACTTGTTCTTGGGTTTGTTGGTGGAACATATTTTTATTTACGTCCAGTTATTGATGTTATGGCAGCGAACTCTGCAAAGTTAAAAGAAACCCTTCAACAGATCGGACAATTAAAAGATCAAATGCCTGAAGCAAAAATTCTCAATCAAATGATGGAAGGGCTTCAGAAGTCGTCAGGTGGGGCTCAAGCACAGTAAAATGCAAAAAGCGACATCGCACGATGTCGCTTTTTGTATTGTGCTATAGAGCGAAAACTCAGTTGTCTAACTCATTATCGTAGACTCCTTGAATTGTTTTTATCGCTCTCGTTATGGTAGAAACAGTTATCTGTATTTATCGCCTGAATGAAAGTGAAGAAGAGGGCTCTCCCAGCACCATAAAGAAAAAAGATGTCGTAAGACATCTTTTTTCTTTATGGTGCTGGGACCCAGGCTCGAACTGGGGACCCTTTGCTCTTCAGGCAAATGCTCTACCAACTGAGCTATCCCAGCATATTTATTATTTCTTGAAAACTATTTCATGTACACCATACACTGATTTAGCATTTGCCAGCAAATGAGCTATTAAACTCTTTGCCAACTGAGCTATTCCAGCATATTTTTTGACACACTTCACTCCATATCAAATAAGGCAATTTTAGTAAGTGAATTTTATGATTCTTTACCCGCCCAACTATCAAGGTATGTTCGACTTTATAGTGAATTAACTTCAACACAAAAGTGTTTTCTTATTCTATCATAGTATTTCATGATCTTCAATTACAGACGTAGTTCATGTATTCTATGCATGTTTTTATGGTATTGCTGTTGATAGCCACTCTGACGTCTTTTTATAAGAAAAGGTATACTTAGGTTCTATTAGTAAATAGTTATAATAAATAAATGAACAAAAAGTATTTGGGCTTGGTTGGTCTTGGTGCGTTTGGTGTAGCGATGGCTTTGACATCGTCTGCAATTCTCCCATCTGGGGTTGGAACATATTCAGCATGGACACCATCAACAGGAACTACACACTACACACTTGTTGATGAATCAGCTTGTAACGGAACTACAGACTATGTATCTACTGCAGTCAATGGCAATAGAGACTCGTACGCTGTTTCTCTAGCAAGTATTCCTAATGGTTCTGTGATCACCGGTGTTTCTCTTACACCATGTGCATCGAAATCAGCAACTTCTGGTACCGCTAATATGAGTGTGTTCTATCGTCTTAATGGCGTTAATAGCGCAGATAGTGCAACATACTCACTATCGGGAACAAAGCCTGTTAATCTCGCTGCCACTAACTATTCTGGTCTTTCTGTCACCAAGAATGCTTCTACCACACTTGAAGCGGGTGCAGTTCTTGTATCTGGCACACAAGGAGCTCGTCTCAGTAGACTAGCAACCGTAATCACCTATACATCAATACCAAATCCTCCTGCTGGTGTAACAGCAACAGCGACAAGTTCAACAAGTATTATTGTTCAGTGGTTTGATACCAACTCTGACGAGCTTGGTTACTCAATTGACAGAAGTACTGACGGGGTAAATTTCTCATTCCTAGCAACAACAACAGCGAATGCAACAAGCTACCTTGACGGAGGTCTTTCAACCGGTACATATTATTATAAGGTGAGAGCATTTAATGCTGTAGGATATTCTGGATACGCAACCACTGCGTCTGCGATGATTCCTTAAGTTTTAAAATCACCTTTTAGCTCAGGTGTTGTATACAAAATCCGCCTTTTGGCGGGTTTTGTTTTTGGTGTATTTGTTTTAAAAATTAAAATCCAGCCTTTCGGCTGGATTTTAATTTAAATTGATTTGACCTTTAACTTTGTTTGTCGTGCTTTGTCTACTTTTGGAAGTCGTATAATAAGGAGTCCGTGCTTTTCTACAGCTTCTGCTTCTTCAATTTCAACCTCGTGTGGTAAGAGAATTGTCCTTGTGAATGTTCCCCAGTATAGTTCTTTGTAGAAGTAGTCATCATGACTTACTTGTGTGTTACCATCTCGTCGTCCCTTAATAGTCACCATATCGCGAGTGATGGAAAGATGAAGGTCTTCAGGTTTAACACCCGCAACCATGGCTTCGATGATGATCTCGCTGTTAGTTTGGTACACATCAACAGAGAGTTCTCCTTCTTCCATGTCTGGCTCGGTGTCTTCCTCTTCGTCTTCGATAACGTGATGTTTTGGACGCGCAAGTTGACTTGCAGGTACCGCCTTGCTTCCCATATGCTTAACTGGGACTTCTTCCTCTGGTTCGTCGTCTATTTGTTCCGGAGTGAAGTCTATCTGCTCATCTTCATCCTCAACGCTGATCGAGCCGGCTAGTCTCTCGAAAAATGATTTTTTTTCTTTAAGCATAAGTAATAAACGGTTAGTTGTGTATGCGTACAGTATACAACCATTTTCGTCAATATGTTCGTTCTACTATCCACAGTTGGTAGAATGGAGACTACAGATGACAGACAACAGGCTATCCATGAAATAAAATACGAATGAAGTCTTTAGACTCCATTCGTATTTTCTGTCCTCTATCAGAGTAGTGGTCTGTTTTCTGTGTTCTATTTTACCACTTCGTAACCATCAATATATCATCTGTATCTTTCTTGATATATTTCCAAATTTCCTCAGTGATAAATGGCATGAAAGGGTGCGCTACGATCATTTGTTCACGAAGAAGTGTTAGGAGAAGAGTTTGAGCACTCGCTTTGTCTTTATTCTCCATAATTCTAACTTTACGTGTCTCAATGATTTCGTCACAGAATACTTTCCAGAAATAGTCATAGATTTTTTGAGATGCGAGATGGAGTCTAAAGTTCTCAAGATCATTCGTTATATCTTTTTTGGTATCTCTCCATGCGCTATAGACGGCCTGATCTTCGTCGTTAAGAGGGGAGTCAGACTCGAGATCTGCGGTTTTCTCTAAAACGAAACGTGAAGCATTCCACATTTTGTTGGCAAACTTTTTGTAGGCCTCTACCTTCTTTGGATCAAGGTTCATGTCCACTCCAGGGGCATTGTTGACAACAAGACCCATACGCAAAGCATCCGTGCCGTATAGTGTTGATATTTCAAGAGGCGAAATAACATTTCCCTTACTTTTGCTCATTTTCTTTCCTTTTGCGTCTCGTACGAGGCCATGGAGATACACATGACTAAACGGAGTTTTGCCAGTTACGTAGATCCCAAGCATCATCATGCGCACTACCCAGAACAGGAGTATGTCAAAACCTGTTTCCATTACTTGTGTTGGATAGTAAGTTTCGAAGTCACCCTTCTTGGTATTCATAAGTGTTGCAAAAGGCCACTGCCCAGACGAGAACCAGGTATCAAAAGAATCTGTTTCTTGTACAAGAGCTCCTCCGCACTTTTCGCACGTCGTTAGTGTGTTGTCTATGTCGACATGTCCAATGTCGCACGTGTGACAGAGTTTTGCCGGAATTGGAATACCCCAGACTATTTGCCGAGAGATATTCCAGTCTTGGATGTTTTCCATCCAGTTGTAGAATATTTTTTCATGTTGTTCTGTAAGGATTTTTGTTTCTCCATTTCGTACGGCTAGAATTGCTTTTTCTGCAAGAGGTTTCATCGAAATGAACCACTGCGGCTTTACTTGTGGCTCAAGCTCTCTTTCACACTTATAACATACAGAAACCTCATGAGAATAATCGTTGTCTATTTTTACAAGAAGCCCTTTCGCATCTAGCTTCTCTACAATCTTCTCTCTCGCTTCTTTGATGCTCATGCCCGCAAACTCTCCTGCGATTGGAAGTAGTTTCCCTTTTTCATCAATAATCTGTTCGTAGTCAAGCTTGTATTTTTGTGCAAGATCAAAGTCAATACCTGAATGCCATGGAGTAATAGTCATAACACCAGATCCGAATTCAGGGTCACTTGCTTCATCTTTGATAATGGTAGCCTCAATCGGCCCATTGATCCATTCAACCGTTATCTTTTGGCCATGAGTATATTCCTTGTACCTCTCATCGTCTGGGTGCATGACGACATATTTATCACCAAACTTTGTCTCAGGGCGTACAGTTCCAATAGTGAACGGTCCATATTTGAAGTAATAAAAAGGGTCTTTTCTTGAGATATGTTCTGTCTCGAGATTGGAGAGTGATGTCTGATGCTTCGTGCACCAGTTAACAATGCGCTTACCCCTGTAGAGTAGTTTGTCATCTTCCAGTTTCTTGAATGTCTGATTAACTGTCTTAATAACGCTCTCATCAAGAGTAAACATTTCTCGTGACCAGTCACAGCTTGCTCCAAGTTGTCTAATCTGACCTTCCATAAATGACTTGTTATAAAGTGTAAAGTCAAGTATTTCTTTGTAGAGTTCATCTCTATCCATTCCAAATCGAGACCTCCCTTCCTTCTCAAGTTTTTTTTCGTATACAGATTGTGTTTCGAACCCTGCATGATCAGCTCCAGGCAACCACAGTGCTTTCTTACCGTTCATGCGGTTAAATCTGATGAGAATGTCCTGAACAGTCACAAAGAGGGCGTGTCCTGCATGAAGTGATCCGTTTGCATTTGGAGGAGGCATAATTATCGTATATGCCTCCTTACGCTCACCAGGCAGATTGTCTGGATTGAAATAACCGCTCTTCTCCCATGTTTCGTAAAGAGAAGGTTCAACATCTGCTGGGTTATATGGTTTGGTAAGTTGTTCTGGAACTGTTTTCATACATTAATAGTGTTATAGTTCTATACTACCAGAGTTTTTGCTAAAGTGCATTGCTTATGTTTGTTGCGCTAAGTAAGAGAAATGCAAAACTTGTGTCCATAGTGAATTTTGAATAAAAAGACGCTATACTTTTCACAGCTTTCGGTACCAACCAGCATGAAAGGGAATGACATGCGTGAACGTGACGGAGATCTTTCTCTTGGAACTGCAAAAATTGGCGCAAAGGTGAGATGCGTCAAGATTCCAGATATACGTCTATGGCAAGAGCGGTTCAAACTTCAGTGTTTCCATGCCCCTTGTCTGGGCAAAGAGTACGTGGTACGTGGAAATGTTCTTGTGCATCAAGGTTTTGGCGGGGTTCTTCTTCGGGAGATAAGAAATCCAGATGTTGTTATATTGCTTGCATCAGGAATTCCACTTTCTGGCGAACCTTTCTTCCCATACAGTTCGTTTGTAGTTGTAGGGTCTGTGCCATAGTCCGCTTTTCCAAACGCTTACCACAAGGCCTCCTTCACCGGAGGCTTTGTCTACTTTTCTCTTTTCATCAGTTTTGTACTTCTAATAATCCAGATAAAAGTATAGATACATAGTGGAACAGCAAAGATATAAGCTGTCTGTATTCTCGGATGAAGATTATAGATACATAGCATAGACACTATAGCCACACTCGTTGTTACAAAAATACTTACAGACCACAATGCCTCAGAAGGAAATCTGATACATGACGTAATGTCTGTGTTTGTAGTATTTTGTTTTTTAAATACACGTAACGTTACTGTAGTAACAGTGATAACAAGTCACACAGCGAACACATCGTGTCATTAGAAAAATCAACTGTATGGCATTGTGGGTAGATATTTTTTGGCATCTTGATCTGTCTGTAGTATGCTTCATGTACTATGAAGAAAAAGCAGTCAATTATATTAAAGAAAGGTGGGAACCTTAGCAATGAGACAATGAAGACAGTCGTAAAAAAAGTTACAAAGTCGTCAGTCAAAAAGACGAGTAGAAAAGTGGTCACCAAAGAAGTTGCAAAACTACCAGATCATCATTTTAAGATTGTAAAAGTAAAACGTGGTCTTTCTGGTCTTGGGCTTTTTGCGGGTGAAGATATTAAGAAAGGGGAACTCATCATAGAGTACATTGGTAATATTCTCAATAAGGAGGAAGCGGAAAAAATTAATACCAATCAGTATCTCTTTGAAGTTAATCGTAATAAGACGATAGACGGATCAGTGAGATGGAACATTGCACGATACTGCAATCATGCGTGTGGCGATATAGGTAATGCAGAAAGCGAGATCAAGAAGGGACGTGTTTTCATTAAAGCAATTAAGAATATCAAAGAAGGGGAAGAAATTATGTATGACTACGGTGAAGAGTTCGTAAATGAATATATTGCACCATATGGATGTCGATGCTCGGCTACAGAACATTCATATAAAGCGAAGAAATAAGATAGCAGAGTACAGATAAATAGATAACAGAGAAATGCACAGCATCAGAAGGATGCTGTGCATTTCTTGTATACCTGGTAAGTACTGGTGGTAAAACGTACAAAATGGTAAGAATATGAGTGCAATAAAAAGATATTTAAATGAGTCTCTGTGTTCTATAAGCGCATCGGTCTGGTATCTGTTGTTTGCGTGTTTAGTAACTACTTATGCGAATTCTTCGCATTTGCATAAATACAAAATACAAAAATAAAAAGTTATCCACATATTTTTTGTTACTTACTATTGTGTGTATGTGTAGGAGTGTCATACTTATATGTAAGAGAGTAAATGATCAATGGTCGTTGGTCAAAATTACAAGCACTCTCGGATTTGTATAATAAAAAATATTTTTATGGCAGCAAAGAAGACAGCAGCAAAGAAAGTTGCAAAGAAAGCAGTAAAGAAGGTTGCTAAGAAGGCAGCAAAGAAGACTGTTAAGAAGGCAGCAAAGAAGACTGCAAAGCGTGCTTAATCGCACACAGATTGTTCTTTCGAAAACAAGCGTCACTCCCATGACGCTTGTTTTCTTTTAATTAAAAGAACACGTGCACAGTGCATGGGTGTCACTGTATTAATGTAGTAAATTCTAGTAAGTTGAGTCAGAGTCAGTTCATAGAGCACAGGATAATTCTTTCGTATAAGACGTATCTGTTTCTGTTGTAGGTATATGTGGTGACTGGTACTGCCGATTATGTAGATGTGGACAACGAGATCAATCTTTTTCTTTACAAAGATGTGTATATACGATACCATTGCATATAGATGTTCCTACCACAACCACAGAAGTGGGTGGCGCATCTGTCGCACGGCTCGGGCAACCGAGCTGAACCAACCTCAACTTTCGGAGAGACATCCATGACAACCAAGCGTTCGGCCCGTGCGGGCCGTAAGAACCTGAGCGGCTCTGCGCCGTCGGCCTCGATCGGC
>CAZBGU010000002.1:9876-69262 GCA_964491805.1 uncultured Candidatus Saccharibacteria bacterium
GGCCCGTGCGGGCCGTAAGAACCTGAGCGGCTCTGCGCCGTCGGCCTCGATCGGCGGTGGCAACCTGGTCAAGATCGTCGACCTGAGTCGCGCGAAGAACAAGCTGCAGACCGACGCGAAGCCGAAGGCGACGACCGTGATCAACGGCCGACCGCACGCGCTGAACAAGCCGATGGCCTCGATCTCGGACGTGGGCGCAGCCACGGTGGCGATGACCAACGTCATGACCAACGACCTGGGTCGCGTGAAGAACAAGGTGATGGCCAGTACCAAGCCGCTGGCCGCGAGCGCTGCCGGAAAGCCGGGTCGTGATGTCACCAGCAAGGCCAAGCCGACGGCCGCGTCGATCACCGCCTACACCATCTGCGCCGAGAAGCCCGCTGCCGCAAACCGTGACATCAACACCAAGAAGGCGCCTGCGCTCTGCCATGTCACCGCTGCGATCAAGGCCGGTCAACATCAGGCCGCTCGCGCGGCCTGATCATCAATCGTCGTCGGCCACAAGTCGATGACAACGCTCCCCAGGAAACCCCTGGGGACGTCTTTTTTTGTGCGAGCATATTTATGTAGTGCATCTTATGTGTGTTAACCTGTTTCATAAACAAAGAAGCACTGCTTTTATGGCAGCGCCCTTGTTCCATAGTGTAGCGTGGTGTGTACTAACGCATTTCCATATTCATAGTGTTCATGTCGTGCCCGTTTATGGTGCCTTGTCTTACTTCAAGGAGTGATGGGTTAAGCATTCCAAATATCATCGCGACGTGCGCAACGACAAGAAAGACCGCAACGAAGATCGCGTGTAACTTTTGCTTTTCCTGGGTGCTTGCGTTCTTTTTGATGATATTAATTTCGAGAAGTGCGATTCCCATAAGCGGTATAACACCAAGAAGGTAGAACAAAACTGCAATAATATCGAACATACCTCTCCATCCACCTGATTGCGTGAGAGGGATCACTGCAGTGAAGAAGAGGTTGATAAAGATACCAAGAAAATAAAATCCTGCAATTATTCCTGACCAAGAGCTGAGTGTTTTTACTGCCCCATCATTTTTTCTTGTAAAAAGTAGATAGAGTTCTGTAATTGCAATAGTTTCTGCAAGAACAACAGGAATTGCCATATAGGTAATAAGGTTCCAAGGTTGATTGGAAGCAAGAAGCTCCATATAGTGTGTCATTGTCATAATAGATGTAAAGTAATAGTTTTCAATAAAGTTGCGAATAAAATTAAGAGAGTCACACTAAAATGGCTTAGGGTGTAGTATTCCTTGTGAAAAAAGAAACTGATATAAGAAGAGGTGGGGTGTTAATTGCTTTTGGTGAACGACTATTGAGAACAGGGTAGTTTGATCATAGAGTTGTCGATCCTTAAGTACAGAAAAAGTGCGAACGATGGTAACACTTCCAAGATATGAAAGTACTGTTATAAGAATTGTCGTAACAACGGTCTGTATATCTTGTGCTCCTGTATGTGTATGGTTTGGGATAAGATATTCGAACGGACAATCAGACATGTGTCCATCAACAGATGACATATGGATGATATGAACAAAGCCAAGGGTCAAGAAGCCTATATAGCTTATAAGGAGAATTTGTGCAATTGCTCGGAGTGTCGTCTCTCTGAATAGGTTCATAGGTTAAGTATATACCTGTTTAGTTTTGTTTGATAGTTTGTATCAGTATCTATGTGCTACACTTTTCATACTATGAATATCACTGTTAAGAGTCTTGGGGTCGTGTCAGGGGATGAGAACGGTTTTGTTAAGTTCGTGCTCCTTGAAGATGATGTTCTTGTCTTTGGTAAGTGTATCTGGCACAGAGAGCTTGTTATTGCTTTTTATGGTAAGGAAGTTGATGTGACGGTGATCGCTGCAGGAATATTGCCAAAAGATGTGAGTAAGGCGCCGCTTGATGAGTCGCATTGGGGTGAGTGGAAGTCTAGCGGCTACGATGTGGTGACACCTCCTCAATATAGAGAGGTTATTAAGAATGCTCTTACGTCATTTGAGACAGAAATCAATCGTCTGTGGGGGAAGGTGTAGATTGGTTTGTTGATGGAAGTTAGCAAGGAGCGAAACCGAAGGTTTCGCTCCTTGCTTCTTTTATGCTTTTAACCTACTAGCTACAGACTATCAGCTACCGGCTATTGTATGGTATAATCCCTTAACTATGTCTTTTATTGCAAAGCTTTTTCCGGATGAGTCCAAAAAAACTATAAAATCACTTACACCTATAGTAGATAAGGTGTTTTCGTATGAGGATGAACTCAAAACATTGAGTGCTCAGGATCTCAAGGCGAGAAGTCTCGCGCTTAAGGAACGTGTTATGGCTGAGATTGCAGGACTCACTGGCGAAGAGCTCAAAGCAAAAGAAAAGAAAGTTCTCGAAGATGTTCTTCCAGAAGCATTTGCACTTGTACGTGAAGGTGCTCGTCGTGCTCTTAAGATGATGCATTACCGTGTACAGGTTGTTGGAGGTATCCTTCTTCATCGTGGCCACATTGCAGAAATGAGAACTGGAGAAGGTAAGACACTTGTTGCGACACTTCCTGCGTATCTCAATGCACTCACAGGGCGTGGTGTACATATTGTTACCGTGAACGACTATCTTTCACGTCGTGATGCGGTATGGATGGGGCAGGTGTATGATGCGCTCGGTCTTTCTGTTGCTGTTATCAATCATCAATCGTCATTCATCTACGACAGTACACATCTTTCACAACAAGAAGTGAAGGAAGATGATGCTGTGCGTGATGAGGTTGGTTCATACAAAGTTGTGTATGATTTTCTCAATCCTTGCAATCGTCAGCAAGCATATCGTGCAGATATCACTTACGGTACGAACAATGAATTCGGCTTCGATTATCTTCGTGACAATATTGGCTACAACAAAGAAGCTATTACTCAACACACACACCACTATGCGATCGTGGATGAGATCGACTCTATTCTTATCGATGAGGCGCGTACACCGCTCATTATCTCCGCACCATCACAGCAGTCGAGTGATATGTATACCAATTTTGCCAGCATTGCAGAGTCACTTGTAGAAGGTGATGATTATACTGTTGATGAGAAGCAGCGAGCTATCGCTCTCACCGAGGAAGGTATCAACAAAGCAGAGAAGGCACTTAACATTTCTAATATCTACTCTGTAGAAGGAATGAAGTATGTGCACCACTTGGAAACTGCAGTTAAAGCAAAGGCACTCTTCCTTCGTGAGCGTGAATATGTGGTGAAGGATGGCGAAGTGATTATAGTCGATGAGTTCACTGGACGTATGCAACCAGGGCGACGTTGGTCAGACGGTATCCATCAGGCAGTGGAAGCAAAAGAAGGTGTGAAGATCGAACAAGAGTCACGAACGCTTGCTTCTATTACGTTCCAGAACTATTTCCGTTTCTACGAGAAGCTTGCTGGTATGACAGGAACTGCAGAGACTTCAAAAGAAGAGTTCTATAAAGTGTATGGACTTGTTGTAACACCTATTCCAACACACAACGCTATTCGTCGTACAGATCATAGTGATTATATTTTCCAGACTGAGAAGGGTAAGTGGCAAGCACTTTCACGAAAAGTAAAGGAACTTCACGAGAAGGGGCAACCAGTACTCATCGGTACTATTTCTATTGAGAAGAACGAGGCAATTTCTAAGTATCTTGAACGTGAAGGTGTTCCTCATGCCGTTCTCAACGCGAAGAATCATGAAAAAGAGGGAGAGATTGTTGCGGCTGCTGGTAGAAAAGGTGCGGTGACTATTGCAACCAACATGGCAGGACGTGGTGTGGATATTAAGCTTGGTGGTCCACAAGCAACAGATGCAGAACGAGAAGATGTTCTTGCTCTTGGTGGACTCTTCGTTGTTGGTACAGAGCGTCACGAAGCACGCCGTATTGATAACCAGCTCCGTGGACGTTCTGGTCGTCAGGGGGATGTTGGTGAGACTCAGTTCTATGTATCACTTGAGGATGATCTCATGCGTGTGTTTGGTTCACAGAACATCAAGGCAATGATGGGGCGCTTCGGTATTCCAGAAGATGAGCCGATTGCGTCTAAGCTCGTGTCACGTGCCCTTGAAGGTGCACAAGAGAAGATCGAAGGGTATCACTTTGACACACGTAAGCACACACTCCAGTATGACGATGTGCTCAACCAGCAGCGTACAAGTATCTATGCGAAGCGTCGCAAGATTCTTTTTGAAGATGATGCTTTTGTTGATGAGGTACTAGCAGAACTTGTTGCAGAGAAAGAAGAACTCGGCCCAGTGCTCAAGGAGAAGGAAGAAAAGTATAGTCGTGAAGCAGTGCACCACATTTTCCGCATCATGATGCTTCAGATTATAGATACCCTTTGGATGGATCATCTCGATGCTATGGAACACCTTCGTTCGAGCGTAAACCTTCGTGCATACGGTCAGCGTGACCCACTTGTTGAGTACAAGAAGGAAGGTCTTAGAATGTTTAGAGGTCTCGAAGCATCACTTCGCTCCGAGCTTACAGCATTCATTGAGAATCTTGATGGATTCTTCGCTGCACAGCAAGCGCAACAAGCACAGGACTTTGTGCAGGTGATTCCCGAAAGCGCTGGCCATGACACTGATGTCGTTGAAGCTACAAAAGATGGTGAGAAGTATGGAAGAAATGACCCATGTCCATGCGGTAGTGGAAAGAAAGTGAAGAAGTGTGATTGTAAGGAATACGAGTATCTACGTAAGTAGGATTTTTCTTAATTTTCTTTTCTAAATCTCATTTGTTTTAAACTTTTTCATCGAAATAACCAGCATAATTTCTTGCTAGAAATTTGCTTTTGTCTCGCGCCATCGCGCTACACAAGGCTTTATAAAGAAAAAGTTTGGAGTTAACGTAAACACAGGCGCAGAACACAAATATAAGTTCGTGTTTGTACAAGAATGACCTGATATACTGAATCTATGCTTGAATGTTTTTATGAAAAAAGTCGTGAAGAAATTAAAAATCTCCTCATAGATTTTCTTGATGTAGATTTTTACCAAAAATTTTCTGATTTGAAGGGCGTTGTTTCCATTGTTGTTACTGGTTCTGTTGGGTGTGGAGTATATGATAGGTATAGTGATATAGATATGAGTATTGTATTTCCTGATGAGACCCTGGCAGAGAAATACACGACTTTACTCAGAGAGTATAAAATACATCTTAAAGAATTGGATTTACCGATACAACTACACACCAGTAAAGCTTTTCTGCAATTAGAAGCAAGGTTAGCTACGTGGAAAGAAGACGGTCTTCTCAAAGAAATATCTTCAGCTCTTATTGTTGAAGACCCATATCATAGTTTCCGTACACTACAGGAGAAATATCATATGTATCCAGAAGATATACGAAGGGAAAAATTGAAATGGCTTTTCTCAGAACTTGTTTTGGAAATAGAAGAAAGGTGGAGAGTTGCAAAAGAAAGAAATAATGTTTATTTTTGTGAAGCAATCAAGCTGCGGGTTATTAAACTTTCGTTCACGGTACTTCTTTTGCTTGACGGGCAATATCCGTCTTATGACAAACATATTTACAAAGATGTTAAAGCTTTAGAAGGTATTTCATCTCAAGTTCTTTCCTTGGTAGATGAACTTCTTCATGAGAAAGATATAACAAAGACTGCAGAGTTTTTGAAGAGTCTCTTCAGTTGTATTGAGAGTACATTACTCGAGAAGGGGGTAATTACTAAAGAGAGTATGGATTATTGGTTGTGCTTTAGAACCCGTTACAATGTTGTGCTAGGGTAGAATTTATGAAAACAATTAGTAAGAAAATTAATCAAGAATATTTTGATGATATTGTGAATGGAAAAAAGAAAGCAGAGTTTCGTCTGAATAATTTTGATGTGGAAGAGGGTGATACGTTGCAGTTGATTGAAGTAGATAATGAGAACAAGGAGACTGGTAGGGTGATAGAAAAGAAAGTTACGTATGTTTGGAAGTGCGACATTAACAATACCTATTGGCCAGTTGAAGAAATTCTTGAAAAGGGTATTCAGGTGATTTCGATGGAATAAAATAATTATTGTATGAATTTAAATTATAGGAAAGCATCAATAGATGATATTCCGCTGTTGATTGCTCTTGAGAAAAAGATTCAAAGAGTAAGAACGTATTCTGGTACTTTTAATGTTGAGGAATGGATAGAAGAGCTTAAGGTTGGTGTGGTATATATTGTGGAAAAGGACGGTGTACCAGTTGGTGATGTAATGTATGAAATGAAATCACCTTACCATGCATACATCGATACAATTCTTGTTATTCCTGAATACCAAGGACAAGGAATTGCACAGCAAGTTATGAAATATGTTTTAAATGAGATTGGAGAGGTGGAAAGAGTTGACCTTGTGACACACCCAGAAAATATTCGAGCTATTAGACTGTATGAATCTCTTGGATTTAAAGTTGAATCACGAAAAGAAAATTATTTTGGAGACGGGGAGCCAAGGCTAGTTATGTCGCTCGGGAAGAATGTGATGTAAATTTCGTATGGTAAACTAATAACCAATAACTAATTACGAATAACCACCCATGAAAGACTTCATCAAAAAACTCACCCTGATCGCAATAACCTGGGAAGCAAAGGCTGTACTTGTGCGTCATAAACCATTTATTATAGGTGTGACAGGCAATCTCGGCAAGACATCCACCAAGGATGCGATCTATGCGGTGATGAAGGATCATTTTTATGTTAGACGAAGTGAGAAGAGTATGAATAGTGAGTTCGGTGTGCCACTTACCATTCTCGGAGAGAAGTCAGGGTGGAATAATCCGCTCAAATGGCTACTGATTATTATTCGAGGATTCTTTGTTGCGTTCTCTAAAGAGTACCCGACACATCTCGTGCTCGAGATTGGTGCTGATCGCCCAGGAGATATAAAAAGTATTACTTCATGGATTAAGCCAGATGTTACTGTTGTGACACAGTTTGGGCAAGTGCCGGTACACATTGAATTCTTTCCTAGCCGCGATGCGGTTATAGAAGAGAAAGGTTACCTTGTGAGCGCTCTTCGTGACGGCGGTCTTTTTATTTATAACGCAGACGATCATGATTCCAAGAAGCTTCTCGAAAAAACAAAGGCGCATACACTAAGTTTTGGAATTCATGAAGCAGCTGATATGAAAGCTTCAAATGTCCGTCTCTACGGTGCTCCACTTACTGGAACAGAAGCAGAGGTTAGTGTTGATGGTGCAACAGAACACCTCGTGCTTCCTGAGGTTGCTGGCAAGTCACCAGTATACTGTGCTCTCCCTGCACTTCTTGTTGCGAAGTTTCTTGCGATACCACAGGAGATTGCATGTGCGTCACTGCGGGATGCTGCGAAGCCTCGTGGACGTATGCGACTTCTTCAGGGAATGAATACATCAGTTATCATAGATGACTCATATAATGCTTCACCAAAGGCAGTAGAGCATGGTCTCAAGACGCTTTCAGAAATAGATACTTCTGGACGTAAGATTGCTGTGCTTGGTGACATGCTAGAGCTTGGTCTCCATACACGTGATGAGCATTACAAGATTGGTAAGATTGCAGCAAAGTCATGTCATAAATTGTTTACCGTCGGTATCAGGTCACGGGTTATTGCAGAAGGAGCTCTTGATGAAAAAATGTTAGATGAGAATATTATGCAGTGTGATACATCGATCGATGCAGGGAAAGAGCTTGTGAAGATTCTTGAGCCTGGAGATATTGTCTATGTGAAGGGTTCTCAAAGTATGCGAATGGAGCGAGCGATATCGATGATACTAGCATCAACACACAACCCAAAAGCTGTGCTCGTGCGACAAGAAGATGAATGGATGAAGAGGTAAACGATAAGTAGCAGGACTCAAAGTCTCGAAGTTGTTCACATATTTTCTGGACAATGTGAATTGTTTGTGGTAGTATTTCTCAACCTGACAGGTTCATCTGCAGGCGCTGTGGAACTGTTCCGCAGCATATCAAACCGATGAGGACATAGACATGCGACTCGTGTACGGCGATGGGTTCGCCAAGAACAAGGCGATCAAGGGCTACCTGGAGAGGAAGCTTGGGGCAGTGCTTGGTCACTTCAAGGACGTTCTCTCGGCCGTCCACATCAGCCTTCGGGTTGAAAGTGGTCACCGTGCCACAAGCGACAGCAAGGTTCTCCGAATGGTCATGAGGAGTACGAGGAGGAACCATGCGTTGGAGCAGACCGCGGACGACGCTTACAAGGCTGTCGACCTGTTGGTCGACAGGCTCGCGGACCTTGCCGTTTCCCTTAAGAGCATCCTCCGCTGCAAGAAGCGTGGGAAGGTGCCGGCCAAGCGGTTGCATCGCGATTGTCTTGCACAGCAAGACAATGCAACCGTGTCCGGCGGCGTGAAGCTCGCCACAACCTAGCTCGCTCCTCCTTGGAAGGCGGATCGAGCACAGAGGCGCCCCTTGGGGCGCCTTTCTCTTTCTCCTCTCTTCTTTATGTCGTATACTGTTTGTATATGTCACTGCACACTGTTTTTGATGAAGATGTATCATTGGTGACGAAGAAAGCAGGAGCTTATGTTGAAGAGCTGTGTTCAGCATTTGATATACCGACACTTCTTCTTGTATCGGGCGGGTCTGCGCTTGATGTGCTTGAGTATGTTGATATTGCTCGTGCGTCACACCTTACCATCGGTATGTTGGATGAACGATATACACCTGATTCTTTTAATAATAATTTTCAGCAATTTCAAAAAACATCATTGTATACGAAGGCGCATGCTCATGGAGCAACATTCATCGATACGTCAGATCAGACGAATAAGACGATGAGCGATCTTGTCTTCATCATGGAGAACACTATTAGAAACTGGAAACGAGATAATCCTACAGGGAAAATATATATTGTGGAAGGGGTTGGTGGTGACGGGCACACTGCAGGTATTATGCCATTCCCGGAGGATGAGACTTTATTTGAAAAGTTGTTCGAAGATTCTTCGGTTCTAGTTGTTGGTTATGATGCTAAGGACAAAAACCCTATACCACTTCGTATTACAGTCACTCTTACGTTTTTGCGAGACATGGTTGATGAGGCAGTTCTCTATGTAGTTGGTGACTCTAAAAGTGAGATCTTAAAAAAAATTATCGCAGTTGAAGGAAGTGTTGCAGAAATGCCAGCAAAGGTTGTTAAGGAGATGAAGTCTGTTACACTGTTTACTGATATACAATTATAGTTATGCAATTAACAACGACGACGATTAATATTTTTGCGCCAACTACCATCGTTATCTTTGGAGTTACAGGTGACCTTGCAAAAAGAAAACTAATCCCCGCACTCTGGAATCTTTATAAAAATAATCATCTCCCAAAGAACTTTGCCATCGTTGGTTTCGCGCGAAGCGAATGGTCTGATACTGACATTCAGAATTACTTCAAGACAGTACTAAGAGATGCTGGTTTTGCAATAGATGAAGCGATCGACCAAGAAAAATTTTTCACACAGTTGAGCCACGTTAATGGTGACTTCACTACTATCGATGCATATAAGAGTCTTCTTGCGAAGATTGAAGATATCGACAACAAGATCGGCATGTGTGGTGATAAGATTTTTCACCTTGCAGTTCCACCGTCACTGTATGAATGTATTTTCGAGAACCTTCATACTTCCGGACTTAGTGACCTTTGTAGCGGGGTCGGGGGGTGGACGCGTATTCTCGTAGAGAAGCCATTTGGTGATAACTGGGATTCTGCGCAGAAGCTAGACCAGAAGCTCGGATCGCTTTTTAAGGAAGAACAAATTTTCCGTGTTGATCACTACATGAGTAAAGAGGTGATGCAGAATATTCTTGCGTTTCGTTTCGCTAACTCACTTTTTGAACATATGTGGGATACGCGATTTATTGAGGCGGTTAACATTAAACTATGGGAAAAAAACGGAATAGAAGGGCGCGGTGCGTTTTATGATAAGAATGGCGCACTTCGTGATGTTGGTCAGAATCATGTACTTCAGATGCTTAGTTTTGTGGCAATGGAAGATCCTGGAATTATGGACCCGAAGAAGATTCGTCAGGCAAGAGCTAAGGTGCTTGAGGCACTTCGTATTATCTCTCCAGATGATATGATCCGCCGTGTAAAGCGTGCTCAATATAATGGATATCTAGAAGAGAAAAATGTTGCCATTAACTCGAAGACAGAAACTTTTTTCAAAATAGAGGCATTTGTTGACAACGAACGATGGAAGGATGTTCCGTTTACACTTGAGAGTGGCAAAGGGATGCTTGAGAACAAAACGGAGATTGAAATCGTTTTTAAAGGTAAGACATTCTGCCTTCTTCTTCCAGATCAAGAAGTGCTTTGCCCGCAGAACAAATTAATTTTTAATATTCAACCCCATGAAGGTATCTCCGTCACGTTCTGGTCCAAGAAGCCGGGGTTCGGTACAGTGCTTGAGCCAAAAACTATGTCTTTTGAATATGGTGAAGCGAAAGGTCAGATACCCGATGCTTATGAGCGTGTCATCTATGACTGTATTGTTGGTGATCAGACATTGTTTACGAGCACAGAAGAGGTTCTGTCATCATGGAAATTTATTACACCTATTCTTGAAAACTTCGACAAAGTTCCACTCGATAAGTACACTACCAATCAAGGATAGTCATTAAAAAACACAAAACACACTTATGAAAAAAGAAATTGCATACATCGGGCTTGGTAAAATGGGATTCAATATGGTAGAGAGACTCCTTGAGAAAGGGTATGATGTTGCTGTGTTTGACAAGAATACTGATGCCGTTGATCAACTTGTTAAGAAAGGTGCTCGCCATGCAGAAAATATAGCTGATCTTATTTTTAAAGTGTCAGGTCCTCGTCTCGTATGGATTATGGTTCCTCATGTTGCAGTTGACCCAGTACTCGCAGAAGTTTCCCCGCTTCTTGTCTCTGGTGATGTTGTTATTGATGGAGGCAATTCACCATACCTTGAGTCTGTTCGTCGAGGGAAGGAGCTTGCAGAGAGAGGTGTTAATTTCTTAGATGCAGGTATTTCAGGAGGGCCATCAGGTGCACGCCATGGCGCATGCACTATGGTTGGTGGTGACGAGTCAGTGTACGAGGAATACAGAGTTCTCTTCGAGGATATCTCGGCACCAGGTGCATATGGATATATGGGGTCATCTGGTGCAGGACACTTCGTTAAGATGGTACACAATGGTATTGAGTACGGAATGATGCAAGCAATTGCAGAAGGGTTCGCTGTTCTTAAGAAGTCAGAGTTTAATATTGGTCTTACAGAAGCATCTCGTGTGTATAATAATCAGAGCGTGATCCAGTCGCGACTCATCGAATGGCTCATGAATGCATACAAGGAACAAGGTGAGTCTCTTGAAGGTGTTTCCGGCGAGGTTGATAGTACAGGAGAGGGTGCTTGGACTGTTGATGCAGCAAAGAGACTAGGGGTACCTGTTCCTGTAATCGAAGGTGCACTTCATTTTCGTGAACAATCAAAAGGTAACCCAAGTTATGAAGGTCAGATTCTTTCTGCGCTTCGCAACCAGTTCGGTGGTCACAGCTTTAAGTTGTAATTTTATTAATCGTTATTGTACAGTATATGGAACAACCAAATCTTCACATTCTAGAAACATTTACTCTCGAAAACATCCCTGATCTTGACACTGTGGTGCTTGGTGCTCTTGAGCGGTTCGAGCATGAGACACTTCCTACTATCCCGTTTGATGTTTATAAACGTCCGCTTGTCGTCGGGTCAGGTAATGCGGAAGCAACTGGAAGAATTATCTTTGAAAAGTCTGACGCTATCTTTGCGTCAGAGAGCAACTATGAAGAAAAGTTACAGAATATTCCTTCAATCGATGGTGTAATTCTTGTGTCTGCATCAGGAGGTAAGCATGCACCTATTATTGCTAAACGTGCAAAGGAACTTGGTAAGCATGTTACGCTTATAACCGATACAGACCATAATTTAACCGAAAAAGAACTTGATAAGCAGCACCATGATCAGGAGTTTCTTTTTCCTAAGAATCGTGAGCCATACACGTACAATACATCAACATATCTTAGTATGATTCTTGGCTATACGCGCGAGGATCCTGTGCAGATTGCAAAGTTTATCAAAGAGCATGTTGATGTGATTGATTTTTCAAAGTTTGCATCATTTGATAAATATTACCTTATTGTTCCAACACAGTTCTCCGGTGTTATTAGAATGCTTCAGGTAAAATTTATCGAGCTATTTGGTCGTAATATCGCCCGTGATGTTGAGACGTCAGAATACGTAAAACATGCAACAACAGTTGTGCCTGCGAATGAACTCTTTCTTAGTTTTGGATATGAGAATACATCGTGGGGAAATGAATTGTCTCGAGTGAATGTACCATTACCTGAATGGGCTGGCTATGGAACCATGGTAGCAGTTGCTTACTATGTAATTGGCAAAATACAAAAGCAGCACCCTCCATACTTCAAGCAGCATATTGCAAAGTACACAGAAGAAATTTCGAAAGTATTTGGTGAGGAAATTAAACCAATCGTTGGATAAGGTACAGCCGTTAGCCATTAATTATTAGCCGGTAGCCTTTATCTAAAATGCAATCTAAAGCATGAGCAAGACAACCGGTGGTTGTCTTGCTCATGCTTTAGATTGCGATCTGTTGCTAAAATGATTGCTATCTTTTCTTCCTTCTTTCCATCGCACTTTTTCTACACTTACTACTACAAAACTTTACCGTCTCCCAGTCATCGCGCTCCTGGAAACTTTTTCTTGTGTTTAGGTCTACTTTGCACACAATGCACTTTTTATCTGCTTTTGATGTCATGGTTATAGTATTTTAGTTGTATTGTATCACATGGGTAGTCTTTGCACGCTTGCTATGTGTATTGATACTGTTTTTATGTATACTGATGGACATGATTTCCAAGGAACGTATTCAAAGTCTTCTTGATCAGGCCGTTTTGTCTCATGTGTTTCCTGGTTATGCAGCAGCTGTTGTTACTTCACAAGAAAGTCTTTTTTTTACAGGAGGGAAGCATACATACGATGATTCGTCTCTAAAAGTTACTGAAGATACACTCTATGATGTTGCGTCTCTTACAAAAATACTCGGACCGATGTCGGTCATGATGTTACTCGTAGGTTCTGATAAGGTACATCTTGATGACCCTATCGGTGTATATCTACCAGAATTTGTTACAGATACATACAAAAAAGAGGCGACAATTAGGCATCTTCTAACGTACACACTGGATTATGATTTACCAGGAGGGGCTAAGTCTCTCATGAAGGAGATTTCACCGGATGAGCTTGTGGCCCGTATGATACAACTACCACTCAAATGTGCTCCTGGGACGTCATACATGTACTCTAACATCACAGCTTTTATCCTGACTAAGGTTATAGAAAAGATTACTGGCGAGATATTGTATGATACAGTTAGTCGTGATATTTTTTCTCCTCTCGAAATGTCGACAGCAACTTTCTTTCCAGATAAAAATATGTGGCAACAGATTCCACCTACAGAAATAACAGAAGACCGAGGTGTTGTGCAGGGGTTTGTCCACGATGAGTCTACGTACCATCTTCAGTCTGGTAATAAGAGTAGCGGAGCGGCAGGTCTTTTTGCTTCAGTTAAAGATGTTGCAAAGTTCCTTTCTATGGTTGTCGCTGGTGGATCTATACATGGTGAAAGATTTTTTTCGCCTACAATAGTTAATGCATGGACAGAGAACCAGTTTCCTGATCTACTTCCAACACTCACCCCGCTTGGGTGGGGAGACTTTAACAATGAATTCATTGATCCTGAGCACGGTAAATGTGTTGTAAAAGGTGGCTTCACTGGGTGTTTTATGGCATGTAATCTCGAGAATGCTGTAGGGTTCGTCATACTTTCTAATACAACATACCCTGTAAGGCCAAAGGACAGAGCACAGTTCAATGTCATCAAGAAAGAAATTTTAAACCTTCTCACAAACGAAAAGTAGAAGTTGTTTTTATCTACATCACTTCGTTCTTTTGGAATGTTGTAGAATCTTGTAATTGGCACTTTAGGTATTGATGTAGTGTATACAAAGCTTCTCTGCAACATGTTTAGGAGTATACTTATTGTGTGTGTCGGGGTATAGAGCCTCGAATTACTAGTAAGAGCTAACTTTTATTTACGAGCATGTTAGAACAGATACTTATACTCTCACGTGTACAGTTTGCTGGCACCGCCGCATTTCATATTCTCTTTCCAATGATGTCTATTGGCCTGTCATTGTATCTTTTTATTATGGAATGTTTATGGCTCTACACAAAAAAAGAAACATACTACCGACAGTTGCGGTTTTGGATGAAAATATTTGTATTATCATTTGCAGTTGGTGTGGCGACAGGTTTTCCTATGGCATTTCAGTTTGGTACTAATTGGTCAGGGTTTGCTACTACTGCAGGTTCGTTCTTTGGTAACCTTATCGGTTTTGAAACAACAATAGCATTTACTATGGAGACTGCCTTTCTCGGCATTTTTATTTTTGGATGGAACCGTGTTCCGAAGCTTGTTCATCTCGCTTCTAACTTTCTAGTCCTCTTTGCGGCGTCGCTCTCTGCTTTTTGGATTATTGCGGCTAATTCATGGATGCAATTGCCTATGGGGGTACATCTTCAAGAAGGTAAGGTGGTCGTGGATAACTATTATGCTGCAATTTTTAATCCCGATACAATAATCACGTACGTTCATATGTGGTTTGCTTGTGTAGAAGCTACGATATTCTTGATCGGCGGTATTGCCGCATGGGGAATTCTTAAACATCATACACATGATGCATACCGAGACTTTTTTGCTAAGACGTTACAGTATTTAGTTGTGCTCGGATGTATTGTGACTGTGGTTCAGATTTATTTTGGTGACGTATCTGGCAGAGTTGTTGCGCAGTATCAACCAGAGAAACTTGCAGCATATGAACTACATTGGAACACTAATATGCCAGGAGAAGGAGCACCACTTCATCTTCTTGCATGGCCAAACAGTGCCGGTAATGGGAATACATTTGAGATTTCGATTCCCAACATGCTTAGTATTCTTTCTACTCATTCTATGACAGGACCGGTTCCTGGACTGAATAGTTTCGCTGCTTACGATAGGCCAACAACGGCAGAGTCGGTAACAGTATTTTATTCCTTCCGAGCAATGTTTGGTATAGGTATTCTACTGTTTCTACTTATGGTAACGAGCTTGCTTTATTTACGACGAGGCATGTTGCGCTCTGAGCGCATACTGAAGCACACAACGTTCCTCAATCTATGGGTATGGTCAATACCGTTTGGATTTCTTGCGGCAGAGGCAGGGTGGATGGTTCGTGAAATTGGTCGTCAGCCATGGATGATATATCGTATGCTACGTGTAAGTGAATCTATCTCTGTTGGTCTTAGTCCAGTTGTTGTCAGTGTTGTGATGTGTGCTATTGCTCTTCTTTATCTTACATTGTTAGCTGTCTTCGTGTATTTCGTTAGAAAGATTACTCTCAAAGGTCCAGATCTTACTAGTCCTATCCACTAAATAAAACACTATGATTACAGATGCAATTCTTCCAATTATTTGGTTCGTGATTATTTGTATCGAACTTGCGCTCTACGCAATTCTTGATGGTGCAAATCTTGGCGTTGGCATGTTGTCACTTCTGCCGCAACCAGAAAAAAAGCGCTCGCTCATCATTCATACACTTGGTCCGATCTGGAACGCCAACGAGACATGGCTTCTTGTTGCAGCAGGAACACTGTTCGGCGCCTTTCCTCCAGTGTATAGTATCGTTTTAAATGCACTCTATATTCCTGGAATGATAATAGTTGTCGGCCTCATTCTTCGTGCGGTTTCATTTGAGTTTTATGATGTGGTCGATGCTAGTAAAACTCTATGGGGTAGGTCATTTGGTATAGGAAGTTTACTCACAGTGCTTGGACAAGGAATGCTCTTTGGTGGACTACTTTCTGGCATACCACTTGTTGCTGGCCGTTTCGCCGGAGGTCCTTTTACATGGGCGACGCCGCTAACACTTTTGATTACAGTTGGTTTCTTCTTTGCGTATGCAGTAGTTGGGTATGCATATCTTATTAAGCGAACTGATTACGAGCTAGTGAATGAGACATTTCCACGTATTGCATTTGCTGCAGCGGTAACACTTGTTGCGTTACTTAGTGCTACATTTGTTCTTCCTAACACAAACTATGTGTTCTTCGAGCGATGGGGCACAGCACCTGCATCGTCTATACTTATAACGATAGCGCTACTAATAGCAGTATCAATCATTACATTAGCGTATACAACCATCAAAAGAAAAAATCCAACACATATCTATTACCTATCTCTTGCCATCTTCGCGCTTGGGTATTTTGGTATGTTGGTTGGAACATATCCATACATGTTACCTCCAAACATGACGATTTTTGAAGCTGCATCTCCTGCGAACACGCTTCGTTTTATGCTGTATGGGATTGGTCCGTTGTTGCCTGTTGTGCTTGCTTACAATTGGTATTTGTCCCACGTGTTTCGTAAGGAGTCTAAGAAGGGGAAGGGGGAGGGGTATTAACTACAAAAATACACAGGGAGAACCTGTGTATTTTTGTTGATGTGAGCCTTCTCGTGATAGAACCTAGGATGTTCGTTACGGTGTAAGGCTTATCGGTACTATTTTAGCACATCATTTTGACCCTTCTCGAGAGTAGCACTTTTCTCATAACGATGAGGGTTTTGTTTCCTGTCTTCTTTGATAAGCCATTCAAATACTTTAACAACCCGATCTAGCTCTTCCTTAGTCCAGTTGTCTGGATTTCGTTTATCTTCTTTGTTCATAAAAAATGACAAAAGTGACACGAGATCAGAATTGTCCATGCGGATTCCTTAATGAAGAGGACTTGATCAAACAGCTAAAAGACCTCATTGATGACCTCGATATTCAAGTTGTCCCCATGAGAGAAAAGATAGCAAATGAAGTTAGACGATTTAAATTATTTCAACAAACTCTACTCGGGACAAAAGCTCAAGTCTCAGTTAAGGATATTGATATTCGTAACTATGCAAAATTCATCTTACTTGAAGGTGAAATGGAGGAAAAGAGAGAATTTTTTAAGTGTCTTAATTCTAAGATATTGCTATCAAATAAGAAGATTTCTTTAGCTTAGTGTTTATGTCCAGCATGGCCATGTTCTCCTTCTTTTACTTTCCCATGAAGCATATACGAAGCAATAAATGTCGTAATTGGAACACCCAAGATAAGACCAATACTACCTATTAAGATACGCACGATTTCAGTAGAAAATATTTCATTGTTAATAATAAAGAGGACTCCTGTTGTTGAATTTTGCATGAGAAGTAAAAGTGGTAGTGATGCTCCAACATAAGCAATAGCAAGAGTATTCACTAAAGCTCCAATATGTTCACGTCCAATACGAATACCTCTCTTATAAACTTGTACTCGTGTTAAATGCTTTCCTGCACGAAACAATTCTTCTATAGCAATAGCTTGACCAATAGCGATATCGTAGAGAACTCCAAGAAGACCAATCATAATTCCGCCAAAGAGTAATCCAACCATGTTAATAGATCCACGAGTATTGAGGTTCAAGAATGTACTTTCTTCAGAACTATACCCACTTAAGTTCGCAGCATGAACAACATAGTATGCACCAAGTCCTGTAATGATAACAGTGATAATCATTCCTAGTACAGCAGACGTTGTTGTTCTATTGATTCCGTGTGTGATATACGAACCAACTATAATAATAAGTGAAGCAACTCCAATACTTACAAGTACCGCATTGTATCCTCCATAGATTCCTGGAATAAGGAGATAAAATATAAGGATAAAACTACCGATAAGACTAGCTAGTCCTCGTACACCTTGAATACCACCGAAGATAAAGATAAGTGCTACGAAAGTTATAGTAAGCCACAGGATCACATTTAATCTGTATGGATCTGATACTGACCAGTAGTCGGAATTATCTAAGTGGTTAGTTTGATGACGTGCATAAAATATATCACCCACTGAGAGTTGTATATAATCATTTTGAAATATAGCTGTCTTACCAGCATCCACCCCATCAAGAATTTCTATCTTAAGTGTTTGCGTCTGAGATGGGGTATCAGTTCCAGGAACTGTACTTGTTCCTTGGGTGGTTACTTCAAGAACTCTAGCTTTCTCAAATACTTCTATATCAGGAACAAGTGTTGCCTGAGCAAAACTTAACTGTGGTAAAAATATTAAGCCAAACAATGATAAGATGATTACTTTCTTTAAGTTCATGTTAAAAGTATATACCTATTTACTGCATGCCTTACATACGCCAAAGAACTCAAGAGAATGAGAATTGATGGTAGTAAAATTCTTTGAATACTTAAGGACTTCTTTCTGTAGGTTAGTTTGATTACAGTTCCCAATATCTTCTATCTTTCCACACTTCTCACAGACAATATGATGATGGTGATGATCTTCGTGAAGTAACTCATAATAAGTAGCAGTGTCTTGTAGATTAATCTTTCCTACAATCTTTGATTTTGCAAAGTCTTCGAGTGCTCGATACAAGGTTACCTTGTCCATCTTGTGGTTCATTTCCTTCTGCATATCTCTTGCGGTGAGGGGTTTCTTTGAACGACTTAAGAATGTAAGTAAGGCAATTCTTGCGGGTGTAATCCTATATCCATGTTCATGTAGTAGTTCCTCGAATAATATAACATCTTTAGATTTCATAGTTGCATTAGTGTACCACTAACGCAACTCTATTGCAATAGATTACAATGTGCGTTAGTATATAAATGCAACTATATTGCGTTATATGAAAATAGCATTTGTAGGAAAAGGAGGGAGTGGTAAAAGCTCAATATCATGGCTAGCAGTAAAAACCCTAGAAGATATAGGTTCTTCGATATTGGCTATTGATGCTGACCACAATATGGACTTAACAAGTAACTTAGGGCTTAACCCTGACACTACTCCGCTCATGCACAAAACTGAACAAGAATTCATGGAGCATGTTGGTGTTACAAAGGTGAGCGGTGTTCTTAACAAAGACATAAGTACACTTCCTGTATTTACTATTTGTCCACAAGATTCATATACAGCTTCTATTGTAAGTAAAGTAAGTGACAAGATTTCACTTATCAATATCGGTCTTGGTGCACCTGATGTGATGTTCTCTGGTAAATGTGCTCACGGTCTCTCTGGTCCACTTAAATATTACCTTGGTCTTCTTGATGAGAAAGATGATTTTGTAGTGATAGACAGTGTCGCAGGGGCAGATATGCTCAACTATGGACTCTATGCAGGGATTGATGCAGTTATTGGAGTGGTAGAACCACACAGAAATAGTATTAAGGTATTTGAACAGATTCAAGATATTTGCCGTAAGTCACTTATTCCTTGTTTTGCTGTAGTTAATAAGCCAGCAGACAATGAATTCTATAAGGAGTTTGTTTCAAAGAATGCTGACAAGATTTTAAGTGAGATTCCATTTGATGAAAATATAATGAATTATGACTATACAAAAGTAAAAGATGAGACAAAGCAGAGTATGATTTCTGTTATTGAGAAAGTTAAGAAGTTGAAGAAGCGAGGAAACCTCTCAACCGTTAAAGACTTTCAAGATATGAAAAATAGTAAGTAACTTTCTATAGGTTTTATCTGTGCTTGTGCAGATAAAACCTCAGAGTGTTCCTTATCATCCAACCCCGACATCACTTAGGAGAACTGTCATGTCTTTGCCTTCAATTGCTACTATCGATACCACCGGAATGAGTGCCGAACAACTGGAAGATGTGCTTTACGAAGCAATCCAGAAAGACCTTCCTTTGGCGTTTGCGTGGTTCAAGAACTTGAACCTCGGAGTTCATCAAAAAGAAGACCCGAAAACTCCACTAGCCGCTCAAATCAAGCGTGTTGTTGCCGACGGTATGCGACATGTTCTCGAAAAGAAACTGTTCGGCGGAAAGCGAATTGTCTTCGCGAATTGCTGTGACGTGATCGTTGACCCTCCGAAGGGTTTCAACCCCGTCTTGTTCCAGTTCGAGACCCAGAATGGGAAGCTTAACTATGCCGACTGCTGAAAAGTCGTTTAGTGCTTTCCTAACCGAGAATGCAGATCATATCCTTGGGCTTTGCCTTAAGGAAGGGTTTGAGTTCTCAGTGAAAGAAAGCTCGCGGTGCATAACCGTGCGGTGTACCATACCCAATGGTCATGTTCGATTTGTCGTCTTTGATGATCATCGGATTGAGAACCCTCATGGCGGCAAACCGCACGTGTGCAACCAATGGCACAAAGTGGTTGGTGACCCTATTTCGTTTACGATGGGTAAAGAAGTCACTGATGCTTCACGGCTTCAGAACGTACTCCGAGCTACTGCCGTTATGTGTCTCACTCAAAGTGATGCATACAACGACATGAAAGCTCAAATCTTCCCTTAGTTAGGGTTTGTTCAACAACGAAGGCGTCCCGGTGACGCCTTTTCCTTTAGGAGATAAAAATGACTCATCACCGATTGTTCTTTAAAGCATTTCTCATTCTCTACGGGGGATTTCTACTTGTACATGTTTGGGAAATGGGATTTGATTCGTGGCTACTTCTTGCAGGATTACTCGGTGGCATGGCAGTAGCTTTAATTGCCCATAAGGGGCATGGATACTTACCTTCGGTATTTCTGGTGGGACACATGCTCATTGAGTGGTATCACCATGCACTCCATGGAAACCACTACGACGGAGGTGAGATTACTTTCCACGGAATACACGCACTGCTTGATATGGTGTTTCTGTATGTGGAAGCAAAGGAACACTTCGGCAAGTATGCAATGCCTTTCCTCGGTGTAGTTATCACAACCCTTGTTGGTATCCTTGCTTTGAATTATGTGCCAGCGCAGCCGTCGTTTGCAATGTCTCCTCTTGTTGCCCAAGCGCTAGAAGTGCAGAAAGCAATCGGAGAACACCATTCACACGGAGGAGGAATACTGCATCATGCAGTTATCGGTGGAATGATTGGATGCGTGTTATCACACCTGTTTCTCGCTCCACGATGGAACCATTTTCACCAACACTGATAATAAATGAAGGACTTTATCTCATAATACTGTAAAAGGTATTACGAGATTTTTTTTATGTAAAATTAGTAGTAAAAAACACTATCTATTAGGTAGTGTTTTTTACTACAGCTAACACCCTTCTAGTGCTAGCTGTTGAAGGTGACCTCACGGAGAATCGAACTCCGCTTCCAGGCATGAGAAGCCTGTGTCCTAGCCGATAGACGATGAGGCCAAATGGGCAGTGTGTAGTCAGTAGTTTGTAGCGCATAGAAGGGGGATTAAAACCACTTAAAAACACGTATTTGGAATAATACCATAGTTTTTGTCCTTTTGCAAATTTGCTATATACAATAAGGTTTTATTGAAAATGACTATTGACAGTATACGTACAAGCGTGTTGTAGTGCTTGACTTTTAATTTTAAAAGTGCTATAATTTCATTACACAATAACAAAGTGAAAAGTCAATAAATTACCAGTTAGGTATTTTATTTTTCACAAAAATTCCAGATATGATCCGTTGGTGAAGCGTAATCACCGCACTATGATACAAAAAATCTATAAAGTTACCCAGATACTTGCGTTTGTGCCATTCATGGCCATCCCGAGCGTTTCAGTAACTTCACATATCGGTTCGCTCGAGACAAAGCCTACAATAAAGGAAGTGGTTTCGGTTGAGGACATTCGTAAGGAACGAGCAGAAGCTATTAACAAGTTCTATAAAGAGCGTAATATGCCCCTCGCTGGTTCTGGTATGACATTTGTGCTTGTTGCCGAAAAGTATGGTCTTGATTGGAGACTCCTTCCAGCTATCGGTGTTCGAGAATCTTCTGGAGGTAAGGCTGCTTGTGGTTACAACGCTTTTGGGTGGGGGTCGTGTAAGCTTGGACATAACTATAACAGTTATGAAGAGGCTATCGAAGCAATTGGTAAGAACTTAGGCGGTGCGAATAAGAATACTGCACGTTACTATGCAGGGAAGTCTACAGAGGAGAAATTGTATGCGTATAATGGATCTGTTGAGCCTCCATATATTGGCGAAGTGCTTGCGATCATGGATATGATTGACGACGTCGAGTAATTTAGTATTTTGAAATACAAAAAGCAACTGCTTAATGCAGTTGCTTTTTGTATTCCGTATGGTAGTCTTCGTTTGGACTTGCTGTCAATTTTTGTCAGCAAGCGGCATAATTCATCTCATAGAGATATCTCATGGCAACTCGTGTTTCTTTTGTCCCTGTGGTGGTAGAGATCATTGATGTCCCTGTGACGGTAGTTGGTCCGGGCATCGTGATTGATCTTGGTCAACCACCAGCTGATGAAGTGCTCAACCTCCTTGCGAGTGTCTTCCCTTGTGGATCTACTCCGATACCACAGGAAAGAGATAGTCTGGCGACCCCTCGGCATGCTCCTCAGGTTATCTGTACTGTCGTTGGGATCCAGGCGGTATTCGTACCTTTTGATGACAACCCTGCACCTCCGTGTGTCGTGTCTCCGCCACCTCGCAAGGTTGCTGAGTGGAAGATGCAGCAGTATCCTGGCCAATTCAAGGGCATGAGAGGGCAACGGAAGAGGTAGTTGTCGGCATCAGAATCAAGAACCCCGCGGCGTGCGCGGGGTCTTGTACTTTATTTGTTACTGATTATGTTATTCAGGTTTTTTATCGATTTTGTTGATTGGGCTTTTTACAAACACAAAGTAGACAACTGCAAGCACTGCAACAAAGTCAATAAGGCTCGAGATGAACGCTCCATATTTAAAAGTGATTTGAGTAAGCGGTACGGTATATTCCATCGCAGAAAGGTTACCTGCAGCACCAGTGACTGCACCAATAAGCGGATTGAGAAGATTGTCGACAATACTGGTAACGAGTTTTGTGACCGCTCCTCCCATGATAATACCTACAGCAAGTCCGAGTACACCTTTTTCACGAATAAATGCAATAAATTCTTTCATATATTTTTATTTATGTATATAGTATTAAGTATAACAAAACAATACATACAAAGATAGAAAATGAATATAAAATATGGTAGAATCATTAGGCGAATGATGAAAATAAATAGTGTAAACTATTCAAGTGAGTATACGGTTTGTGGGTGAACAAAATAATAAAACGGAGATGTGGCTCGAGGTGCTTTGAGCACCGAAGACATCATGAGTCAGCAGACGAATGATGAAAATAAATAGTGTAAACTATTCAAGTGAGTATACGGTTTGTGGGTGAACAAAATAATAAAACGGAGATGTGGCTGAGCTGGTCGAAGGCACCTCACTGCTAACGAGGCAGGGTAGTAATACCCTCATGGGTTCGAATCCCATCGTCTCCGCAAAATAATGAATCCAAAGTGAAAGCTTCGGGTGATTATATTTTGCGAGAGACGATGGGATTCGAACTGAACCCGACACGAAGTCCGTTTTGTACTCAAAACGGGGAGGGTGAAGCTTAGGCGAAAGTTAGGAGATTTTGTTTGAGCGCTTTGCGCGAAGAAGAAAATCCCTAACAATCGCCGAATCCCATCGTCTTAATGTCTGGAGTCAGTCCTCTTCCCTATCCTTCCTTTAGGAGTATACTTAAACTATATGCGGTATCCTCCGATGAATTCAGTGACTGCCATGTACTGGACTTCACTTGAACATGACGCCTTATATGAGGCGAAAAGTATTGCTGATATCTATACTATTGCAAAAGTAGTGCTTGATCGTATGCCAGATCATCTTGCTCAAGTTTGTGGTCCAATTACAAGCGGTGGTGTTGGGTCAGTAGAAGGGAACCTACAACTTCTTAATGAAAAAATAGCACAGCTTCAAGCAGAGGAGGTTGCGGTTTTTGATCAAATGCCCTACGAAGAAACGATACATCGTGTGCGTAATGATCCTACGCTTATGCAAACATACGAACATGTATTGTCAGATTTTTATGAGCAGCTTTTTCTTTCTGGTAAAATCACTGCACTCTACTTTATGTCTGGGTGGGAAAGTTCACGAGGTGCATGTTGGGAACATGAAAAAGCTAAGGAGTACGGTTTTGACATTAAGTATCTTTGATGTGAATATAAATATCAAAATATTGATCATAGTTTTAAATGTGTGACTACTTAAATCTTTTTGTGTATACTAGGTTGAATTTGGAGGATTGGATGAGTGGCTTAAATCAACGGTTTACTAAACCGTCGACCGGTTTACCCGGTCCGTGAGTTCGAATCTCACATCCTCCGCATTAAAAGAAAAACAGAGCTTCTTGCTCTGTTTTTCTTTTGACTACGAGGCACAGTAGCAAGCCACCTGCGTGGCTTGCGTGAGATGAGAATAGGGCTCGCGAAACTATCTCTGACGAACGAAGTGAGGAAGTAGTTTTGTGAGCGAATCCCACATCCTCATTTTTGTTGTTTGTACGAAAACTTTGCAGAGGTCAACACTAAAGGGGTTCATAAGTGAGGCGTTACTCTAAATACACTTGTTTTACAAGTGTTAATGTACGTAAGTATTGACATACTGGTACAAGTATGATACTATTATATAGTCAGTCTGACTATATTTCGCGTGTGCGAAATGAATTGTCCTTTACTTCATGTGAGGTTACTAATGAACACGACTTTTGCAAACTTTGCAGTTTTCGCCCTCCCTGTCTTCTTCGTTGCCACCCTGGTTCTTGCGGGTGTCATCAAGATTGGCAGGAAGAACTTCCGCGAAATCGTCACCCAGCGTGACAGCTATCGGGAGTCCTCGAGAGAGTACTTCAACATGTACGCCGCAGAAAAAGCAAAGCCTGAACGTGTCCTCTGCCGAGTGATTGGTGTGAGGTTCGGCAGGTATGAACATGACGATGTTCGGTATGGTTACTATGTGTGGCTCGGCGTGAAAACCGATCAAGAAGGGGTGACAACGCTCCTTCCGACCAACCGGAACATCGTGCGGCTCGACAACTCGCAGCTTCCCAAGGACTACTTGGGGTGCCCGAAATGGCACTACGTCACGGGTCTTCCGAATTCCATCGTCATGCTTGGTGAGACCTTCACGCTTCTTGACGAAGAAGGGTCGCACGGAGACTGCTGCAAGGCAACACATTTGGCGACAGGATTGCAGGCCTAAAATCTGTAGACTAGGCAAAATACGCACCCACGAGGCACCCGCTTCAGTGGGTGCTTCTTCATTGCAGTGCTCATTGTATTAATGTTAATAGAAATAAAAACTCATATCTTTATGGTAACTGGTGAAATGTCCTATTGTGGTGACGGGGTACATACTCAAAGAGTTGGATGCACAAAATTTAGCACTAAAGGGGTTCCGTTCTGGAGTGTTAGAATGTATTGATATGACAAGTGGGTTCCAACTTCACCATACAAGTGAAGTGGGGCGGTGTATGATCTGAAAATGTGACAATCTTTGCTATCTTTTTAGTCAGAGAGTAGAATGGGTTATATGAAGTTATCAATGTATATCGTCGTTCTATTGTTAGTCTTATTATATTCTTTTCCGTCTGCTTTTGCTTCTGTCTTTAACACTAATCTTACACTAGGCTCCCGTGGTTCTGAAGTAAAAAAGATGCATGATTTTCTTTCTTCACAGGGTCTGCTTGTGGGGTCGTCAACGACATATTTTGGTCAACAATCAAAAAAGTCTGTTCAGTTATTCCAAAAGAAAAATAACATTCCTGTTAGCGGCTCTTGGTTCTTTGCAACTCGACAAAAGGCGAATGCAATAGTGCAAGCAAGCAATCAGGTGGAGGCGTCTACTGGTACTCCAATGTCCTTGGCAATTTCTAGTATAAAAGTTGCCAATCCAACAAATACCACAATCGCTGCGACCAAGAATGTTACTCTGACTGTCAAGACTGTTGGGTATGGGTATGTGCTCTCCCCAGACTATGGCTTTACTTGTTATGATAATGATTCGTGTACAAAAAATATTCTGCGCAATAACAGTATTACTCTAACAGCAACTCCTAAAGAAGGGTATGTTGTGCAAGGTTGGTCAGAAGCACAATGTGGAACTTCGCTTACATGTACAGTAAAAATGATCGAAGATACTACTGTGTATGCACGGTTCGAAGTTAAAAAACTTTTCAAACCCACAGGAAATATTGCACGTAATCATCCGAATGATGTTTGTTATATTCAGTTCGGAGAGGATGTGTGCCATCTTCGATTTACGTGGACAAATAATAGCGGTCTTGATATGACGATAAAAAGTGACGAAGATGAGTACTACCTCTCGGTCAAAGATCATCTCAACAGTGGTTGGCAAACATCTGATTTTGATCCTGATGATGTTGCTAAGGCAGAGGCAGAAAACGTCTCTGGGCCTGTGTATTTTGACTTATTCCAAGGAACGCACAAGATGACCCTAAAGAGTCATGATCAAATTCTCGATACTGTTGTTGTGGATGTAAAATGTGATCCAGGAACTCTATGGGATGGGACGAAATGCTGGGAAAAAGACGCGAAGAGACTTTATATCTTTAAGGCACAAGGGGGAGTCGTTAAGTCGATACCTTCGAGGTTGAATTGTGGCTATAACCCAGAGGTGTGCACTGCGGGATTTTCGAATAACTCGAAAGTTGTCCTAACAGCTAGTGTATTACCAGGTTATACATTCAGTGGGTGGTATGGTGATTGTTCTGGTATAGATAAAACGTGTATATTACAGATGGACAAAGATAAAACAGTTGGTTTGTATGTTTCTGGATCGGCGCGTAGCATGACAGAGTTACTGCCAGCAACATCATCTTTGACGAGCACTCCAGTTGCTGGATGTATCCCTAACTGGAAGTGCGATGGGTGGGGTAAGTGTCTTGGTCTAACATTGAAGCGATCATGTTATGATCTTAACGCTTGTAATTCTTTAGTGAATAAGCCAACCACACAAGTTAGGTGTGAACCACAAACAAGCACTCTACGATAATTTCTTATATTGTCAGAGTGTTGTTTGTGGTGTGATATTTTTGTAAGATTTTATTGTATGAATAGACATATTTACCTCGACAATGCATCAACCACGCCAGTGGATGTTTTGGTCGTAGATGCGATGACTCCATATTTTAATATCGACTATGGGAACCCGTCATCTCTCCATTCGCTTGGAAGATCAGCAAAACAAGCGATTGAAAATTCAAGAAGCAGTGTTGCTAGTATTCTTGGTGTACTACCATCAGAAATTATTTTTACGAGTGGCGGAACAGAGTCTGATAACCTGGCAATACGTGGTCTTGCTCATGCATACAAGCATAAAGGTAAACATATTATAGTCTCGTCTATTGAACACAAGGCGGTACTTGATTCATGTAAACAGCTTGAGAGGGAGGGTTTTTTGGTTTCGTACGTACCAGTTGACGAGAAAGGTTTTGTCATGCTTGAAGAGCTAAATGCATGCCTTAGACCAGATACAATAGTTGTGTCTATTATGTACGCCAACAATGAGGTCGGAACAATACAGTCAATTACAAAAATTGCAAATCTGCTCAAGAAAAGAATGGACTGTAGTCCTATATTTCACACCGACGCATGTCAGGCAGCTAGTGCGTTATCATTATGTATAAGCGATCTTGGGGTTGGTGCTCTATCAATTAGCAGCTCGAAGATATATGGTCCAAAAGGCGTAGGTGCTTTATATCTGAATAATGCGTATACAATCGAGCCAATACTATTAGGTGGAGGTCAGGAACATGGAAAGCGAAGTGGTACCGAAAATGTAGCAGGTATTGTCGGATTTACAAAAGCGTTGGAGTTAACCGAGAAACGAAAACAAAAAGAATTTGATCGCTTGATAGTATTACGTTCGTATTTTTTGGAGCGTATCAAAGATTCAATTAAAGATGTTGTTATTAATGGTGACACACACAACAGGCTTCCTAATAATATCAACATATCTATCCCTGGAGTGGAGGGCGAGTCGCTTGTATTGCTGTTAGATAGTTATGGGGTATATTGTTCAACGGGTTCTGCATGCTCTTCTCTCGATCTCTCTCCATCCCATGTTCTACTTGCGATGAACGTACCACTTCACCTTGCTCACTGTAGTGTCCGTTTTACGCTAGGCAATCATACAAAAAAGAGTGATATTACGTATGCTGTCAAGGCGCTTGTTCAATCGGTGACAAGATTGAGACAGGTTACAATTGGTGCTAGCAGCATACGAAACAAATAAAGGCGCATGTGCGCCTTTATTTGTTAAAAATATAGTATCTTAGTTATATCTTCCCCTGATTTCAAAAAGAAGATAAGCCCCAATGGCTGCGCCGATGAGCCCCCCTAATCCTCCAGGCAGGAAGATGAGACTGATGCAAGATGAGATGCAAGAGATTATAAAGGCGTAGAATGAGTAGTCCCATCCACATTTTTGTTTTGCTTGCAATGGCTTGAAAGCAACTACTGAGAGTATCGACGTAATCAGTCCTAGAACGAGTGTTATATATACAGCCACGCCACGTATCCCGTTATTGAGAACGACAAATGGTGCAAAGAGTATGCCGAGGCTACCCGCTCCAAGAAACCCTATTATGCCGAGAATTCCGAATATAATCGAAATCCAAGGCACTACGTTAACGAGAACATTTTTCCAATTACTAGGCAAATGGGGAGCTTTTTCAAATAGTGGCTCAAGAGTCAGCTCGAGCGCACGAGCATTATCAGTGAACCAAGAAAGTTTTTTGCGATGAGTATGCTTTGTTTCTTCTTGTGTTGTGTGTTCGTGTGAATGTTCCATGGATTCTTTAATTATAACTTGGTAGTATTCATTAGTGTAAAACATTTTCTGAAAAGAATACATGGATAAGATTGTTCACTCAGAATATGCATGCCGTTATGCGGTGTTATACTTTTTGTAATTACAAAGAACATGAACAACTATCGTTATTATGTGGCTGTGTTAGCCTTCGCTCTCTTTTTTTCTATGGTATTTTTTATGTATCATTCATACAGTCAAGAATATGTTTCTATGCCAAAGAATGCATATCTGCATAATATGGAAGTGAACGAAACTTCTCATGAGGCTACTACTACTGTTGACTTGAGTGGAGAAAGTATGGTTCATGGTGTGCATGCAACATCAACAATTATTTTTGTCGGTGATGTTATGTTGTCACGGGCAATTGGTTCAATAATGGTCAAGAAGCATGACTGGACATTTCCATTCCTTGAGATTGGAGACTACTTACGAAGTGCTAATCTTGTGGTTGGCAATCTCGAGGGGCCGATTTCAGACAGGGGTACACGGGTTGGGAGTATGTATTCATTTAGAGCTGATCCTCATGTAATTGACGGTTTGTTATTTGCGGGCTTTGATGTCATGTCAGTCGCCAATAATCATATGTGGGATTATAGTAAAGATGCTTATAATGATACCCTTGCAATTTTGGAGAAAAACGCTATTGGTCATCCTGGTGGTGGTGCAACTTACACAGAAGCACATACACCTGTTATACGTAATGTTGGTGGTACAAAAGTTGCGTTCTTGTCATATACAAATTTGTTGCCAAAGTTTCTTGGAGACGTTGATGCTAGCCCTGCTGCGGCTTTCCCTGACATTGAGCAAATGACCAAAGATATTCATTATGCTAAGAATGTTGCCGATATTGTTATTGTTTCATTTCATTTTGGTGAAGAATATATGACAACGCATAATGCTTCTCAAGAGAGCCTTGCGCACTCTGCGGTTGATGCCGGTGCCTCTCTAGTAATAGGGCACCACCCACATGTGCCAGAAGATATTGAACAGTATAAAGGTGTTTATATTGTTTACAGTCTTGGTAATTTTGTTTTTGATCAGAATTTTTCTGACGATACGAGAAGAGGTCTAGTAATTGAGGCAGTCATCAAGGATAAGAAAATCATCAATCTTATAGCACGTGATATTGCTTTTACGAAGATGTACCAACCATATTTGAAAGAAAAGTAGCCTGATATGTGTATAGAGCATGAACAGTCGTAGAGGCTTGATCTTGCGTTACATATTAGTAAGTGCTAATATGTAAGTATGAAGCAAACAAACATTCGAAATGTGTACAAAGTCTTCTCAAATGAAGAGCGGGTAAGGCTTATCATTTGTTTATCAAAATCAAAAAATGTAACTGAGTTGTTGTCGTTGTGTCATTTGTCTCAATCAGCACTGTCACAACACTTGAAGATCCTACGAGATGAAGGAGTGGTTAGCTGTATACGTGATGGAAAGAATAAGGTTTATAGTGTAGAAAGCAAGAAAGTGCTTCATCTTGCAAAACAATTAGTAGCATTAACATTATAAATATATGAGTATTTTTTCAGGCATATTTACACAACAGTCAAGTATTGACTATAAACAGTTGATAAAAGATGGTGCACGTATTGTTGATGTGCGAAGTAAAGAAGAATTTGCAAGTGGCCATGTAAAGGGCGCAATCAATGTGCCACTTGAAACACTCGAGACACAAAGTGGTGTATTAGGGAAGAAGGACGGCATTATTATTGCTTATTGTGCTTCAGGTGGAAGAAGTGGCGTGGCGGTTAGTATTCTCCAGGGCCTTGGGTTTGAACATGTCTATAACGGAGGTGGATTATACTCGTTGCAGAAAAAACTGCATTAGAGTATTTATTATAAATATTTATTTTAAACTTAGTATGGCTACAAAAAATATTATTGTTTACTCAACACAGTCGTGTCATTACTGTGTTCTTACAAAAGAATACTTAGACAAGATGGGGGTATCATACGTGGATAGAAATGTTGGTATTGATCGTCAGGCAGGTCAAGAAATGGTTATGAAAAGTGGCCAAATGGGTGTTCCTGTGATTGACATTGATGGAACAATTGTTGTAGGGTTTCAACCTGATCTTTTTAGAAAGCTTTTAAACCATAGAGAAGATTATGAAAAAGAAAAATAACTTTTTAATTGTTTTTACAGTATTTGTTATTTTGCTAGGTATTGTAGTTTATGCAATCATGAAGCACGGTTCTGTTTCTACAAAACTACGCGGAAGTCAGTTTATGCACATGTATGCAGCTACCCCTTCTGCTATTTTGATCGATGTACGTACACCGACAGAGTTTGCTCTTGGTCATATTAAAGGTGCAATAAATGTTGATTTTGAAAGTCAGTCATTTAATGATGAGGTTAAGAAGCTGGATCAGACAAAGATATATTTTGTATATTGTCGATCAGGCAATCGTTCTGGCCAAGCTGTTGCATTTATGAAATCAGTTGGCATATTGTCTGTATATGACTTACAGGGGGGAATTATTGGAAATGCAGATACGGTTCAGCTAATTGAAACGAAGTAATAGTATGAAATTTTCAAATAATGTTGGAACGTTAGACAGAGGTATTAGAATTCTTGTTGCTGAAATTTTACTCTTGCTGTCAATTTTTTGGGTCTACGGCATTGTACAGGTTGTACTTTTTATATTTTCGGTGATTATTTTAGCAACTGCTGTTACAAAGTTTTGTGGTTTGTACAGCATGTTTGGCATCAGTACATGTCCTGCCTATGAAAAACCAGTGACACCATCAAAGTCCTTTGCCACTATTGCCACTGTTGTGGCTATTGCGGTACTGGGATGTTATTCTAGTATGTTTTTGAGTAAAAAGATTTTTCTAGAGGATTATAATAGAATGAATTACTATTACAAGCAAACACTTTTCTATACAGGGCAAAGTAATCGTTCTGAGTCAATAAGCAAGTATGTCAATCTTGTAAAAGAATACGACGTTTTTTACCAAAAATACTCCAAGTACCGTCCTTATGTTATATGGGGGGATGAAAATTTTAATACTGATGTGGCAAACGTTAGATATAAAATAGCTTCATTGGAGAGTACTGTCGTCAGTGGAGATTTGACTGCGGCACATAAAGATCTCGAAGGTGTTCGAACAATTTTTCAGGACATATTAAAGAGGAATGGATTCTCGATGTTGTCTGTGTATCTGGTTGACTTTCATGATGTTATGGAAAAATTTATTGATGCTGCGAATGCCAAGAATGCTTCTGGTGTTCTCTCTACATACCAGGAAGTGAATGATAAGTTGCGGGCGGTCGAGGGTGTTGCTAATGACGACGAAATACAGACAATTCGTAAGATGTTAGAACAAGTTACTACATCGGCAAGAATTGGTAACGTAGAAGTTCTTCCGTCACAAGCAGCAGATCTTAAGAGTAGTTTTGTGAAGGTCTACTTAAAGCGTGGTTAATAAGTAGTTGACGCATAAGTGTTCTATTACTGATATACTTTGGTATATTTTTATGAGTATTTCTTATACAGTCATCCGTTCAAGAAGAAGGACGATTACTCTTGTTGTCGGTCGAGATGCAACAATTACAGTTCGTGCTCCGTACGGTGTTGCGAACTCGTATATAGAGACACTACTTAGCAAGAAACAAATATGGATAACTAGAAAACAGGGAGAAATGAAGGAGAGGCCTGTTTTAGCAGAGAAGAAGTTTCGGACAGGAGAACTGTTTCTGTTATTGGGTGTCGAATACCGACTGAATGTATGTGATTGCACTAAAATCTCACTTGACTATACATCTGGTGAAATTTTGTTTCCACAGAAATACCTCACATCACCAAAAGTAAAGATGGCTGCATGGTATAGACAGCAGGCATCGGATATTCTTTCTAGCCGACTTAGATCTCTTTCGGAAAAGACTGGGTTGCGATATGTGTCAATGAAGATAACAAGCGCACAGTCAAGATGGGGTTCATGTAGTGGAGAAAACACAATAAACTTTTCCTGGAGACTTATTATGGCTCGCCCTAGTGCAATTGAGTATGTTATTTTGCATGAGCTTACACATACAGTCCACCATAATCATTCATCAGCATTTTGGAGCAGACTCATAGAGGTTTTTCCTCATTATCAAGTAGAGGAGTTGTGGCTTAAGAAGCACAGTGAGAGATTGCGACTGTGATGTTTTATATATTATTTTTCTTTTCACATAGTTGCCAAAAGACGATCATCGGGTGAAGAAGAGGGATATAACCAAGTGTTGCAATAAGTATTTCAATATAAAGCCTGTTATATGAATTATGTGGAAGCCACTCCCAAAATGGAAATAAAACGTTAGTTGCTTCGTATAGTATTCCAATTACGGCACATTGTGCCACAAGAAGAAAAGAAGAGTTAAAGTTTTTTGTTATGAGTAGGTTGCTGAGTGGTCCAGTCTTGTTGTTAAACACAAGAAGTAATTCACCAAGAACAAGAATGAATGTACCGCACACAAACATAAGAGTGATTGTTCCGGTGTGTGCAATTTTGGTAAGCATGAATGAGATTAAAAGAATGATTGCGTATACGGTAACGAGTATGGTTCTTTGTGTATGGGTGACCTTGTGTGTTGTGCCTTGTAACACTTTTGCAGTTGCGAACGCTAGACCAAACGAGAGCAGTCCGTTTACGATAAGCTGTATAACAGTTAGTCCAGTTTGTAGAAAAGATGTAGTCTGAAGTGGCGTAGCGTATGTATACAGTTGAAGTTTGCTTAGAATAATATCAAACGATGCTCCTAATACTATACCGGCAATTGCAGATAAAAATAGCTCATCAAGAGTAATCTTCTTTTTTGTTATTTGTGAAAGTATAAGTAACACAAAAATTTGTACAAGAATAATGATATAAAAGTTAAATGGCATATATGGTAGTATTCACAAATTAATCTTTCTGATCTTGATAATAGAGACAGTTGCTTCAAGTGTACCATTGTCGACAAAAAATAAGCTTTTTTGTTTTCCCTATGTTCTTCTTACTTTATTTGGGTATACTAAGATATCTTTTATGAATGGTATGTATGATCTTATCGTGATAGGTGGTGGTGCCTCAGGGATGATGGCAGCTGGAAGGGCTGCTGAGCGTGGACTTCGTGTGCTTCTTCTCGAAAAAAATAAAAAAACAGGTGAAAAACTTCGTATATCTGGTGGTGGTAGATGTAATATTACAAATAGAGAAATAGATGAACGTGTACTTCTCAAGAAGTACGGTAGAGCTGAGCAGTTTTTATATTCTCTTTTCATTCAGTTTGGGGTTCATGATACTTTTGTTTTTTTTGAATCACACGGACTTCCTCTCGTTGTTGAAGCAAATAATCGTACTTTTCCAAAATCTCAAAAAGCAGAGGATGTCGTGGCTACTCTTTTTGCATATATGGAGCAAGGGTCTGTAGAAGTGGTGTGCGGTGCAAAAGTAACAAAAGTTATTGCGAAAAATGCCAGGATCTCTTCTGTTTTTGTAGGTGCAAAGGAGTACAAGGCACATGAGTACGTTATTGCAACTGGAGGTGTGTCACATCCAGAGACTGGTTCTACTGGTGACGGGTTTGCGTGGTTGCGCAATCTTGGACACACAGTTGAAGAACCGACCCCAACGATTGTACCTCTTGCTATTAAGGAAGAATGGATTCATTTATTAGCAGGTGTGTCACAGAAGGATTCTAAGATTACTTTTTTTGTTGACACAAAGAAACAATTTATTCTTAGAGGGACTATTTTGTTCACTCATTTTGGTATATCGGGTCCACTTATTCTCAACAATGCATACAAAGTTTCTGAACTTATGCATACTGGACAAGTGACAGCGTGTATAGATATGTATCCATCGCTTGATATCGGTGCACTTGAAAAAAGTATCATTGCTCTTTTCGATGGTAATAAAAATAAAGAATTGAAGAATGTTATTAAAGAAATTGTTCCAGACGGCATGCACAAAGGAGTGTTGATGTTACTTTCTACTGTGGTTGATGTTTCAGTTAAGGTTCACTCCGTAACAAAGGAAGACAGGAAAAGAATTGTTCGCCTTTTTAAGGCTATGCCTCTTACCGTTGAAGGGCTCATGGGTCTTGATCGTGCAGTCGTGGCAGATGGTGGGGTACCACTTGAAGAGATTGACATGCGAACCATGCGTTCGAAGAAAGTGCATAATCTCTTTATTACCGGGGACCTTCTCCACATTAATCGTCCATCTGGAGGATTTTCTCTTCAATTGTGCTGGTCAACGGGGTATGTTGCAGGAAGTAAGGCAGGAGCGCAGTGATAGGAGGTGTAGATTGTATGACTTGATAAGTGAAAAGACTTATATAATTTTTTTTGTTTATTTACTTACTACTTTTTCTTCCATCTTGGAGCAAAACCAATCATCCACGTGAAGAATTTTGCCTTCATTGGGTGCATACCTTTTGATCTCATACTTTCATAGCAGATTTTTTTGAATTCATGTACATCGTTCCCCTCGTAACAGAGTTTTCCGTTCTTAAAACACAGGCTGCAGTATTTCTCATTTTCACGGATGTTTATGTCTTTATTAAAAGGCATCATACAGCTCTCACATTGTGTGCATGGTTTTTCATTTTTCATATATGTAGTGTAACAGTGCTTCTTCATGATTGCTAGAGTATACTGGCGGTATGAAAAAAGATATCGCAATTGATCCTGAGTGGAAGTCTGAACTCGGTGAATTTTTTGAGACTGAGATATTCGAGGAGCTCTCTTTGTTCGTTCGTAATGAATATCTTTCAAAAAAAATATTTCCAGAGCCAAAAAATCTTTTTCGCGCGTTTTCACTAACACCCTTTTCGCATGTTAGGGTTGTTATTCTTGGACAGGACCCATATCATGACAACGGGCAAGCATGTGGACTTTGTTTTTCTGTTCCAGAAGGTGTCGTGGTACCTCCTTCACTTAAAAATATATACAAAGAAATAGAAAATGATTGCGGGATAGAGAAAGATATGTCTAACGGAGACCTTACACGATGGGGTACACAAGGTGTGCTTCTCTTAAATTCAATTCTAACAGTTGTTGCTCATACACCAGCTTCACATAGAGGAAAAGGCTGGGAAGAGTTTACCGATACGGTTATTAAGGCTATATCTGATAAACATGAACATGTTGTATTCTTGTTGTGGGGTAATTATGCAAGAGGTAAAAAAGCTCTCATTGATACAAGTAAGCATTGTGTGCTTGAAGCTCCACATCCTTCACCATTTTCAGCTCATTCTGGTTTTTTTGGATGTAAACATTTTTCAAAGTGCAATGAATATTTGATGACGTACGGGAAAGGAGAAATTGCGTGGTAGTTTTTTAGATACATGTAGTAGACATCAGCCTGAATTTTAGGATTTTAGAAGTATGGTTAAGGAGTACGGGGTGTATACAGGGTAATTTGCAGCTTGTATTTGCAGTGCTTGCAATTAATGCTTATTTGGTAAGGAATTTGTGGTATTTTGTCACAAAATTACTTCTCATACGTTATATAGTGTACAGGGATGTATTGAGATATCTCTCATGCCCGACATGACCTTTAAATTTACGAAATACAATAATTACAATTATATGAAAAAGTTACTCATTCCAACAATGATTCTCGGTGCTGTTGTTTCTGCGTCATCAGTTTTTGCTGAGCCATATGACGATGTACGTCTGCCTGCTGCACCAGGTGTCGAATCAGTTTCTGCTGTTTCGGAAAAACCAGAAAAACTATTTACAAATTCGCTTGCACGTATAAAGATGCGTGGCCAACAACTTATCAAAGAAAGAATCAACTCTCTTAATACAAATAAGACGGTTATTGAGTCATCAAAGACGTTAACTACTGAACAGAAAGCGACACTTACAGCGCTCATTGCCTCGAATGTTACAGGCTTAAGTACTTTAAGCGCTCAGATTGCATCATCAACTGACGCGACAAGCACGAAAGCTCTTGTTTCGTCCGTGTTCACTAATTTCAGAATTTATGGAGTTGTTATTCCTCAAGTTCGTCTAGAAAAGAGAATATTTGATCTTCAGAATCATACAACGAAACTCTCAGATACCTTTTTGAAGGTTCAGGCGAAGATTGACGAGTATAAAGGGAAGGGGAAAGATACAACAGTTTGGCAAAAGAGTCTCGACGATGCAAAAGTTATGGTTGCTCTCGACATGAATACACTTGCTGGACTCTCAACCAAAGTAATGGCTCTTAAGCCTGCTGATTATGGCACATCAAGTAAAATGATCATTGATTCTGTTAACGTTGATATTAAGAGTGTTGCAAAAGACTTTAACACTATTTCTAAAAATCTTCATAGACCAAAGGTTCTTAAAGATCGAAATAGTACAACTACTCCGACAGTTCACGGAGAAGCTTCTTCTACACAGCGATAAAGGTGGTACAATAAAATAGATATAGACAAAAAGTTGCCAAAAGTTTTGGCAACTTTTTGTAACTAGTGGGCAATAGTGAAACACTCTACTGAGGAAGCGCCTTTCTCTAATAAAACTTTTCTAGCCTCAAGCAGTGTTGCTCCTGTTGTAGTGACATCATCAACTAGAATGATATTCATCCCAGATATGTCACCGGTAACATAGAATACTCCTTGTTGATTCTTGAGACGTTCTGCTCGGGAATGTGTTAGTACTTGCCGTTTTTGTTTTTTTCTTCTTGCGAGACTGGTGCAATCAACTGGTATGTTTGCTTGCTTTGATATTGCTCGAGCAATTGCTTCTCCGTGGTTATATCCACGTATATATTTACGTAGCGTGGGCATTGGAATAGGTATAAGGAGAGGTTTGTTACGGTGCGTTATCGTTATTTCTTGTGACATGCTTTCGACAAGAGGTGCGATCAGGTCTTTTCTGTGGAAATATTTTATTGCATGTATTATTTTTTTTATAACTGGGTCTTTAAATGAATAGAATGATGTAATTACAGGAGCAGGGGTATTACATGAAGGATCTCTTTCTCTCAGGCACACTGTACATAGTGCGCCACCTTCTTTTTTACACACATAACAAGTGCTAGGAAAAATAATATTTAGGAATACTGTTGTTATTTTTCGTATCATCCACATACTTATTAAGAGTGTATAAAGAAAAACATACGAAAGATAGTATATACTTAGTGTATATGTTGAACTTTATGAGTAAAGAAGAGGTTGCTCAGGCGATAGGGCTTGATATTGGAACTTCTTCAGTAAAAGTTGTACAACTTCGCAAAGAAAAGAATCGTATTATTCTTGATACGTATGGTGAGGTTGCTCTTGGTCCATACGCCGGACTTAAGATCGGGCAATCTGCACACTTAGGAGAAGAAAAACTCCTCGAAGCAATTAACGATCTATTCAAAGAAGCAAAAGTGACAGCAAGGAATACAGTAATTGCTATTGATTCTTCAGGTGCATATGTTTCTCTTGTGCATGTTCCTAAAGTTTCTGATGAAGAGCTTAGAACGATGATGCCGATTGAGGCAAGAAAGTATATACCTATACCGCTTACGGATGTTCAGATGGACTGGTGGCATATTCCTCCTACGGTTAAATTTCAAGGAGATGATAAAGCAACAAGTGTAGTCCTTGCTGCGGTGAATAATTCTACATTATCTGCATACGACAGTTTGGTAAAGAAGCTCGAACTCAAAAGTGTTGAATATGAAATCCATGGCTATAGTCTTCTTCGAAGCTCTCCACCTCACACACATAAAATGGTTATGTATGTTGATATCGGCGCGCAAAATACAACCCTCTCACTTGTGTATCAGGGTATTGTACTTGATATGCATGTAATAAGTCGTGGCTCTCAAGATAGTACTATGCAATTATCTCGTGCACTATCGGTCACTATCGACACCGCTGAAGAATCGAAGAGAGTTTTTGGATATAAGGGAGATGAGTCGAACCCATACCTTAAAGATATACTTGAACTTTCGAGTTATCCACTGTTTGGAGAGATCGCACGTCTATCACTAATGTACGAAAGAAAGTATAATCAGACCATAGAGGGAATAATTTTGGCAGGTGGTGGTTCACGTATACCGGGCATGATAACAACATATAGTAAGACAGTTCACATCGCAGGAAGAATTGTTACACCGTTTGAACAAGTTGTTGTGCCAGAGTTTCTTTCAGAAATGATGGAACGTGTTGGACCTACATATGCAGTTGCACTTGGTTGCGCACTAAAAAAATTAGTCTCTTAAACCCTTTCTATGGCTTTTTCATTTAATCCAACACAAACTCCAGGATCGCTTCCTCAGTCGGGTGGGCCACAGATCAATATCCAGTCCCCTGGTGGTTCTACACAGGATGCTCCACCGTCTATTCCAGACTCGCCGTTTCTTTTTATGAGGAATCGTGATAAGGAAATGACCATCAATGCGTATCTCCAACTTCTTCTTATGTTGATTGCGGCTCTCTCTGCGGTCACAGCGATTGTTATTTTCGTTTATGCACAGTATCTGTCGATGCAGGCAGATAGCAAGAAGGCAGAATTAACTCGTAGAGAGGCGACGTTTAAGTCATATCCATTCGATGACATGAAATCATTGTCTGATCGCTTCATAGCATTAGATAAAATTCTTAAAGGATATATATCGAGTAGGTCACCGCTCAATTTTCTTGAAAGAGTTGTTGAGAAGCAGGTCTTCTTTAATGATTTTAGTTTTACTAACAACGAAAAAGGTGGAATGATCAGTTTTACTATAGTAACAGGAAGCCAGAAGGCGCTCATACAGCAGTTAGACTCTCTTAATCTAAAAAAATATAGTACAGTCGTCCCAAATCCTAAAATGGACAGCTTTAGCGACACCGGTACTTTTTTCAAAGCAAAAGTTTCTGCACCGGTACTCGTTCAGGGGATTCTCTCTGATGAAGTTTTGTTGATTCTTGATTCTAGTAGCACTAAACCACAGTAACGTAACTAACTATGTCACCAAAACTTCTTAATTTACTCCTCGTCATACTACCTTTCGTTCTCTATTATGGGTACATTGATCCTATGTATAATGGTACACCTGGGTTGGCGTGGACATTTGAAAATACAATACCAGTTCTTAAGGCAAAAAATGTACAATATGAAAACTCGATAGGCCAAATCGATCTAATCCAGAGATCTGCAGACAATCTTAATAAGGATTACAAGGCAATAGATCCAAAAGTTATCGAGAAGCTCAACACCCTTTTGCCTTCCTCTGTTGATCCGATAAAATTGCGGAATGATGTAGTCTCTATTGCAGCTAAGTCAGGGGTTGCGATTACTAATCTTGTGGTCGAGCTTGATCCTAGAGATCAGAATGTGTATAAAATCAACTTTAATATCAAAGCAAGGTACTCACTTTTTAAGATGTTTATGGCAGATTATGAAAAGAGTACAAGGATGTTTGTATTGACTGGAATGAGAATTTCCAGAATTGAGGCCTCGGGTGTAAATGATAAAGATGTGCAAAATGATATCTCTGCAGACAAGCTCAATATTTCAGTTTCATCGAAAGTATATTTTAAGAAATAGTACAAATATGCAAATTAATCTTTCAAAATTCGTTGGAGTTCTTACGGGGATAACAGCAGTTGGGCTGCTTGGTTTTTTTGGGTATTTTATGTATCTGCTTTTTTTTGTTGGACCTGAACCTGAGGCAGTTCCTTCTGTTGAAGCAATAAACCCTAGTTCATTTGGTGACAAGTTGCAAAAAGCAGCTGTTGCTGCAAAAAATAAAAATATTTACTTAAGTAAGACAGGTAAAATAAATATTTCTTACACCGATCAGCCACTTTTTAATTCATTCACTGAAGTCCCAGATCCTGTGCCGCTTACTGACACACGAGGACGAGATGATCCTTTTGTTCCGTATGTTGCTCCTTGATCTATTCGTCAGTCAAAATAAATTAACCGAAATCGAAGCGAAAGAAATCGATGTTGCTATCTCTTCTACAGAAGGGCTTCTTGTTGATGATTTGCTATCAAAAAAAGGTATAACAAGTGAAGAAATAACGGAGGTTCGTAGTACATTACATGGTTTGCCGATCTATCGACAAGATATTGCGGACGATAAGGAATTAACTAAATATATCAATATTGTTCAATCAAAGCAGTTTCTTGCAATCCCGCTTGAAGTGAGGGAAGAGGTGCTTCTTGTTGGGGTGGTTGACCCAGAACATGGGAATGTGTTATCGAGTTTGCAGTTCCTCTTCGGTGCTGATCACTTAGCATATAAGGTGTATCTCATTTCGTATGACGCCTTTAAGAAGCACTTTGGAATTGCATCTGCGAGTGATATTCCGGATGAGAAGGCTAGTGTTACAGATAAGGTTGATAATGAGGTGCTGGCATACGTTGGTAAGGATGACGAAGATAGACTCGATAAGGAAGAGGATGAAGATGAAGGTGAGATAGACCTCGAGAATAACTCTGGAATACTGGATAAAAATCTTGCAAAGCTACCGATACCAGAAATTTTCAGTACGATACTGCGTTATGCAATTGATAATACTGCCAGTGATATACATATTGAACACGTCGGTTTGAGTGTACGTACACGCGTGCGTCTTGATGGTAGACTTGAACAGATTGCAGCGCTTCCTATAAAACTGCATCCGATGATTATTGCTCGTGTGAAGATTCTGTGCGGTATGAAGCTTGACGAGAAACGAAAGCCACAAGATGGACGTTTTAGTACAAAATTCGGAGACCGAAAGATTGATTACCGTGTATCATCATTCCCAGGATATTATGGTGAAAAGATCGTGATCCGTATTCTCGATAGTATAAAAGGTGTAAAACTTCTTGATGATCTTGGTTTTTCTGAATTACAGATGAAGCACGTTCGTGGAGCGCTTGGTGCGCCGTACGGCATGGTTCTTATTTCTGGACCTACTGGTTCTGGAAAGACCACAACGCTATATTCTATGTTGAATGAAATCGACCGTGATCACAAGAACGTTGTATCACTTGAAGACCCTGTAGAATACAATGTCGGTGGGATGAACCAGTCTCAAGTATTCCCAGATATTGGATACACGTTTGCGTCAGGTCTTAGATCGATTCTTCGTCAGGACCCAGATGTAATCATGGTGGGAGAAATTCGTGACGGTGAGACTGCACAGCTTGCAATACAAGCAGCCTTAACAGGTCACTTGGTGTTTTCTACAATCCACACCAACACGTCTGTTGGTGTAATCACCCGTTTGCTTGATATGGGTATCGAGTCATACCTTATCGCACCTGTGTTAATTGCAGCACTAGGTCAAAGACTATCGCGACAAATTGCTGACGGTTGTGGTGAAAAAATGGAAATGACACCTTCATTAAGGGAGATGGTTGAGGCACAGTTTGCCGATTTACCTCCACAATATAAAAGCGCATTTAAAACAGATAGACCTTTTTATGAAGCGAAGCCGTCAACCCAGTATCCAACAGGTATGAAGGGGCGTATGCCTGTTTTTGAAGTGCTAAATATTACTGATGAGATTGAGGAGGCGATACTGCGTGGTAAAGGTGAGGAAGAAATACATAGACTTGCTCGGTTGGACGGAATGGTCACAATTAAAGAGGATGCCATGCTTAAATGTATGGACGGTAAAATACCATTTATTGAACTTGCAGAATTGTAGTAACAGAGTGCGTGCTATATAAGATTGTAAAATTATTTTTTTAAAATCTATTTTCAGACCAACGGTACTATCGATGTTATATATTAGTCGCTTTACGTTTGGTATACGGTATGCGTTTTATGTATCAAGCAGACCTAATACTTTGCGGTTTACTTTTTACACAGCAATGGATGTTCCTGTGAGTTATACAATTGTGGTTTATAAGTTCCTTGTTATACTTTCGTTAGCTACACGTTAACGACTGCTAGCTGTCTATTATGAACTACGAAACAGAACTCGATGACCTTGTTATGACACTTGTGAAAGAAGGTGGCTCAGACCTTCATTTTACTGTTGGGCATTTTCCTACACTTCGCGTCAATAGGGAACTTATTCCTCTTACAAGAAAAAAAGAGATGACAGGAGAAGACACTCTTGGTTTTCTTCATCAGATGATCGGAGAAAAAGCATTGACAAACTTTGTTGTTAAGCAGGAGCTTGATTTTTCATACACCCACCGCAAGGAGTACCGTCTTCGAGGTAATGCATCTTTCCAGCGCGGGGTCATATCTGTTGCACTTAGACTTATTCCACGAGTTAAATCTATTACAGAGCTCGGTCTTCCAGAACAATTGATCTCTGTTTCTCGAGAAAGACAGGGCTTCTTCTTGGTTGTCGGGTCAGTTGGGCAAGGTAAATCAACAACTCTCGCAGCTATTGTTGCACAAATTAACAGCGAATCCAGACGTCATGTGCTCACCATTGAGGATCCTGTTGAGTTTCAGTTTGCACAAGATAAGTCATTGATAGAGCAACGTGAAGTTGGTATTGATACGGGTGATTTTAACAGCGGTCTTGTACATTCATTACGACAGGATGTGGACGTCATTATGGTTGGAGAAATGTCAGACCGTCAAACTATGGCGACAGCTGTCACTGCCGCCGAGACAGGACACCTTGTACTATCTACTCTACACAGTAACTCTGCCGCACAAGCAGTTGATCGTATTATCGATTCATTTCCTGCTGATCAGCAGAATCAGATACGGTTACAGCTTTCTTCAACACTAATTGGTATTCTTTCTCAGCGGCTACTTCCTTCAAAAGCAGGAGGTCTTGTTCCTGCATTTGAGTTGCTTCTTAACACTGGTGCGGTCGCCAACTTGATTCGAGAAAATCGTACACACGAACTCGACACCATCATTGAAACTGGATCAAAAGACGGCATGATTGATCTCGATAGGTACCTAGCGGATCTTGTCCGACGTGATATTGTAGCTGTCGACGTTGCATATAGCTTTGTAAGAAGGAGGGGGCTTTTTGATAGATTACTTTAATAATTTTATTTTTATATGATCTTTCACTATACCTGGCTAAATAATAATGGCAACAAAGAGGAGGGAGAGTTAGACGCAACGTCTCTTGATAATGCTATTGTTATTTTGCAGAAAAAGGGTATTACAACAATACTTGAGGTTACTGAAAAGGTCGACAGGCAGAACAATGTACTTGCAGCAACCAGTTCTCTCTTTAAGCAAAAAATTAAGCCAAAAGATATCGTGCTTTTTTCAAGGCAGGTATCAACTCTGTTTGAAGCAGGTGTTTCTGCTCTTCGTGCATTCAGACTTCTTGCGCAAGAAAACGAAAATAAGACCTTGCAAGAACAGATCATGGGTGTAGCGGATGATATTGAGACAGGTATATCACTTTCGGATGCTCTTTCTCGAAAACCAGAACTTTTTTCTAATTTTTATGTCAACATGGTCAAGGCTGGAGAAGAATCCGGAAAGTTGAATGAGGTGTTCTTGTTCTTAGCGGATTATCTTGATAGAAACTATGAGCTTAATCAGAAGATTAAAAAAGCTCTTACCTACCCAAGTTTTGTTATCGGCACCTTCATTCTCATTATGGTTGGAATGCTTACCTTTGTGGTTCCTAAAATGGCAAAGATGTTTGCGGAAGAAGGAGCTGTTCTTCCTCTTGTGACGAGAATTGTGCTTTTTATATCTGATCTCTTTGTTAAGTATGGCCCAATTACATTTCCGATACTCGGCATAGCTTGGTTTTTCTTTTATAGATGGACAAAAACAGAAGAGGGTGGTTTTATTGTTGACACGTATATGCTTGAGGTTCCAGTGCTTAAGAATGTTGTTCAGAAAATTTTTTTGCAAAGACTATCTGATAACATGAACACAATGCTCGCTAACGGTGTTCCTATTGTTAAGTCTATTGATATTACAACCTCTATTCTTGATAATAGAGTTTACAAAAAGTTGATGGCACGAGTTTCTGAAAAAGTACAGACAGGTAAATCTTTCTCAAAAGCTCTCTACGAGGAACCTCTTGTACCAAACATTCTCGTGCAAATGGTGCATATTGGAGAAGAGACTGGTGAGCTTGCGTATATTCTCAAAAATCTAGCATCGTTTTACCGTCGCGAACTAGATACTGCTATCGATAGTATGATCGGTCTTATTGAGCCTGCCATGATCGTGAGTCTCGGTATCGGTGTTGGTGTGCTTGTGTCTGCTATTCTCTTACCAATGTACTCACTGTCAGATGCGATCAAGTAAGGGGTCGAGATTTAAGGTTTTAAGGTGATGTAGAGTACTGAAATGTCCGAAACCACAAAATACCAAACCTCTTGGGTTTGGTATTTTATTTTGCGGGTGGAGTGGTTCTAATATCTAATTATCATACACTCTTTAGTTATCCACACTATTTTATCTGTATACTTGTGTATTTAATATGGAAAGGTATATACTTTAGATTATCTACAAAAGATAGAAAAAAATTATGTCAAACACATTTAAAAAATCAAGTGCAGGTGTACGTGGATTCACTCTTATCGAGCTTCTCGTGGTGATTGCTATTATCGGTTTGCTTTCTACTATTATTGCTGCTCCTATCCAGAGCGCTCGTAAGAAGGCTCGTGATGCGAAGAAGATTGCTGAACTCAAGTCAACACAGCTTGCATTTGAACAGTATGCTGAGTCTAATTCAGCGCAGTATCCTCACACACTTCAGGCACTTTCTCCACAGTTTATGCCACTTTTGCCGACGTTTGCTGCTTCAACTACATCAAATGCTCGTGATGCTTTCGTTTATACATACTATGATGCTTCTGCAAGTGGTGCAGCAACAACAACGTTTTCTTATCATTTTGGAGTGAAGCTCGAAGTATATGGACCAGCACTTGAAACTGACAGAGATTGCTCTGCTGCTACGCTTTCTAATTCGCTATCGGTTCCATTCTGTGCAGTGTATAATGGAGATGCTATGTATGGTGTCTTTGTTGATACAGGTTCTCAAATTGCAGCAACGTCTTCATTTTCGGTCCTTAATACTGGAGGTACTGATTTTAACATGAGGTGGTACGCTAATCCTCCTTTTGGTCTATCAAATTATACTGAAGAATCAAGTAGTACCTGTGTTGTCTCAAATGACTGTATCTTCGATGTAACATCACAGCAATAGTCTAGGTAAGTTTTCTTAAATGTGTTGTCTATCTTATCCTTCATCTTTGGTGCATCAATAGGAAGTTTCGTACAAGTTATTGCTTCGCGACTTCATGTTGCACCAATTATGAAAGGGCGTAGTAAGTGCCTCTCTTGCGGAGAGGCACTTCGCGCGTCTGACCTTATCCCCGTTATCTCCTATCTTTGGTTAAGGGGTAAGTGTCGCCACTGCAAAAGTGTCTATGGGGTATCCGCATTGGTTGTCGAAGTATTATTTGGTGTTACATTCGTGGTCTTGTATCAGCTAATTATAAAGGATCAAGTTTCATTGCTTGTTAGTTTGTTATGGCTTGTGTACTACACATTGCTATTTGGAACACTCGGCGTTATGGCTCTTTATGATAGAGCTCATTCGTACATACCTTCTATGTTTCTCTATGGGTATCTAGCGCTTACCGCTATTATGTACTGTATGAGAATTGCTAATGACCCTCATGTGCTGACAATGATCTCGCCTGTGTTTGTTGCTGTGCCGTTTTTATTAGTGTGGCTCATCACAAGGGGTAGAGGTCTTGGTTTTGGTGACGTTATTTTGTTCTTCGGTGTTGGTATGTTCTTCGACTCTTTGCAAGGGCTTGCTGTGCTCATGGTCTCTGTATGGTTAGGTGCTATAGTGGGTATCTATATTAAGTATATTTCTAGACAAAGGCTTTCTGATACTACAGCGATACCATTTGTGCCATTTATTGTTATTGGATTTCTCATTGTGTTGTTCACAGATATGGATATATTTTCGATCGCAATGTCGTTTTCATAGTGCTACTATGTATATATGTCACTAAGAAAAGGCGTAGAGATCAGATCTTCCTTACATAAAGGGTTCACTCTCGTTGAGCTTCTGGTAAGTGTTTCTATTATGGTGGTTATTCTTGGTATTACTCTTTCTGGCGGACCACAGTCAATCATGAGACTTACTTTAGCAGATAATGCTTACCAGACAGAATTGTTGTTGCGTGAAGCGCAGCTGCAAGGCAGCGCTGTTAACTCTGTTGGCGGAGTTTATGGAGGTGTTGGTGTATTTTTTGATAGAAGCACTTCAACGAGTGTACTAAAATTTAGAGACAAGGTTGATCCGCTGATCAAGAGGGATATTGGTGTTGGTAATGGTTTGTATGATCAAAGTGTTAGTGACGAGAAGGAATTGATATTTAGGACAACAAACAACCATAAGATAGGTAAGTTATGTGTGTCTGAGGGGATTAACCCTTTTGTTTGTAATGATGAAGATCCAACGAACCTCATTAAGACACTTACTGTTTCTTTTAGTCGTCCACGACAGACCGCACACCTATATGTTAATGGTGAATATGGCGTAAAAGGTGACCTCAATAAAGAATACACATCTGCATGTATTCAGATTGATTCCTTAAAATCACCTGCTCCTGGCTTTGTTTACTCTATTACGGTATATCGCTCAGGAATGGTGACCAAGAAAGCAAGCACATGTAAATAAAATCACAACTATGACATATATCAGTAAACATTTTGGAGTAAAGGGATTCTCACTTGTAGAAATATTGGTGGTACTTGGTCTATTTTCTTCAATTGCAACGCTCAGTCTCGGGTCTCTCTTTAATGCACAGTCTGTAAATAGAAGACTGCAAGAGACTCAGGCTATTTTGGATAACGTAAATCTCTCCACTCAGACAGTGACTCGAGATATTCGTTTTGGTACTGATTTTTACGCAACAACATCATTACCATATGGAAATGATGCTCCACCATACACACGAAGAAACTGCCCTCAGTCGTCTCCGACTGCTTGCACTATTCTTATATTTACTCCGTCCGACAGTAAAGACTACCGAGATAGGGTTGCTTACTATATAAAAAATGGAGTTCTTTACAAAACAACATATCCGTACGGGTCTTCTTCCTCCACGGAGCAAATGACGTCAAGCGATGTAACCATTAAGTCGTTATTTTTCTATCTCGAAGGGGCCCAGACTTCGCTAGGTGACACTCTTTATGACGATAATGGCGCAATTGATTATAAGCAGCCGCTTATAACTTTTTTGCTCTCCGGTATCACTAAACCTGCAGGAGGTGCAATGGCATCAACAACTTTTGATTTTGAAACCAATATTTCTCCTCGTGAGCTAGATAATCAATAAACATTCTATGAATACAAAACACATTAGTATACAGGGTTTTACGTTACTTGAGACTCTAGCGTCGATCGCGATCATAGCTTTAGTTATTGTTGGCCCTCTTTCTGTATTAAGTAGATCTTCTTCGTATGCTCGACAAACCAAAGATGTTATCGTTGCTACATACCTTGCTGAAGAATCTATTGAATTGTTGCAGAACCAGTATGATTCATTGTATATATATTGTAAAAAAAGCCCTGGCGCGAACACTGGACTGTGTTTACCAAGAGGAACAGAATCAACAACAGGACAAACTTCTTGGAGACTACTTAAGGAGAGACTTGGAAGTCCAAGTACTATGCCATCTTGTTTTGGTGATGAAAGCGGAGGGAGTGGATGTTCCTTTGATACCCTTGATATGACAGGGGACATTTCTACAACGCCGCCTGCTCGTTATGCTGCAGGTGGTGAGGAATGCCCATTTCTTGTTAAGGTTAAAAAATATACTACTGGAGGAAATCAGGAGGTGTCCTATTCTCATGAAAATACCAGGAGTTCTTATGTGTGTTCTGGTGTTACATCACATGTTGTATCTGGTGTGGTTGACGCAACGAAGCCATTTACAAGAAATGTTGTTATTGACCAGTTGCCTACATTTGAAACTGGTTCAAGATACGACCAGTATAGTGATGACCTCCGTATTACTTCTGAAGTTAAGTTTAGAGGTGTAAATGGAAGAACTCAGACGTTACGCGTTATTCGCTTCATGAGTCCTCGCCTATAAGATATATGAAAAAACCTATTGTAACAATTCTTAGATGCTGGCTACAAAAAAACCGACTAGGTTTTATTCTACCTTTCACAATGCTTATTTGTGTACTTATTCTTCTTGTGACAAGCACATCAATGACGCTTCTCTCTAAACAGCTTTATTTTTCGAAATTGTACAAGCAGAGTCAGTCTGCATATTATGCGGCCGATGATGCACTTGCGTGCACACTTTCTATTGATGATATGTATCAAGGAATGGATGGACTTGGAATTTTTCCAAGCAGCAATGCTGTAGACACCTTCACGTACATGGAAGATGTTGTTGCATACGTTAATCAGAAAAGAATTGACGCTGGTCTTGCGGATACTGTAGATCTACAAAGTGGCCCAGGAAAGAAACCTATAATGTGTGGTCAGGCGGTTATCTTTGATACAGGCGAATCCTCAGATTCTAAGTTTGCAACTTCAACATTTGAACGTACATACAACGACCCTACTCTTGGACCAGTGACCGAGACTGGTATTGCTTCGACGTTTACTATGCGTATGGACCTTGGTGTTGACCCTGTTACGAGTTTGCATTCATATCGTTGTGCTAAAGTTACTGTTAATAAAACGACGATATTTCGTCAGATTATTTCCCAAGGATATTCGACATGTGACAATCTTAATACCGCTGTCGAGCGTGCGGTTGTAAACACAACAAAATATTAGGTTTCCCTATAATATCCTTTCTAAATAAGGCTTTTTGTGATATTCTATAGTTATGAATAGAGATACTGTTACAAAAAGAGTGGTGGAATTACGAAAACTACTTGAGCGTCACCGTGTTCTCTATCATGTTCATGATGCTCCAGAAATATCAGATGAAGTGTACGATTCACTCATGAGTGAGCTTGGTGCACTCGAGAAGCAGTACCCTGAACTTGATTCACCGCTATCGCCAACACATCGTGTAGGGGGAGATCCTTTACCATATTTTGAAAAAGTTACCCATGATATACGTCAGTGGAGTTTTGATAACGTCTTTTCATTTAATGAACTTACAGAATGGGAAGAAAGAAATATTTCTCTTCTCAAGAAAGAGTACAAAGAAACTATTTCTACTTCTGATATTTCATATATAGCAGAAATGAAAATTGATGGACTCAAGGTAGTTATGACATATAAAGATGGCAAGTTGATTCGTGCTGCTACGAGAGGTAATGGTGAAGTTGGTGAAGATATTACAGAGAACATCAAGACAGTGCGTTCTATTCCTCTTATCTTACCTGAATCAAAGTCATTCACGGTGATAGGGGAAGCGTGGATGAAGAAAAAAGATCTTGACGCTCTTAATAAAGAGCGAGAGAGAGAGGGTCTCGCGTTATATGCAAACACTCGTAATCTTGCGGCGGGGACGTTACGACAACTTGATCCAAAGATTGTTGCTAAACGTAATATTCAGATATTTGCGTACGACATAGAAGGTGGTAATTACAAGACACAAGAAGAAGAGTTGCATACGCTCGAGTCATATGGTTTCTTGGTTAACCCTGCACGAAAAGTATGTCGTACACTTCGTGATATACAAAGTTTTTATGATACATGGATAGAGAAGCGTCATGGCGAGGATTATGGTATTGATGGATTGGTTGTAAAAATTAACGAGCGTGTTATTTGGAATGCGCTTGGATATACTGCTAAGTCCCCACGAGGGGGTGTAGCGTACAAGTTCCCTGCAGAAGAAGTCGCAACGAAGCTTCTATCTATTACATGTCAGGTGGGGCGTACGGGTGCAGTTACACCAGTTGCTGAACTCGCTCCAGTACTTCTTGCAGGCTCGACGGTATCTCGTGCAACACTTCATAATCAGGATGAAATTGCTAGACTGGATGTTCGTATTGGTGATACCGTTGCACTGCGTAAGGCAGGGGATGTGATCCCTGAAATTTTCGATGTCTTCAAAGAACTTAGACCTAAAGGTTCAGTAATGTATGAGATGCCGTCTACATGTCCGTCGTGTTCCTCAACTCTTGTGCGTACAGAAGTTGGTAAAGACATGTCTGCGGCACTCTATTGTAAAAATCAAACTTGTCCAGCACAACATATTGAAGGGTTGATTCATTTTGTAAGTAAGAAGGGGATGAACATTGAGGGTCTCGGCGAGAAAATTATAGAAACCTTCCATGATATTGGATTAATTACAGATGTTGTGTCAATTTTTAATCTTAAGAAAGAAGATATTGTCGGTCTTGAAGGTTTTGGAGAGAAGTCTGCGGATAACATCATCGCTTCAATTACCACAGCACGGAATGTTCCGCTACATCGTCTCATTTATTCGCTTGGTATTCGTCATGTTGGAGAACAAACAGCAAAGGATATCGCAGGGCATTTCAAGACTGTTGAGGCACTTCTTGCTGCTCAGGATGATGATTTTCTTGCCATTGAAGGAGTCGGTACTATTGTTCTGCAGTCACTTCGGGATTATTTTTCTAACGAAGAGTCAGTGTCACTTTTTAAGCGTTTACTAGATGAGGTTGTAGTAGAAAAGGTGGTAGATAGAAGTGGTAACAAGTTGCACGGTCTAACATTTGTTATTACCGGAACACTTCCGACGCTGTCACGTGACGAGGCAAAATTATTGATAGAAAATAATGGTGGCAAGGTTTCCGGAAGTGTTTCCAAAAAGACCAGCTATCTTCTTGCTGGGGACGGAGGTGGTAGTAAGAGAGAAGACGCTGAGAAATTAGGCATTTCTATTCTCGATGAAGATAGTTTGAAAAACATGCTATAATTGTTTAACTATGATATTTACAGAACAAGATCTCGACAACCTTTCACGTCTTGCACGTATTGATATTGCAAAAGAAGAAAAACAACAAATGCTTCACGATATACAGGCAATTCTAGGCTATGTATCTGAGATAAATGATATCGATGGAGAGCTAGGGCGGTACGAGGTTTCTCTCTATAATGTTGTACGTGAGGATGTTGTTACTTGTGACACAGGTTCTAATACCGAAGCAATTCTTGCAAACGCTCCCGCATCAAAAGATGGCTATGTGGAAGTTATTCAAGTTCTTAAGTAAGATATATATTTATGAAAAAAACACTTCGACAATTACATGAAGAGCTTAAGAGCGGGTCGCTTACGGTAGAGTCTCTTGTTGCAGCATCACTTCAGACAATCAAAGAAAAAGACACAGATGTTCACGCGCTTCTTGGTTTATATTCTGATGCATTCATTAGTTCACAAATAAAAAGTGCTCAAGCGATGTTCTCCAATAAAACATCGACAGTTCTTACAGGTATTCCAATTGTTCTTAAGGACAACATTCTTGTCAAAGGAGAAATTGCTACGGGTGGTTCTAAGATTCTTGAGAAATATGTTGCAACGTACGACGCAACTGTTGTTAAGAAACTGAAGAATGCGGGTGCTGTCATAGTCGGTCGTGCCAACATGGATGAGTTTGCAATGGGTGGCTCTACTGAGAACTCTGCATATGGTGTAACAAAAAATCCACACGATCTTACAAAGATTGCTGGTGGCTCGTCAGGTGGATCAGCTGCTGTCGTTGCGTATGGAGGGGTTCCGGTGTCTCTTGGTTCTGATACTGGAGGATCTATTCGTCAACCTGCATCGTTCTGTGGCATCGTAGGACTCAAGACAACCTATGGTGACGTGTCTCGTTACGGTGTTATGGCGATGGGAAGTTCACTTGATCAAATTGGACCATTTGGCAATTCAGTAGAAGACGTTGAAGATCTTTACAGTGTAATTACAGGTCATGACGAACATGACAGTACGTCGCTTCCAGATGCGCTTCGGAATACGCAAACTGCAACTAATCTTAAAAAAGTTGTCGGTGTGCCGATGTCATTTGTTAATCAGAAGGGTGTTGATGCTTTAGTGCTAGCTAATTTCAATCAGTCAATCGAGAAAATGAAGTCTGCCGGGTATACAATTAAAGATATAACTATTCCGAATCTTGAAAAGGCGCTTTCTGTGTACTATGTTCTTATGTTCGCTGAGGTTTCGAGTAATCTTGCACGCTATGATGGTATTCGTTACGGCCTTTCTCACCCTGGTGAGACGAGTATTCGAAGTTACTTTGAGTCGCGTACTGCGGGATTCGGGCAAGAGGTGCGCAGAAGAATCCTTCTTGGAACATATGTACTTTCATCTGGTTACTACGATGCGTATTACAACAAAGCAAACCTTGTACGTGACATGCTTAAGAAAGAGTTCGTGAAGGTGTTCAAGGATGTTGATGTAATCGCAACACCAACATCTCCAGTTCCTGCGTTTGCTATTGGCGAGAAATCGCATGATCCGCTGTCTATGTACCTTGCAGATATTTTTACTGTCCCGGTCAATATTGTAGGAGTTCCGGCAATTTCAATTCCATCAGGGAAAACCCCCTCTGGCCTACCGCTCGGATTACAGTTTATTGCACCACACACACGTGAAGATGTCCTCTTTAGTATTGGTAAGGACTTTGAGAAACTTCGCACGGAGTAATCATAATACACAAAGGGTACGGAGTGTTTTGTGATATTATTATGATATAGGTGTGCTTAGTGTTTTGTATTGCGCAGATTTGTATTTGCTATACACTACAAGCCACTTTCTACAAGCTGCCCCCATGTATTCTCTTTCCATTGATTATCTTTTTAATAGAATCTACGATGTTTTGCTTTGGATAAAATACACATGGCTTTTTTCCATACTTCGAAAGTCTCCGGAGACATATCTAGATGAACACTCAGGCCGCGATTGGGACGGACTGCGAGATAGAGGATGGTTTGACGAATACTTAGCACAGAAAGATATGGCAGTGCCTCCTGCAGAGGTTCATGTTTCATTGTGGCAAAGAATGCTCGAAGGTCTCGGTCTAAAAGTTCGTGATAGTGATAATGACGGTATACCAGATATTACTGATAGTCGACCTTATGATGCAGACAATTTAACAAAAGCACAGTTAAAAGAGAGATACGAAGCAGATTACTCTTTTTTTGATAAAGTTCGAGACATGTTCGGTATAGGACCAAAAGATACCGACAAAGATGGTGTTCCAGATAGTTACGAAGTGAACCATGGTCTTGATCCTAAGAATCCAGATTCTGATAGAGACGGTGCTCTTGATGGTCAAGAGTTAGTGCAGGGTACTGACCCGTTAAACAACGACACGGATGGTGACGGAGTTTTAGATGGACGCGATGAGGCCCCTCTTGATCCTAAGGTCTCATCAATCGGTCCTGACAGTGATGGCGATGGTGTAAGTGACAGAATAGAAAAATTTCTCGGCATAGATAGTACAAAAACAGATACAGATGGTGACGGTATACCAGATAGCATGGACACGTATCCACTTGATCCAGAAAATTTGAGCAAGATACCTGCACTTGATATCAATAAAGCAACTGAAGGTTTACATTTTTCAATACAAAACCCAGTGTTATCTGTCTTCGCTGACATACTGTCGGTTCTGACGATTGTCGTGCTTGTGTTGCTTGTATTTATCGTTTTTAGATGGATATCTGAATTTATTGCAAGTCTTGATCATTACGAACATTATTTTCATCACGGGGATCATGGCTCACACCATGGAGGTCATGTGATTAGAGATACGAGCACCCATAACCGTGACGAGATGCCGGCAGGTATTGCAGGGCTTCCTGTTGGGTCTGGTATAGATTTTCAGGTGCATGCACCGTCAGTACTAGAGTTAGTTGATCACCCAAAGTTTGCTGTCATTCAGGGTTACATGAGCAGCGGAAGTGAAGCGTTGTGGAGGATCGGTATTATGGAGGCTGATAATCTCCTGCTTGAAGTTCTTAGTGAGAAGGGTTACACAGGTGAAGGTGTTGGAGAAAAACTGAAGGGTGCGAGTTTCAAAACTATAGATCTTGCATGGGATGCGCATAAGTTGAGAAATAGAATCGCACATGAAGGTTCTGACTTTGAGTTGACTGAACGGGAAGCAAAACGAGCTTTTACCTTATTTGAATCAGTATTTAGGGATTTGAAAGTGATCAGGTAACTGAGTGAATAAAATATAGAAACGATGTGGATAGTTACGGAAGAAATATAATACGAGCGACACCCTCGGTGTCGCTCGTATTATTCTTATTGCAGGGACACTAATAAGAATAATAAAAAGAGTACCGGTTACAGTACTCCTTTTATTATTCTTGTTGCGGGGACAGGAATATCGGTCACAAAACTTCTCCTCGTCTTACTTCCAAGAAGCGAATTTACTAATTCGTCGTCGATAAAGTTTTCTGACCACTATTCGATTCCTGACGAACATGAGCGCCTCACGGCGTGATTTACTAATCAGCAGGTCATTTATTTCATACGAGACAAATAAAGTAAAAGCAGTATTGATTACAATACTGCTTTTACTTTATTTGTTGCGGGGACAGGAATCGAACCTGTGTCCCGAGGTTATGAGCCTCGTGAGTTACCTCTACTCTACCCCGCTATATATTTTTCATAATTAATTGTTTAACGAGTATTAACAAACCTCGGAGGTTATGAGATCTATAAAAATCTCTTGTGAGTTACCTCTACTCTACCTCCCGCTATCTTTTGTTCACGATATTCAAATGTTATGATATAGTACCACAATTTTAATGAATTCACAAGATATTTCATACACAGTGCACTATCGTATTGAAATTATGTCAAAAATATAGTAGTATTTGATGTACTTGTTGAACACAGTACGTGTTACAAACTAGATAATAACACTATGTCAGTGTAGCTCAGTTGGTTAGAGCGAAGGACTCATAAGCCTTAGGTCGGTGGTTCGATCCCACCCACTGACACCAAATAATAAACACCCTCATATGAGGGTGTTTATTATTTGGTGTCAGTGGAGAAAGTAAACTGCTTTACTTTCGTGTGGGATCGAATAGGCGAATCAGCAGATTCGGTTCTTGGAACAAGCGGAATATCTTCGGCGAACGAAGTGAGGAGGAGTTCCGTGACCGATCCCACCCAGTATTAAAATTAAACCTACTTACCCTTAGACCAAACATATCCGACATACACCGAAAGCACTATACCAGTTATGAGTACGATAAGCATGTATGGGTGTACTATTTTTTCAAAATATACCCCACACGATATTCCGATAAAGAATACAGCTACTTTAAATATACTAAGTTGCCACCAGGTGAATGTTGTATTTTTGAAGATGTTCATACCATAAGTATACACCTTTCATGCAATGTGCCGTATTGCTAATAGCTACAAGCTTAAGATGTAAAGCTGTCCACTACACCTCCCATTTCTTCGCTATATCATCCTTCTCTTTTTTCACCGCTTCCACAAAACCTTGTTCGATATGAGCTTGTTTAAGTAGTGTGCGTGCTAGTCTATCGTATGGGAAAAGGGGGCAGAGCGAGGACCTCATGCGTGACACTGAACATGCGACCTGGACACTCTTATCTGCTTTTTCTTTATGAGTAAATGAGAAGCTAAGTGAAACATTTTCAACTTTATATTCTTTTATGCTAGACAAGATACCGATCTCATCAAGTGCGGTACGTAATGGTACCATACCATGCTCCTGAGGAGTACTCGGTATCACAAGCTTCATTTTCTTCTTCTGTTTTTCGTTGCCGCCGAATGCAAGAGTAACTGCTTTCACTTTCCAGGTAAGCATTGGTACCACACTATTAGTCTTTGAAAAATCAAATTCTTGATTTGAAAAAGAAGAAAGATCAAAGGATTCAACTTTTCCTTCGTAACCACTCTTACATACAACACGCAAGAATGTATCGAGGAAAATAAGTTTTTCATATTTCCCACCCGTGAATGAAATGAGAACCTCTTTGTCGTCAGGAAGATAGACAATCTTCACAACCTCCTTCTTTCTTCTTGTTGCTGTAGTATCCAACTCACCAGTTTCTGCATCTCGCTTCGTTGCTATGATAGTAGCACCATCAAACGTCATGGTTAGATAGAGAAGTCCGTCTAATATCTTGTGTTCCATAGCACACTCAGTTGCATTGTCTTCTTTGTTGGCGATACGGGTGAACTCTTTTTTGAGCTCAGTCATAGCAAGATCTGCAACAGTAAGGTCTACCTTTCCTGCCTCGTAGAGTATATAGCCACGACTTGCGTAAAAGTCATGAAAGAACAACATGTCATCGAATACTTCACGATTAAACATGTAATGATAGAGTACCTTGTCATGGTCAGATTCACATTCTATTTGTGTAACTGAAGGCACCTTTCGTTCTCGCAGGATGGGGGTGAGAATGAATGGTGCATACTTTGTTGAGATGCTTGCAATAAGCGCAAGCTCTTTTTCTATTTCAATTTTGTTCTCAGGTGGAAGTGAGTTATAAAAATCTATGAACATGCCAACGACGTTCTTGCGTGGTGTGGACTCAGTTACTTCAAAGATGGCTACAATATCGTGCTGCCTGTAGAATTCTACAAGCACTTCTGGTGAGTAGATTTTTTTGAAGTAGTTCTTGATGGAAAATGCCATAGATGGTGTCTCAGATTATAAAAATAGTAGTAAAAAGGATTCGGAAACAAGAAGAAACTTTAAAGTACACAGAATTCAACTAGTGTACCATGGTTGGGTATCTATGCTTATTGGATAACATGCACTTGAAAGAAGCTGTATTTGTGGTAGAATATCCATATAAATAGAGGTGACATTTTCTATTTACATATAATTTGTTTGTAATAATGATATTGTGGAAACGCAAAATCACTATTATATGGAATTAATATAAAATTTGCGGTCGTAGCTCAGCTGGTTAGAGCACTGCCCTGTCACGGCAGGGGTCGTGGGTTCAAATCCCATCGACCGCGCAAAGAGAAAAAGCCTTCGAGAGAAGGCTTTTTCTTATGATGGATTTAGGGTTGAAGAACTGAGTGATATAATTAACGGGTATGATATCTATTCTTTGTTTTGGAGATTCGAATACTTACGGTGAACAGCCTAATGATGTATCGCCCTTACCTTTTGAAAAAAATTGGCCAGTTGTTTTGCAAGAATCTTTAGGTGATAATTTTTCTGTCTTGAAAGAAGGTTTATCTGGAAGAACACTTATAGCAAAAGAAGAAAAATTATTCAGAAATTCTTTGCCCTATTTTGAAGCATGTATTCTTTCTCATTTTCCTGTTGATGTGATTTTTCTTATGCTTGGAACAAATGATGTAAAAGATAAATTTTCTTTGGAAGTTGAGGAAATTGTTTCTGGGTTTAAGCCATGCCTTGAGTGTATTAAAAAGTCTTATGACAACACAAAGATGCCGAAGGTTGTAATAATTATCCCTCCTGTTGTAGATTTCAAAAATACACCAAGTGACTGGGGGTTTTCATTTGAATCAGAGATTAAGAATAAAAAAATGGTTGAAAAAATAAAAGAATTTACCTTCCAAAATAATCTGCTAGTTTTTGACAGCAATGAATATGTGAGTGTAAGTAAAGAAGACGGTGTTCATCTTAATGAAGAAAGTCATAAAAAATTAGGGAGAGCGCTATCAGATTACATCAAAATCATTCTTTGACCTTTAAGTATTTCAGTTCTCACTTCATCCACTAGAGTGCGTAAAAAAGAAAAAGCCTTCCAAGTGAAGGCTTTTTCTTATGATAGTTTTAGAGAAAAGAACAAATAGACATTAAAGTATTTTTGTTGTAGTTTTATAAATAAAATGAACGCAAACATCATCGGTTTATTAAAACGGGAGCTGGAAAATTCTCAAGCAAGCATTACGGGTTATTTTTTAAGTTGCGCACTTGTTACTAATAAAGGTGTTTACGTTGGAAGTAATAAAGAATTTGATGATGGTAGTTTTGCGTTTGAACATGCTGAAACAAGTGCCATTAAAGAATGCTTGAGAGTCGAAAATGAGCCCACTATTCGTAAAATCTTTCTTTGCGGTAGAGGAAAAGTAAAAAAGCTTAAACATTATGTTCCTTGTGCTACCTGTTGTGATGTTTTAGATTCTTATTGTTCGTCTGACACGGAAGTGGTTCTTGTTGATATAAATAATAACGATAGTACGACTATATTTAATTTTAATGAACTACGAGAATCGTATTCCTTCAAAGAGATATCAAGACTTCAGGTTAATAGCTTACATTTACGTGAAAAAGATAATCAGTTTCTTCAGCGTTTAATTAGAGAAATAAAAGGAAAAGTTGAAGGTGTGTTCTTAACTGGATCTGCTTCAGGAAGAGGCGGATTTACTTCATTTTTAAGAAAGAAATTTAATCTTGATTATGGAGACCTGGATCTTTTTATAATTCTTAAGAAGGAAAATTTACAAGAAATAATCAACTTAGTTAATAGTAGTGCTATTGAAATTTACCCTGACTTGCATAAAGTTATAAGAAAGGTGCCTAAATACCAGAATAAAAAGTGTGTAGTTTTAGAAAAGTCTTATTTTGGTAATAACGACACAGATGAGCCAGTTCTCGACTTTACATACTCAACCCAGCTAGAAGGTTCTTTTATTCGTAACGAATACTTTGAAAGAAATTGGTATGTTGAATTGATTGGTTAGAAAGATTTAGTTCTCACTTCATCCACTAGATCGCGCAAAAAGTAAAATGCATCCATTTACCAAAATGGATGCATTTTACTTTTCACGCAGAGACAGAAGTCCATGACCTGCGTCATGGACGTTGGGATTTGAATAGGGGTCGAGGAGTCTCCTGTTTTATGTACTCATAAAACGAGACGAGGTGA
>CAZBGU010000003.1:0-58904 GCA_964491805.1 uncultured Candidatus Saccharibacteria bacterium
TTACAGCGTGCGGGTTCGAGTCCCGCCCTGGGCACAAAATAATAAATACCCATTCTGTAGTTGGTGTGGGTATTTATTCTTTTGCGAGCATAAGGAGTACGACACCTGCGTGTCGTACGTCGGTACTCGAATAGGGTTCGCGAAACTCCTGCGGCGAACGAAGTAATACAGAACTATCCATGACAAGCAGTGAGAGGAAGTAGTGTTATGGTACACTTTAATTATGAAAGTTATTTCAAAATATTTTCCACACATACTTCTTGGGCTATATCTTATTGAGTTTGTTGCGCTCGGTGTTCATCCTTATGATCGTTCAGTGTGGTACGCAGAGAACATACCAATACTCGGGTATGTTCTCTTCTTTGTGATCGCATATATTCGTGGGGTACGACTTTCTAACCTAGCATATGCACTTGCGGTTATTCTTCCGATGTATCATACGGTTGGCGGGTATTATACCTTTGAGCGTGTACCGTTTGATTGGTTCAATAACTTCTTTGGGTTCGAAAGAAATATGTTCGATAGGGTTGGTCATTTTACTGCTGGGTTCTCAGCGTACGCGCTTGCTGAGTATGTGCTTTCATATAAGAAAGTGAGTACTTCCTTTTGGGCAGGGTTCCTTGGCATATGTTTTATCGGCACACTTGCTATGACCTATGAACTCATTGAATGGCAGTATGCTGTTCTTGAAGGTGGTAACGCAGGCGCTGCGTTTCTTGGTTCTCAAGGTGATGTGTGGGATGCACAAAAAGATATGCTTATGGATACGCTCGGTGCTATTTTTGTGGTAAGTATTTTTGCTATTAAGCAATGTTGTGCACGAAAGAAATAGGGGTAGGTGCATCAAATGAGTAAGGCGTACCATCGAGAATAAAAGAGAGACTCTTAGCGTGAAGCATGATGCGTGAAGAATTAACAGTGCTGCCATATGCTTTATCGCCAACAATAGGATGACCGATATGTGCCATGTGTGCACGTAGTTGATGAGTTCGTCCTGTAAGAGGGGAGAGTTCTACTATGGATGTGTTTGTAGTGTGTGCAACAACATGCACATCAGTAATCGCTTCACGCAAATCACCTGGTCGCGGGTTAGTTGGGTTCACTGATTGCTTGTATTCTTTTTTGTTCCTTCCGAGCGGCGCATCAATTCTGAATGATTCATTTTTAATGACACCTTCAACAAGGGCTATATATGTTTTCTTTGTTGCATGTTCAATAAACTGTTTTTTTAACTCGTCAAATGTTTGCTGATTTTTTGCTATCACCATCACACCTGATGTATCTCTATCCAACTTGTGAACGAGTCCGCCAAGTGAGATAGTGCGCCCATCCATAAGCTTCTTTTCGTTTGAGATACTGAAGCATTCTGGTGAATGTTCACGCAAAAAGTCAAGAAGCGTATCTTCAATTGAATGATCATAAGGATGAACAACAATGCCAGACGGTTTGTTGATAATCAAAAAGTCAGTATTTTCAAAAATGATAGAAATAGGGTCCATGTTCGCACTTTATCATATTTTGTTGTATAATTCTTCAGTAACAAATAAATATGCCCAGGTGGTGAAATTGGTAGACACACTTGCCTTAGGAGCAAGCGCCGCAAGGCATGAAGGTTCAAGTCCTTTCCTGGGCACCCATGCAAAAAACAGAAGTTCTAGAACTTCTGTTTTTTGCATGGGTGCCCAGGAAGAAAGCCAACCGTTTGGCTTTTGTGAGAACTTAAATGAGGTCGCGGTTTCTGCCATGACGAATAGAGTGAGGATAGAAATTGTAACCAAGTCCTTTCCTAACACCGAAAAGAAAAACAAACTCTTGTATATATAGTAACCTTACTTCTTGCCGAGTGTAACAATATCGTTCCTGTCTGTTTTACCAATTATATTCTTTACTTGCCTATATTGATGTAGTAGTGTTATACAATTCTAGTATATGGTTACTCTTGATCGTGTTGCGCAGTTAATTAGTGATAGTGAGCGTGACAGGCGCGTTGCTCTTACTAAGAGATTTCCATTTTTGCTGAAGTACGTGCTCGGCGTAAAAAGATTTTTTATCAAAGCATATTACACCTATCATCCTTTATATAAAATCACATATGACAAAAGTCTCCCTGGTGTAAAGAGATGGTTTTGTCTTTCGAGTCACTCTTCTCCACTTTATAGAAAGTTTAACGCACGAGAGTTAGATGAAGGTAAAATTAAAAATATTGAGATAGCAATAAAGAAACTGGACGGTGTTGTTATTGAGCCTGGTCAAATATTTTCTTTTTGGAAATATGTCGGAAGGACGAATCTGGAGGATGGTTATTATAAAGGCATTGTCTTGTCTGATGGTACTTTGAAGGAAGAATATGGTGGAGGACTATGTCAGTTGTCTAATCTTATTGCTTATATGTTTGCTTGTAGCTTGTGCGAGTTCGTAGAAAGAAGACATCATTCACGTGATGTATTTCCTGATAGTGGGAGAGCGATACCATTTGCAAGTGGAGCAACAGTTTTTTATAATCTTATTGATCTAAAAGTCAAAAATACATACACATTTCCAATTCGTCTTTCACTCAGAATGACCAAGACACAATTACGGGGATCTTTATCGTCTCCCTTTCCGTGTAAGAGTATTATAAAAATTAGGGAGGAAGAGTCAGGTTTTTTTAAGTCACTGTACTCCGGCGAGCTCTATCGATATAACAAACTATATAGAGTTGTCTATGAAAAAAACAGTAAAAGCACAGAAAGAAGAATAACTCACAAAGAGTTACTGTGGGAGAATTTTGCAAAGGTTATGTACGCTGAGCGTGATATAACCAATACTATTCTAAGTGTATAGTTCTCTTAGTTATCTTCTAGTTCGCTTTCTTTTTGAAATGCAAGTGCCTCGTATGCCTCGTGTGCAGCTTTGTCTTTACGAAGAAGCTCATCAACATGGAGACGATTTTTTTCTCCGTAGTCAATCTCAACCTCAAAGAATGGAATCACTTTAACAGGAAGACGCTTCATGACAAAATGACGAAGTTCGCTTCTCATGCGCTTTGCGAAATTGATAGCTGCATCCTCTTTGTTCTCTGGAAGTACCGTGATGAAAATAGTTCCATGTCTCATGTCGCGAGAAATTTCTGTTCGTGTCACAGTAATCATACTTGCACCAGAAGACTCGCGCTGAAAGAAGTCCTGAGTGATACCAAGAATTTGTTGTTCGACTTGGAGTTGACGTTGTGATTTTGGAATATTTGCGTCCATAGATAGTTACTGGTTAATGGTCAATAGTTTTACTGGTAAGGTCTGTTGCGAATGTAGTTTAGTATGTATTGCTAATTGCTACAAGCTAAAGGCTAAAAGCTATGTTTTATATGCGGAGTTTTTCAACAGTAATAGCTTCTATCGTATCTGATGGTATCATTTCAAATTTGCTTTCAATCATGAGACCACATTCATTGCCTTCCATTACTGATGATGTTTTGATTTTTTGAGACTGAAGCTCAACAATTCTTCCTCGTCCGAGCTCTACTCCACGTCGGATGATACGAACAAGTGCACCATTTTCAATTCTTCCAGTTTCGACACGTCCACCAATAACGTGCTTGTCTTTTTGTGAGCTGAAGTTGCGAAGAACTTTAAGGGTTCCGAGAACTGTCTCTTTTTCTTCGAATGGAAGTCGTTCTTCGACAAGGGTGTCGAACCACTCTGAGAGTTTATAAATAATATCAAAAATCTGTGGCGTGATCTTGAATCGTTCGGCCTGATCGCGTGCCTTTGCTTCCATCTTTACAGTGAAGCCGAGTATAACTGTCTTTTCATCAGATGAAGCAAGCATGATGTCGCCTTCAGAAATATTACCGACACCTTCTGCGATTATCTTTACCTTAATGTCATCGGTTTCGCGTTTTTTAAGTTCAAGCTTAACCGCATCAAGTGTTCCAAGTGAATCAGCTTTTATGACAACGGGAATCACGACTTTTGCATTGCGATAGACACGTGGGTCGAGTATTGCTTTCTTCGTGCTTTGACGGGTTTCCTCCTGGAGGGCCTCCATGAGTTTTTTATCTGAAGATGATACGAAAATTGCACCTGATGCAGGTATCTCATCGAATCCGGTTACTTTGATTGGCTGGCCGGCACGAGGGTTTTTGATAGGACGACCAGCGAAGTCCTCAATGATACGAATAGGTGAGAGAGCTGTGCCTGCAACAATTGATCCACTGTTGCTGAGTGTTCCGTCCTTAAGAACAAGGGTGGCAGAAATGCCACGCTTTGGATCAACGAAACTCTCAAGCACATAGCCAGTAGCGTCTGTGTCTAGATTCGCTGTGAGTTCATTCATTTCAACAAGGAGAAGAAGTGTTTCGAGAAGGAAGTCAATCCCTGTGCCTTTCTTTGCAGAAATTTCAACACAAGGAATATCACCTCCGTAGCCTTCGATATAGATGCCATTCTCAACAAGTGAGTTCTTTGTCTTCTGAATGTCTGCACCTGGCTTGTCGATCTTGTTGATAGCAACAACATATGGAAGCTTGTGTGAGTCGATTGTCTTCCACGCTTCCAGAGTCTGAGCTTTTACACCGTCTTCTGCTGAGACAATAAGAATAGCTATGTCAGCGATTTCTACACCACGCTCTCGCATACTTTGGAATGCTGCGTGCCCAGGGGTATCGAGGAAGGTGATAGCCTTCACGTTGCCATCTGCTTGTTTGTGATTAACTTCATACGCTGAGATATGCTGCGTGATGCCTCCTGCTTCGCCGTCGACTATATTTGACTTTCTGATGTAGTCAAGGAGAGATGATTTTCCATGGTCGACATGTCCAAGAACAGCGATGACTGGCTGGCGAGATAGAGGTGAAGTTTTTTTGCCTTCGTGGGTAAGCTTTTTTGACATAATGATGCATGCAATTATACCACAGAATGTCAATAATAGCGAATCTATTGTTGGTGGGAGAGATAAGTAGTCGGGGTTGTGTCGTGTGTCTAAGATTCAATTATATAGAAAATGAGCAAGACTTGATGTTGTGGTACTTTTATAGACGTATATCAATTTTATGTGCAGCTTTGGCTTCTTCTATAACATACTGTTCTTCTTCGGTGAGTTCGTAGGTGCTTTCATAGTTTTCAATTGGCTTTGCAAATGTGCTCATCCTGTCGTGCGAATGAAGGGAGGAGAGGACGACACCACAGCCTCTCTCGTTAAGAAGTGCAACAGAGAAGCTTTGGTTTGAGCCATTTACTTCATATGCCTTGAATCGTAGTGTTTGCGCATTACGAATAGCATGAGAAACTTTTTCTTCAAGCATAAGAGAGTGTTTGGAAATAAGCTCATTTCTTTTTTCTATTTCTGACGTGCTTAGAAGGCATTCTTTGATAACATCTTCTAATGTTGCACCTGATTTTCCTCGAGTGAGAACAACTATTTTGTGATCGAGGTAGAATACGTATGCAAGGAGTACCACAAAACAAACTGCAAGAGGTATCGCTGGATGTGCGATGATATAAGACAAAAAATTTGTAAAAGTATCCATATGTACAAGTGAGTTTACCACAATGAAGAAAAGGCTGTGGACAACTAATTGTATGGGTACTTGACAAGATTTTCCGCCCATGCTAGGATAGTACTTGTCCCTCGGAGGACGGCTCTACGGAGCACGTTCCGGGCGATGAGGGCGGCCCGCAGGCTGACCTCGATCTTTCCCTCATTCATCATCAACTTCCAAGTTTCAAGGAGAATTCCCATGCACAAGCAGACCGACCAGAGCGCCATCGACGCGAAAAAGGACGTCACCGACAAGGGCATCGTGGGCGAGCAGGCGCAGCAGGCCAACTCCGGCGGCGGCCAGGCGCAGCTGGGCGACACGTCGACGCTGGGCGGCACCGAGCAGCAGAGCAGCTGACGCGAGGGCCGTGGCCTCTTGGAAGTCTGGTGCCCGCTCAACCAACTTCATGTTGGGCACCATTTCAGGAAGGCCTGAAGCCCCGGTACCGCAAGGTATCCGGGGCATCATTTTTTTATATATACACCTACAGTAAGTATTTTTTGTGGTAGAGTGGTTAGTATGAAAAGTTTTTATAAGCAACTTACTTCCTTTCTGAAGAAGTATAGCATCGGTATTCTTCCTGGTTCTTCTCTAACTATTTCGCAGTTGTCAGAGTCTCGGGTGTATCTCGATAATGCTGGAGCTACTGAGGTTGGGGTGCGAGCGAAGCGAGCACTCATGGAATCGCTTGCCGTTTACGGCAATCCTTCAGGAATTCACACGGAAGGGTTGAACACCTCTCTTCTTCTTGATAAGGCAAGAGCTTGTTGTGCCGCTGTACTTAATGCTCATGCGTACGAAATATATTTTACGTCTTCTGGTACCGAATCATGTAACCTTGCCATTCTTGGTACATACTACGGGTACCGACAACAGATTGCTTCGATTGCCAATAATAAGCAACAGATAATTCCTCATGTTATTGTATCTTCCATCGAACATCCGTCTATCTTGGAGCCTGTTAGAAGATTGGAGCGTGAGGGGAAGGTTCTGGTAACATATCTCCCTGTTGACGATACCGGTATCGTACGCAGTAGAGATATTCTCGAAGCTCTAACAGAAGATACTATTCTCGTTAGTGTTATGTATGCAAACAATGAAATCGGGACTATTCAACCAGTAAAAGAAATCGGACGCACTATTGATGAGTGGAAGAGACAGTGTGGTAGGACTTTTACGTCATATCCATATTTTCACACTGATGCTTGCCAAGCGGCGAATTATTGCAACGTAGATGTGTTACGGCTCAAAGTTCATATGATGACTGTCAATAGTAGTAAGGTGTATGGTCCAAAGGGATCCGCACTGCTATACAAACGCGAAGGTGTTCAGCTGTCTCCGCTTCTAGAGGGTGGAGGACAAGAGCGTGGTCTTCGTAGTGGTACCGAAAATGTTGCTGCCGCATATGCGTTTAGTGTTGCCCTTACGGAGGCAGAGGAGTTGCGTGAAGAGGAGTCTATGCGTCTTCGTCTTATTCGTGATGAGACGGTTGCACAACTAAAGAAAGAGATACCGTCGATTGTTTTCTATGGTGCTTTTGATGAAATATGTAAGAGACAAGACGGGAGTCTTCATTATGGGGAGGTTGTACGATTACCAAACAACATTAACTGTCGTGTTCCTGGTATTTCAAGTGAAGAAATGATTTTGAGGCTTGATGCGAAGGGTTTTGCAGTATCACATAAGAGTGCATGTGCTTCGATGGAAACTGACGGGAGTTATGTCTTGCAGGCTCTTGGTGCAGCAGAAGGGGATGCAAAAGAAAACATTCGCATCACTATGGGACGATCTACAAGAGAAGAAGATATGAGAGGGTTGGTGGAAGCAATGAAAGAAATAGCAGAAAAATTCTGCAAGAGTAGCTACGAGGTTAGATTTTAGATGTTAGAAAGTACTTGTGCTACACTCACTAGTAATATGACTTCATATAAAGAATTTGTTGTATGGTAAAAGTCATATCGTCTCGTTTTGACGGTGTACGAAATTACAAAAAGTCTTCCTAAAGAGGAACAGTTCGGACTGTCAAATCAAATGAGACGCTGCGTAGTTTCTATTTCAAGTAATATTACGGAAGGCAATACACGAAATAGAAAGAAGGAGCATATTCAATTTTTTAGAATGGCATACGGCTCAGTGCAGAACTTGAAACACAATTATTGTTAACGAAAGATTTAAAATACATATCTGAAAGTATTTTTAAAGAGGCTGAACAAGAATTGCAAGAGGTGATGAGGATGCTAAATAAACTCATTGCTACATTATCTAAAATCTAATTTCTAATATCTACAATCTTAACCACCATGTATACCCCAAAAGATTATTCACACATACTCGGCATAGAAGGATTAAGCGATACACTCCTTACAAATCACTTCACGCTCTATCAAGGGTATGTTACTAACACTAACAAGCTTCTCGATACCATGAAAAACATGGAACCAGGAACTCCAGAGTATGCAGAGCTTCACCGAAGATTCGGATGGGAGTGGAACGGCATGCGACTTCATGAGCTGTACTTCGATAATATTGCAAAGCATGGTGTCCCGCTTAGTGATAGAATACTTCGACAGAAGATAGTTACAACATGGGGAGCGTACGAACATTGGGAAAAAGAGTTCCGTGCGCTTGCTGCTATGAGAGGTATTGGATGGGTGGTGCTTGTGCATGATAAGAAAGACGGTAGACTTTTCAATATCTGGGTAGGGGAACACGATGAAGGATACCCTGCGGGCCTTACGCCTCTACTTGTTATGGACGTATTCGAACACTCTTTCATGGTTGATTATGGTCTTAAACGTGCTGACTATATCAACGTGTTCATGAGTCATATTGACTGGCATACCGTCGAGGAACGTATCTAGGTATCACCATACCACTAGTTGTAAAACGCCTGCCAAGAGAGCAGGCGTTTTACTTTCTACTTTTACGTCACATAATCATAGGTGGACGCATCGTACGATGCGCCCATCAGAACCTGATAGAATCCCAGTTAGGTTTTGTTCTTTTCCCTTTTTTGTTGATGAAGTCAATCAGAAGAGAACACGCAAGGATGAATAATGTTCCTCCAAGTGTGCTTAGTGCTGCTATTGTGATGACTACTTCGCTTGGAAGAAATAGGGAGGGAAAGAGAATGTAGTGCAGGGCGCCAATCAAGACGCAATTGACCATGAAGCAAATTGCAAAAAGCTCCATGTATGTTTTTAGTGAATGTGGTGCCACTTTTCAAGCTCCTCTCTACAAAAACAACTGAATCTGATTATTTTGGTATATATGGTGAAATTTGTCAACAGTTGTATCTTTTACATAACAAAGTCAACTTTGTCAAGTTGACTATTTTTCTCTATTTTGGCAATGTGTATAGGTATCCTGTTGTTCAGTTTTATCTGCTTATCCACCACGATTGAACTCTGCTTTTCTGCTACACTGTAAGGATAGAAATTAGAAATTAGTAATTGGTTGTTTGTGGCTCGTTTTATTTTATTGAACATTTTATTGAAATTTGTATTTGTATTAGATAATGGCTACAAGTCATTATCTAACAGCTATCTATTACCATGCCTCCATCATTTAATAACTTCACCACAAAGGCCAAAGAGGTCATACGTCGTGCGCATGAACTTGCTATCGAACGAGGACAGAATCAGGTGAATCCGCTTCACTTGATGGGAGCACTTCTCACTCAAGAGGAGTCTCTTGTTCATGCAATACTCGAAAAGCTCGAGATTGATATTATGCATCTTACTGATAGCATAATCGATGCTATAGAAGTACCGGGGTCATCTGCAACCATGAGTCAGTCATACCAGATGTATCTTACACCTGAGCTTGCTCAGACGTTAGAGACATCGCTCAAAGTTGCACAATCGTTCAACGATGAATTTGTCTCGACTGAGCACCTCTTTCTTGCTCTCTTAGAGTCCACAGGTCATGTACGTGAGGTCCTTGCACGTTTCCGTATTGATAAAGATCAGGCGTACCATATCCTTGAAGAACTTCGTACACAGAACATATCAGAAGCTCAAGGTCCAAAGAAGAATAAGGCTTTACAGAAGTACACACGTAACTTCACCGATCTAGCTCGTCAAGATAAGCTTGATCCGGTCATTGGTCGTGATACTGAGATAATGCGACTTATGCAAATTCTCTCTCGTCGCACCAAGAACAATCCAATTTTAATCGGTGAAGCAGGTACAGGTAAGACTGCCGTTGTTGAAGGTCTTGCTATTCGTATGGCAAAAGGAGATGTACCTGAAAGTCTAAAAGGGAAAGAACTTGTATCGCTTGATCTCGGTATGCTTATTGCTGGAACAAAATTCCGTGGAGAATTTGAGGAGCGTCTAAAGGCCATCATGAAAGAAATAGAGCGATCAGAGGGACAGTTCATTCTCTTCATAGATGAAATACATACTATTGTAGGTGCTGGGGCAACAGAAGGATCAGCAGATGCTGCCAACCTCCTCAAGCCAGCACTCTCACGTGGAGAGCTTCGTGCTATAGGTGCAACGACACTTAAGGAATATCAGAAACACATCGAAAAGGACCCTGCACTTGCACGCCGTTTTCAGCCGGTCTTCGTCGAGGAACCTAATGAGGTAGATGCACTTGCTATCCTTCGTGGGCTTAAGGAGAAATATGAACTATTTCATGGTGTGCGTATCACAGATGATGCCCTTGTGTCTGCTGTTAACCTTTCAACACGGTACATTACATCACGTTTTCTTCCTGATAAGGCGATAGACCTTATTGACGAAGCAGCGTCGTCACTTCGCATAGCTCTCGAGAACAAACCTCCGGTTCTTGAGGATGCTCATCGTAAGATTATGCGTCTCGAGATTGAAAAAGAGGCGCTTGCCAAGGAACTAATTAGCGAGGACGACAAGGAGGATATCGAGTCTACAAAGAAGCGTATTGCGGTTATCGATGAAGAGATTGCAAATGTAAAAGAAAAAACTCGAGAACTTGAGCTTAAGTGGAAGAATGAAAAGAAGACACTTGCAGAAATAGGAGAAATCAAAAAGTCACTTGAATCACTTCGCACAGAAGCAGAGAATGCTGAACTTAGAGCAGATCTTACACGTGTTGCTGAGATACGATATGGACAGATTCCAGAACTTACACGAGAACTTAATGATCGTCTTGAACGATTGAAGAAACTTCAAAAGACACGACGTATTCTTAAAGAAGAAGTAACAGAAGAAGAAATTGCATCTGTTGTGGCGAGATGGACAGGTATTCCTGTTGTTCGCATGCTTGAGGAAGAAGAGGAAAAGCTTTCACGTATGGAAGAGGAGCTTGGAAAACGAGTTATTAGTCAACGTGATGCAATAGCAAAGATAAGTGGCGCCGTACGAAGAAGTCGTGCAGGAATTAATGACCCAGGTCGACCAATCGGTTCATTTATGTTCCTTGGTCCTACTGGTGTTGGTAAGACAGAACTCACTAAAGCACTTGCAGAGTTCATGTTTAATGATGAAAAAGCACTTATCAAGGTTGACATGAGTGAGTACATGGAGAAGCATAGTACAAGTAAACTCATCGGCTCTCCTCCAGGATATGTGGGATATGATGAATCAGGCCAGCTTACTGAGGCGGTTCGTCATAGACCGTATGCGGTTATACTTTTTGATGAAGTTGAAAAGGCTCATCCGGAGGTGTTTAATCTCCTGCTTCAGGTTCTTGACGAAGGACGTCTTACTGATAGTAAGGGTCGTGTTGTTAATTTCAAGAACACAATTATTATTATGACATCTAACATCGGAAGCCAGTATATCCAAAAAATGGAACAGATGGGATTTGCTCAGAATATTGTCGGTGGAGAATATACTCAAGTAAAGGACCGTGTGATGGACGCCGTTAAAGAGTTCTTTAAGCCAGAATTTCTTAACCGTCTCGATGAAACTATTATTTTTGATATCCTTTCAAAGGATGAGATCAAAGAAATTGTTGCACTTCAAATCGATATCCTTGCAAAGAGATTACTTGAAAAAGAGATAGTGCTTGAGGTGAAACCGGAGGCAATTGCATATATTGGCGAGAAGTCGTATGACCCTCATTATGGAGCTCGTCCAATTAAGAGATTTATGCAAACTCATATTCTCAACAAAATTGCATCTCTTATGCTTATGAAGAAATTTGCAAAGGGCGGTGTAGCGGAAGTTTCACTTGATAAAAAAGGTGAGTTGGTGTTAGAGGCGAAGAAACCAAGGAAGATCCCTAGTCCGCTTAATGCTGAACTTCGTGAAATAAAAACAGAAGAACGCGGTAGTAAGAAATAGTCACTGAATTAATAGCGTTCAGACATATAGTTTGACAGAAAATCAAAAGTGCAACAATCTTCGGTTGTTACACTTTTGATTTTATTTAGTTTTTTCACGTCTCAGTTGTGTACGGTATGAAGTTATTTTAGTTCTAGTTGGTGTTTATTTCTTCCGCTTTATCGATGAGGTTCTTGAACAGGTATGCTACAGTAAGAGGTCCTACACCACCCGGGACCGGGGTGAAGACAAGCGCAGTATCTGCACATCTTGGGTCACAGTCGCCAACCACGGCTCCCGATTGTTCACTTGTACCTGCGTCAATAAGTACAATATTGTTTTTGAAATACTCAGGTATAAGATTTCGTGGAGAGCCAGTGCCGGTGATTACGATATCGGCCTCATTGTAAAGTTTCCTACGTGTAGACTCTTCAGTGTTGATATCTACAACCTGTGGTAGCACTCCTTGATGTATCAACCATGTTGTAACTGGTAGTCCAACGAGTTTGCCATATCCGACTAGTACCACTTTCTTATTTTTGAGTTCTGATACCGTGTCTCGTAGAATGTGTGCCACCGCTCCAGCTACTGGTGGTATTGTCTTACCGTCTTTGACGAACGCATCCCATGCGTCACTACTAAGTACGTCAACATCAAGATCTACCGGGATACTGTTTAGTACCGTCTGTGTATCTAGAGATAAAGGGAGAGGAAGCTGAATAATGGCACCAGTGTAGTGCTTGTGCTTCAGTATCTCGTGTATTTTTTGTAGTAGCTCATCTTGCGTAGTTGATTCTTCGAAATTAAACTCACTTACTTCTACACCGAGAGATTCGCCGAACTTTCTTTTTATCTTTATGAATGATGCGACAGACGGATGTGATGATACTGATATAACAGCGAGCGATGGTTTGTTTGTAAGTTTTGTAATACGAAGATGCAGGTTGTCTTGAATATCTCTTGCTGCCTTTCTCCCGTCGTATATCATGATTCTCGTAGTGTAGCAGATCTTGCTCTATTTGTACGATCTTACACCTTTCTCTTTTGCTTTGTTGGCGTTTTTTTGATACAATGGCACATATTCCAAATATGCGTCGGTCGTATAGTGGCAATTACAGGGGACTGTAAATCCCCCGCTCATAGAGCTCCGCTGGTTCGAGTCCAGCCCGACGCACAAAATAGTTTTCGCTAAAAATCTCTTGTAAAAGCAAGGGATTTTTAGTTCTAATAAAACACTTGACATATTTTTAATTTTTTCCTATATATAAAATATCCTCAAACAAAGGAGGATGTAAATTAAAAAGTAACTGTTTTTTGATTTATATGAAAAATAAGTTTAAAAAATATATATCTCTATTGTTCATAATAGGTGCTATTATTTTTCCTACTAATTTCATATTTGCTCAAGAAAACAATAAACCCGTCATAGAAACAAATACTTTTCCTGGAGGGGCAAGTGTGAAAGTTATCTTCCCAGATAATTTCTCAGGAAAAGTATTTACAAGTTGTATAAACGGTAAATGTACATCTACAAGTTCTCCAATGACAGATAAGGATGTAAAAGATATAAAAAATAGAATTGAAAAACAAAGAATAGAAATGGAGAATTTCTTCAAGCAGCAACAAAAGTTGTTTGATGAGATGTTTAATGATACTTGGATATGGAATTGGTAATTATTAATTAAGTAACGTTAACTAATAAAAACTATGTCACTAATAAAATGGGAACCATTCGGTCAGATTGATGATTTCTTCGCTGATTTTTCTCGTATGCCATTTAACAAAATAGGGTCAGATCTTGCTGTTGATGTATATGAGAAAGATGGCAGTGTGATTGCAGAAATGAATATACCAGGGATTAATCCTGAAAATATTAATGTGTCAATAGAAGATAATTATCTTCGTGTTTCTGGTTCACATGAAGAAGAAAAAGAAGATAAAAATAAACATTATTACAGTAAAGAAATTAGACGCGGATCTTTTGAGCGTATAGTTTCGCTTCCTTCATCTGTTAAGCGTGATGGAGTGGAAGCTGAATACCACAACGGAAGATTAAGCATAACCATGCCAAAAGCAGAAGAAACAAAAGATCATAAAATTACTGTAAAAGTTAGAAAGTAAATTAAATAGTACAAAACAAAGGCACATTTTTGTGTTTTTGTTTTGTGTATTTAGAAAATTTAATTATAGACACATATGCTAAAAATAAATCTACTTAATAATAAAGTGCTTATTAAACCAATAGAAAAAAACACTACAACAAACTCAGGGTTTATTCTTCCAGAAGATAATAAGGAGGACAAAATAAGGGAAGGAGAAATTGTTGCTGTAGGTAATGGATCTCGTAATGATAAAGGGGAAAGGGTTAAGTTGGATGTAGAGGTTGGTCAAAAAATTGTATATGAACATTCTAGTTACAGTACCCATGAGATAGAGTTTGAAAAAGGGAAGTATTTAATTATTAGTGAAAATGACATTATTGGAATCTTAAAATAGAACTATATAGTATGGCAAAGGAAATTCTTTATGGAGCTGATGCTCGTAAGCAAATTAAATTAGGTGTTGATATTGTTGCAAACACTGTAAAAAAGACACTTGGTCCAAAAGGTAGGTCGGTGGTGCTTGCAAAATCATATGGAGGACCACATATTACAAATGATGGTGTATCTATTGCAAAAGAAATAGAGCTTTCTGACAAAGCTAAGAATATTGGGGTGCAACTTGTAAAAGAAGTTGCAACAAAAACAGTAGACCAAGCAGGTGATGGTACAACAACAGCAACCGTCCTTACTCAATCAATCCTTGATGAAGGAATTAGACTTGTTGAAAGCGGGGCTAATCCTCTTGGGATTAAACAAGGTATCAAAAAAGGTGTTGATGCAATGATAGAAGAACTTAAATCTAAAGCAAAGACTATCACAACCAAAGAAGACATACGTCGTGTTGCATACATATCATCTCAAGATGATGCAATAGCTGATGCTCTTGCGGAAATATACAACAAGATAGGTAAAGATGGTGTTCTTACTATTGAAGATGGACAAACATTTGGAGTTAACACTCGTTATGTTGATGGTATGGTCTTTGATAAAGGATTTATATCTCCTTACTTTATTACTGATCCAGAAAAACAAGAAGCCTCCATTACTAGTCCTTATATACTTATCACCGATCAAAAAATAAGCAATGTTAAGCAAGATCTTCTCCCTATTATTGAAAAGATATTAGAGTCTGGGAAAAAGGATATAGTAATTATTGCAGAAGATATAGAAGGGGAAGCACTCACAACACTTGTACTTAATAGACTAAAAGGTGTTCTTAATGTGATCGCTGTTAAAGCACCTGGATATGGCGATCACAAGAAAGCCATGCTTGATGATATTGCGACACTTACTGGTGGAACACTAATTACAGGCGATCTTGGCAAAACTTTAGAAAAGGTAACACTTGCTGATCTTGGTAGTGCAAAGAAGGTTATTGTTCGTAAAGATGAAACCGTAATAGTTGATGGTAAAGGAGAAAAGAAGGCAATAGAAGAAAAAATTTCTCTTATTAAAAGTCAACTTACAAATGTAAAAAATGACTTTGAAAAAACAAAATTAAATGAACGCATTGCTAAACTAAGTGGAGGAGTTGCTATCCTTGAGGTTGGGTCTGCAACAGAAACAGAACAAAAGACTCTTAAAGATGCAATCGATGATGCAAAGTCTGCTGTAAAAGCAGCTCTTGAGGAAGGAATCGTTTCAGGTGGCGGTGTTGCTCTTGTTGAATCTCGTGAAGTACTTAAAAAACTTGATGGCAATAAAGAAGAGAAAATTGGCATTGATCTTCTTTATAAGGCAGTTGAAATGCCACTTAAACAAATTGCAGAGAATGCTGGTAAAAATGGAGATATTGTTCTTATGGAAAAAATGTCTAAAGCTAAAGGGGTTGGGTATGATGCAAAAGGAGATACTTTTGTCGATATGATAGAAGCTGGAATTATTGATCCAGTTAAAGTGTGTCGTATGGCTCTTGAAAGCGCAGCTTCAGTTTGTGAGGTGGCGCTTACTACAGAAGCTTTGGTAATAGATGAAGCTAAAGAAAAGGAATTAAATAAAAACTCTATGGATGAACAATACTAAAATGATTGTTTACTAAAATTAACCTCCTATTAATAGGAGGTTAATTTACAATACAATAGAGTTACATGCTGTGGGGTAAAGTTACAGTTTCTCTATCCAATATTTCAAGTTTGGTATATACGGAATCACTTCTGATTTCATCAACTCAGTTCTAACATTCTCTATTACGTCGCACTGAATACAAAACACCCAACTTGCAAGTTGGGTGTTTTGTATTCAGCTCTGTCACAGGAGAAAACAAACAGCTTTGTTTTCGTCTGGTCTCGAATAGGGTTCGCGAAACTACTTCGAGCGAAGCGAGGAGTTTTGTGAACGAGTCCAGCCCGACGCACAAACACAAGTCACCTTCGTTGTTTTGATGTAGAAAATTAGCAACTTTTCCTCTGTAGATGCTACCATTGTAGGAATGGAAAAGAAAACTTCAAACAAAAATTTGCATAATGCAAACAGGGCAAAAAATGATGAATTCTATACACAGTTATCAGATATTGAAAAGGAGTTAAGAAATTATAAGGCACACTTAAAAGATAAGACTGTCTTCTGTAACTGTGATGATCCAGAGGAAAGCAATTTCTGGAATTATTTTGCTCAAAACTTCGAGCATCTTGGACTTAGAAAGCTAATCTCAACACACTACGAAACAGAAAAGCCGTCGTACAAATTAGAAATTATAAGAGATGTCAATAAAGACGGAAAAATAAACAAACTAGATACAATCAAGACTCCACTAAAACAAAATGGTGATTTCAGAAGTCCTGAGTGTATTGAGATTCTTAAGGAGTCTGACATTGTTGTAACCAATCCACCTTTTTCATTATTTAGGGAATATGTTTCTCAGCTTTTTGAGTATAATAAAAAGTTCATAATAATAGGCAATCAGAATGCAATTACATACAAGGAAATTTTTAAACTAATAAAAGATAATAAGGTGTGGCTTGGGCAAAGCATTCATAGCGGTGATCGAGAGTTTAGAGTTCCTGATCACTATGTAATTCATTCGCCAAGTAAGCGGGTTGATGAACATGGTGTTCAGTATGTTAGAGTAAACGGTGTCCGGTGGTTCACAAATATGGACTACAAGGAACGTCATGATGATCTTGTTCTCTATAAAAACTATAAAGGGAATGAAGATGAGTATCCTCATTATGAGAACTATGATGCTATAAATATTGATAAGACAAAAGACATACCTATGGATTATGGTGGAGCAATGGGTGTGCCTATAACTTTTTTGGATAAATACAACCCAGAACAGTTTGACATTGTTGACATCAATCCACATTTTTTTACCATAGTAGAGCAAGGTCTTCCCAAGCCATCTCAATTAAAAATTCCTGGTCGTAAAGACCCGTATGCTCGTATTATTATTAAAAGGAAATAACTTACTGTATACCATATATGAAAATCGAATTAAAAGAAATAACAATTAGAGATGTGTCGAATGGTTATGTAAATGATAACGAAGAAGGTGTTGTCGGATACAGAGGATCTTTAAATATTCGTCCAAAATATCAGAGAGAATTTGTATATAAAGATAAGCAACGAGACGCAGTTATAGAGACGGTACGAAAAAACTTCCCACTTAATGTTATGTACTGGGTTAAGAATGATGATGGTACATATGAAGTTCTTGATGGGCAGCAGCGAACTATAAGTATCTGTGAATATGTTTCAGGGACTTTCTCAATCAACTTTCAGTACTTTCACAACCTTGAAGATGTCGAGAAGGAGCAGATTCTTAACTATAAACTCATGGTATATTTTTGTGAAGGGAATGACAAAGAAAAGTTGGATTGGTTTAAGACGATTAATATCGCCGGCGAGAGGCTTGCTGATCAAGAACTTCGAAATGCTATTTATACTGGTACGTGGTTAACGGAGGCAAAAAAATATTTTAGTAAATCAGGGTGTCCTGCTCATAGCATTGGAAGTGATTATATGGTTGGGGCCGTATTGCGACAGGACTATCTCGAGACAGCGCTCAGCTGGATAAGTAAGGGTCACATAGAACAGTATATGGCTGATAATCAACATAAGCCGAATGCAAATGAGCTATGGCTCTACTTTCAGTCAGTCATCAATTGGACAAAGACAACTTTTCCTATATATAGAAAAGAAATGAAAAGTGTTCCGTTCGGGTTTCTTTATAATGAATTTAAAGATAGAGAAATTGATTCCGTGGCTATTGAAAATGAGGTTACAAAACTGATGCAAGATGAGGATGTTAGCAGAAAATCAGGCGTGTATGAATATGTTTTAACAAGGAATGAGAAGCATCTTAATATACGAGCGTTTACTGATAAACAAAAGCGAGAAGCGTATGAGCGACAGAAAGGTGTGTGTATAAAGTGTGGTAATCATTTTGAAATTGATGGAATGGAGGCGGATCACATAACACCATGGCACGCGGGCGGGAAAACTATTTCAGAAAATTGTCAGATGCTGTGTAAACAAGACAATCGGATCAAGTCAGGTATATAGCAAAGAGAGTAGGGTTGGCAAGGTCATTTATTTTTTTCTAAAAAATGGTAATGTGTACTATATGCTATTTAAGCTATACGTAAGTGAAAAAATCACACTGGTGCTCCGTAGTGAATCTGATGCTGAGAAGACTTTTGAATTGGTTAATACCAACCGAGATCACCTGAGGCAATGGTTCCCATGGGTTGATACGACGCATTCATCAGAAGATTCAAGAAAGTTTATTGCTTCATGTAAGGAAAAATTTGAAGAGAAAAAAGCGCTTGATCTCGGCATCTTGTATGATGGTGTTCTTGTCGGTTCTATGGGTTTCCATACAATTAACAGTGTGAATGAATGGGCAGAAATCGGATATTGGATATCAAAAGAGTATGAAGGGAAGGGTATTGTAACTACAAGCGTTAGAACATTAATTGATTACGCATTTAATGAACTACATCTACATCGTGTTCAGATTAAATGTGATGCTACAAACTTAAAAAGTAAAGCAATTCCTGAGAGGCTTGGTTTTGTATATGAGGGTCTTACACGTGAGAACCATAAACGAGACAATAAGTATACAGATGGATTGACATATTCAATACTTCGACACGAGTGGAATAGTAATGATGTTACGTATATGATGTGATAAGTAAAATTTGACAAAAGTTTTTACTTGTATACAATAAAAATATGATACGTGGACTTACTATAATTTCATCATCAAAGCGCAAGGCTGATAGTAATTGTCAGTTATATTTTGCTTTGTATCACTAAAAAATACCTAAATCTTGTAGAAAGTAAAATCCAGCTGACAATCACGTCAGCTGGATTTTACGTAAGGTATTCAACATGTCTCAATCGTATACAGGTATTCATAGTCACAACGGTGTTACCTTCTACTCGTGTTTTGATGTAGATATGCTTTCTTGTTTTATTGACATGAATAGCATGGATGTCTTCGGGGACTTGTCTCGAGACATGTCACAGGAAGAACATCTTCTTCATCCTGACCGAGACTCACTTCGTATGAGCTTTGCCTCAGGTAATGCCTGTGTTGTGGTAGCAAAAGAGAAGGAAGCTTCTAGGGTAGTTGGATATTGCCGTATTATTCCACTTTGTGAGGATGATATGGGTGTGTGGTACGAGTTTGGAAGTGTTTACGTAAAATATGATGTGCGACATACGGGGGTAGGTCAAGCAATGTATAGATCATTTCTTGAGGTTCATTCACAGAAATTGATCCTTGCAACTACAACAAACATGGCTGCTGTTTCTGTTGGTAAAAAAGTTGGATTCGAAATTGTCTTGCGTAAATCACTTCCTACATCAGTATGGCGTGCGTCGTGTACATGCAGTGAGGAAAAAGTTGGTTCATCTGATTCCTCTACATGCAAGCGTGCGTATAAGGAATCAGATGCAACGACCCCATGTTTCTTCCGGGTCACTCCCCACACACATAAGATACTCTTTGCAAAAGGTGTTTCGTAGTGTTTTCCGAGCGCACTTTATGTGCGCTCTCTTTATTAGCTAGTGTGCCAAGTAGTCGAGATATGAATAATTATTTTGAGTTACAAATCTCGATGATATATACAATCATAGTATGTTAGAAATATATCGTTTTGATTCTGGTTTCCCTGGAAAGAAAGTTTTGTTTCTGGGTTCTGTTCATGGTAATGAAGTGTGTGGTTCCGTTGCACTAGATAGGTTCCGGAATGAAGTTGATAGCGGAACCCTTTCAATTGCAATAGGTGAGGTTGTGGCTATTCCTCGTTGCAACAGGAAGGCATACGAAGAGTCTAAGAGGTTTATTGATTGCAATTTAAATCGTGTTATAACTCCTCTTGAGACACCGTCACTTTATGAAGAATTCATTGCACAAGAGCTGCTAAAGGAAATTCTCAAAGTTGACTATGTTGTTGACCTCCATTCTATGACAGCAGATACAGTTCCTATGGTATTTGTTGATTACGAAAACAAAGAAAATGAAAAGTTGGCGCGAGCTTCTGGTATTTCTCACTGTGTCTATGGGTGGTCTTCCTTGTTTTTGTCCGGAGAGCCGTCTGCGGATACAATTAGCTATGCAAATGAGTGTGGGAAGTTTGGTATAACTATTGAGTGTGGCCAACATGCATCTCCGTTGGCTATAGAGTGTGCATATACAAGTATATGCACTATTTTGCAGTCTCTTTCTATTCTACAGGCGCCACATATCGGTACACAAAGTGAATTCCATTTTCAGAAGTTTAGAATGAAAAAAGTTTTTTTTAAAGAAAATGATAGCGATGTTATGGTAAAGAAGTATCGTAATTTTGATTTCGTAGAAAAATATTCCACCGTCGCTGTCCGTTCTAATGGTGAACATATACAAGCGCCATCTGACGGCTATATTATGTTACCAAATGATAGAGCAATGGTTGGACATGAGTGGTTCTATTTTGGCATGTTGTGTTCTTAATAAAAAATAAGAGAACTGTGTACAGCAAAATCGACTTTGACAATGTGGATGCAATATCGTAGAATACAATCCTCGTTCATTTTGTGGGGTATGTATGCGTGTTACATTTCGCTTGGCGGGCGACCAGATCGCCCGCGCCAAAGATCTCGTTGAAGTTCTTGCTCGCGAGGCAGAAGGAGACAGAGCACGTTGCGTGAGCGGGTTCGATGCCGGCAACTTGCTTGGCTACGTTCCCTATCACGGGTTCTCCCAGAACGAGAACCAGAGGCTGAAGTTCTCACACGGCATCGTCACCTACGTCGGCGAGCGAAGTCCTCTCATTCAGGACGGTGGATGTGCAATCCTGGCATACATCGTGAGCGGATATCGGAAGTACTGCTTCCATCCTGACGGAAGTGTCTACCGGCAGGAAAAGACACCTGAGATGGTCTTTCACCTTCAGACTCTGGTTCCGCTTACGTACATCACCAGAATGCCAAGTTGGGGGTGGTTCGAGTGCCTTCATGATCAGCAGAGAAGGCTCGGTGTCGTCTAAGCACTACCCCTTCTGAGGTCGGGCGACATGGCCGTTGTATGCTTGCATGCAGCGGTCTTGCTTTTTTTCATGATACACATCTTCTTTTGTAAGTATCCTGGTATACTCTTTGTATGCTTAACGTACATACTGTGACAAAATGTTTTGGAGAAAAGAAAGCTGTTGATAACGTGAGCTTTACTATCTCTAGTGGGGAAATCTTTTCGCTTATTGGACCAAATAGTTCAGGTAAGACAACTATTGTAAAGAGTATTGTTGGGCTTCTTCAGCTTACTGAAGGGGGTATTTCTGTTAACGGTTACGATCTAGAGAAGAATCCTGAATTGGCAAAAAGAAATATTGGATATATTCCAGATGAGCCGGCAATCTGGTCTCATATGACTGGAGAAGAATTTCTTTTCTTCACCCAAGCTCTATTTGGAGTTGATGAGAAAAAACGCTCAGAGTCAATACCGAAATTACTGAGTACGTTCGGTCTAGAGGGGCTTGAAAAGCAATATTTCGAGGAATATTCACGAGGGAATAAGCAAAAATTTAGCATCCTTGCTGCCATGTCTCACCACCCAAAATTGCTTGTGATCGATGAACCTATTGTCGGCCTCGATCCAACTGGAGCTGAAATTGTTAAAAAAATATTTGTTGACTATGCAAAAAATGGCGGGTCTATTCTTCTTGTGACACACACATTGCCTGTGGCAGAGTCTATTTCTGATCGTATTGGATTTCTTAAGGACGGAAAGCTGGTAGCAGTTGGTACGCTTGAAGAACTGCGGAGACAGTCAGGGGTTGCTGAGAGTGCTTCTCTTGAAGACGTGTATAAGAAGTTTGCTATGGTTCAATAATTTTTCACATGATTATTGTATGATGAAACTTTTTTTACGATTCCAGCTGCGAAAGATGACTTCGTATTTCCAAACAAGACGTCTTGCAAAAATAATAACGAGCCTATTGTTTATCCTTGTTTTCTCATCTGTCTCCATCGGGATTTATTTTTTCTTTATTTCCGGTTTTAGATATATTCAGTTTAATGTTGAGGCAGAATTCAGAGAGCCGTTACTATTATTTGTTAATGAGATGTTTCTGCTTGTGTTGTCAGGTGTGATTGTTTTAAGTTCGATTATTTCAGGGATCTTTACATTGTTTCGCGGTAATTACGATGCATGGATACTGAGTTCTCCTGGTTACAAAATCTTTCCTAGAATTTCATTTATTACAAGTACAATGAGTTCTTCATGGCCGCTTTTTGTAATGTTCATACCTGCACTCTGTGCATTCCTTTCGATGGGGTATATATCAATAGTAGGTCTCTTCTTTGTGGTTATATCTGTCCTTTTATTCCTTGCTGTATTAAATGCGCTAACATTTTCTTTTGTAATCGCTATCGGGTATGTCTACTACCACTTCTCCAGGGTGACTAGATTCATAACTTTTAGTTTTAGAGGAATGATTGGTTTTTTGGTTCTTGCTGTTATTGCTTGTGTACTCTTTGTTGCCACAAAAGTTCGAGGAATCGACTTGGTTGCACTGTTCAAAGCAGGGGACGTTGATACCGCTCTATCAATCGCAACAATCGGGGATCATTTTAGATGGCTTCCTTCACATCCATTTGCTCTACAGATTGTATTTTGGCAGAGCGGTCATGTATATGAGGCTTTGACTCTCTTTTTGGTCTTGTTTGTACTTGCTGCGGTAACTCTACTGATATTTTGGCTCATTTCACCATTTTTTTACTGTCTATGGCAAAAATTTCAAGAAGGTGAGTCACATGTTATAACGGAAAATGTAATACAACCAAGAAGTGTTGTGGGTGGCTTTCAATTTCGGGGAGGACTAACTCGGGTTTTGTTTAAAAAGGAGGTGTTAACTGCTATGCGAAACACAAAAGGCAACCTCTGGGCACTGTTTCTTTTTTGCCTCTGGCTTGCTCAGCTTGGCATAAACGTTGTTTCGAAGACAAACCTTCATAGATATCAAATTGATGCAACAGATAAGGTTGCTATCATGCAAGCTATTCAGTTTATTATCGCTATATATTTTATGTGTGCATTTGTATTGCGGTTTGTTTTTCCATCATTTAGCCTTGAGAAGAGAACGTCATGGATTCTTGGAACCGCGCCACTTAGGTTCAGAAAAATTTTTTTTGGGAGATATTTTTTTTATGTGGTGAGTTTTATTTTTATTGGCGTTGTTATGAACTATATTGATGCTCTCGTCCTTAATCTCCCAGTTTTGTACAGTTTGTATACCACAACTCTTCTTATATCTATGATTATGTTTATTGTGACACTAGGTCTTACTCTTGGGGCACTATTCCCGAGTTTTGAAACCGATGATCCTGAAAGTATAAGCACAAGTATGCCCGGTTTGTTTTTTACGGGGATATCATTAGCTTATGGTGCGCTATGTGCATTTCTTCTATACAGGGTTCTCATCGATGGAAGGACTCTGCTGCTGGGCTTGTGTGTTGGTGTTACGCTGGTGTTTAGTATTGTGCTCTTAGGTGTTATTCTGAAAATTCGTACGTATAAAACACAAGGAGATGTCTCTAATGGATGATGTTTTCTTAAAAAAGAGTATACTTATTAACCGAAGGCACCTCTTCGGTGCTATCTGGAGAGTACAGTGATCGACCCTTCGATCTTCTTTGGGACACTGATTCGTGTTCCTTTGGCGCTCTGTTTCGCGCTTTTCTTCCCATACTTGCCTTCCTTTGATACTCGCAAGCCACTTGAGAAGGATGGTGATGTGGAGAAGGAGTAAGGGAATTGAACAGAGATCTGACCGCCCGAGAGGGCGGTCGTTCTGCATTTTAAGAGTGCACAGTTTGTACTTTTTAGTTGTCTGCTATTTTTGATACAGTGTATATATGTATAGTATTGGAATTGATGAAGTTGGTCGTGGCCCTATAGCGGGACCTCTTGTTGTGTGTGCATGTGCAGTGAAGTCTGGAACCGATGTCCTGTCGCTTTTTCCAAAAGGTGTACTTAAGGACTCGAAGAAATTATCAGAGAAGGTGCGTACTCATATCGTGGAGAAATTGCAGGACTATGTAGATGAAGGAGCGGTTGTTTTTGGTATTGGAGAGATGAGTGCGAATGATATCGATACGTTAGGACTCAGTCCTGCTATACGCATCGCGACAGATGCGGCACTTAAGAAGGTTCATGCACATGGTGTACCAAAGGATTCTTTTATCTTTCTTGACGGCTCGCTTCATGTTGATGAGTCATATGCGCAAGAGACAGTGATCAAAGGTGATGAGAAGATTCTTGAGATATCACTTGCATCAATTATTGCGAAAGTGTATCGCGACACGATGATGAAAAATGTCGCAGATGCGTATCCTCTGTACGGCTTTGCATCGCATGTTGGTTATGGCACAAAAGCGCACTATGACGCCATTGCGCAACATGGTCTCACACCATTACATAGAAAGTCGTTTTTGAAGAAAGTATTGTAAATATTTTATATTGCATGCGGTTTATTTTTCATGAGGTCTAAAATATTTTTTGTACACAACTGTATCCTTTGCTTCTTGAGGTGATACTTATGTATATATTGATTATCGCGACACAATTAATGGCTGTACTGTTCAGCAACCGGTTGGTATTGGAGATAGTGCCCCAACGAACAAGGAAGGTAGAATTAGTGTGTACAAAGATATTGTAGCTAAAATTAATGTGAAGATTAAAGAGTTTGTTTCAGGTTGGTGCGTAGATAGTGACGTATAAATAATATATACGTAGGTTTTATTAATAGCATGATGGTTCTTTTATGTGTAGAGGAGTATACTATATTACATGAGTACAATTTTTTCAAAAATTATTTCTGGTGAAATATCTGCCTATAAAATTTATGAGGATGATGTAGTGTGTGCTTTTCTTGACGTCAATCCAATTCAAAAAGGTCATACACTTGTCGTTCCAAAAGTTGAAGTTGATCAACTTTTCGACCTAGATGAAAAGTTATTTGATCAGATGATGCACAGAGTCCGGTATGTTGCTCAGGTAATACAAGGGAAACTGCAGTGTAAGAGGGTGTGTATTTTTGTTGAAGGATATGGTGTCCCACACGCACATGTTCATTTGGTTCCAACGAATAAACCAGAAGATTTCGATAAGTCGTTAACATATCAGGCCACACAAGAGGAGCTAAAGGAAATGCAAATGATCCTACAGTCTTAGATTCTATTTTAAAATGAAATATATCATTATTCGTACAGTTGCAGTTCTTATTACAAGTTATATTACTGGTATAGGTGTACCACTTGCTTTTTCTTCTATTCATTTTGCTTTTGGTACCGCGTGGGTAGCATTACTGACAGCGCTTACACTTGCTGTTGTGAACCATACTATCAAACCTGTTTTTATGCTCGTTTCGATTCCAGTTAACTTGGTAACGTTAGGTCTGTTTTCGTTTGTAATTAACGGCCTCATGATACTTTTAGCAGACAAGATCGTAACCGCTTTCGACGTGCCTTCTTTACTTATGGCGATATATTTTTCACTCGTACTTTCATGCGTGAACTGGGTACTTCATATTTTTGAGTAAGTGATACGTAGTCCGGTGAGTTATGATAAAAAACTCGTTACTTACCTTTTCACTTTAACATCATCAGATTGCACCTGCTCTTCTTGAATCTCCTCAACATCCTCTTGAATTTCGTCAACATCTTTCTGAATCTCCTCAACATCCTCTTGAATTTCGTCAACATCTTTCTGAATTTCCTCAATGTCTTCTTGAATTTCCTCATGTGCTTCTTGAATTTCTCCAACATCCTCAGCAATTTCTCCAACATCTTCCGCAATTTCGTCGATGTCTTTCTCTACACTTGCAAGTGCTCTTGCCTGGAAATTAACACTCATCTGTATAAAAATTGACAGATAAATGGCTTCGAGTGAAACAATTGTAGTAAGCACAAGAAGAACACGTTCTAGTTGAACGCCAAGAAGCACTAGAATAAATGATCCAGCAAAAAGAAGTGTGTGAATAATTACTGACCATATAGAACCAACCCATCGCGTAATAGAAAGAGCTAACAATTCAACCTTGTTTAACGGCGTTTTCATGATATTTCCACTATATCATGAAAGTGGTAGAATGAGTTAATGATAGTAACAATAGTAATTATCGTAGCTCTTTTGTTTCTTGTTGGTGTCGTTTCTGGTGCTCGGTTTATTTACTCAATAGCATCATCTCATAACCACTCTATGCAATCAGATATAAAAACAAAGGCCCTAGATATTTTTGTCTATTTAGGGATTGGGATTTCTTTGGTAACGTCGGTCACTAATTTGCTGCAGATTTTATTCGCCGCAGTTGACAGAAAATTTGTAGACGTACTTAATCCAATTTTTTATGTGGACACAACACAGTCCGATGTTCGATTTGCTATAGCGTCGCTTGTGGTTATGTTTCCGATCTACATCGGCCTATCATGGTATACGTCGAAGGATATTTCTAAGTTCTTGTATAAGCAAGATATACCTGTGCGAAAGATGATGGTATATTGCACACTTTTCGTTGCTATCCTTACATTGATAGGAACTCTTGTGTCGCTCATTTATACATATTTAGGTGGAGAATTATCAGTGCGTTTTGTACTAAAGGCAGCTAGTGTTTTTGCTGTAGCTTTGGCCCTGTTCGGATACTACTATTACTCACTTCGTCGTGACTATGCAATAAAGACAAGCTTGCCTCGTATTATCACATCCCTTGCTTCTCTTGTTGTTATTGTCTGTGTTGTGTGGAGTGTTTCGGTTATTGGTAGTCCAAGTATGATGCGTGCAAAGAAAATTGATAGCACACGCTTGTCAGATATATCTCGTATTCAACAAGAGGTTCTTAATCGGCTGAATGCAACAGATAAATTACCATCAACACTTTCTGAACTAGATAATGTATTTCAGGGCTATAAGGTTCCTGTTGATCCAATTACTCATGAAGCATATATATATAAAATTACACAGCAACCAGTTATAAAAATGAGCTCAGTGTCTAACCGAAAGGAGATGGTTTCAAACGCTGTCTTTGAATTGTGTGCAACCTTTGAGACTGTTCGTGAAGTTGATTCACGTGGTGTAAGTGTTCCTGTAACAGAAAAAGGGGGAGCTATGATGACAGATAGTTTTTATTCGGCTGCAAATTACTACTATGATGGAGATTCTTCACCATTCTGGAATCATGGTATTGGTGAAACATGTTTTAAACGAATTATTTCTGCGGACTTGTATTACGGTCACTAGTGTTTTAGATTGGCGTTTGCGCTAATTATGTATTTGTATACAAAGGCATATCATTATTGTTGTGCATTTGTAGTTTTGTGATGAATGAGATGTGTGCGGATATGTTTTGATTGATTATGATAATTTGCTAGTATAAGAAGTATGAAGTTATACGATCACAAAACCAACGATAGTAAGTGGCAAAAAAAATGGGAAGAAGAGAAACTCTATGCTACTCCAAAAATTCCTGGTAAAAAAAAGGCGTATATCCTTGACATGTTTCCATACCCGTCGGGTGAAGGTTTACATGTCGGACACCCGAAAGGTTATATTGCTACTGATATTTATTCTCGCTTTAAGCGTATGAATGGTTATGATGTGCTTCATCCGATGGGGTGGGATGCTTTCGGGCTTCCTGCAGAGCAGTTTGCATTAAAACATAAAATTCACCCTCGTGTCGCAGTAGAAAAGAATATTGCAAATTTTAAGCAGCAACTTTCACATATTGGTTGTGATTATGATTGGTCTCGAGAGATTAATACAACAGATCCTGGTTTTTATAAATGGACTCAGTGGATTTTTACTAAATTGTATGAGAAAGGCTTAGCTTATGAAAGTAATGAACCGATTAATTGGTGCCCTTCGTGCAAGACAGGTCTTGCTAACGAAGATCTTGATGGTGACAAGTGTGAACGATGTGATAGTGTTGTAGAAAAAAAGCCTATTAGACAGTGGGTGCTTAGAATTACTAAGTATGCAGATAGAATGCTCTCTGATCTTGATACGCTTGCTTGGCCGGAAGGAGTTAAGCTTGCTCAGAAGAATTGGATAGGAAGAAGCGAAGGAGTGGAATTTGATTTTGAAATAGCCGATAAGCAACATGAGAAAATTCGAGTATTTACCACGAGGCCAGACACTCTTTTTGGAGCAACATTTGTTGCTATTTCTGCAGAGTTTGCATCGTCGTGGTTTGATAGAGGTTTTATAAAGAGTAATGATATAAAGAATTTTATTACTAAGGTGCTTGAAGACAAGAAGAAGGAAAATGATTATACAGTTGTTCCAGAAAAGGAAGGTATGTTCACTGGTGTATATGCAATCAATCCTGCTACCAAAGAAAAGATACCAGTATGGATTGCTAACTATGTGTTAGGTTCTGTTGGAACAGGAGCAATTATGGCAGTACCTGCTCATGATGGGCGTGACTATGAATTTGCAAAGAAATATTCTATACCAGTCAAGGAAGTGATTGCTGGTGTGTATGGTGAAAAAGCGAATAGCGCAACTGAACGAAATAGGGTTGGTTTTATTATTGAAAATGAAGGAAAGTTTCTTTGTGAAGAGGTCATTTCTGGCGAAACGAAGTTTAGCAGTAAGTATATTCTTTTAGGGGGTGGTATTAAAGAAGGGGAAGAGATTTTTTCTGCCATGAAAAGAGAATTATTTGAAGAGACTGGTGTTAATAACATAGAAGATGTTGTATACCTTGGAACGTATCGTCTTAATTGGTTTTCAAAAAACAGAAATCAAGAACGTACACAGTTACATTCTATTTTTAGTGTAAAGGTGGATGCTGCAGAAATTGCTGAGAATAAAAATGAAGCGATCCTTGCGTGGCTTACAGCAGAAGAATTATCGGCAGCACTAAAGAATGAATCTCCAGATCAGTACGCTGCATTTCAAAAGTATCTTTCTCGTAACGTTGGTGTTTATACTGAAGATGATGGTGAGCTTATTAATTCTGATACGTTTACGGGTCTCACGTCTCTACAGGCAAGAGAGCAGATTACTAAAGATTTCAATGGAGAAAAAGTTGTTACATACAAGATTCAGGATTGGGTTTTTGCTCGTCAGCGTTATTGGGGAGAACCGTTTCCTGTGGTGAGAGATACTTCTGGCCAGGTATATATGGTAGATGAGAGTGAATTACCAGTATTGCTTCCTCTTGTTGAAAGCTACGAGCCAACTGGAACAGGCGAGTCACCACTTGCTGCTATTACTGACTGGGTTAATGTTCGTGGTTATATTACTGAGAAAGGAACGTTTAAACAGTCTTCCGATGGTGATATGTTTACGAGAGAGACAAACACAATGCCACAATGGGCTGGATCATCATGGTACTATTTACGTTTTCTTGATCCACACAATAACGCAACATTGGTCGATGCTTCTATAGAGAAAGCCTGGTCACCTGTTGATGTTTATGTTGGTGGCGATCATGCAACTAGACACCTTATTTATGCACGTTTTTGGCATAAGTTTCTTTATGATATTGGTGCGGTAAGCACTATAGAACCATTCTCTCGTCTTGAATTTCTCGGATTTATTCTTGCGGAAGATGGTCGTAAGATGAGCAAGCGCTGGGGTAATATTATCAACCCGGATGATGTTGTTGTTGAGTATGGTGCAGATACACTTCGAGTGTATGAGATGTTCATGGCGCCGTTTGAGCAGACTGCCGCATGGAGTACTTCAAGTATTAAGGGTGCAGACAAGTTTCTTGACCGAGTATACGCACTAAGACATGCCTGTGGAGACTCTAGCACCGTTGAGGTATCTCTTCATAAGACTATCAAAAAAGTCACAGAAGATATTGAAAATTTTAAGTTTAATACTGCGATTTCATCGATGATGATTCTTGTTAACGAGATGGAGACGGGTTCTTATACAAAAGACGACTATAAAAATCTCCTTCAGATCTTATCACCATTTGCTCCGCATCTTACTGAGGAATGTTTCTCTGATTTGGGTGAAACTTCATCTATTCACACAACCACGTGGCCATCGTATGACGTAGAAAAAACAGTTGAAGCAACTGTAACAGTTGCTTTTCAGGTTTCTGGCAGGTTGCGTGGGACTGTTGAAGTAGTACGTAATCTCGACGATTCTGCGCTTATTGATACTATAAAAAAGCATGAAATGTACAAAAAATATGTTGCAGACCATGAGCCAAAAAAGATCATTATTGTTAAAAATAAGATTATTAACATCGTCATTTGATAACTATTTGACGTTTTTGGCAAATTCTGGTAGAATAAGGTAACTTTAATGTAATAACATCATATGTCAGGTATCACTTTTAAACCCAAAGCTGTGTCAAAAAAGCTTCTTACGACGCTTAATCCAAGAACACGAGAAATCGTGGTAAATCGTTATGGTCTTGAAAAGGAGGCAAGAATGACCCTTGAGGCTATAGGTAAGACATATGATATTACTCGTGAGCGAGTTCGACAGATTGAAAATTTTGCCCTAGCTTCAATTAAAAAATCAAAAGAGTATCAGGAACATATGTTTGTTTTTGCTGAGCTTAAGAAAATTGTTGCTGAGCTTGGTTCTGTCGTTTCAGAGGATCATCTCATGCGACATATTTCTAAAGATCCTGTAATACAGAATCATATCAATTTATATCTTGCTTTAGGTGAAGATTTTAAAAAACATAAAGAGGATGATCATTTCCATGCGCACTTTTCTACTGACGATAAAACAGCAACACATGTTCGTGAAGCTCTTACCAAGCTTTATTCATCTATTAACGAGGAAGATCTTGTAAGTGAAGAGGAAGTCTTTAGTCGCTTTATGGGGCATCTTACTGAACTTATAGCTGAGTATAAAGATAATAAAGAAATTATCTATAGATACTTAGCACTCTCGAAAGTTATTGGCAAGAATCAACTTAGTGAGTGGGGACGTACATCCTCTCCACATGTTAAAGCACGCGGAATCAAGGACTACGCTTATCTTATTATGCGTCGCGCTGGGCATCCAATGCACTTTAAGGAAGTTGCTCAAGAAATAAATAAGACATTTGGTAAGAAGGCACATGTTGCAACATGCCATAACGAGCTTATTAAGGATTCTCGTTTTGTATTGGTGGGTCGAGGTATGTACGGTCTCAAAGAATGGGGACACACAGGAGGCGTTGTACGTGATGTTATTACAGAAGTTCTTAAGGAGGCAGGTCGTCCACTTCCAAAAGAGGAGGTTATTAAAAGAGTTCTTGCTAAAAGAATTGTTAAGCCAAATACTGTACTTGTCAATCTTCAGAATACAAAACATTTTCGCAAGGTTGCGGGTGATTATACTCTTGCGTAGATTTTGCTTAAAATTTGTGTAAACAAAAACACGAGGCCAAGGGTCTTCGTGTTTTTGTTTTGCGCTCTTGCTAACAGTCATGTGCTACAGGCTCTTAGATGATCATGGTATACTTTTTGTATGCAATTTCTTATTGATATAGGGTTAACGCTCCTCTATGTTTGTATTTTTCTTTTGATATGTGCGTGGTTGTGGCGATTTTGGATGATGTATGTGAATCACAAGTTTTTGAGTGGGTTAAGCTGGGTAATACTTGAAATTAAACTACCTCGAGAGATCAATAAGTCTCCACTTGCTACAGAGATTGCACTAGCGAGCTTGCTTCAAGGAGGGGGGATTTCGAATAAGTATTCAATCCTATTTAAGGGCGGGCTGCCAGCATATTCTTCACTTGAAATAGCTTCTATTGAGGGTGTTATCCACTTTTATATTCGTATACAGACTAAGTTTAGGCCATTGGTGGAGGCTAATTTTTACGCTCAATATCCAGGCATAGAAATTGTTGAAGCGGAGGATTATACAAAGTTGATTCGTTATCATCATCTAACAAAAGAGACTTCAGCATGGGGTGCATCATACAGGACATCAAAAACCTGGAAACCAGTTAATCCTGAAACTGGAAAAGAGTATGAAAATAAGGATGGCAAACCATATGAGATGAAGGCGGATTTTCTCCCAATTAAGACATATGTTGACTTTGGTCTGGATAAGGATCCAAAAGAGGAGTTCAAAATTGATCCAATTACACCGCTCCTTGAGTTTATGGGAGGCATAGGTAAGGGTGAACACTTTTGGTTTCAGATCCTTGTGCAGGATGAGAGTGTTTATAACGACAAAAAGTTTCCAAAGTTTTATCTTAACGAAATATCTCATGAGCATTGGAATTTGAAAGATATGGCAGACAAATTCAAGAAGCAGAAGAGAACTTCTGGATATATTACACATGGACAACAAGTTCTTGACGAGTATGGCTATGAAAGATTTAGAGACGAACCAGATGGTTTTGATGAAAATAATAAGCCAAAATTTAAGAAAGTTCCACTTACTTATAACTTTGAAAAAGATAAGCAAAAAGAGGCAAAGCCAATTGGGAAAAAAGAGATGGAGCTTACTTTTGAAGAGAAGCTTGAGCTTGAGTCTGTTAATAAGAAGTTCTCAAAGCCTCTCGCCTTATGTGTCATGCGTCTTATGTATGTTACAAAGAAGGAGAATTTCAAATCAGCGCAGATCCAGAATATACTCTCGTTTACCAAGCCATACGTAAGTAGTGGCGTTAACTCTTTTGCTCCCACCACTACAGAGCCATATGATTATCCTTGGCAGAATATTGGTGGCAAAAGAGTTGCATGGAGAACAGAGGAGATGTTCGAAGAGTACGTAGAGCGTGAAGGATTTTTCCCGCACATTACGAAGCGTGAGGGATTAGACCGTTGGGAAGATATGGTTTTTTGGGCTTCAAGTATGAAGCAACGTAAAATCTTTAGAATGTTGTACGAATCAATATTCCATCCATTTGACCATCCTCATGCAGATGACGCCTTTGTCCTTAATCTAGAAGAGCTTGCTACGTTGTGGCATCTTCCTGGAGCTGTCGCCGGAACTCCTACACTTCCACGAATTGATAGTAATAAAGGCGTTGCACCGGTCAATCTTCCGATCTAATGAAATACATGAAGGAATCAAAAAAATATACCGTTGGAGGTTTAATTATTCTGGTGACAACAATCGTTCTATCGTATCTATATATACAGATAGTGTCTGTGCCGGAGAATTTTCCAACTGGTAGGATGTTCGTCATACAAGAAAATGAATCTCTAAAAAGTATTAGCCGACGTTTGAAGGATGCTGGGTATATCAAATCTCCTTTGCTCTTCCGTGCAGGTATATCTTATCTTGGCAAAGACAGATCAATTCAGCTTGGCGGATATATGTTTCCTACAGCACTTACTCTCTTTGGAGTAGTGGGTACGTTTGTGAATGGCCACCCAGACGCGCCGCTTATTTCCGCCACAATTCCAGAAGGTAGCACGTCAGGTGAGGTTGCTTCACTTATCGCAAAGGTTATACCTTCAATTTCTATAGATGGTTTTAACCGGTTTATTACAAAATACCATGCCGAGGGTAAATTGTTTCCGTCGACATATTTTTTGTTGCCATCATATACAGAGGAAGATATTGTAAAGCTTATGGTATCAACTTTTTCAAAGAAGACCGAAAACATTATTGATCCTACTCAAATTATGTACCCGCTACAAAACGAAAATGATGTTTTGGTTCTCGCATCTATTCTTGAAGGTGAAGCAAAAACAGAAGATGATATGAGTATCGTTTCTGGAATTTTGACAACGCGTCTAAAAAGAGAGATGCCTCTTCAGGTTGATGTAGTGAAGGAGACTTATAAGAGGAGAGGTTTGCCATTAACACCAATCAATAATCCTGGCTTGATTGCTATTCGTGCGGCACTTCACCCAAAAGAAACTGATTATCTTTTTTATCTAACTGGAAATGATGGCAAAATGTATTATGCAAAAACATTTGATGAACATAAAAGAAATATAAGGAAATATTTAAAATAGTAGTTAGATGGTGTGATTTGTGGAATCTGATTGCCGTGGTATTCTAAGATATTACATACTTTGATGAATTTTGTTTACGAGTATATTACTTAATGATTAATTTATTTATATGAAACTTCACAATCTTGCCTTTATTGACACTGAGACGACCGGGACTGACCCAAATCTTCATGAAATAATTGAACTCGCAGTGATTATTGCTCGTCAGGTTCCGCGAGAAGGTAAGGGTCCGAAGCTTGAGATACTTGAAGAATGCGAATGGAAGATTAAGATGCAACACCCGGAACGCGCAGAAGAACAGGCGCTTCGCGTTAATGGGTATAATGAGGTTGATTGGATGTTTGCTATAGATAGAAAGAAGGCGATGGAAGAATTTGCAAAAAAAACACAGAGTTGTACGTTTGTATCACATAACTTAGTGTTCGATTACAACTTTCTTATGAAGGCATTTGACGAGACACAGGTAGAGAATCGAATGCATTATGCAAAGATAGACACAATCTCACTTGCGTTTGCTCGTCTTTATGACGCTCCGCAGGCGGACAAATTCTCACTTCGTGCTCTCTGTGAGCTGCTAAAGGTAGAAAACGCAAAGGCTCATACAGCGCTTGCAGATACTCGTGCGCTTGTCCAGGTATATAAGAGGTTAATGAATGTATAACAGAGTCTGTGTGTTATACGGTAGATAAATACATCTTTTGAAAAAGGTTGTCAAATATGGTATACTGCATCAATTATCATGTCAGTGTATATTTGGTTTAGGTTATCTACTATTTAAAGTAAAATACCAATTTCTAGTCTTATGAAGCAGCCCGAGCACATCGAAAAAATCATCGTCAAAGGTGCACGTACACACAACCTTAAGAACATTACAGTTGAAATGCCTCGTCATAAGATGATTGTATTTACCGGTCTTTCTGGTTCAGGTAAGTCATCTCTTGCATTTGATACGATTTTTGCTGAAGGTCAACGTCGTTACGTGGAATCTCTTTCGGCATATGCACGCCAATTTCTTACGCAGTTACAGAAACCGGATGTTGATGAAATAGTTGGTCTGTCCCCGGCAATTTCAATTGACCAGAAGTCAGCTGGCCGCAATCCGCGATCAACAGTTGCAACCATAACAGAAATCTACGACTATCTTCGTGTTCTCTATGCTCGTGTAGGTAAGCCGTACTGTGTTGAATGTGGTTCTAAGATTCAAAAGCTCACCAATGAAGAAATTTTGCATTTCATTTTGGATAAGGTGAAGAATGTTGACTACAAGAAAATTAAAACTGAAATGCTTGGTGTGGAATTTTCTCATGCGGAGATACATATCATGTCACCCCTTGTTCGTGGACGAAAAGGTGAGCACTATCAGATGCTTTATGACATGCTTGGGAAGGGGTACACTGAGGCGGTGATTGATGGCGAACGAAAGAGTCTTCGTGAACAAATTATTTTGTCTAAGACAAAGAAACATGAGATCTCTGTTGTGGTTGATTCTATTGCACTTGATGAGCTTAGACTTAAGGCTTCACAAAAAGATGCAATGACACGACTTTCAGAAGCAATTGAGCGAGCTCTTCATGAATCAAACGGTCTCCTTGAAGTTGAGATACTTGGTGAAAAGCGAATCATGAGTAACAAGTTCTCATGTGCCGAGTGCGGTTTCTCGTTTCCTGAGATCGAACCACGTCTCTTTTCTTTCAACTCACCATACGGTGCATGTCCTACCTGTAATGGTCTCGGTACCAAATATTTTGGCGGCCTCGATGAATGTGATGTGTGTAATGGTAAGCGACTCCGCCCCGAGGCGCTCAACGTGTATCTTGATGACGTTGAGAAAATTAATATTGTAGATATCACTGCGCTTTCGATCAAAGATGCACAAGCGTATTTCGCACGAATTCCACTTACCAAGAAAGAGCAAGAAATCGCATCTGTGGTTATTAAGGAAATCGAATCTCGATTAACATTCATGCTTAATGTCGGTCTCGACTACCTTGCACTCAATCGTAAGGCTGACACTCTCTCAGGTGGTGAAGCACAGCGTATTCGACTCGCTTCTCAGCTTGGATCACAGCTTGTTGGTGCACTCTATGTGCTCGATGAACCTACGATCGGTCTTCATCAAAGAGATAACGATCGTCTCATCCAAACACTTACCCATCTTCGCGATATCGGTAATACGATTATTATTGTTGAACATGATGAAGATACTATTTTTGCATCGGACTATATTATTGATATTGGTCCAAAGGCTGGTGTTCATGGAGGTGAAGTGGTTGTGTCTGGGTATCTCGATGAGCTCCTTACCGCTCCAAGGAATAAGTCTGGTAGTTTAACCTTGTCGTATCTTCGTGGTGAGAAAATGATCCCTGTGCCAAAACGACGCGAGCAAGATAAAGGTACTATTAGAGTAACTGGTGGCAACGTTTTTAATATTAAGGATATGAGTGCGAACGTTCCACTTGGTAAAATGAATGTTATTACCGGCGTGTCAGGTTCTGGTAAGAGTTCGTTCATGTATGAAATTTTGTACAAGAACCTTCTTGCACGGCTAGAGCGTCGTCACCGTACAGTTAAAATATTTAACTGTGAGACATTCACTGGTACTGAGTATGTGTCACGTGTCGTGATGATTGACCAGTCAGCAATCGGAAGAACTCCTCGCTCTAACCCTGCAACCTATACAGGTGCATGGACACATATCCGTGACCTTTTTGCTGAGTCTGAAGAAGCTCGTGTACGTGGATGGAAAGCGTCTCGTTTTTCTTTTAACGTGAAAGGTGGACGATGTGAAGCATGTCAGGGTAATGGTGAGATCGCTGTTGAGATGCACTTTCTTCCGACGGTATATGTTGAGTGTGATGTATGTCAAGGTAAGCGATTCATGAAAGAGACGCTTGAGGTTAAGTGGAAAGGGAAGAGTATCTATGATGTGCTTCGTATGACCGTTGAAGAGGCTCTTACATTCTTCTATGATATTCCTGCGGTATACGATCGTGTGAAGACACTTTCTGATGTAGGACTTTCATATTTAGAACTTGGTCAGTCAGCAACAACACTGTCAGGTGGTGAAGCACAACGTGTAAAAATTTCTTCCGAACTCTATAGGCCACATGTTGAGAAGACCATTTATCTTCTCGATGAACCATCAATCGGACTTCATTATGAGGATATTGCAAAGCTGATTGAAATATTAAATAAGTTGGTTGATAAGGGTAACACTGTGGTACTTATTGAACATAACTTAGATATTGTAAAGTGCGCAGATTATATTATCGATATCGGACCAGAAGGGGGTGTCGGTGGAGGCAAGATTGTCGCATCGGGAACACCAGAGCAAGTCGCAAACAATCCTAAGAGTTACACCGGACAGTATCTTAAAAAAGCGCTTAAGAGGGCGAAAGAGTTTAAGGTGTAATTGCGACAGTTTGTTGTCTTGTATAAAATATTACACCACAAAAGAACAAGACGCCGGTTAAGGCGTCCGTTTGGATGTCATGAGGGGGATCTAGCCACCACTGAACCCATTGAGATAGTTCCTCCGGTTGGTGCGATCGCCGTCACCAACAGGAGTACTGTGCTGTTTGGCGATGACTGGCATAGTGGCCGGCCTGATACACACCGGCAAACTGAACCCCTTCGGCACGTTCGGAACTCGAATGCACTCGCTATTCAAGGTGCAATTGGAACAGCAGGACGGCCTTTGATTTGTCTTCAGGTCTGTTGTCATGCGGTCTCTCCCACCGCTTCGTAGGAGCGACCTGCTTCTGCGCCGGGGCATGTGGCGTGATGATCGGGTTCCCCCTCATCTGCCGTTTGCCTGTTATGTACCCTCGCTTTCGCAAGGAGTCCGACTAGTTTGCCGAGCATTTTTCTGATGCGTGTTGCCATTTTTTGGCCCCTCTAGAACCATAAATTCCCGATGGTTTGGTAGGTGTCACCTTGCGGTGTCTTTATCTCAACGGGCTCCTGTTTTGCCTTTTCATTCACTGTTGTATTGTGTTTGAATAAGGCAAGAATGTATTGTACAATAGATCAAATGAAAAAGCAAGACTTGGCACAATGTGGACTACCAGACGCTCCTGGTGTCTATTTTTTTCGCGATGAGGAAGGAGGTATTCTTTATATTGGCAAAGCTACATCTTTGAAAGATAGAGTAAGAAGTTACTTCAACCCTGATCTTATGGAGACTCGAGGTCTTAGGCTTGTGACAATGGTTACACTTGCAAAGACGGTTACTTACCAAGAAACTGGTAGTGTACTTGAGGCGCTTCTTCTTGAGAGTAAGCTTATCAAAGATCATTCCCCGGTCTATAACGTTAAAGAAAAAGATGACAAGAGTTTTACTTGTGTTGTTATGACCAGAGAACCATACCCGCGAGTTCTTGTAATGAGAATACGGGACTATAAGAAGAGATTTACAAAGAAAGAGTCTTTAGTTGTTTATGGACCATTTGCGTCACTTTCACAGCTCAAAGATGCAATGAAAATAATTCGAAAGATGTTCCCGTATCGAGACACATGTGAGCCTGGAAGTGGCAAGCCATGTTTCAATGCTCAGTTGAGACTCTGTCCTGGGGTATGTTCCGGAATGATTACACAGGATGACTACAAGAAAAATATTGCAAATATCCGCAAACTATTCGAAGGTAAAAAATCAGAAATTGTAGCCTCACTTCAAAAGGACATGATGAGTTTTGCTAAAAGACAAATGTTTGAAAGGGCTGCAACCACAAGGAATACTCTCTTTGCACTTGATCATATTAAGGATATTAGTCTTATCAGGGAAGAAGAAATTCTTTCATTTAAGAACAATGCATATCGCATCGAGGCGTATGACGCTGCACATATTTCTGGTACTTCACGGGTTGGTGTTATGGTAGTTATTGAAGGTAGACATCTCGAAAAAAATGAGTACAGAAAATTCAAACTTGAAGAAGGAATTAATGATGATTATGAAGGTTTGCGACAGATTCTGCAGAGACGTTTTTCTCACAGAGAGTGGCGTTATCCTGACTTAATTGTGGTCGACGGTGGCATTGCCCACAAGCAGACCGCAGAGAAAGTTCTTGCTTCGTTGTCACTTTTGATTCCGTGTGTTTCTGTAGTCAAGGATGAGAAGCATAAACCAAAAGACATACTTGGGGATAAGGTGCATGTGGATTACAATAAAAAGGATATACTTTTAGCAAACACTGAAGCACATCGATTTGCGATTGGATACCACAAGACCTTACGAAATAAGCGTCTGTAGAAGTATTGCCGGTATGGTGTCAAGAGTTACTATTGACACAACGTTGAGAGACAAAAATAATGGCTTTTAGCCAAGAAATGTGTACACTCTATATATTAACAAAAATGTAAAATATTCACGGAGTGTATGGCTACCCCACAAATTATCAAGAAGAGAAATGGTGACATTGTCCCGTTTGATGTAAGTAAGATTGAAAAGGTTATTAAGAAAGCATTTTTAGCGGCAAGACTTGATGAGAATGAGCCTATTGCAAAAAGCATTGCTGGACTTGTACGTGGTGAGCTTGAATTCAAGACTCTAGCTAATGAAGGAGTGACACTCACCGTCGAACAGATACAGGATATAGTTGAAAGACATTTGATGTCAGCTGGTTTCTTTGATGTGGCAAAGAAATATATTATCTATCGTTATGAGCATGAGAAGATTCGCGAGCAAGAGAAGTTCAAAGTAATTGAGAAGCTTGAAGAGGGAGGTCTTTATGTAATTAAGCGTAACGGGAAGAAGCAGAAGTTTGATGTAGAAAAGGTTAGAAAGAGCCTCTCGTATGTACTACGTGACCTATCAGATAATGAGAGAAGCATCTTTGAAACAGAAACCGTCCTAAGCCAGGTGAAGCTTGAAGTATTTGATAACATGCACACTAAAGATGTTGCAAAGATCCTCCTCATGAATGTTCGTTCGATGATTGAACTTGACCCTGTTTATTCAAAAGTCGGGGCACGTCTTCTCCTGTCTAAGCTCTACAAGCAAGTATTTGGTGATGATGTTGATTTCAATAACATCAAGGCGGAAATGAAGAAGTTTTTCCCAAAGTATATCCGTAGAATGGTAGAGATGAAGAAGTTTGATGAACGTATGCTAGATTTTGATCTCGAGAAGCTTTCTGAAATGCTTGCTATTGAACGCGATCATAATTTTGAATATATGGGTCTTGAGATTCTTTCATCTCGTTATGTGATTGAAGATACTAACACCAAGCTTCCACTTGAGACTCCGCAAATGTTCTGGATGCGTATTGCTATGGGCACAGCTCTTGTTGAGGATAACACTAAAAAGAATACGATCGCGAAAGATTTTTATGATATTCTTTCAGAGTTTTACTATACACCTGGAGGCAGAACATTGTTTCAGTCAGGAACTATTAAAGCACAACTTTCGAATTGTTTTCTTAATGTTGTACCTGATGACCTTCGTGAAATTTTCAGAATGTACTCTGACAACGCCCAGCTTCTTAAATGGTCAGGTGGTGTTGGGACAAGTTGGTCAAAAGTTCGTGGGACTGGTGCGCAGGTTAAGTCAGTTGATATTACTTCTCAGGGTGTCGTTCCGTATCTTAAAATTGCGAACGATATCAATGTGTGTGTTATGAGAAGTGGTAAGCGTCGTGCAGCATCAGTGGTATATCTTGAGACATGGCATGTTGATATTGAGGATTTTCTTGAATTACGTAAAAATACTGGTGATGAACGCCGACGTACTCATGATCTTAATACAGCTAACTGGATACCCGATCTTTTTATGGAACGAGTAAAAGCTGATGCTGAGTGGACTCTTTTTTCACCGGATGAAACATCAGACCTTCCTGATATTTATGGTAAAGCATTTACAAAACGTTACGAGGAATATGAACAGATGGCGCGAGAAGGGAAGATTAAGCTGTTCAAAGTAATTAAAGCTAAAGACCTCTGGAAGAAAATGATTGGTATGCTTTTTGAGACGGGTCATCCTTGGATCTGTTTTAAAGATCCGTCAAATATTCGTTCACCACAAGACCATGTGGGTGTCATTCATTCATCAAATCTCTGTACAGAGATCATGCTTAACACTTCGGACAATGAAACCGCTGTATGTAATCTGGGTTCTATTAACATCGCTAAATTTGTCACTGTCAATAAGAAGATCGATAAAAATTTACTCCAAAAAGTGATTCGTTCATCGGTGCGCATGATTGATAACACGGTTGATATCAACTATTACCCAACCGAGGACAGCAAGTCTTCAAACATGAAGCATCGACCGATTGGTCTTGGTATTCGGGGGTATCATGATGCACTCTATGGCATGGGGATTTTATTTGACACCAATGAGGCAGTTGAATTTGCTGATGAATCAATGGAACTTATGTCCTACTATACGATTCTTTCATCAAGTGAATTAGCTAAGGAGAAAGGAAAGTATGCATCATATGAAGGGTCAAAGTGGAGTAGAGGGATTTTGCCACAGGACACAATTGCACTTCTCGAAAAAGAACGTGGAACTACCATTGATATCCCTAAGGGTGGCAAACTAGATTGGACACCGGTACGTAATCATATTAAGCAGTATGGTATGAGAAATTCAAACACTATGGCTATTGCTCCGACAGCTTCTACAGCGAATCTTGTCGGTTGCATTCCAACAGTCGAGCCAATCTATAAGAACATTTATGTGAAAAGTAACAAGGAAGGGGAATTCATTGTTGTTAACAAGTACCTTGTCGAAGATTTAAAGAAAATTAATCTTTGGAATAGAGATATGGTGAACAAGATCAAGTTCTATGATGGTTCTATTCAAGAAATTCATGAGATTCCTGCTCACATTAAAGAGAAACATAAGGAGGTGTTTGACATCAATCAGAAATGGCTTATACTCGCTGCTGCTCGTCGTGGAAAGTGGATTGATCAAGCACAGTCGATTAATATATTCTTCAAGGGAACATCAGGTAAGGAGCTTTCAGATGTATATATGCTTGCATATGATCTCGGCCTCAAAACTACATACTATCTTCGAACACTTGGAGCCTCTCAAGTAGAAAAATCAACTGTTAATACTTCAGAATTTGGTTCAACTCACCTTCGTGATGGTAAGGCATCAATTGTAACACCAACGCAAGCTGAACTCCCTTCATCGTTTACTTCAACATCATCAACAACTGCAAGCGCTGCGTCTACAATAGCAACAAATCGTAATGTTGATGTAGAGGTGGAATCTACTGCTTCGGTGAAAGCCGTTGAGGGGATCAAAGTAGAACGTACTTCAAAGTATGTTATTTATCGACCTGAACAGGTTGAAGAGTGTGAAGGGTGTTCGGCTTAGATCCTTTGCTTTAGTGATGTATTCAGGTGGATTCTTACGAAACCTACTATGGTTGAATTAAATCTCATTATCTGTCAAAATAAGAGTCTAAAACCAAATTTTTAACCTAATTTATTAAATTATGCCAATTACCCCAACCAGTGAGCGAGTAGACATCAATCAGAGAAAGATTATTAATGGAAAGGATGCAGATGTTATGCAACTTTACCCAATGAAGCATACTTATGCGTGGGATACGTATCTCGCTGCTAACGCAAATCACTGGCTTCCTACTGAGATTTCAATGCAGCGTGATATAGAGCAGTGGAAAGCAAAGGATGTTCTTACTCAAGATGAGCGTGATGCTTTCGAAACGGTTCTTGGTTTTTTTTCTACTGCTGATTCGCTTGCAGCAAACAACGTTGTTCTTGCATTTTATAAGCACATAACTTCACCAGAGGTTAGAATGTACCTTTTACGACAAGGTTACGAGGAGGCGATTCACACACATTCATATCAATATATTGTTGAATCGCTTGGTCTTGATCAGGGGAAAATTTTCAACATGTATCGTGAGAAGAAAGCTATCTATGATAAAGACAATCTTGTATTATCACTCAACGAAGGAATCTTTGATGATAATTTTCACACAGGTACATTTGAGAATGATCAAAAGTTTCTTGAGAATATGTGTGTTTTTTCTCTCATTATGGAAGGACTTTTCTTCTATTCTTCATTTGCGGTTATGTTTGGACTTCAACGTCAGAACAAGATGACTGCAAGTGCGGAACAGATTCAGTACATTATGCGTGATGAGTCTAACCATCTCAACTTTGGAGTCTTCATGATCAACACCATCAAGGAAGAACAGCCGGAACTTTGGACCCCAGAGTTTCAGCAACATATTATTGATCTTATGAAGCGAGCAGTTGAGCTCGAGTATGAATTTGCTGTCACGGTTTTCCCTAAAGGAATATTTGGCATGAATGCACAAGGGTTCAGACAGTATGTGGAGCATATTGCAGACAGACGCTTAAATGCGATCGGACTTCCTTCCGTGTACGGATCTCCTAATCCATTTCCTTGGATGAGTGAGGCTATTGATCTCTCAAAGGAGAAAAATTTCTTTGAGACACGTGTTACAGAATACAAAGTTGGTGGGACGCTCGAATGGTAGTTCTCAGATATTATATTGCAACCTATAGAAAAAATATTTAGATTGCTATGAAATTGGACTATCTTGCTGCAAGTATTTTTGCAATCGTATTATTAGTCGGTGTATACTTTGTTATTCCTGTGCAAAATCTAAATAAAAATAAAAATATGACAGAACAGAATAATAGCGGTTTGGTTATAGTGGACGAGATTGTTGGTAATGGTGATGAAGCGATCCCAGGCACTACGGTAACTGTTCATTATCTTGGTACACTAGTCGACGGGACGATGTTTGATGCATCGCGCAACCGTGGCTCAAATGGATTTACTTTTAGTCTTGGAAGAGGTGAAGTTATAAAGGGCTGGGACCTCGGTGTTGCGGGAATGAAGGTCGGAGGAAAGCGCAAACTTACAATTCCGCCTGAACTTGCATATGGGAATCGTGCAGTCGGTAGTATTATTCCAGCAAACGCTACCCTTGTGTTTGATGTTGAATTGCTTAAGGTTGTCAAGTAATAGTCGTAGTAAAGTTAAGAAAGATTTGAACTTTTAAAAGTGTTGTATCTTGGTCTTTTGTTTATATATATGTTGTGTATAGGCAAAAGTTGCATACATATATTTTGTTGTATTCAATAATTTATTGAGGTTGGATGTGTATTACCTGTTACATATCTCTAACGTCTTATTGTTACTTTTGCTATACTGTATTCATGATAAAGGTTTCACACAGTCTACCGGATATCGCCGTACTTCGTGGTGGGAATACTGATTTTAAACAGTCGCTCACCGAGGGGTCATCTGTCCTAGCTTCTCTCACAAAAATTGGATATGATCCGATTGATGTTTTGATTGAGAAAGATGGATCGTGGACTTCTCGTGGTTTTCCAACAGATCCGCATACAATCTTTACACAAGCTCATACGATTGTAGACACAACAAGAATGAAAGGGCAGGCATATCAAACGCTTGCAAAAAAAATGAACATCCCTCTTATTTTTTCTGAAGACGATGTGGTTTCGCTTAACCATGAAGATCTATACCGTATTTTACGTCAACAGGATATTAGAGTGCCTGATACATACGTCGTCCGTTCTCATGCCCCGCTTCATGATGAGGTCTTTAGGACTTTGTGGACCAGGTTCCATACTCCTTTACTCGTAAGACCACTTATACGTCAAAGTGGTGTTGCCTCTAAAATAGTTAAAAAATTTCATGATCTCGAGACAATTTTACGTGATTATCATGGAAAAGGCATAGATACACATGTTCTTACTTACAGGAAAAAACACACAACGTCTATAGCTGTTCTTCCTCGCTTTAGAAATGAAGAGGTGTATACACCCCTGTGGGTAGATACGTTTCCAGAGCCAGACGCACTTCCTCATAAAGAAGCCAGAATTCAGCCTCATTTGCAGGCACCTGAATTTAGAAAGGAGCATATGCGCTCTATGGCGAAGAAGGTTTATAAGGCACTTGGTCTAACTCGTCCGGCATGTATTGATTTTATTAAACATAATGATGACTATATTGTTGTAAATGTTGATCTTAATCCGTCTCTTCGTAAAGAGGGTCGTTTTATGCAGTCACTTGCAACAACAGGTGTTGATGCAGGACATTATGTGCACGAATGTATAAAAAATGACTTTGAAGGATAGGCAGATTCTTGCTTTTATTTTGAGTTTACCAGCTTTGTTTCTTATTCTTTATTTTTTAGTGAATAAGTAAATAGTATATTAATTTTGTGTATATAGAGTTCAAGAATAAAAGTATAAGTCATACATAAGTAAAAACCGCCCCTCTGGTAAGTATGGCGGTTTTTACTTTGTTTCCTATTACAAAAATGCAATTAAGAGACGTCTATGTTTGATGCGTTCGGTTGCTTCCTAAGCTTTTGGCGGTACAACTGTTTTGGTAGCTGTCTTCGCTTCAACTTTTGACGCCCCCGTCTTGTTGGCAACCTTTTTTACGGGCTGCTTCCCAGTTGTTTTTGAAGCCGCATCTGCTTTTTTATCGGCATCGACAAGTTCGGCCTTTGTTACCCATTCAGCAAGCTTCTTTGCTGCGGTCATCGCTCCTGATTTCTTTGCGTATCCTTCTGATCCGCATACAGGCTCTCCGTTCCTAGCGAGAAGTCTGAATCGATACTGACCTTTCTTATCTTGATAGACTTCAAGGATTGTCGTCTTTGACATTCTGTTTTCTATTTAGCTGATAATGAAACAACTGCCTACATATAAGTGTAACAACACTCCGTGGTATACTCAAGTGATAAAGTAAAAGTTATTCACACTTTCATATGTTCGTAGTGGTTGAGTCAACATGTATATAATAATTTTTGCATGATAAAAAGCGATGACATAATATTCATTGATAAGGTGCTAACACATTACCACAAGCATGGGCGCCATGATCTCCCTTGGAGAAAAAATATAAGTGCATACCGTGTTCTTGTGAGTGAAATCATGTTGCAACAGACTCAGGTAGGTAGAGTTCATTCCAAGTATCTTGAATGGATACGAAAATATCCAAATTTAAAATCACTGGCAAAAAGTTCACTTCATGACGTCCTCATTCTCTGGCGGGGACTAGGGTACCAAAGGAGGGCTAAGTCATTACTATCAATCTCACGTGAGTATAAGTGTGTTCCTGTAGAATTTAATAACCTCCTCTTACTTCCTGGGGTTGGAGTGTATACGGCGTCAGCTATCATGGCTTTTGCCTACAATCGATTTTCTCATCCTGTTCTTGAGACAAACATAAGAACAGCTCTTATCGAACATTTCCATTTAAATAAGAACAAAGTGTCTGACGACTCTCTCTATGCAGACTTGTTGCGTCTTCAAGAAAATGAAAGAGTTAAATCTATTGGTGCTCGTGGTTGGTATTACGCACTTATGGATTTTGGTTCATATTTGAAAAGTAAGAATATTTCACATAATACAAAAAGCACGCGTTATGGTACACAGTCAAAATATAAGGGTTCGTTTAGAGAATTAAGAGCAAAAGTTTTATTCGCTATAACTAATTCAGAAGTATTACCAAAAGATAAACGACTAAGTGAGGTTTTGCTTGAGTTAGAGAAGGAGGGGTTTATTATAGCAAAAAAGAAATCAGAAGGATATCAGATTTGTTAAACTATCCAATGTTGCAGTCTTTAAGTAGTGTAGTCACCTGCTTACTTGAGAGTATGTGTACTGCTCTTGGTTTTAGCCCATGCAACACAAATGACATAATACGGATCCGTTTAAGTGACGCAACGGTAAGGTTTAATGCATTTAACATGCGACGTATTTCATGCTTTTTGCCTTCTGTAAGGATAATCTTTAGCGAGTACCCCTCGTTATAAATGTGTACTGCCTTTACAGGTGCATACGTTGCTTCCTGTGTTCGTATTCCTTTTTTCAATAAGGTTATAACTCTCGGTGTTGCTTTTTCCCGAACGGTAACATCATATTCTTTTTCTCTTGCAAATTTTGGGTTTAGAAGTGCGTCAACTACCCTGTAGTCATTACTGTAGAGCAGCAAACCCTCACTCTCCTTATCTAGTCTGCCCAGTGGTTCACACCCTGGTAGAGCATCTAGTCTACCCGTAACCTCGCCGCGAGGTTTATGATAGAGTGCGTATACGAGGTCTTTTGCTATTGTCTTAACCGTGACAATGTCACCATGTTTTACTTTGCTGCCGAGAGTTGCCGGAGAATTATTAATCTGTACTAAGTTATCACCAATGAAAGTGTCAACGTCACGACGTGATCCTAGACCTTCATTTCGCAGAAAGACATTAATTCGTACGGGTTCTTTATTTTTTACTTTGATTTCTTTCATATAATTCGTTATAAATTTTATCGAGTATCCTTCATTGGTAATACATATGCAATACTCCACACAATGCCGCAACCAAGAATTACAAACATCAGCTGTGGTCGGTTTATTAGAAAAGGTGCTACGAGAACACCAACTGACGACACGGCAAGTGTTCCAACACCGTGCATATTTACAAATAACGCCGTTAGCGATGGGTCTTGCTTATCAGCCTTTTTAAAATAGTAGCTAAATGCCATTGTCTCAACAAAGGAGGCACCAACTCTCGACACAAGTAGAAGCAGTGTCCAGATTCTCGTGTCTCTAGATGTAATTATAACGCATAAGAATGTTGTAACGGTAAGAATGAGAAGACCAACAATAAGCATCTCTTTTTCACCAAATTTTCTATCAGCAAGAAGACCAAGTTCGTATGGAAGAATAACCAGTGGAAGTAGTGCGAGTGGCAAAATAATGGTTAGGTACGTTGTGAGTGGAACACCAATTGATGTCAAATAAATTGGTGAAAAAATAATCATAACGGAATAAAATGATTGAACAACAAATTCAGCAATTAGTGCTGCTCGAAGATTTACATCTTTTAAGACCATTGAAAGAGACCCAAATATGTCCACCTCATGATATGCGGGTTCTTTTATATGGTAGAGAAATCGGTGTAAAAAATAGAGATAAGGAACAAGGGTGAGGGATGCCACTATGTATAGTGTTGAAAATGTTGAAATCTTGAGTATTATTCCGCCAATCATAGGAGAAATTAGTACACCTAGACTAAAGATGGCCAGGAATAATCCACGAATACTTCCAGTCTTTGCATGAGCACTAAAACTTTCAATAAATATATTTAGACAGACAAATAATAAGACCTGAAGAACAAAATGGATTATAAACAATAATGGGAGAATGTGTGGATTTTCAGTGTTACCAAATAGAGTTACAACCACAATTTCAGCAAATGCAATTCCAAAGGTAAAGTTATATGTATGAAACCGTTTAATCGATTTAGAGAGGCTTAGTGACGCAACTAGAGCAAGGAGGCTTCCTGCTACATATGTTGCACTAACTATCGAAGAGCTAAAGTATTTGTGCAAATAAGACGAAGTAGCAAATAAGGGTATGGCATAGTGGAGTGCGTACAAGAACGTCATCGCGTAGGTGACGAGGAGTAACTTATTTCGAAGAATGGAATGCATATAGTAATGAGTATATCAGCAAATATCTCTAAATCTTAGAGTATTGTGTTAATACTTTTTGTATTCCAGCAAAAAGCTGCCCCCCTTAGCTGGTTTTATTAGAAGTCGTAATCAATCTTCAGGCTAAACACTTATGATTACTGGTATAATAACTGGTCTCTTTGCAGTTTTTTGTAATAAGAATTTGGTTGTGGCCTCTGCTATGTCCTGTTTCATTTGGTCAAGATTGGTATAACCTCCTCGTGCAAGCGACTCATCAATAACTTTTTTAGTTAGTAGACGTGTCTGATAGAGTAGTTCCTGAGACTCTTTCAGATAGACGAAACCTCTTGAAATTAGATCAGGGGATTTTTTTAGTGCATGCGTATGGCTGTCAATTACACCAATTACAACAAACATACCATCTTCCGCAAGCGTCTGACGATCTCTCATTACAACATCCTGAATTTTTCCTACTGATGTTCCGTCAACCACAATCATTTCGCTAGGAGCCTTTTCTTTTATAGACAAAATAGCATTACCCTCATTTCGTATTTCAATAATCATACCGTTGTCAGGTATAACGATGTTGTCTTCAGATAATCCAAGTTTACGTTCAAGATCAGCATGGACACGTAGCATGTAATGATATCCGTGTACGGGGATGAAAAATTTAGGATGAACTTTACGATGAATCCACATCAGTTCCTCCGCATTGGCATGTCCAGAGGAGTGAACGTCTGATGTTTTGTAGTGAATGAGATGTGCGCCTTGACGGGACAGTTTATCTTTGAGATTTTGTACTGCACGCTCATTGCCAGGTACCACTGATGAAGACATAAGAATTGTATCACGTGGTGTAAGGCGGATAAACTTATGTGTCTTGTTTGCTATTCTTCCAAGAGCGGCGAACTCCTCTCCTTGTTGACCAGTTGCTAAGATAATAAGTTTATTATCTGGGTAACGCTGCATCTCTTCAAGTGGGATAAGTGTCTCTGGTTTAATTTTGAGCATGTCAGCAAGTTTTGCAATCTCGACGTTTGTCTTCATGCTTCGTCCTTCGACGACAACTTTTTTACCATACCGTTCTGCAGTTTCAAGCATAAAGAGCATTCGTTCTACTTGAGAAGCAAAGGTGCTAATAATAAGTCTTCCACTTGTTTCTCGTATTATTGTTTCAATATTACGATATACAACACTGTCAGAGATTGAGAATCCTGGATTTTCACAGTTAGTAGAATCTGCCATAAGGAGAAGAGTCTTTCGGTTCTCGAATACTTTATATCGCTCAATCTCGTCATCAGTAGGAATTCCGTCATTATGTTCTAGTCGCAAATCTCCCGTGTGAACAATATCACCGTATGGAGTCTCTATCATAATCCCCATAGAGTCCGGTATCGCATGTGTTACCCCGAAAAAACGAACTTTCAAGTCACCAAGAGTAACAGTGTCACCTCGTTCAACAACATTGATGGTGAGGGGTGATAGATGAGGGAATTCCTCTTGTCGCTTTTTAATCATAAGCGAAGTAAAAAGTCGTGCATAAATCTGAGGATTGCCTATACGTGGCATGATGTATGGAATTGATCCAATATGATCAAGATGGCCATGTGTTACGAGCACACCCTTTATTTTGTGCTTATGCTCCTCAAGGTAACGAGTGTTAGGCAGTATAAAGTCAATTCCAGGAGTATTTGTTTCTGTAAACTGAACACCACAGTCAATGATAAGTATGGTGTCCTTGTACTCAATCATGCTCATGTTACGGCCGATCTCTTCAACTCCACCAAGATGAATAATTCGTATGTCTCCATTTATGAGTGGAGGTATATGGTCGGTCTCTCTTTTTCCTGTAACTGTAGTATCAAATTTTGGCCCTACCATTGATCTTGGTGGACGGCTGGTTCGATTGCGCCCATTGTTGGCTCTATTCCCTTGTTGTCGAAATGGCTGCTGTGCTGTCTCTGTGCCATTCTGTATTGTTTCTAGTGTGGTGTTTTGTTGTGTGTTGTTCATAATTTTAGTCTAAGATTTGTAATGTGATTGTTGTTTATTTAGTGGAGTAAGTTTTGTATAATTTCTAGTATTGGTTTGTAATATCCTTTAGGCCATACATTGTCTGTATATCTATACCAGTTTTCTATTAACATAAATCGTGAAGAATTATCATAACTATATAAAGGTAAAGGGGAGACATTTTTGTCATCGTTAATGTAGATAAGTGATGGTGCAAAAAGAAATATCCCAGGAACTTCCTCAATAAATTCCTTTCTCATTGCCTCATATGCTGCGGTTCGTTCAGCTTCATCTTTACTAGATCGTAACGTCTCAAGATTTTCATCAAGCTCTTTACTTACATAGTTAGAGATATTAAGTCCAGGGTATGTGCGCTGTGATGAATGCCAAAAGGCATAAAGATCAGAAGGGGATTCTGTTATGGCTCCAAAAAGCAAGACTTGGAAATCTCTATCCTTGATAATATTTTGATTTAAGTCAGAAACATCATAAATCGCGATGGAGACATTTATGCCAACCTTTGACCAGTCTTCCTTTATCATCTCAGCAACTTTTTTCATCTCGTCGGTGTTTGCAGTTGCAAGTGTTATGTCGAGTGTACTCGAAGCCTTTTTGAAGGCTTTATTAGTAAGAAGAAGCTGTCTTGCTTTATTAATATTGTACTCAGAAACATCATTATCACTGTCAAATGGGTAAGGGGTATTGATTACCTTGCCGTATTTATAAAGAACTTTGTCCAGTATTGCCTGTTTGTCTGTTGCAAACTGAAGTGCTAAGCGAACATTTTTGTCTGCAAGTGGTGTTAATTTGTTTGGATTAAAAAATATAGCAAATGTTCTTGGAAGTAGAGAAGTTTTTACACTGCTTGACGCAATGAAAAGAGCTGAAATCTTTTCAGGAGAGACGCCATGCATTCGGGTAATATCCCCATCTTGAAAAGCTTTTAGAAGGTACTTTTCATTTTGATATGTTGACAGTACGACAGTCTCAATATATGGTCTACCTAAAGTGTAATGTTTGTGTGAGGATAGTATAAAAGTCTTTGGAATACCAGATTCAGCTATGATGTCGTCAATTTTGTATGGACCACTTCCAATTGCATGGATATTAAAGTCACTGAGACTTATCTGATCTTCTGTTAGATTTTTCCATACGTGCTTAGGGAGAATACCGAGTGAGAGTGTATTCATAAAGAAAGGAAAAGGTTTTTTAAGTATGAAAGTTACTTGTTCGTCGTTGTTTTTTTCCACAGTTACACCCTCCCACTCTATGCGGTGAGGGCTTTTAATTAATGGGTTTTGAACAATATCAATTGTATAAATAATATCATCAGCCGTCACCTTTGTCTTGTCGTGGAAGTAAGCATTACTTTTTAGTGTAACAGTATATCTAAGCCCGTCTTCACTCTCTAGAACTGACTTTGCCATATCAAGAACTACTGTACCACTCTCATCTCGCTTTGTTAGCCCCGCAAAAACGAGCGAAGAAAGATCCTTATCTTGTTCACTTGTTGCCAGAACAGGGTTGATAAATCTTGGTGTTCCGATTATCCCTTCTCTTATTTCTCCTCCATATGTCGGGACAGTGACAAGAAATTGCCTATTAAAAACAACTAGGGCTGAAAAAAAGAAGCTGAGTGATAAAATTACAAGCGAAAAGAAAACAAGCACTCTTTCTGGTGAAAGTGATCGATATGTGCTCTTTATCTTTTCCCCAAAAGTATTGATTTTTACTTTATAATGTAGTGTGTCCATGACAAAAATCACAAGGACTATCTATGTTGTTTAGTGAAATACGACTGGATATATGAGAGAACAGACAAAAAGTATTGCTGTAATAATCGTTAAACGATGAAGGGATTTCTCAACACCTCGTTTTTCAAGAGCAGCACCAGATCCTCCGTCAGCTCCAAAAGCGCCTGACGCATCAGTATTAGCTCTTTGTATTAGGACAAGAGTAACCAATAGGATCGCTAGTAGTACATGCACAATAGATAGCAACTGAAACATGTGTATAGTATAGCATATCAAATTTTCTTCTGCAAAACATTAAAATGTGGTGGAAAAGTATCACACACAAAGACAGTTAAAGGAAAGACTAGTCTTCCTTGTTTTCAAGAGGTCTTATTTCATCGACTGAAATAGTTTTTTCATTATTTCTTGTTGATACCTTTCCTCGAACTATCAACGGTGTATCAAGAACGCACAAATGCTTATATCTCTTGAATGTCTCTGGAAAAACTGCCACCTCAATATATCCATCATAGTCTCTGAGTTTAAGAAGACCCATCTTGTCGCCCTTTTTTGTGATTGTTATCTTGATGTTTTCTATAATTACAGCAAGAGTAACTTCCTTTCCATCCTGGGTAGAGGTATGCACCTTTTCAATGTTCATATTACGAGCCCTAATTTTTTCCTGCCAAGGATCAAGAGGGAAACCGGAGACGAAGAGCCCAAGGAGTTCCTTTTCCCATGCAAGCTTCTGACTTTGTGGTATTGGCCTAGCTTTTTTCATCACAAATGAAGATTCAGTTGTGATCTCGAACAAGCTGTCCTGTAATATATTATCTTTTACGACATGCTTATGAAATTCTAAGACACTCTCAATATTGGCAAGGATTTCAGCTCGCTCAGCAAATGCATCAAGCGCCCCACACATTGTTAGTGCTTCCAGGGATTTTTTATTTAGATTTCTATGAGTAATTCTACGAATAAAATTTTCAAATGATGTGTAAGGACCCTTTTTTCTTTCAGAAATAATGGCATCCGAAATATCAACACCGAGATTTTTAATTGTGTAGAGTCCGAACCGAATCTCCTCTTTGCCTTCTTCGTCTTTTACGATACTAAAACCTCCCTCGCTTTTATTAACGTCTGGAGGAAGTACAGTAATTCCCATTCGTTTACATTCTGAGACAATTTCTGAAATTTTTTCGACATCACCACTTTCGTTTGACAAGATCGCAGTCATGTATGCAACAGGGAAGTTTGCTTTCATATATGCAGTCTGATAGGCAACCCTTCCATAACTCGCTGCATGGGCCTTATTGAATCCATAAGCAGCAAATGGTTCAATAAGGGACCATAGCTCCTGACTTTTTTTCTGAGATAGTCCATGTTCAAGAAAACCGGCAAATAGTTTCTCCTTTTGAGCTTGCATTTCTGCTGGAATCTTTTTACCCATCGCCTTTCTGAGCTTGTCCGCCTCCAACCAAGAATACCCAGCAAGATGTATTGCGATAAGCATCACATCATCCTGGTAAACGATAACACCAAATGACTGATCAAGAATGGGTTCAAGACGAGGATCAAGATAATGAATAAGCTCCGGATTTTGTTTTCGACGTATGTACTCAGGGATCATTTCCAACGGGCCAGGGCGATAGAGTGCTACCATTGCGTTGATATCAAAAATTGTCGTAGGCTTAAGTTCCTTGAGGAATCTTGTCATCCCAGAACCATTCAACTGAAACAATCCCATAGTCTCACCTCGCGCCAACATAGAAAATGTCTTCTCATCTGTAAGTGAAATATTTTCAATGTCAACGTCAACATTGTATTGTTCTTTTGTTAAAGATATCGCATCACCTAGTATCGTTAGATTTCTAATTCCGAGAAAGTCGAATTTCAACAAGCCAGCATCCTCGATTGTGTACATATCGTACTGCGTGATTATTTTTCCACCCTTTGGGTCTTTTTGAATAGGTGTATATTCCCAAAGTGGTAGAGGGGATATAACTGTCCCTGCTGCATGCACAGAGATGTGTCTGGCACAGCCTTCAACTTTTTGAGCCATGTCTAGGATTTCCTGTACCTCTCTGTCGGTATCGTACACTTCCTTCAATTCAGGTATATCAACAAGGGCACCAGCTATTGTTACCGGAAAACCTTGCTTTGGAGGTGGAATCATCTTACTGATCCTATCTCCAACAATGTAGGGATATTTTAACGCTCTAGCAACATCACGAACTGCACCTCGTGCCATCATTGTTCCGAACGTTCCGATCTGTGCCACGTTTTCAATCCCGTACTTTTTTCTTGCGTAGTCGATAACATCATCTCTCCTTGTATCTGCATAATCCATATCAATATCAGGTGCAGACGGGCGTTCAGGATTAAGAAAACGCTCGAACGGAAGCTTGTATGCAATCGGGTCACATTTTGTAATCCGGAGAAGGTATGTCACCAAAGATCCAGCAACCGAACCTCTAATGTTTGTTAAGATATTATTTTCGCGTGCAAAACGAAGAAGATCGTAAACAACAAGAAAATAGGGAGAATACCCTTTGTCTGCAATAACCTTTAGCTCATATTCAAGTCTAGTTTTGAGCGAATCTGTTAAAGTCATGTTTCTTACAGTAAGACCAGCATATGCCAGGTCTCGAAGATCATCATTATAATTTTTTTTGAATTCAATTGCAGGGAATACCCATGCGCCAAGTGGTATTTCGACATTACAAGCATCTGCGATTTTTACCGTATTTTCAAGTGCCTCAGGAATATCTATGAATGGATTGCTAGTTTGAAGGTCAACATCAAATGCAAAAAGATCTTTCTGAAATATATGATTATACTCTTCAGCAGAGTGTTCGTCACCATGTATGAGGTAGAGGATTTTTTGAGCTGGCTTATCCTGTGGATGAAGATAGTGTGTATTCCATGTACCAACAATTGGTGTGTTGGTTTCTTTTGCAAATTCAATAGTAAGCGAACGTATCATTAGGCTATTTTCGAGACTTGTCTGTGAGTTAATCTCCAGATAATATGCATCAGGGAAATTTAGTTTATAAAACTCTAGTCTTCGTCGAGCAAGATCTTTATCTACCGTTAGAAGACAGTTTACATCTCCCCATAATCCACCGGATAGTATAAGTATGCCTTCCTTGTATTGAAGTAGTACACTATCGGTGAGTATAGGGTCCAGAGGGTTTTCGACATTAACAACTGAGGTGATGCGCATTAGATTCTTATAACCAGCATTATTCATTGCAAGGAGAACAATTTTAAATTTTCTCTCATGTGTAAGAATTGTAAATTCAACACCAATAATTGGCTTCAGACCCTCCTTCTTGCACTTGCTAAAAAATTCAATAGTTCCGTACATATTGCTGTCATCAGTAATAGCAAGTGCGGTCATTCCAGCTGCTTTTGCCTGTGCTATCAAATCTGGCACCTTTGGGAGTGCTTTGAGTAGTGAGTAGTGTGTATGATTGCGAAGTTGAACAAACATGTGATTTGAATAGTGTACCAATATATGAGTGGGAACAAAAGAGGGAGTCCAAGTGCATGCTGGATAGATGTAGTCTATGCACTAACTTTAGGCTCCCCGTTATTTCTACATGGCACTAGTAGATCCTCTTAGTGTAACAGTTAGATAAGTTCTAAGAAATTATATGTTTTATGTTTTGCATTACAATATAAAGCATTAGATAAAACGGAAAGTATATTTCATTCCAAAATGGAGAGACAGACAGGATAGCTACAATTGAAGGGGATTGTGATTACTGTGAGTAGTGACAAAATTTGCGGTTTTGGACCTGCCTAAGTTGATCTAACTGTAACCATAATAATTTTTTTGCATTGATTGTATTGTACTTTGAGATGGCGCCTGCGATGTTTACGTTTCTGTAATATCTATATAAAATAACATATTTAAACTCTTAGACAACGTCTAATAAAAAAATACATTGCCATTTTTTTACTCAAATTTTATTGTAATCTTGCTTACAAAATTTTGTTAGTATTTTCTGGTAAGGTATTGAATATTTTTATTTATATTTTCTGTCACGGAATTGTCAATTTTTTATATAGAGCTACTGTGATTGATATCTTGCTTTCATATTTTAAAATAAGGATTTTTAAATTGTACTTTATCCACAATTTAGTACCACAATGATATGTACTTTAGCTCAATTTTATCTATACTTATTTATATCAACTTCATGCAATATTTTCGTAGTCGAATTGCCCGTACATTGTCTATGTTTGTTACTGTGTTTTTGATACAGTCACTTTCTTTCTCAACAGTCTTCGCTGCTGCTGTTACTGTTGACCTAAACAAGAGACCTGCTCGTACTTTTTCTTCTTCTAATTTTTCTGATTTATTTCGTGTTGCAATTGCCAGTTTAGCTTCTGGCTCATTTGTTGCTAAGAGTGTAGACGATGCCAGATTTTCGTTCAGCTTTGCGAATGGAGCTAGTAAGATTTTTGGTGGCACATCCCTAGAGTCAGGTTTTACTAAGGCTAATAATGTTAATTACGATTTCCGGCTTCTGGCATCTGTTCCACGCAGTATTGAAGTGACTGGTAGTAATATTTTTTCCTTTTCTACATTTGAAAACTTGAACTCAATTGTTTCTAATTTTACCCCTAGCATTTCTGCCAAGGTTGTGTTCAAGGGGGATACAGACATTAGAAAATATAACTTTTTTGTTCCTCTCTTTTCAAAGAACAAGGTTGCTGCCAAAATATTTGGACCGTTTGTTTTGGGTGCGTCGATTACGTCAGCAGAAACAGTTGAAAGAAGTTCAAAGTCAATTCGATTGCCGCTATTCGATAAGATTTCTCTTGGATTTTATTGTAAAACCGAATCACTTTTTTCTCCACTTGATATGTCAAGATGCAGTTATGGTAATGCGGGGTCTGTGCTTGCCGTTGCTCCTGCACTAGGTAGTACAAACTCTGATAGTGTTCCAAAAGACGATGCGCTAAATGTTGCCACCACTACAGCTGGGTTACTTCCAGCAAACATTTATATATCAACAACAACTGTAACTTATATAACAAAGTACGTACCTATACCTGGTCCCGCAGGAAAAGATGGACATGACGGTAAGGATGGGCGTGATGGAAAACCAGCTCCATACTCCGGAGTTTTTTTCCCGTTTGTAGCGAGTACTCCAACTACAGTAACGGCACCTACGACAATCGCACTCTTCACGTCGGGTAAGATTTCTAATGTTGAAATTTCTAGTTCTACACTCATTGGATCATTGCTATCAAGTTCGACAATGAGTGGGCTTACTGTTTTTAATGGTGATGCCATCTTTAATGGGTCTATATCAGTTTCTGGAACCTCTAGCCTTGCAACTACAACCGTCTCTGATCTTTATATTTCTGGCGGTTTACACGATTCGAGTAATTCTGTCGGGAATTACGGTCAAGTGCTCATTTCAAACGGCACTTCAACTAGTTGGATAAATGCTACTGGAACAATTATAGGCGGCTCCGCAACAGGTTCTATGTTCTATTGGAATGGTTCAACATGGATTGAAAACGTCAATTTACTGACCGACTCTTCAGGTAATATTATTTCAAACGGCAATGTCACAGTTATTGGTTCACTAAACGCTGCATCGGGTACAGTAAATGAGTTTTCTATTGGGAGTAGTACGCTTACAAATACTGTGATTGTAAATGCTGCAGTAATCAACTCAACTACAACTAATGCCTTGGTTCAGAACCTTGCAGTAGCAACTGGCACCGTTGATAAATTGTATGTATCTTCCGGTACTGTTTCTCAACTAAATTCACAGATTGCGCTTTTTGGTAGTCTTTCTGTCGAAAATTCAACAACTACTAAGGGCTTCTTCAATTCATTGGTAGCTGACTTGTTAACTGCCGTCTCTGCGATTTTTACTAGTATTACAGCAGATAATGCACTGTTTACTAGTGCGACTTCTACAAATTTCTTTGCTAATAGTGGAACATTTAGTAATTTCTTTGCAAATCTGGCAACTTTTGTTGGTTTGACAATTACAAACTCAACGACCACTAATGCTGTTATCACTAATCTTTCCTCGGCAAATGCAAATCTTGATAATCTTATCTCATCTTCAAGTACTATTGCTAAACTTACAAGTTCTGACATTTTTGTGAGTAATATAAACGCTACAAATAGCACCTCATCCATCTTGTTCAGTTCTACGGGTACAATCTCTTCTTTGTTGAGTAGTGTTGCTGCTGTAGAAAGATTGAGTGCTGCAAATGCAACAGCAACATCGCTCTTCTCTTCATTTTTAAATGCAATTAGTGCTTCGTTTTCTAATTTTTCAAGTGCCAGTGGAACAGTTACTGATTTAATTGCCACGAACGCTACTATCGGTAATTCGACTATCTTGGGTAACTCGTCAGTTTCAGGCCAGCTTGTAGTAACTGGCACCTCAACTCTTGCTACAACAACAGCAGCAACACTTACCGT
>CAZBGU010000004.1:0-51758 GCA_964491805.1 uncultured Candidatus Saccharibacteria bacterium
ATACTCCATTCTTGAATGGTTACAAGCCACAGTTCTACGTACGTACAACTGACGTTACAGGAGAGGTTACACTTCCTGCTGGAACAGAAATGGTTATGCCTGGAGACACTATCAAGTTCACTGTAAAGCTTCTCGCTCCTATCGCTCTTGAAGAGCAGGGACGTTTCGCTATTCGTGAAGGAGGTAAGACAGTTGGTGCAGGTGTGGTAACAAAGATCATTGCATAGCACCGCTTGCTCGATCACTCGAGTATTTGCGATTAAATTAGGTATTTTACGGTACTAGATTTTCTAAAACCTACCACCTACTACCTAACAATCTATTAAACAACATGACAGCAACAGCAACAGCAACAAAAAAATCTGCAAAATCTGCAAAAACGCCTGATACACAGAAGCTTCGTATTCGCGTACGAGCCTATGAGAGTAAGGTTCTCGATGCATCCGTTAAGCAGATTATCGACACAGCACGACGTTTTGAGGCTGTAATACTTGGACCTATTCCACTTCCTACAGAAATCAAGCGTTACACTGTTAACCGTGCATCATTCGTGTACAAGGATGCTCGTGAGCAGTTCGAAATGCGTGTTCACAAGCGTCTCGTTGATATTGTTAATCCTAACGCGAAGCTTATCGAAGCTCTCACCAATCTCTCACTTCCATCAGGTGTTGATATTGATGTTAAGATGGCATAACTGACAAGGCAGATTACATCCCTACGAAAATTACTACCATGAAATTCACACTAGCAACAAAACAACACATGACTGAATTCTTCTCAGAAGATGGAAGGGTTCATCCTGCTACCGTGCTTAAGGCAACGCCACTTACAGTGACCGCTCTTAAGACTGTAGAAAAAGATGGCTATGAAGCAATTCAAGTCGGTCAGGGTACACAGAAAACCTCTCGTGTATCAAAGGCACTCCTTGGACACCTTAAAGGAAATGCATACACAACAGTTAGGGAGTTCCGTACTGCATCCGGCGACCTCGCAGTAGGAGCTACACTTGCGTGTGACATCTTCTCAAAAGGGGACACGGTGACTGTTTCTAGTATTTCAAAGGGTAAGGGATTTCAGGGTGTAATGAAGCTTCATGGTATGCACGGTGGATGGCACCAGCACGGTCAGAAGCACTCAATGCGTGAAATCGGTTCTATTGGTTCTACTGGTCAGCAGCGTGTCAACAAAGGTAAGCGAATGGCTGGACGCATGGGTAGTGACAGAATCACACAGAAGAATGTCACTATTCTTGATGTTGACGCTGAGAATGGGCTTATCCTTATTAAGGGTGCTGTTGCAGGGAAGCGTGGAACAGTCGTAGAAATTAAGGCATAGTAATACGAATATGAAAGTAAATATCTACACAATGGAAGGAAAGGTAAGTAAGACTCTCGAAGTACCAGAGGCTATCTTTGGCGCTGCTTGGAATGCTGACCTCGTATCGCAGGTGCTTTATTCTCAAGCGTCTAACCGTCGCGCAGGTACTGCCCACACAAAGGATCGTTCAGAGGTTCGTGGAGGTGGTAAGAAACCTTGGAATCAGAAGGGTTCCGGACGTTCTCGTCATGGTTCTTCACGTTCTCCAATCTGGAGACACGGTGGTGTTACCTTTGGTCCACGTGTTGATAAGGACTATAAGAAAACAATTCCTAAGGGGATGAAAGTTGCTGCGCTGTTCTCGCTCCTTTCTGCAAAGGTTAAGGCTGGCAAGGTTATATTTGTTGATTCTGTGCCAGAACTTTCTGGTAAGACAAAGGAGGCCGATGCTGCAATGAAGGGTCTCACAACGATAGACGGGTTCAAGACTCTTTGCTACAAGAAGCCTAATAACGTGTACCTTTCTGTTAAGAAGGGTGATGATACCGCAAAGCGTGCTTTCCGTAACCTTCCGTACATGACACTTCACAATGTTGAGGATCTTAACCCTCTTGATATTGCAAATACACGTTACCTCGTGATTGCAAACCCAGAGGAGACCATCGAATATCTTTCTTCAAAGATCTCTGTTAAAGCAGCCCCTAAAGCTACCGCTCAGGCAAGTAAGTAATTTAAATGTATATGGCAAAAAAGACTATCACAACCGAAACAAAAGAAGCAGTAGCACCTAGTAAGGTAATACTTGCTCCTCGTATTACCGAGAAGGCTTCACAGCAGTCAACTGCTAATGCGTATACATTTGTTGTTGCTAAGAATGCGACAAAGCATACTGTGTCAGCAGAAATTAAGAAGGAATACAAGGTAACTCCTCTTGCAGTTAACATCACCAACATGCCCACCAGGAATACTTTTATTCGTGGTAAGTGGGGTACACAAGCTGGCATCAAGAAGGCTGTTGTTTTCTTGAAGAAGGGAGATACGATTGCACTCGCATAACTACCGAAATTACTAAGCGCATATGAAAACATACAAACCAACAACACCATCACGACGTAAGATGACCACGGTAACCTACCGAGGTGTTCTTACGACGAACGATCCGTATAAGCCTCTTACATCAGGTTTTAAGCGAACATCTGGCCGCAACTCATTCGGACGTATCACATCACAGCACAGAGGAGGAGGGCATAAGCGGTCATATCGTGATATTGACTTCATGTACGATAAGATGGATATCCCTGCAAAGCTTCAGACTATTGAATACGATCCAAATAGATCAGCATTCATCGCTCTTGCTGCATACAAGGATGGTGCTAAGCGCTATGTTGTTGTTCCAAAGTCAATGAAGGTAGGCGATACTTTTGTTGTTTCAGAAAAGGCTGATCTTGAGGTTGGTAACCGTATCATGCTTCGTAATATTCCTGTAGGAACTTTTGTCTACAACGTAGAGCTTAAGCTTCGTGCTGGTGCCAAACTTGTCCGTTCTGCTGGTACATATGCGCAGGTGGTTGCACATGACGGTGGTTACACCTCAATCAAACTTCCTTCTACTGAAGTTCGCAAGGTTATTGATACTTGTTATGCATGTATTGGTGAAGTTTCTAATGATGAGTATCGTCTTAGAAATGTCGGTAAAGCAGGTCGTTCACGCCATCTCGGTATTCGTCCGAAGACACGTGCAATGGCTCGTAACCCAGTTGATCACCCATACGGAGGAGGTGAAGGAGCACAGCCACGAGGAACACGTCGTCCAAAGACAAAGCAAGGTAAGACAACAGGAGGCCGAAAGACACGAGCTCCAAAGAAATACTCAAACGTACACATTGTTACACGACGTGTGGTTCGTAAGAAGAAATAATTTATTGAAAATCACAAAAAACGCTTTACTTTCAACAAAAATCTGATATAATAAGCCAACTTAACCACCATGACACGATCACTACACAAAGGTCCATACGTAGACGAACGAGTACTCAAGAAGGTACTTGGAAAGCGCCCAGAAAATACAGGCGTTATTAAGACGTGGATTCGTCGTTCTGACATTTCTCCTGAAATGGTTGGTTTTACCTTTGGCGTATATAACGGAAAGACACATATTGAAGTTCTTGTAACTGAGGATATGGTTGGTCACAAGCTCGGTGAATTTTCTCCTACACGTAAGTTCATTCGTCATGGTGGAAAGATGCAGAAGGAGATTGATCAGAAGAAGAAAGAAGCTGAAATATCAGCTGCTAAGACTGCAAAAGCTGCAGGGGATACCAAGAAGAAATAATCCGTAATAATTTTATTGTATGAAAGCATCACTTAACAACTATCGACAGGCACCACGTAAGGTTCGTCTTATTGCGGATCTAATTAAAGGTAAGAGTGCAGCACAGGCACAGGGTATTCTCTCTCACCTAATTAAGAAGGGTGCTCTTCCAATGAAGAAACTTCTTGACTCTGCCGTTGCGAATGCTGGAGTTCCTGCAGAAGGTCTTGTTGTTAAAGTAGCAACTGTCGATAAAGGGGTTGTTATTAAAAGATGGATGCCAAGAGCCATGGGGCGTGCATTTCCAATTCATAAGCATACAAGTAAGGTTGTTATCGAGCTTGCTAAGGCAACCGTAAAAGAATCAAAGTAAATATATGACACACGTAGTACACCCATATTCACATAGACTTGGAATCATCCGTGACTGGAAATCACGTTGGTTCGGAAAGACATCAGAAAATTATGTTGACCACCTCCGTGCTGATGTTCTTGTTCGTGCATGGCTCACAAAGCGTCTGCGAGGGATGTATCTTTCTCTTATTGAGATGGAAAGAAGTGAGAAGCAATATCGCATAATCATTCATACATCACGCCCAGGTATGATTATCGGACGCGGTGGGGATGGTATAGAAAAATTAAGAGCTGCTCTCAAGAAAGAAATGCGTCGTCTCAAGATCGAGGTTCCTCAAGATGTTAAGCTTGATATCGTTGAAGTATCAAACCCTGAAGCTGATGCTGCTATTGTAGCCGCAATGATTGCTGAAGGCATTGAAAAGCGTCTCCCATTCCGTCGAGTTCTCAAGACCACAATTGAGAAGGTGATGGCGAATCGTGATGTGCAGGGTGCTCGTATTGCCGTTTCTGGTCGTCTTGGTGGAGCTGAAATGGCTCGTCGAGAACAAATTAAGCGTGGAGGTATTCCTCTTCAGACACTTCGTGCTGACATTGATTTTGCACGTGAGCGAGCTAACATGACCTACGGTGTGATTGGTATTAAGGTGTGGATCTACCGTGGTATGAAGTTCGACCAGACTTCAAAGCCACAGGCAGGCAAGTAATAGTAATAAGTAATTAATTTAAAAACGTATGTTATTCCCAAAGAAAGTAAAACACCGAAAATGGCAGACCGCCCGATTGTCAGAGGCGAAGCTTAACAGACCAGAGACACGTGGTATTACTGTTTCTTTTGGATCGTTTGGTCTTAAGGCAGAAACCCCATCTCGTATTGCTGCAAATCAAATCGAGGCTGCACGTCGTGCCGCACAACGCTCTGCTGGTAAGACTGCAAAGCTTTGGATCCGCATCTTCCCTGATCGTCCTGTTACTCAAAAGGCTGCAGAAGTGCCGATGGGAAAGGGTAAAGGAGATCCAGATCGATACGTTTTTGAAGTTCGTCCAGGACGAGTACTCTTTGAGATCGACGGTGTGTCTGAGGAAATTGCACGTGAAGCACTCCGTAAGGCGGGCTGTAAGCTTCCTGTAAAGACTCGCGTCGTCGCACGTTAATTATATTTTTATGAAAACAACAACACCAACAATCAGTAGAAAGAAGCTCACAGGAACTGTCGTATCTGACAAGATGGACAAGACTGTGGTTGTGAATGTGAATCGCTATGTTGCACACAAGAAGTACGGTAAGTACTACAAGATCGACAAGCACTACAAGGCTCATGATGAAAAAAATGAGTATAAAGTAGGCGATATCGTGATCATCGAAGAGTGTCGCCCACTTTCAAAGGATAAGAACTTCACTGTTCTTGGCAAAAAGGCATAAAACTATTACCTATTAACCATTAATTACTTACCATGATACAAGCAGGAACAAACGTAATAATCACTGATAACTCAGGCGGAAAGCGCGGACGAGTTTTCAAGGTGCTCGGAGGAAGTAAGCGTCGTTACGCTTCTCTTGGCGATATGGTGGTGCTTTCGGTTAAGGTTGCGGAGCCTCGCAAGCAGACAAAGAAGAAGGATGTTGTGTACGGTGTTGTTGTACGTACAACAAAGCAGGTTCGTCGTGAGGATGGTTCTTACATTTCATTTGATGACAATGCTGTTGTTATCGTTGATAAGAACAAGAAGGAGCCTAAGGCTGGACGTGTATTTGGTCCAATTCCTCGAGAGCTTTCTCTTACTGGCATTGAAGGATATAAGAAAATAGCATCACTTGCACCTGAAATCATTTAGGACAGCTTTTAGCTGGTAGCATGTAGCTGTCGGCTAATACAAATACATACTACAAATTTTAATACAACATATATGCACGTAAAAAAAGGAGATAAAGTAATAGTAACAACAGGAAAGGACAAAGGAAAGTTCTCTACAGTTACTAAGGTGCTTCGTGAAGAAAATCGTGTAGTCCTCGAAGGGGTAAACATGATGAAGAAACATACTCGTCCGACAAAAGCTGGGACAAAGGGTGGTATTATATCGATTGCAATGCCAATCCATGTCTCTAATGTGAAATTAGCTGATAAAGCTGCAAAGGCGCCGGCTAAGAAGAAAATTGCAAAGAAGGCTGACTAGCCGTCAGATATACACTGGTAGAAGCAAAAAGGCGACACCTCTTAGTGTCGCCCTTTTGCTGGTTATGAAAAGATACGAGGTTTATATAGCAAATTTATATCCTGTGTCAGAGAAGAGTAGGGTGACTGTTTTTTGTAGGTTCCTATTCCTGTATAAGATTTCATTTTATTAACAGTTCCATCCTCATCAACGTGTGAACAACTCACTCTGTCTTCTTGCGTCGGGTGCTACACTAAATTTATAACTATTAATTTATGAAAAAAACCATTATCTCTCTCTTATCGGCTTCCTTTTTAACGTTCTCTCTCTTCACATTTGCGGGAGCAGAGACACTTACTGATACGCTAGACTCAAACAATGTGTCATCGTGTGTACATCTTACAGTCGGCATGTCTTTTGGTTCTAAGGATTCGACGACGGGGGGACAGGTATCTGACCTTCAATTTTTCTTAAGTGATAAAGGGTATCTAAGGACAGATCCTACGGGATACTTTGGTGCCGCAACGGTTGCTGCTGTAAAAGAGTTCCAGGGAGCAAATGGTATAACACCAAATGGTGTTGTTGGTCCAATAACAAGGGCAAAGATTTCTACTGTCTCGTGTAGCCAAGACGAACCTGTTACCCTAAACCCAACTGACCCATTACCTCCATCGGTTCCAACAATAGGCAACCTGTCAGTTCATCTTTCTTTTGGAGGCAGATCACAAAGTGGAGCCGCGGTTATCGTTGATGACACAACAGGGAGTCAGATTATTGACCCACTCTATGCTCGTACATGGTCATGGACTACAACAGGATCTGCTTCTGTTAGTGCTCGGTATGTTATCTCTGGGGAGAATTGTGGAATTTCAGGAGGAGGAAGTCTTGTAGAGGAGAACTGGCAACCATGGCTTGGTGCAAACGTAACTGGTACACGTTTCGCTGGAACTAATACAAGAATGCTTAATTCTTCATACTATGGATGTACTGTTCTTGCTACCTATAAGGCGCGAAATACACAGAATCAAGTAGTTAGCTCGACCGTGAAGGTGGTATTTGCATCAAGTGGTAATGTTACAAATCCGCCACTGGAACCTCTTTATTATTGTAATGGTGTTGTAAGCCATGTGCCATGCTCCCCAGCACCAACTATTAGTGGAGTGTCTCCATCATCTGGCCCAGTAGGAACTTCTGTAACACTTACAGGTGTCGGTTTCTCTGCAACGGGGAATTCAGTTTTAAGTGATTCAGGTTATCTTGTCGCATCAAATCTTTCTGCTCCTACGGGAGGTAAACTCACATTTACTGTGCCCCAAAATGTGTCGTGCCCTTCTTCGAGCACTACAGGGATAAGCTCTTGCCAAGCATTTACAGCAGTCACACCAGGAACGTATTCAATAAAAGTTGTTAATAGTCTTGGTTCAAGTAATCTCAAGCAGTTTACAGTAACTCAAGGGACTACAACTGGAAATGTGTCAATTACTTCACTTTCTCCAAACTCAGGTAGTGTCGGAAGCACTGTCACTATCAACGGGTCAGGTTTTACTGCAAATGGAACAAAAGTAAAGATGAACCAGCTTCCAGTTGGTACAACAAACTCAAGCATCCTAAATCCACCAGTTCAGTTCGTCTCTTCAAGTATGCTCATTGTGAAGATACCGGAGCGTCTAAATGGTGAAGCCTCAGGCTGTGGTGCTCCATACCCTTGTGATCCGATTTCTATGCTGGTAACTCCAGGAACCTACCAGGTAACCGTGCAGAGTGTTTCAGGGGTTGTAAGCAACGCAAGGCCACTTGTGATCACTGCTTCAAACCAGCCTCCTGTTTCTATTTCTAGTCTTTCTGTTAGTTCTGCATCAGTTCTTTCACAGGTGGGTATATATGGAACTGGATTTACTTCAACAGGGAATAAGGTGTATCTTAAGAAAGTCGGAGGATCTTCTATGCTTGTTGGAACATATACAGCTAATATGGCAATCGAGTCTAACTCACAATATCTTAGCTTCAGTGTTCCTTCTGTGTGGACACCTGTAGAGTATGTATGTAATGGATCATGCCAGCAACAGGTTCTCGTGCCTGGTAATTATCAAGTGTATGTTGTGAATACTAACGGTACTTCGTCTCCTGTTGCGCTCACTATCACTGCACAAGGTGCTCAGTCATTTGTTGCAGCTGTTCCTGTGAGTTCGTTCTCCGATTGTAACGTTGCTGGTTCTAATATGATAGGTAGTTATGGATCCGACGGGAAACAGTATTGTTATCGAGGATCTATGGGTTGTCCGTCAGGTTGGGTTGAGTCAAGGTTATCTTCCACAGATAGTGAGGTCAAGTGTAATAAGCCAACAACAGCAGGTTCCTGCCCTTCTAACGCAACAGCAAGTGTAATAAATGGCACAACACAGTGTTCATGTGCTGCCGGTAATACATATCATGGAGGTTCATGCGTGGCTGTTAATAGTCCTACTGTTCCGCAGTGTCCTGGATATTATATTCGTAATACTAGCGGTGTCTGTGTTATGTCAATGCACTGTGCATCGTGGTCTGGTACACAGTGTAATCAGACTGGTAACACCACCTCCTGTCCTCTTGGATATATGGTGACAGGAACTGGTGCATCAGCATATTGTGTGGTTGATACTTCTGTTGCTATTAGTGAAACAGGGACACCATCAGGATCGAATATTAATATCCCTAATAAGCCTGGTCTTGTGTGTGCTAATAGTCCAACCTCGTTTGGAAGTTCGGTTACTGCAAATGTTTACACAAGAGACAACAGCGGTAATCTTACTCTCACAGAGACATGTAAAGGTAATGAAGGGAAGATTGCTGGAGTGTCACAGCGAGGCATTCAGTGTCAAACTAATGCGCAAGGAGTAGGGGCGGCTTGTTCATCTCAAGGAAGTGTATTTATTAATGGTCAATCTGTAAGATGGGTTGGAAATACTTCAGGAGATTGTTATTCAGATAGTGCGTGTGATAATGGTTACTCTTGTAACACTAACAAGAAATGTGCTCCAATGGTTCAAGTAAGTTATCCTCCTTATCTTTCACAAAGTGATCTTGCGTCGCTTCCTGCAGATGCAACATCTACAATGTATAAGCGTACCTGGGCAGGAAGTGCGTGGGGTGCATGGGTAAGTCAAGGATGTATTCCTGGTCTTCACAAGGAAGGTGGTGCTTGTGTTTCTGATCGCAAGGCTTGTACGCTTAACAATGCAGCGGGTGTTCAGTATTACAATACGACAACTAATCAATGGGGGGCATGTCAGTATGCAACCGATTATCAAGGAGGTGTTCAGTGTAATGTTGGTTACCATTACGAGGGTTCTTCGTGTATTGCAAGTACCAGGTCATGTTTCCTTTCGGACCCATATCCAGCACAGTACCCGCGCGGATCATCTGTTGCTAATGGCGTTCAGACGTGGGAGACTTGGGGTTTTCCTTCATGGGGAAGTTGTAATATATCATGTAAAGGTAACAACATTAAAAGGGGTGTTTATGCAGACCAGGTTGGTATAGGTAGTTTCTTTTACGATGGCAGCACGAGCAATTACCTTGAGTACTGTGCTCCGGTAAGTGTTGAGCTTTCAGTTGTTAATAAAAAGATGTTTAATAGCGATACATATCCAAGATTATTTGTTATGTATTTCAATGCTAAAAATGTTGATCGTTGTGACATTAAAGTTACAAACAGCGAAGGTGTTTCTTACTCACGAGCTAATGTAATAGAAGGGAATAATGAGATCTTTATTAACAATGAGCTAAAGCTTGCCACTGTTGGTGGTACAGTCACTGCTACTTGTTATTCTGGGAATACTCCATTTACATTTACGAAAGAGTACCAGGCTGAGACCCAGTCGTCATATGTATGTAGTGGTGATAGGCCTGCAAATTCTATAGTTTACCAGGGAGATGAATCTTCTGTAGTTTACGCTGAATCTCAATATCTTTATTCGCTCACAAATACAGCAAGAAAATGTGAGTATACCTGTGCGAGTGGCTATACATGGACAGGAAGTTCTTGTGTTTCTACAACCAGTGGTGGTACCGGATCTCTTACACCAACAGTATCCCTTACCTCATATCCATCAGGAACAGTGACACAGGGCACTTCTGTGCAATTCAATCTCTCCTCAACTAATGCAAAGAGTTGTAGTGTAACAGGGTCTGGAGGTTCTCCTGTGTATCTTGATAAGAGTGCAAATACAACAAGTAAGACGGTATATGCAACGCCAGGAGCAGGGGTGTTTACAGCACATGCAACGTGTTGGTCTGATTACAACGGAACAGGAAATAGTGCATCTGATAGTGTCTCTGTAACAGCAGTGTGTCCTACCGGCACTACATGGAATGGTACATCGTGTGCAAACAATACAGTTACTTGTACAGGGAATACCTACCTTAACAACGGGTCATGCTCTGCTTGTCCATCAGGTACAACATCGGACGGCTTTACTTGTACCCCTAATAATACATACTCCTGTGCAGGCAGTGTTCCTATTAATGCCACAAAAGTTTCTGGTAGCGATCAAGGATTAACAAGTAGTGTTCCGTATACTCATGTAGGAACATCGTATGGCGCAACTATTAGTCCTAATAATAAGTGTAAGTTTTCTTGTAATAATGGTTACACTTGGGATGGGTGGGAGTGTAAAATGAATAATAATGGTACTCCTTCAGCGAAACTCTCAATAACCGTTGGTGGAGTTGAAGTTACTTCTGATGTTATCTATCCTAAGAATATTACTTACACTCTCACTTCAACTGATGCAAAGAGTTGTGAGGTAAAAGATAGTGGAGGTATCACCTATCTTAAAAATACGGATAATACCTCGACACTTTCTGCGAGCGGTATAACAACCCCATCTACACTTAACTTCACAGCTCAGTGCTGGTCTGACTTCAATGGTGGAGGTATTGCAAGTCCTGTTGCCACGAAATCGATAACGGTTAAGTGTCCAATGGGAACAACATGGAGTTCTACCACCACATCTTGTTACTAAAAGTTCCTCGGTCTGTTCTCTTGTAAGAATTAGCAAAAATCTCGCCATGGCGAGATTTTTGCTGTTTCTGTAACGAGTAAAATAAGGGTTGTGGTATTGTTTTTTAACGAGTATTTTACTTTTTCCTGAAAGTCATGTAGAATCATTGCTATTATTCGGTAATAAAGCGACGTATAACGTCTGGAGTATTCCAGCTAATCGTGCTTATAACAATATGACAAAATCATCAATCCCTTCTGTTTCAGAGAAGCAGAAGTCATCATTCGCAGTCCTTTCAAAGGAGTTCGGATACACTAACATCATGGCAGCGCCAAAGCTTGTTAAGGTAACTGTCTCAGTTGCTACAGGTTCAGCGATGAAGCGTGACAAGAAGCGTAACGACCTCGTTATGGATCGTCTTTCTAAGATAACTGGTCAAAAGGCTACAATTCGTAAAGCAAAAATGTCCGTGGCGTCATTTAAAACTCGAGAAGGGGACCCTATCGGTGTTGCGGTTACGCTTCGCGGAGCTCGTATGCTTGGATTTCTTGATAAGGTATTCAATGTAGCACTTCCTCGTACAAAGGACTTCCGTGGCCTTAATCGTACATCAGTGGATGACATCGGTAACATGACCTTCGGTATCAAGGAGCATACTATCTTCCCAGAAATTAAGGATGAAGAGCTTAAGGATATCTTTGGTATGGCGGTTACCATGGTAACAACAGCGAAGACAAAGGAGGAAGCGACACGTTTCTTTGAAATCCTCGGTGTCCCATTCAAGAAAGCGTAAGAAGGGTGTCAGATGAGCGGATTCCTTTGTTGGTAGAGTATAGATGCAAGGAAATATGCACAACAAAACAGCAGTCGCGTATGCGGCTGCTGTTTCGTTGTAAGTAGTTCTGTATTGTCACGTAGAATGGCAAATTCTCCAAGAAAAGTACAAAATCATACATAATTTGTCTGTCAATAGTGCATATTGACATTTAATTTAATGTAGTGTATAATGGGGGTCTTATGAAAAAGATTATAGCAATAGTTGGATTTTTGGGGGTGTTTTCAGCGCAGACATTAGTGTCATTTGCTGGATATTTTAACAGTGCTCCTATTGTCCGTTGTGAGACACAAATCACAAGAACATTACAAAGAGGGTCAGAAAACAACGATGTTTACATTCTTCAACAGATGCTTGTTAACGCAGGTTTTCTACAAGCCAATCCAAATGGCTACTTTGGATACCAGACAGTACAAGCAGTGAAAGAATTCCAAATGAATAACGATCTTCGCGTTACAGGGTCAGTTGGTGAAGCAACCAGAAATGCAATCAATGAACGTCTCTGCGATACTGATTTACTTGATAACACGTATACCTATAGTGATTATGGTTATAGTAACAATAACGGTGTAACATATGTTGGAAGATCAGACCCATATGTGAACGTTCAAGTAATTTCTCCGCAAGCAACTACACCATCTGTATATGCTACACCGCAGAATCTTGCTTCAGTAACAACTATTGCTCCATCTCGTGTACTCTCCACAAATATCCCTACTGTCTCAGTCTCATCTGTTCCTGCTGCTTCAGCAGTTTCTACCTATACTGCTTCACAGATAGCTGCAACTGGTATTGTCTATAATCCGTCCACTGGTTATTCGTACGGTGTTGTTCCAAGAAGTGGTTCGATTACAGTAACGTCTCCAGCTGTGCATAGTGTTTATCAGGAAGGTGATACAGTTCAGGTAAATTGGAGTACGGACAATCTTCAGACATCAACATATTCAATTATCCTCGAAAGTAGTATTACAGGACAGAGTAAGACGGTTGCTATTGTCGGAGGTAACTCATATTCATTTGTTCTTACAAAAGAACTTTTAGATGCTGTGTGTTCAGGGACGTGTAACAATAATCAGCAGGGGTCATTCAGGGTTGTAGTTTCTACTCCAACGACAGACATCGCAGGAGTTACATCAAATCTTCGTGCGGCCATTGCTCCAATAACCGTTAAGCGTCCATTTGCACCAGGAAGACTACTCCTCACGGTAAGTAAGTCGCCGGTAGCTTCTGGAGAAATCTTTAGATTGTATGTTAATGCACCAGTTAACTCTTTTGAGAATGTTAGAGATCCTTCTTACACGCTCAAAATCAAGTCAACATGCCCTTCGTCGGTAATGGTTAGTCTCGCTGGAGCGTCATGTGGACAGGAAATTGCGGTACCATACAACACAACCCGCCTAGAACAAGGCATACCTGTTACGGTTACTAATCCAACCTGGTATACACAAGATGTGTCATTCCAGATCGGCCTCTTCAATGCATCTGGTGTGAATGTTGCAAGCGCAGAAGCGAAAGTCACTGTTAACTCATCACCATTTAGTTGGTAATACATAGTTTCTGTCTAAGTGTGTCTTAGACAGGATGTAGTATGCAAAACGAGCAGCCACGACGTGGTTGCTCGTTTTGTTTTAGTTCTGTCTCTATTGTTGATAGTAATCATAAGAGTCAGTGTCATTGCTATATACTGATAGTAATGAAAAAATATATTGTATTAGTACTCACCTTCACCTCATTATGGTCTGCGTACGCAATGTCAGTAGTGCCTGAGATCCCACACATCAACTCAGATGGAGAAGTTGAACAAAAGCCCTCATGTCTTGATCTTCAGTACACTCTCAAACTACGATCAAAAGATACAAATACAAAAGGCGAAGTTACAATGCTTCAAAAGTTTCTTAAAGATGAAGGTTTTCTCACTGTAGAACCTGATGGGTATTTTGGTTCGGCAACACAGCAAGCACTAAAAAACTTCCAAAAGAGTCATAATATTTTTGCTACTGGAGTAGTTTTGTCATCTACAAAGAAAAGTATTAAATATAGCAGCTGCCATCGACAAATGAGGGCACCTGTCACCGTCTCTGCTGTGCCAATATTGCCTGCTGATACGCAGCCAGTAAGCACCGGGACATCTCCAGGTAAAGGACTGACTCAGGAAAACTACACACAGGCTACGTCTTCTAGGTCTAATCTTGGGCCACTTATCGTCTATGCTGATGTGGTTGTAGTTGCGAGGTATCCTTCTGTCCCAGCAGAAGTGGCGATGACAATCTGCAAAAATGAGGAAGCATCTAGTATGAAAAAAACTCGTTGCCTATGGAGCGGTAGTGAAATATATGTATCTTCATCTACAAGGAAGGCTGAGATAGGGGTGCATGGTAGTAATGATATGGCGCCATTGAATGTGCCTGTCCTTCTGATAGAGGAAAAGCAAAACGAGACTTCTTTGCACGGAGCAGCTTCGGTCGTGTACTGGAAAAGAAATGACTTTACGACATATGAGAATCAGCAGTGGTGTGTTGGAGAGAAGTTTGTTGGGCATTCAGAAAGATATGGTTTATGGATAGGTGTTGAGCTTTGTAATAAAAATGGTTCACAAAAAGTGGCAAGCAGTGATACGTATAAACTCTATGCCTCTGACAAAGAAGATGGTATATACTACCAGATTGCGGACACAGGTGGGCACGGTCAAGATCACTGCGAACTCATTAGTAAGAATTTTTCACTTGTAAACGAAGATGAGATAACAAGCGGGACGTGCTCATCATGTTCTCTTGGTGAAATGGTTGATGTCCAGAATCAACCTGTGTATTCACGTGCTCGTTTTGGCGAAGCGTTTACTAAAAATGAATCAAAATACTGGTCAGATTTAACAGTGAAGTCATATTCGTGTGGTGTGCCCATCGGAGACACGATAACTAAGACTGCAAGGTTACAGTATCAGGGGAATGTATCGGTATCTGGCAAGGAAGTTGTTACAAAGACAATCATGCCTGGTTCAAAGCAGTCAGTCATTGGTACGTACCGTTTTACAGTCGGGAATAACGAGGACGTACTTGTAAAGAAGTTTGTATATACGATTAGGAATATTGATCAATCCAACTTCTCTGCAAATGGGGTCAAGCTCACAAACATGAGTATGAAGATTTTTGGTAAGAACTATAGGGTGACGACGATTTCTTCTGGGGTGTATTCGACATACTCCGTTTTGTTTGATGAAGAGGTTCTTTTAAAAAAGGGTGAATCTGTTAACGCAACGTTAGTAGCAGATATTGGTGATTCTCAGGGTGCGATGTTCGATGTGTGGTCCGACAAAAAGGATTTTGATTTTGTCGGTGTATCTTCAAAAGACTCAGTGCCAGTAACGTCATCAAATAGTTCGAGTGAAAATAACTATTACTGGAGTGGTTATATATCTGTTCCAAAGGCAGTGAGTTACATACATGAGAGAGTTCCTATGGTACTTGGGGATTCGGTTGCGTGTGTTGACATAATTCGCAATCTTCATCGAGGCGATGAGTCTATTTTAACGAAGAAGCTTCAGGTCTTTTTGAAAGAAAAAAGGTTTTTAAATGGAGAGGTGACCGGTTTTTATGCAGACAAAACAGTTGACGCTGTCAGTAAATACCAGCGAAGTAAAGGTCTTCCTGAAACGGGGATGGTGTACGACTTCACTCGTTCTGCAATTAAAGACGAAACATGTGGTGGTATATAAATACTGTATGAATATGATGTCGACTACGTTGTGCGATGTTATTTGAAACATAAGAGGTTATACTTAATAGTATTATAAAAATACTAACTTTTTATAGACTATGGAATTCCTATCTATTATTGCTATTGTCCTAAGTGTTATAGCGCTGTCAAAAGCTAGTGGCGCAGAAGAAAAGATAAGGCGACTTGAGGCTCGATACAAAAATAACAATCCTGGAACCGTAAAAAGCTCTGTTCAGGTGCAGGGTGCTATTTCATCACCAGGGCTTACGCAGGCACAAGTGCTAGGACATACAGAAAAAAGTGCAGGTCAAGAGACTAACAAGGAGAGTGCTTTTGTTGCTTGGGTAAAAGAAGACTGGTTACTTAAACTCGGTGGAGTGCTTGTGGTGATGGGTGTCCTTTTCTTTTTGTCACTTGCATTTACAACAGTTGGAGCACAGGGGAAAGTAGCGATTGGGTACTTGTTTGGTATAACCCTCATGGTCTTTGGGTTCAAGCATGCAGCAAAACAGTTAGTTGGGGGTTCTGCTGTACATCTCGTTGGGGCAACGGTTGTTCTTATCACCACCTATGTAGCAAGATTGCCTGGGTATGACTTATTTGATCCGATACTTACAATGTTTTTGATGTTCCTTGTGTCTGTCTGTATTTCACTTATGGCATTTGTATACAAAAGAACAGAACTTGCACATGTTGGACTATGTGTTTCTGGCGTAGTTCCAATTCTTGTCAGTACGGGGAGTAATAACTTTTTCGGACTTTTGATGTACCTTGCTGTCGTTACTATTGGCGTAGTATGGCTAGCTTTTGTCACAAGGTGGAGAACGTTAATTTTTCTTGCGTTGTCGATTATTAGCATCTATTCTTCGATGTATATTACCGGAGGTATGGGCGATGCTCCTATGGCGTTCGGCGAGATTTGTATGGTGATTGGATTTGGTATGTTATTTTATCTTACAAGTTTATTTTCTATTTTCCGTTCGGGAGGTATTACAGGTAAGGTCGATGGACTTGTTGCACTCCTTAATGCTGGGTATGTTCTCATGTGGGTAATTGGTGAAGCTCCAGAGGATTTCAAGTCAACCCTCGTTGCGGTCATAGGACTCGTATATGCAATTGGTTTCTTCTTTGTGTACAAAGTGACTAATGTGTATACATCATTTGTTGTTTATGGTGGTGTTGCACTTGGTATGCTTGCTACGTCAATTATGATTGAGCTTTCAGGTAATGCCGAAGCTGTAGCACTTTTGCTTATTGGAGCAGGGGCTACACTTTTAACATACTACTTGTCACATGATGAGAACGTTACTAAGGCTATTGCTTTCTTCAATATATTGCCGTTATGGGGTGTTGTCGGCGCGATGAGTACTATTGTAAAGTCCTCGTACTGGCATTCTGTGACAGATAGTAACTGGAGCGACTATGTTGTGATTATTCTTGCGATTACAGTCTACTATTCATTGTATACATACTTTGTAACCGTCTCAAAGGATCTTGGGTATACTAGTCTGTGGGTTGCAAATGTAATTACTACCATAGGCATCTGGCTTGCCTTTCATCAGTTTGTTGGAGGAGGTTTTGCTACTGTCCTCAGTATTGTTACCTATACGATTATCGGCCTTATTATTCTCTTTATGGCAACTCAAGAGAATAATCTACAAAAAGGGAAGTATGCAAGAATATGGCTCGGTCTTGTTGCTGCCCATGTGATTCTCTGGGATGCGTGGCAGGTCGGTGATGTTGCCCTAGGTGTATTCATCTGTGTAGCTATAGGAGTCTTACTACTCAGTACAACATTTATTATTAAGAAAATAACACAACAAGCGTAGGTATTTATGAAAAAATTCTATTGGTCACTTATATGTGTCAGCAGTATAACGTTTTGTTATGCATTTGATGTTTCTTCGTATACTACGGTAGCCCCAGTTACTCAGCTGCCTGTCTCACAGCCAAGTGTGGTGGAGATAAACAATCTAAGCAGACAGGCTAATTACGCATTAGTTGATTCACATGGAGATGCTGTGCCTCAGCAGTTTAGAGTCATTACCAGGAGTACGCTTGTTCCGCCAGAGAGTGTTCTTGGGTGTATGTCCACGTGTTCTGATGCAAGAACCCTGGTCGACGGTGATGAAAGCACGACTTTTGACTTTCCTTTGATGTCACAAGGCACACAAAAAGGAAGTATTAAAATAGTTTATGCAAAACCGCTTACTACGGATTCTGTTGTATTTAGGACGACAAGTGACTCGTATATGCCAAATGCATTCACTCTTGTTATTGATGGGAAACCGATATTAAATACAATAGAAGGGGGTAGTGCCAAGTTTCCGATGATGTCAGCAAAAACTGTTGAGATTTCATTTACGTACACACAGCCTATACGGTTTACAGAAGTTGGTGTTGGTTTGGTCAAGGAAGAAGTTGTTACGAGTTCCGTTCGTTTTGTCTATCTGCCAAAAGAAACATACAGATTGTATGCAGATTCTCCTCTCGGGAGAGAAATGTTACCAACGCCACCAATTGATCTTTTTTCAAAAAAAGCAGAGCACGAAGTGACCGTCCTTGCCCCATCTAGTAATGGTTTCTACAAAGAAAAAGATTCTGATGGTGACGGTGTTGCAAATAGCCTCGATAACTGTCCGTCAGTTGCTAACACGAATCAGTCAGATGGAAACACTAATGGTGTCGGAGACGCTTGCGATGACTACGATTATGACGGTGTTATGACTGCATCTGATAATTGCCCAACAGTTGTCAACCCTGATCAGCGCGATATAGATAAGGACGGTGTGGGTGATGCATGTGATACAGAAGAAAGTAGGCTCACTGAAAAGTATGCATGGATGCCATGGGTTGTTTTTGCGTTAGTATTTTGTGTCATAGTTGGAATGGGGTATGAGATGGTTCAGATGAAAAAAAATAATGCGTAACTTTGTAAAATTAATCGTACTAGGTAAAACATACTTCAAGGTACAACAAGACTGTATACATTATATGAAAAAATATTGTTCACTGGTTGTTATTTTCTTTGTATTTTTCACGATATCAGGATACCCATTATACCCATTGGCTGCTGCCCAGTCAGGGGCAGTAGATGGTCAAAAGTTTACTTCTTCTCAGCAATGTATGGAGTTTACTCATATACTTAGCATTCGGTCTAAAGACAAGACGACACAAGGAGAGGTAACGCAACTACAAAAATTCTTACTGAGAGGAGGGTATCTAACTGGAGAGGTTAGTGGGTATTATGGTGTTTTGACTGAGAAAGCTGTAAAGCTTTATCAAAAAGAAAATAGCATAGCGCAAACAGGTAGAGTAGATATAGCTACACGTAAGCTGATTAGCAAGAAGAGCTGTGACGGTTTTTACGGCACTGTGTTACACAGTGTAAAAGATACAAAGGAGGCGGTGTCTAAAAGTGTTATAGAAAATGGTGACAAGGGTACGACGTCACAAGTTTATACTAGCACTGATTTAGTATTGTCGAGCTCTACGGAGGCTTCTCGGAACCACATGAGTTGTGCTAGTCCTTCCTTTAAAAAGCTTGCAAACGGACAGGTTGGTTGTTATGGGATATGGAGCGATGACCATGTGTTTGGTGATGATGTTGATATGTGTCCAAAGATAGGCCATACTCCGGGAGTTGGTTGCAAACTGAGTACAATTGCTTGCGAAGCGGGGCAAGCTTTTGCGACACGTGCCGTCAAGCCGGGGTTGCTCACAAGTTCTTCAGAAGACCTGATTACGTTCGCAAAAAATTTACATTCAACGCCCGAAGCTGTGAAAAAGAGTATTCTAATATTGTGGGAATACAGATGCAGTGATTACGGTTTGAGTACATATGGCTCTCGACAACAGTAGACCAATTCATCTTGACTTAGGCAACTCATCTTTGCAGATGATTGATATTGGTAGTAGAATGGTGTGCATGTAAGGTTAAGGTTTATTTCTTTCTGTTGTGGAAACTTTTTATCTTATAAAAAAACTAGAATTAGCCGCAAAGAAATCACTGGAACTTGTTGACCAAGAAAGGGAAAAACAGGCACATGGTGCGTATTTTCCTTTGAATACAAGACATCCACGAGTTCTCGCTCGAGAAACATTTTATCAACATGAGCACAAAGTGTTGCTCGATGTTATGGATCAGGTTGATTCGTTCAGTGAAAAGGAAGATGAAGAGGACAAGGAAGAGATTATTTTTATTGCAAGGAGACTCATTGCCGAAGTAACATATCCATGGATAAGGAGACGAGTTCTTGATGAAGAGCATTATCATGAGATTTATCGTGATAAAGATTTTGAACCATACGCAAAAATGTTACCAAACAAGCAGAAATCCCTTTTTTCTTCTAAAATCGAGGTCCTTGGTCTTTCTGGAGAGCTTGAGAAAGAACTTATTGAAGAATTAAAGCATAGGGTCCCTGTCTCACAAAGAACGAGCTACATACCTCTTATAGCTGACGTTGTCAGTAATAAAGACAAGCTTCAAAATATGTTTAAAGATAATTGGTCTCAGAAGGCACATCTTATTAATTTTCGACTGTATGAGCTAGGGCTGGTTGAGAAAGTTGCCAAATAATCCATGTTCTTGTATTGCACGGTAAGAGCGGCAAGGTTTTTGATTTACGACAAAGGATTTGTTATTTTTATGTTTTTATGGTACTATCACAAAGCTGTCTGTAATCCGTGTTTCTCCGTAAGTTTTTGGTAGAAATACAAGACATTTACGCATTTACATGTGATATTCAGACAAGCTGGTTGCTGGAAGATATCCAGGGCATTATTATGCTTTTGGCGGTATCTACTAGTAACTGTTATCTATTAACGATTAACTATCACAACGAATGGCAAAAACATCAACCATTGCACGAAGCAATAAAAAGCCAAAGTTCTCGTCACGAATAGTAAACCGATGCTTTAAATGTGGTCGAAAGCACGGATTCATGCGAGATTTTGGTCTATGCCGAACATGTTTTCGTGAGCTTGCTAACGAGGGTATGCTTCCAGGTATTAAAAAGGCTTCTTGGTAATTTACTTTCTATGGATCAAATAGCAAACATGCTCATCGCAATCAAAAACGGCGGTCTCGTAAAGAAGGCAACCGTTACACTTCCTTCATCAAAGATGAAAGTGGCGATTCTTGAGCTTCTCAAAAATGAAGGGTACATTAAGACCTACAAGGTAGAAGGGGAGACAAAGCCAACAGTAGAGGTTGTGCTTGCGTACACAAAAGATATGCCACGTATTCATGGCGTGGCTCGTGTGTCAAAGCAATCAAAGCGTGTCTATACTGGTGTAAAAGATATTACATCATTCAAGTATGGTCATGGTATGACGGTGTTCTCAACCCCAAAGGGAATTCTTTCTGATAAGCAAGCGCGTAAGGAAATGGTCGGTGGGGAAATATTATTCACAATCTGGTAAAAACGTATGAGCAGAATAGGAAAACAACAAATACAAATTCCAGCAGGTGTCGAAGTTACTTTTGATGCCCATGCTGTACGTGTAAAAGGCCCACAAGGAGAACTTGTGCGCGAGATTCGTGATGAAATCACTTTCAAAACAGAAAACGGCATCATCACAGCAGAGCCACGTCGAAACGATAAGTTTTCACGTTCACTCTGGGGAACATACATGTCACACTTGAAGAACATGATTCAAGGTGTTGTGACTCCATTTAGTAAGAGACTTCTTGTTGAAGGAGTTGGATTCAAGTGGGATGTTAAAGGTTCTGACCTTAATCTTTCTCTTGGCTTCTCTCATCCAGTAGTTAAAACAATTCCAGCGGGGCTTACTGTCGTTGCTGAAAAAGGTGCGCTTACTATCACAGGTATTGATAAAGAGGCGGTCGGACTCTTTGCTAATCAGGTACGTTCACTTAAGAAGCCAGAACCATACAAGGGTAAAGGTATTCGTTATAGTGATGAAGTTATCCGTCGTAAGCAGGGTAAGAAATCAGCATAATTTGGCATAGCCTGTACAATAACTATATGAAAACAAGTATTAAAACAGAAAAGCGAGCACGTCTTCACAAGAAGATTCGTTCTCGTGTAACAGGAACAGGAGAGCGCCCAAGACTCGCTGTATTTCGTTCTAACCGCTACATGTACGCGCAACTTATTGATGATGTTCTTGCGATCACGCTTGCGTCAGCGTCAGATATTTCTTTGGATGCAAAGATGACTAAAGTTGAAAGAGCTGCGACAGTAGGAAAGAAGCTTGCAGAAGAGGCAAAGAAGAAAAATATTACCACAGTCGTTTTTGATCGTGGCGGGTTCTCGTACCGAGGTCGAGTAGCAGCGCTTGCAGAAGGTGCACGCGAGGGTGGACTTAACTTCTAAAACTATGTCAGAAACAAATACAACAACTAATACACCAGTAGAAGCACCTGCTCAGACTTCATCAACAGTTGCAACAGGAAATGTTGCGGTTGCTCATGAACGAGATGCTAGAGATTCTGCAAATCGTGGACAGCGTGGAGGTAAGGGTGGCCGTCCAGGAGGTAAAGGTGGAGCTCGTCCACCACGTGCTCCACGTGAGAAGCCAGAATTTGATAGCAAGACTATCAGTATTCGTCGAGTGACTCGTGTGGTCTCAGGAGGTCGTCGCTTTACTCTTTCTGTAGCGCTCGTTGCCGGAGATAGAAATGGACGCATCGGTCTAGGAACAGGAAAAGCACTCGATACTCAGGTTGCGATTGAAAAAGCTCTCAAGGCTGCAAAGCGTAACATGATGACAATCAAGCTTTCAAAGGATAAATCACTTTCACATGACATAGATGCTAAGTTCAAGTCATCAGAAGTAATGATCATGCCTAACAAAGGACGCGGACTTATCGCTGGTTCATCTGCTCGTACTATCCTCGCACTTGCTGGACTCAATAATGTTACTGCAAAGTTCTACTCAGGAACAAAGAACAAGCTTAACAACGCTCGTGCAACAATGAAGGCACTCGAACAAGTGGCATATGCTCACGGCGAGGCTCCTGTTGTTGCTACAAAGATGGTTGAAGTTCCTGTAGAAGCACCTATTACCAACAAATAACTAAACGACTATGCAAATACATGAAATAAGACGCGATCACGCGCACAAAAAATCAAAGCTTGTCGCTCGTGGTGGTAAGCGTGGTAAGACTGCAGGTAAGGGAGGTAAGGGTCAGACAGCTCGTGCCGGACACCGTGTTCGTCCAGCTATGCGTGACATCATCAAGAAGCTCCCTAAGCTTCGAGGTCATGGTAAGAACCGTTCTGAATCAGTATTCTACCGAGGCCCAGAAGCGGTTGTTAACCTTTCAGCACTCAATGTGTTTGCAAAGGGTGACGCAGTTAACCCAGCAACTCTTATTGCAAAAGGACTTATCAAGAAGACTCTTGGTAAGACTCCTGTTGTTAAGATTCTTGGAACTGGAGATATCTCTGTAGCTGTCACGGTTACAGGATGTACAGCTTCATCTACAGCTACTGAGAAGATCGAGAAAGCTGGCGGAACAGTTACTGTTACCGTAAAGGCAAAGCCACAGTCAGACGAACAACTTGCTAAGATCGCTGCCAACAAGGCGAAGAAGCTTGATAAGAAAGCCGCTAAGAAGGGTGGTGCTAAGAAGAAGAAATAAAATAGTCTTTGTTAGTCTCATTTAATATCTGAATCAAGTTGCAAAAGCGTCCACCACTGTGGACGCTTTTGCTATGTTTAGCATCTTTATATACTTGTGCGATTTATTGTTTTAGATGTTGTGAATTTGTACTATGAAAACTTTTGCCAACACTCTGACTTCTACTGGTGTTGTTATTGTCCATATAGTGTCACATTTTGTTTAAATGTTGTTGGAATAAAACATTTGTACTGTGCACACAGAAAGTATGAAGTGGTTACCTTTGTTTAGAGAGACTTGTCACATTTATTTACTTATCAAAATATCAGAACCTGGTATCCCTGGTACACCAGCTCACCTTTTAGCCATTTCTCTACTTAAAAGACAAAGGCTAAAATCTGTTGCAAGTTTCAAAAGATCTGAAGGCGTAAATTGAGTAAATAAATATAAAACGAAGAGGATAAATGTTGTTTATTTTTTTGCACTAGACCAACTTTTTCTTTTTTCACCATGTAGTCCGACTCTCTTGTGGTACACTACAGATATTATGAAATATTCAAGTCTGCGTAGTATTAGCGGCAGCATTATCAGTCTTTTATTGGTAATTACTTTATTCACCAGCACATATGCCATAAGTCTACCGACCTCATGCCTTACAATCACCAAGACCATTGGTGTCGGTTCTTCAGATCAAAAAACAAACGGTCAGGTTACCTTGTTGCAACAATTCCTTAACTCCAAAGGATACCTTTTGGTAACCCCAAACGGCTACTACGGTCCAGCAACCAAAAAAGCAGTACAACAATTCCAAAAAGATAACAACATCTATCCTTCCGGGACTGTTTCGAGTTACACACGCGCACTTATCAAGCAAATAACATGTACAACATCCTTATCTGCTAACGATCCAGAAATTTCTGTAGGAAACATAGCAGGGAATACCGTCACCTTCTACGTACAAAGTCAGAGTAACACTGATTCCACTTCAATTTCTTTTGGAGATAATGCCTGGTCAGGAATACCTGATAATGAGGTACAATCAGATGATGGTCTTTTTGTTAAAAAAACATACCGCCATACCTACTCACAACCCGGAACCTACACCGCCCTCCTTGTGTTACACAATACCTGCTCACCGTCAAAAGGCACCGTATGTCCAGCGTGGGCAGATAGAATACTTCAGAAAGTCTCTGTAACACTTCCAGCACAATTTTCTGCGAGTTCTTCTACTCTCTCTCTTCCTACCCCAACCCTTTCCCTTTCTAAGGCAATACTCACTCCAGGAGAACAATTCACTGCGTCGTGGACAACACTATCAGGATACACAGGTGTGACTACCCATCTTCTTCAAGTTGACGGAACCAAACTTTATGAAAATATGCCTCCAAATTATACTGACAAGCCTCACTTGGCGAACATAAAACCTGGAAGTCATACACTTCGAGTAAAAACGAAGATCTCTGGAGATTGTAATCCTAGCTCTATGTCAGGACTTTTACCTGGGCAGTGTACACCACCTGTTAGCGAAAGTGCTTGGAGTAATTCTGTTACAATGACCGTCATTGCTTCTACAACACAAAATTGTCCATTTCCTGAAGGCACAAACTTCACTGCGCCTCCTGCAGGATGTACAATTTCGTATATCTATGACGCAACTGCTGGATGTAAGAAACCAACGATGGCGTGTACAAATGCGACGACTACGACAGAACTCTCACAGTCCAAAGTCAGTACTCAGCCAGGGGAACCAGTAACAATTACTTGGTCATCCATAAATGCTAGCTCTTGTACTCTTGAGTCATCTGCACAAGGAAGTGCTGTGTGGAAGACAAACTCTAACACTCTTTATGGCAGCTTGTCCCTGCTTCCTTCTGATGTGGGGGGAACTATAACAATCCCGGGGATCTTCACTGTTCGACTTACATGCTATCCGACAGGGGGTATTTCACCAGTTGTTAAAACAGTTAGTCATTTTGTAAATATTGTTACACCTCCATCTACAACATCAGTAGCTGCTCCAAGATTAGAGATTACAAAGGCATCTTTTAAACAAGATGATCTTATGCTTCTTTATTTAGTGAGTACAACGACGAGTATAGTGATCAACGATGTAACATATACTAGAAGCAATGTAATCAAAATTGATTCTACAGAATATCCACTTGGACTTGCAACTCTGCTCTATAAGTCTCCGCTGTCGCTTAACCTAGGCGTGGGAGCACACTCAGCATCTGCAAAGATTGTTCTTACTCCATCATCACCAACAGTTCAATCTGTCACTTCTCCGTGGAGTAACGTAGTCAGTTTTGCCGTCACAGGGGCAGCAACTCAGACACCATCTCTCTCTGCACCCACTCTTTCACTTTCAAAGAATACCGTAACTCCAGGGGAGTCGTTTATTGCATCGTGGACTCCTTCCATTGGTGTTGTTAGCCCACTATATGTTCTTAAGGTTGATGCACAAGAATATCCTGCGACCACAGCGACATATATTACAGGAACTCCATTTGCACGCAATCTTACTCTTGGGTCTCACGTCTTCCAGGTAAAAGCTCGAGCTATCTCAAGTGACACTGTTACTCCCGACTGTCCAGTGAATGGATGTGTGTCTACTGACTCCTCATGGAGCCCTCCTGTTTCTATGACGGTTGTTGCTTCTACAACACAGAACTGTCCACTTCCAGAAGGGGTAACCTTCACACCGCCAGCACCTGGATGTACTGTTTCCTATGTTTATGACTCAAGTCTTGGATGTAAAAAAGCGACAACAGTGTGTACAAATGCGACGACTACGACACCAGTTGCGCCCGTTCTAACACTTTCCAAGACAAGCGTTCTTCCTACCGAAACGCTCCGCGCTACATGGACATATCCTGCGCCTCTTTTTGGTAGTTTTAATCTACAGGTTGATGGCATATCGTTACCAACAACTGTCGTCGGTGGAGGACTTCAACAAGGTGGTTCTATTTCTCTGGGGTCGTGGCAGGGGACGCTGGGTTCTCTCGGTTTAACATCAGGAACTCATTCATTCAAAGTAAGAACAGAATCATATCCTCCATGTGCATATTCTGTTTTGATTTCTACACCACAGTGCCAGCCGGTCAATGGCAATTGGAGTAATGTGGTAAATGTTGTTGTTGTGCCAGAGTCGCAGGTGCCTGTTGTTGCAGCTCCTAAGCTTGAAGTTACAAGGACTAGTCTTGGTCTTCAAGATTCACTTCTTATCAACATTGTGAGCACGACAACAGTTGGCGTAATTAATGGTGTATCATACACAAGAACTAATATCATTAAAATTGATTCTACTGAATCAAATAATGGGCAGGTTACGTATCGTTACGGAACAGCGCAAGCCCTTGGTCTAACTCTCGGAGTTCATACTATCTCTGCAAAAATTGTTCTGACCCCGTCATCTCCTTCAGCACAGACACTAGAGTCTCCTTGGAGCAATGTTGCAACTGTCACAGTGGAAAACGTAGTTACTGCAACTACGACCCCACCTGTAGTACCATTAACCGTGACAATTGCCCAAGGTGCAACAACAACTGATGTCGGAGCTAGGTTCGGTGTGTTGTGGACATCGACCGGGGCAACTTCTTGTACAATGGATTACTCACTTAACAATGGGGCAAGTTGGACGGTCCACCCTGGCACATCGGTCACCGGTAATGCTATATTTACTCCAACATCAGTAGGGACTTACTTGTTTAGAGTTAACTGTTCGGCAAATGGAGCAACATCAGTTGTTAAGACTTTGACACACATTGTTTCAGGTTCCCCGATCGTAGATATTGTTCAATCACCATCACAGACCATAACATCAGTCGGTACTCCATTCACTATAAGTTGGACGTCTGTCGGTGCTGATAGTTGTGTCTTTGATGTGTCTACAAACGGTGGCGCGTATTCTATATTTTCTTCTGCTGCAAGCGGAAGTGCGCCATTCTTTCCGTCCGCACCCGGTGCATACACTGGAAGGATAACGTGTGTAAACGGTGTAGGAACGACAACAAGAGTTATACAGCATACAGTCGCAGCAGCACAACTTCTCATACAGAGGTCGTTGTCACCTACAGTCCTCGGTGCTTCAACAGTGTGTGTTGACCTCCCTATGAATCTTCACCGTGGCGCTGAGAATACATCAGTAACAAAGTTACAGAACTTCCTCATTAGTAAAGACTTCCTTGTCGGACCTGCTACAGGATTCTATGGTGACCAAACAGTGGAAGCGGTAAAGTTGTATCAAGGTGCAAAGGATATGCCACAAACAGGTATGGTCTACGACTTCACACGACGCGCTATCAAGAATGACAGTTGCGGCGAGGGTGGAATTTAGTTTCAAACGTCTCTAGAATTTAAAACAAAAGTGACCACAAGATGGTCGCTTTTGTTTTTGTGTTCATACTCTTCCGAACAGTATTTTGTTATTTTCTCGGAAATAGTTCGATCATTTCATCAGAATAGTAGAAGAGCCGAGCAAGTTCACCAAAACTGTACTCGTTCGTACCTATATTGATAAGCGCTCCACCAGAGGAAGGGTCTTTGTGTGGGTTTGATTTTTGGAATCCAAGATTCCAGAGCGTTGCGAGCACTTCTGGTCTATCTTCGATAGGGAAACCGGCTTTTCTCCATTGTGTCTCAATCTGTCTCACATACAATGCAGCATATAAGTATCCGTAGTAGTGATTGTGTTCGTCGGTGATACGAGCGAATCGCTCTTTGTCGATACGTAGTGTGCTTGAAGCTGTTTCATTGAATGAAAGTATTTTCTCAAAGGGTGTGCCGATATAGAAGGGTGAACTTCTGTTGATGAGATGAAGTTCTACAGCGCGTGCAGTATCATCTTTTATACCAAATATTCCCCATGAGAACTGACTTTGACTACCAAGAACCTTAAGAGGTGCAAAGAAGCTTTTGAAGACAGCTCTATCAGTGTGAAAAAGTCTCATTTGTTCTGGTACAAGAATAGCAACAAGAAGACGTTCGTCGACACCTGTTAACTTCGACACTCTTTGAATAGTGGGTGTATCTTTAGCAACTGCTTGCCTGAACGCGATCCACTCAGGAGTATGAGCAAGAGGGAATGGTTCGTATACTACAGTGTTGTCACTTTTTTTGATGAATTTTTTTGTCTGAACATCCACGACACCTTTTGTGTCGGTTAGTCCGATGAGGGTGGCAAAGTATCCTATTGTAAGCGTAAAACCCACAATCGCAAAAATAACAGTACACATTCGTACTATTTTTTGAACAGCATGAATGAATCGACTAGACATCGGGACAGTATAGCAGAGTGTGATCGTCCTACTTAGGATTTGTGAATTTACATCATAAGAGAGACAACATTGACATTTGTCAATGTTAGTGATAGGTTGATGTTTGCGGTTTCAATAGCCGCATGTTGTTTTTTAACGTTATTTTCATCAAAAGGAGGCCAAGGTGCCCAGAACGTTACTACTCATCTCCATGGCTCTGTTCATGGTTCTATCTGCCTGTGGTGGAGGAGGTGATGAGGCTGCTCCAGCTTCTTCTTCGATTTTTCCACAGCCGCCAGTGCCTACGGTCAGCAAGCCTGTTGAGGCGGACGTGGTGTTCACGAATGTGCCGACCATCAAGTCGACCGCCATCCAAGGACAGCGATCTGTCGAGATTGCGGCATTTCGGGCAGCGTGGCTTCCCAATACGTGGAAGCCTGTTGGGCAGCTGGTCTTTGAGAACATCCATGAAGATGACGCTGCTCGTCTTTTCGACCAAGAGACCGTGCAGTTGGTCGATGGCGTGGGTGATCTCAACAACCGTCTCACGAACTACAGTGTCCGCTTTGAAGGAAGGCGGCTCATCATCGACTTCAGTTACGGCTGGCAGGCGCAGGAGTCCTTTCCTCCACAGACGTTCTCGATCAAGGGCAATGTTCTCGCGACTGCTCCCATCGGCAAGAAGTTCTCCTTCAAGCTGGTCGGGGTGCAAATGCACGACTTTGGTGCGTTGAGCTCCGGTGTCGTTGCAGGTGGCGAGGTCAATGTCATCTTCGTCGAAGGCAAAGAGCTTCCGCTTGTCTCTTCGCCATCATCGAACGTGTATTACCTTGACGTCGGCTCGTCGGTACAGGTCGTTGTGAAAGTGGTGTGTCCATCCGGGTGCATGTTCACGCAACTTACGTTCAACACGAACGGCAGCGTGATGAGCCCTGGGTTCATCGAACAGAACGGAACAGCAAGCATCAACGGCCCGTTCATGTACGTTGGCCCTGGTCAGAACGGCACACTGTACTTCAGCTTCATGGCTGTGACGCCTGGCCAACTGTGGGTCAACGTCATCGACATGGAGTTCGACGTTGGTGGTACAAAGGTCTCGCCGATCGTCCAGCAATCAGAATGCAACACCATTCTCAGCCGAGGCTGTAAGGGGGTGTAGGGCCGGTGGGGCAACTTTTCTGACAGCTACAAAGCGCCAACCCGACAGGGCTGGCGCTTTCCTTTTTGATTATTGCGTGCATCTTTCATATTTTTATAGCGCAATCTGGTAATGGGAACCAATGGCTAACAGTTGTTAAATATGATAGAATAGGACAATTATGAAAACAATTAAGGCTATTTTTTCAGACAGCGGACTACGTAATCGTATTTTCTTCGTCGTATTTATTCTTGTTATTACTCGTGTTTTAGCGTCTATTCCAATTCCTGAGATTGACGCATCTGCTCTTGCTGGGCTTTTTGATCAGAAGGGTAGTAGTCTTCTTGGACTCCTTAACATTCTTTCTGGAGGAGGCATTGCTAGTTTTTCTATTGTAATGCTCGGAGTTGGCCCATACATTACAGGATCGATCATTATGCAACTTTCAACGGTGCTTTCTCCTCGCCTTAAGGAAATGTATCAGGAAGAAGGTGATGCAGGTCGTCGACGCTTCGTTCAGTATGGTCGCATACTTGCACTTCCTCTTGCCGTAGTTCAGGGTTTTGCACTTCTTACACTTCTTGTTCGTCAGAATGTAATTCCACCTATGGATCACACAACAATGGTAATCAATCTGGCAATTGTTACCGCAGGGACAATGCTTATGATGTGGCTTGGTGAACAGATCAATGAGCGGGGTATTGGTAACGGTGTCTCACTTATTATTTTTGCAGGTATTGTGGCCGCAATTCCTAAACATCTCAGTCAGTATTTTATAACGTTTTCTGCCGCAGATATCCCTACACTCGTAGGACTTATCCTCCTTATCCTTATTGTTATTGCGGGTATCGTGTTTGTGACTGAAGCAGAACGTCCTGTTCCAATTACCTATGCACGACAAAATAAGCTTGGCTCCGCAAACGGGCTTGGGGCAGCGACATATCTTCCTCTTCGTCTCAATCAGGCAGGTGTTGTTCCAATCATCTTTGCTATTTCTATCCTTATTTTCCCACAACTTATTTCTCAGCTCTTTGCCACATCTGGGAGTGCGTCTCTACAATCTATCGCAAGAACAATAAGCTCTACACTCTCTAATCAATGGATCTACGGAGGTATTTATTTCTTCCTTGTTGTTTCTTTCACGTACTTTTATACCGCTGTGACTTTTGATCCAGAGAAGACTGCAGAGAATCTTCAGAAAAATGGTGCATTTATTCCAGGATATCGACCTGGTCTTGCAACAGCAGAACATATTGGGTATATCTTGGGTCGTGTGACATTCTTCGGGGCAGTATTTCTTGGTGTTGTTGCGGTCCTTCCGGTTATCGTTCAAGCTGTTACAGGTCTCACTGCGGTGCAAGTTGGTGGAACATCGCTTCTTATTGCTGTGTCGGTTATTCTTGATGTGATAAAGAAGGTTGATGCTCAGCTTTCAATGAGAGAGTACTAGGTTCCAAAATTTTGACGAACTACTTCGTTACAGAAAATTTTTCCTCCGCGCATCGTAATTTTGGAAACTAGGAATGCGGCACGCAGACTTTACGCAGACAATTACAAAAGCCGACCACGAAGTGGTCGGCTTTTGTTCTGTGTCAGCTTTTACGTCTATGTTCTCTAACTCCACGTCTTGCACCTCATCCAAAATATTCGTTTAGGAATTCCGATATACAAAGCAAAAGCGCGGCCTTCGGCCGCGCTTTTGCTTATTTGTAAATACGAATACAAGACATGAGATACAGATTGAAGTGTCTTCTTAGAACATGGTCTTAGTTCTTAAATTTAACGGTGTGTGTAACAATCATACTCTATCCAGATTTATTTTAGAAATAGAGAATTTAATATGCAAATTATGGTGGTTCTGATGTATACTTTTGTTATATGAAGAAAAATAATTTCGAAGGAGATGGGGGAGTTCCAGGTGTATTTAGAAAACTAGTTGGCCCACTCGTTGCTGCAGTAGGCCTAGCTTCGACTGGCCAGGCTAAAGCTCTTGATGAAGTAGATATTAGTCGACCAGTTGCGACAGCACCAGAATCCTTGCAAGAGTCTCTAGAGAGAACTATAGCCAAAATAGAAGGTAACCTGATGTCTAAGTTTAAGGATGCTTTCGCGGTGCTCGGTGTTACTTCGGTTGAGGTTGATGTCTCTTCAAGCAGTAAGAAGAGTGCTCTTACTGTTACCCTGCTTGGTTCTAAGAGTGGAGAGCAGGTGGTAAAGTACAAGAAGTCGGCACCGCTATCAGAAGGTGACGTCAAAAATTTTTACGCCCTGGAAGATGTAGTAAAAAATACAGTGCAGACAATTTTGAACGAACATTTACCTGAAACTTCGTCGCAAGGTAGTTTCCTTGGGAATTGTGATGACAACGATGGTAATTGTATAGCACCAACGGTCGATAACTACAACATTTCTAGTTACGAAAACTCTTCACATAATGCTTCGTATGCTCCTTCAGCGACAAGCTACAGTTACACGTCACCGGCTGTCATTAATCCTTCAGCGACAAGCTACAGTTACACGTCGCCAGCTACCACCAGTTACGAATATACTCAACCATCTCTTTCTATGCCTCCAGATCATACGATGTCTGCGGAGCAGGAATTGTGCTATAAGACTATTACGGAGATTGGACGAGATATCAATTCTGAACTTAAAGATCAGATTGAGCAATATGGAAAAGGGGCAATCAGCCTAAGAACTGTCCTTGGATATAAGAAGGGTTTTGTCACAATCGAAGTTTTGGCAGGAAAAATACCTCACACCGCATTGGCAGCTGTGGATGTATCTGAAGTTATTGCTTCAAACCCTTCTACCTTGAAGGCACTTCTTGTGCCGTTGATCACTAAAGGTCTTAGCAAGGAGAAGTAGTACGATTTTTCTCTCTAACATGTATATGTAGACTCGAAGGGGTTGTTTCCGGGTGGCTTTATTCCTTGTAAAAATCAACCTCAATATCGTATTATAGGAAATATGAGAATTGCAGTTATTGGACCACAAAATACTGGTAAGTCAACATTCGTGAAAGATTTTCTTCAAGAATTTTCACACTATGTAACGAAGGAAGAGACATACCGCGATGTCATAGAACGCGACGGTCTTAATGTTAACCAGAAGACTTCGTATGAAAGCCAAAAGGCAATTCGTGATTTTATGTTTGGGCAAATACGACATAACACCGAGTACAACATAATTTTTGATAGATGCTTGATTGATAATTTTGTCTATACGAGTGTGGCGTATGAAGCGGGAACTATTCCAAAGTGGTTCTTGGATGAAACTGAAGGCATGATGAAGGATACACTTCAACTTTTTGATCTGTATCTTTTTATACCAACAGCGGTGTCTGTCCCTCTTGTTGATGATGGTACACGCGATATTGATAGGAGTTATATCGATAGAGTTAACAATCATTTTTTAAGAACCCTGTTTGACGTTGTGAGGAAATATCATCTTAATGTAAAAGTGATTTCTGGGACACGAGAAGAGAGGGTAGCCCAAGCGCGTAGGTTGGTGTAATCTATTCTGTCTCTTGTTGTGGGAGGACACTAGCATTTTTCATGGTTTATTGAGAATTATTTTCACTTACTGCTTATTATTGTAATAAATATGATAAGCTTAACGTATGGGAAAACAATTTTTTATCTTACTTGGACGATCTGGAAGTGGGAAGGGAACACAAGCACAACTCCTCAAGTCATTCCTAGAAGAAAAATACAGGACTCCTGTTGTCCATGTGACAACAGGGGGAGGTTTTCGTGAATTTATTACTCGAGATACATATGCTTCACACCTCTCTCGTGACATTAATGAGAAGGGGGGGTTGCAGCCTGAATTCCTAGCTGTATGGAATTGGTCGAATATTTTTATTAACACCTTGCAAGGCGACGAATCTGTAATTCTAGACGGTGCACCACGTAAACCGTTTGAGGCAACTATATTGCATAGTGTTGTTACCTTTTTCCAATTCAAGAATCCGGTAGTTATTTATCTTGATGTTTCTGAATCACGTTCACGAACACAGTTATTAGGAAGAGGGCGTGAAGATGATAAAGAAGATCAGATATCTGGACGGTTGAGCTGGTTCGAAACTGATGTTTTGCCTGCGCTTCAGGTGTATCGTGATGACCCACGGTATACTGTGTTACATATAAACGGCGAACAGACAATTGAAGAGGTTCATCAAGAAGTAGTTGAAAAACTTGGATTTTTAGCGTAGTATGGGTATCTCTATCCCTTCTTGTCTAGTAAGCTGGTTTCCAATCAAAACATCATGCGCTATAACATCAAATTAAAAAATGAAAGCGATATAGTTATCTTGCGTGAAAGCTGCAGGAGGCTTGCTCGTGTTCTTGATGCAGTAGAAAAAGAAGTAAAGCCTGGAGTAACCACTAAGTATCTCAATGATTTTGTATACAAGATGATAATAGACATGGGTGATAGGCCTGCATTTCTTAACTACAAGCCATTCGGGGCAGCATATCCATATCCAGGCAGTATTTGTATTTCTGTAAATGATGAAGTCGTACATGGAATTGGCGGTGATTATGTGCTTAAAGAGGGTGATATCGTCGGACTAGATGGTGGAATAACCCACAAAGGGATGATTTCTGATTCGGCGAGAACTGTAGCAGTTGGGGTGATTAGTAAAGAAGACGAAGACCTTATGCGCGTTACAAAAGAGGCACTAATGGCTGGAATTAAAGCTGCACAGTGCGGTAGGTATGTTAACGATATTTCCTGTGCTATTGAGAAATCTATACCAAAGAAATACGGTATAGTAAAAATCCTTTCGGGTCACGGTGTTGGGTACAAGGTGCACGAAGAACCATATGTTCCTAACTTTGATGATGGTGTCAAAGGCCCGAAACTTGTTCCTGGTCTTGTCCTTGCGATTGAGCCGATGGTCAACCTTGGAACAGATGAAGTGTATTTAGCTGACGATGGGTATACATTTATCACCAAAGACCATAAGAAGTCAGCACATTTTGAACATACGATTCTTATTACAGAGGGTGACGCAGAGATTCTTACAAAGTAGTTATCGAAACGGTACACGGCCTGTCTATTTTATAAAAAACTTTTGTTTTTCACTGTTAACAGCTGTGTACGTGTGGGGTATGTTCCACATAGTAACCTTGCTATACTTAGCATGTGGCTATTTATTGTAATGTAACTTCATAAAAATTATGTACGGTGACTATTCATTCGGTAATCAAATTGGGCTCCTAGGGTTAGTTTCGCTTTTCGGTTGGGCCATTGTATTGCCAGTTATATTGGTCATGGTTTTGATGCTTGTGTCAGCTTGTATAATCTTCAAGAAGGCAGGGCGTTCGTGGTGGGAGGCGCTTATTCCGTTTTATAACTTGTACGTGCTTACCATTATTGTCGGGGTTCCGTGGTGGTACCTAGTTGGATATTTTGTCCCGTTTTTGAATTGGGTTGTAGCAATATACATGACGTACCGTTTGAGTAAGCGTTTTGGTTTTGAGATCTTGTTCACAGTTGGGCTTATTTTGTTACCATTTATCTTTTATCCGATACTTGCTTTTGGTGGAGCTGTATATGGTGCACCTGATACAGCTCAGGAAGAAGGTGATGCTGTTCCTGACGATGTTGAAGTTACTCCTAACGAGCAGCAGCCTCCTCAGAATGAAGGTCAGACACCTTCAGTACAAAATGCATAAGGTGTGTTTCTGGGTAAGAACACAAAAGGAAGGACTCATCTTATGAGTCCTTCCTTTGCAATGACGTTATTTAAGATATACACTGATAATTATTTAGAATAACATTTTATTTTATGGATGGATTGCTTACAACTATAACTTCTTTACCGCTGTATTTCGCCTTTATTCCTCTTGGTGTTATTTTTATCGTACTGCTTGTGCTTATTGTGAAGAGTAGTATTACGGCTCCATCTGTTTTGCCTGTTGCACAGCAGTCAACGGGTGATGTTCCTGACCAGATTCCAGTAGTTCAGACGAGTGTTGTTTCTCCGCCAGACCAAAATCAAATAACAACGCAAAATCCTTCATTTGTACAAGTTTCGCAACAAAGTCAACCGGCGTCTGTGCAACCAGCTCAAGAGTCACTCGCTCAGCCACTGTCGACATTGCCTCATGTTGAGCCATCTCCATTACCTTATCCAACACCAATACCTGCACCTACGTACACCCCACCTACCCCTTCAGGTGTGGTTCCTCCTGTAAGTTCGTGGAAACCTGTGCCACAGGTTCCTTCGTCAGGAAACATGGGTCTAACAGAGTTACAAATGCAAGCAGAAGCAGCGGCACATGAAAAAGTCACAGTTGCTGAACCTATTCCACATAGTAATGTTCCATTACAGTCACCATCACCGACCGTGGTTGATGTTATTGCTGAACCTGTGGTCACTCCGTCAGCTACAACTCCTAGCACTAGTACACATTTGGCTTCTCATGAAGAATTGTCACAAGATGCTACATTTGTAACTCATAATCAAGAAGACATTACCAAGCCACAAACTCCTGTATCGGCACAACAACAAACAGTTACAACACAAACTGAGACTATTACGACTGAAGTTTCGTCAGGTGAGCCATTGGCTGCAACAGCTAAAGTTACCGGATCTCAAGAAACAATTACATTGCCGACTGAGGCAATAAAGGCATAACCGGTAACTCCCATCCGCAGCACTCAAAGACTTAAGAGCTTTGCAGCAGGCTCTGTCCACTAGTTCCTTTACCTCTATCCTTATATACTGTTCATATGAATCAGCAATTTTCTACACCAGAAGAAGAGATCGCATATCTGCGTCAACAGGTCAAGGATAAGATGGAGCGAGCAAAAGGTTTTGAGTCACGTTTTACTGAAAAAGACAGAGCGCATGAGACTGTGCAAGAGTATAAGGCGCTTCCTGTTGAGCGTGTTATTGCGCCTGTCGCTCAGATGACCGGTGGTGAGAAGCATAGGTTGCTCGAGTGGTTATCTCCGCGTGAGACAGATGATCAAGTTCGCATGCTTTCTCAAGTGATGGCAGAGAAGGGGATTCGTAACGCCTTTCATGTTGCAGAGGAACTTTCAGATCCTGAAGTGGAAGATGATTTTGAAAGATTTGTTGTTCAGTACCTAATCTCTGGCCATGAGATAAAAAATGACCTTTCAAAAGAAGAGTGGAAGGCTCTTCATATGAAACTTTTTGAGATTGTTCTCCCTGAAGCTCCGGAAGGACAAACAAAACAAATGAAAGAGATGATGGGGCTTATGGAACAATGGTATGCATCCATGCAGGCACTCGCTTCTGATGTAATGAACAAAGAAAAGAACTACTACTCTCTTGAGCTTGGAGTTTCTAATGGGGCAACGACACTGTCATTTTATTGTGCGGTACATATAGATTACGCACCCCTTTTTGAAAAAGTTGTTCTCGGTATTTTCCCTACCGCACAAGTAAAGGAACAGCGTGAAGATTATAATATTTTTCACAATCACGCCATTACTGCTTGTTCGTACGCCTCTCATAGTACTCATCCTGTTTTACCAATAAAGACGTATACACAGATGGAAGCGGATCCTATGTCGCTTATCATGTCATCGTTTACAAAAATAGCAAAAGACAACGAAGGTCTCGCGTTACAGGTGCTTGTTAGGCCTGCTGGGGACGTATTTGCAAAACGCTTTGGAGAGATGCTTGAAGACCTAAGAAAAGGTGAGACATTGAAACGAACAATAGATAAACAAAGTGTTCTTAAGGAATCCATATATATACTTGGTACACTCTTTGACACAAAAACAAAGGAACAAATTGAGGAAGAAAAAAAGAAAAAAATTACCCATGTAGATGAAAATGCCGCCAAGCTAGTTCAAGAAAAGCTCTCAAAAACTATTGTAGAGACCAATATACGTATAATTTCCTCATCAACGTCACTTGCACGTACACAGGCAATACGAGCAGATCTTGAAGCGGCATTTTCTCAATTTGCTGAAGTTAATGGCAATAGTATTTTATGGAAAGAAGTAGAAGGAAATAAGCAAAAAGCATTGATTCATAGGTATTCTTATAGACTTTGGAATGACGATGAAAGTTACCCTCTCAATCTTTCCGAGTTGGCAACAATTTTTCATTTTCCTATGCAGTCAAGAGATGTCTCGAATGTAAAAGAACAGACATATACCCAGTCTCAGGCACCGACGGATCTCTGTACAGAAGGTGTTATTCTCGGTGTCAATAAGTCTAGAGGCCTTGATACTGAGATTCACTACGGCAGAGAGGATCGGGTTCGACATATGTATGTTATTGGTCAGACAGGAACAGGAAAGACAGTAATCTTGAAAAATATGATTATACAGGACATCAAGAATGGTGACGGTTGCTGTTTCATTGATCCGCATGGTAGTGACATCGAGGATATTCTTGCAAATATTCCACCTGAGCGTGCCAAGGATGTAATTTATTTTGACCCAAGCTATGTTGTGCGCCCAATGGCACTTAATATGCTTGAGTATGATAGAAATAGACCAGAAACAAAAACATTTATAGTGAACGAACTTCTTGGTATTTTTAACAAACTTTTTGACATGAAGACATCTGGTGGCCCAGGATTTGAGCAGTACTTTCGTAATGCAACATTGCTTGTTATGGAGCATCCCGAAAGTGGTAATACACTTCTTGACATTTCTCGTGTTTTTTCTGATAAGGATTATCGTGACTATAAGTTATCCAAGTGTAAGAACCCGCTTATTGTTCAGTTCTGGCAAAATGCTGAGAAGACAACAGGGGAACAAGGTCTTCAGAACTGGGTGCAGTATGTTAATAGCAAGTTTGACATCTTTATGTCAAACGATGTGATGAGACCAATTATTGCTCAAGAGAAAAGTTCATTCAACTTTCGCGATATCATGGATTCGAAGAAAATTTTTCTTGTGAACCTTGCTAAAGGTAGACTCGGAGATATTAATGCACAACTCCTTGGTCTCATTATTGTCGGTAAATTTTCTCAGGCAGCACTCTCTCGTGTAGATCAACCAGATATCAGCTTGCGGCCAGATTTTTATTTGTACATCGATGAGTTCCAAAATGTGACAACACCTGCAATTTCCTCAATTCTTTCAGAGGCACGTAAGTACAGGCTTTCTCTTAACGTTGCACACCAGTACATTTCTCAGTTAACGGAAGATATTAAAGGGGCAGTCTTTGGTAACGTCGGTTCTATGGTGGTATTTCGCATTTCACCTGATGACGCAAAATATCTTGAGTCAAAATTTGCACCGACTTTTACAGCGAATGATATCATTAAGATTGATAACTATCATGCATATGTTAGTCTTCTGGCAAACGGAACACCAAAAAAGCCCTTCGACATAGCAACGTACCCTCCAGAGAAAGGGGATAGAACCCGTATTGAGCCACTTAAGGAGCTTAGCTATATAACATACGGTCGTCCGTCAGATGAAGTCAACGAGGAAATAATGAGAAAGTTTAATCTATAAAGAGATAGATAATGGTGGCGGGGTGAGTCATTAGAAAAGTAGTTCCTATATAACGGTACACATATACACAAACATGAAACTTCTTCTTACATCAAATGGCTTTATGAATACTCCTCTTGAACGTGATTTTCTGGAATTAACTGGCAACAAGGAGAATCTAAAAGTAGCGATCGTTCCTACAGCTGGTGATCCAATTGAGTGGGTTCCGGAAAATAGCAGTGATTTAGAAAAATTTCATATTGCACAACTTGTTCCTGAAAAGCTGGAACAGCATGCACTGTGGGTGTCTTCGTATAAAGAAGAATGGGAGAAGAGAGGGTTTAGCGTGATTATTGCAGATCTAAAAGAAGATGAGGTGGAATTGAGGAAAAAGTTAGAGAGTGTTGATATTATTGATGTTACCGGTGGTGATGTGAACTGGCTCCTTGACTGGGCGAAGAAATCAAAAGTAGATACGTACTTACAAGACATTCTTGCTAAGGGTGTTATATATGTTGGTGCGAGTGCTGGAAATGGCATACTTGTGCCAGATATAGGTTTAGGATGGTGGGATCCCGAGTGGAAGCTAGATCATGTTAGCTTAGGGATCGTTGATTTCCTTGTATCTGTTCACAATAAGGAGGCTGAATTGCTTGCAAATGTTGAGAAGACAAAGAAACGAAGAGAGTATATGCAGTCACATATGAATTACCCTTGGAAAATATATTTTCTAGAAGATGGTCAAGCGATTAAGGTTAACGGTGACAAGGTTGAACATATAGGTGAAGGGTCTAAGTTATATATTTAGGACACAGCGTTAACAAGACTAATAAGCGTAGAATATTTTTTTATAAACAATATTCTACATGTGCACCAATTGTATGATGCATTTAGTAATTGTTTCTTTATACGCTTCATCAACGCCTGATGACTGTAATCTAAAAGCAAAGTATTCATCGCTCAGTAAGTATGCAGCAATGAGCTCTGTGATGTCTTCGAGTATCTGTACATCAATGCCCGTAGTGGGGTCCTCGTTGGCATGCTCAAGTCTTGTTCGTATTTGTTCAGTTTGCGCATGGTATACAGGTAGTGTTGGTAGTCCTGTAACAGGTTTTCCTTTTGTCCTCCTGTTTTCAGATAATAGGTCATAGAGATATATAAAGGCGTATGAAGCATTACCGCCAGCCACCTTTTCTTTCTTAGTATGACGCACCCAGTCGTTAGTGAACTGCTTTCTTGCTTGTAAGACGTGCGAAGTTTCATGGGCAAGTTTTACAATATTTTCTGCTTCTTGTGTTGTGGTTCCCCATTTAAATAGAGATGCAATATCCTTTGGTAGCTTTTGTGTTCCAATTGTTACTCGTAGCTCACGTACATTAGTTGAAGATTTCCAAGTTGAGTCATCATTGGTGAAAGTTATCTCATCTAGAGTAACGAGAGCCTGAAGCAGTCTCATTGTTGGATCGGCTTGCTCGTACCTTCTTTGTATTTCTGAAAAATCAAAAGTAGGTTGCATTTCATGTGCATTTGTTAATACAGAATATCTCGTATCTAAGTTCTGTGAGCTTTTGTATGTAGCCACGGGTACATTTTTAGTTTCAGGTAAATGATAAAATTGTTTTTCTTGTCCAGGTTTCATGATGTAAGTGTACTGTTTCTAGTGCTGACATACAAATGAATCATGTAGTGATATACTAGATAACAAATAATTCTATGAGTTCAACAATGATTTCTGCTGCACTGTTTGTATTTACACTTGTGGTGTATATACCACTCGCATTATTGCTTTTGTATGTGTGGTATAAATATGGGCTTGAAGATAAGGCTGTGAGAATTGCTCGGGCTGTTTTTCTGCTTGGTTCATTTGTGTTGCTTGGCTATATGCTTACGTTATAATCTATGGAAAAAGAATCATTATTCGAAGATGGGGAAATCATTATCGAGGAGGTTCGTAAGCATTTTTTGGTGTATGTTGAAGATGTGTTTATTCATTTTTTTGGCTGTGCATTATTTGTAGGCATGACACTCTTTTTTGTCTTAAATTGGGGAAGCGTTGGTTCGTACATAGCGTATGTGCTTATGTTTTTTGTTCTTGTTTTCTGGGTGTCTTTTTTTTATGCATGGACGAAAAACTATTTTGATATTTGGTATATAACTAATAAACATATAATTGCAGTCAATCAGAAGGAGATACTTAAGCGAGATGAGGCGTTTATGGAGTTACGTCGAATACAGGATGTGTTTTTTGAGAAAGAAGGACTACTTCAGACTTGGTTTGGATACGGTGTACTACGTATACAAAGTGCCGGAACTGAACAAGAATTTGTCATAGAAAATGTACAAAATGTAGAATTTATTGCACATAGGATTATGGAGCTACGTGACAAAGCTCACAATAATGAGCGCATTGTTTAAAATGCTGGTTTCTTAAGTATTTCTGTAATCTCGTTTCTGTTTGTGTAGTACCACCTAGTAGTTAGGTATTTAAGCAAGTAAATATCTGATATACTAGAGTGGATATGGTAGAAGTAATTGATTTTGATAAACTTTCGACTCATCTAACAGAGCAGCGGGATCCATCGATTGTTACAACTCCGAGTAATGAACAGCTTGCTCAAGAGAGAAGCTCAATGAATAGAATGTTTGTTGTTGGAGGGGTTATTATAGTATTTTTACTTGGTATATATTTTTTCTTTAATCATGATAGTTCTGCAAGCGGAACAGAATCAAATGCGTTTCAAGCAGAGACATCACCAATTTTTACCTCAATACAGCGTGAGTTTAAGAACCTCAAGAGTGTTTCGTGTGATGAAGGAGAAAGAAAGGATTGTGTTTCGTATATATTTACTTTTTATCCAGATACTCAGGATCAAAATGGCAATGCCGCAGGACTCTCATCTGCTGATGTTGGTCGCCTGGGAGAGTATTTTAATGTCATTCTTCAGAGTAAATTACGACATTTGTCATCAAGAAATACAGATCTTACATTTAAGATTATTTCGACAAATATCAGCTCAACTGATGGTGAGAGCAGGGTAACGTATATGTGTAGAGAGTATCACGAACAGATTAAGTGCGAAGATAAGTAGAGAAAACAGGAGAAGTCGCCCGACAGAATCGATTCCGCGCAGATTCGTGATCTCCATATTGATCACAGTGAGGTAATTATATGCTTCGGTGCGGATAGGGGGAATCGCTCACAAATCTGCCTCGCTTTGCTCGAAGCAGATTCGTTAGCTCCGTCCAATTTCCCGTAAGTCAAGCAGGTGACTTACTCCTGTAAACATGCTGACATATATAAACGCCCCATTGATTACAATGAGACGTTTATATATTTCAGTGCGGATAGGGGGAATCGATCACGGTTCCTACTCCTCACTTCGTTCGTCATAGAAGAAACCGCGACCCCTATCCGATTCCCTCGCAAGCCAAGCAGTTGGCTTGCTACTATAAAACCACCCAGTGAAGCAAAATACATCTCATGACCAATGAGATGTATTTTGCTTCATGTGCGGATAGGGGGAATCGGACCCCCGTCTGCTGCTTGGGAAGCAGCCATTCTGCCACTGAACCATACCCGCATATGAACATGGTAGCAAATTATACTATTGCTCTCAAATGAGAGTCAGAAGGTATTCATATAAGGCACGACCATTTTTTGGATCTAGATCTTATTTTCAATAGTTACTTTCCTGCACGCTCGACGTACTCGCCAGTTTCTGTGTTGACAATAATTAGTTCGCCGGCTTCTATGAAGAGCGGGGTAGTGATCTGGGCGCCGGTTTCGATAATAACCATTTTGCCTCCACCTGAAGCAGTATTACCTTTGATTGCAGGTGGCGCCTCTTTAACCTCAAATGTCATCTTAACAGGGAGTGTGACACCAATGAATTTTTCTTCATCGTCGAGAGTGAATACTTTAACATCAACAATAGTGTTTTCCTTGAGAAATTTTGTCTGATCACCAAGAACTTCGCCGTCAATTTGGAAGCGCTTCGACCTATCTTTTGGCTCACAGAACCAGTATTCACCTTTATTTGCAAAAAGGAAGAGTGCTTCACGTTTTGAGATTTCAGCCTCCTCTGCAGTATCTGATGCATGGAACGTACCAGGAACAACCTTGCCATTAAGCATATTACGCATACGCACCTGGTTCTGAGGCTTGCGCTTCTGAGTGCGAGCTACGTGAGATTCAAGGATTTCGTACGGTACGTCATCAACAAGAATGTGTTTTCGAGGTTTAATTTCATCATAATCAAGTGTTGCCATAGTGGTGTAGATAGTTAGTGATTAATGGTTATTTTCTTAAGCAGCGCTAAGAGAATAGTCAATACAGTCTCTGCGTCAAGAATGTACGCAGGTAGTATTTGAATAGTAAAATTCTATCAGAAAAATGATATTTTACAAAACGGTAAGCACCTTACCCAGTTTGAGGTACTTGATTTTCAGCAGTAGTTACGCTTGCTATTCTTTTATAGGTTAAGTCTATGGTTCTGGATTGTAGAGAGTGTACGTAACTGTTTTGCAATAATTGCCGGCATATGGCTTTTCGGAGCTAAGAAAGTTAGAATTGTCATTAAAACGTATACTTCTTTCATAGTCGAGTCCAATAGTAGTACATAGGACAAATGCTCTTTTTTGGTTTGATTCACTATAGTTGTTCCCGTATGGTGATACAGAAGAAATCGGACCTTTGTCTTTAAAGATAAAGAAAGAGTCAGTGTCTGGGTCCGTGAAGTCACTCCTTGTAAAACCTACTGTTGATGTCTTGTTTTCAGCGGAAAAAAGCTCTTCAACTGATTTTGGTAGCTTGTTATGATCTGCAATGTATAAATTAATCGCTCCGGCTAAATTCGTCATTCTTGAAACCTTAAGTTCATCTTTTTGGGCTACAGCACGCTCTTTCGGTGTTCCATATGCGAAGACCCCGAGTCCGATTGACGTTGTAACAATCATGAGACTAAGAAGAATAGGAATAGTGGTCTCGTGTCTCTTTTCGGTCAGGCTTCCTCGTATAATAAAGTAACCCACGCACGAAAGTGTAAGGATATTACTTGCCGCAACAAGAATTGTACTTTGTGTAATACCTCCAATAAAAAATCTAGATATAACGTCTGAAAGAATATCTACTGTTACTCCCAAAAATAGAATGATTGCAACTCTTCGGATAGTAGAGATGGTTTCTTCGTCAGTTTTTTCTTTTTTAAAATATCGCTGTGTAAGCCCTCCGATAATAAGTAGCAATAGAGACTGGAATAAAAGAGGGTAGTATGCCTGACTCTGGTATCCATAATATGCATTGGAGTATGGGCTTGCTATCTTTTCTGCTACAGAAGAAAACGCTAGCCAGAAGTAGTAGGCAAACCCTACCAATGAAGCAAGTGCAGTTATGTATAATAATGAATTCCTTTTTAAGAACTGATTCATGTTATTTTTAGTGTGTTATAAATATAATTGTAACGAGAAACTATACTATAAGAATACCATTTTGGTAGAAACGGGGGAGTTTTTTTGTTAATAAGAGGTATCTTTTCTATAAGAATGGTAATGTCGGGGTGGACTCTTCTCTTTTCGCCAGATACCCCTGATAATCAATTTCTGAAATACCAAAAACGAGCATGTCTTCTTTTATTTGTACAAGATCGAGAGCTTTTGCTTCTCGTTCCTCTGTACTAAGATCTGTAGTGCGTAGGGTATCTTCTAGTAGGTTTCGCTTCCCACACAGTTTTTTAAAAATAAGATCATATTTCTCTGAGTCTCCTTCTTTTTGAATGAAAGTGTGAAGCGATTCTCCATTCGATGAGGTTGCAAAGTCCATAGGTGATTATTTAGGCTACAATTCTTTCTTTCTGGTCCTGTAACATACGTAAACGGTCAAGTTCTTTCTTAAATTTTGCTACAGCTTCTACCGAAGCTCCATTGCCAGGGGTGGTAAGCCATACTAATGACTGTATTCTTGCTGATAATTCTTCAGGTGTTAATGTGGGTAACTCTTGAATACTGGCGCAATAGGTCTGGTCATTTGCTGACATCGATAGTTGTCCCGTTGCTCCTGGGTTACTATCTTGTTGGTATCTAGAGTTTGTCTGCAGAGAAGGGGGCATAATAAAGTTCTTATGTAATTTACTTCGAGCGTTGAATCTGGTAAAAAGATGCTTTGTGTAGTTTGTTGTCGTGTATTTACTCTGAAGGCATTTCGTTTTCTTCCGGATCAGTAGATCCGGCGTAGGAAAGAGCTCCACTTTCGAGTTCTTTTCTGATTGCTTTTTCGAGGGAGTTTCCTAGCTTTACATTTTCACGAAGGAATGTACGTGCGGCATCGTACCCACGACCAAGTTTTTCGTCACCATAGGCGTAACTTGATCCGCTTTTTGTAACAAGCTTGAATTTTTCACCAAGTGCAAGAAGTTCACCTTCACGTGAAATACCCTCATTATACATAATATCGAATTCTGTTGTCTTGAAAGGGGCCGCCACCTTGTTTTTTACAATCTTTACTTTAGTGCGGGCGCCAACTACATCGTCCCCTTTTTTGATTTGTGCAATTTTTCGTATGTCGATACGAACTGAAGAGTAGAACTTAAGCGCTTTTCCTCCTGGGGTTGTCTCTGGGTTCCCGAACATGACACCGATCTGCATACGGATCTGGTTGATAAAAATAATCACAGTGTTGCTTTTGTGTGCAATTGCAGTGAGTTTGCGAAGTGCTTGTGACATGAGACGTGCTTGCTTACCAACATGCTGTGCTCCCATGTCACCTTCGATCTCATCTTTTGGTGTAAGTGCGGCAACGGAATCAATAACGAGAACATCGACCTTGCCTGAACGGACAATTGATTCAGTGATCTCGAGAGCTTGCTCTCCGTTGTCTGGCTGAGAGATGAGAAGTTCGTTGATATTTACACCGAGCTTCTTTGCATATTCTGGGTCCATTGCATGTTCTGCATCGATAAATGCACAGATACCTCCAAGTTTCTGAGCCTCTGCGATCACATGGAGGGTAAGAGTCGTCTTTCCTGACGATTCTGGACCAAAAATTTCTACGATACGTCCGCGCGGAAGACCTCCAACACCAAGAGCCGCATCAAGACCTAGCGATCCAGTCGGAACTACACCAACGTCAACCTTTGGGGTGTCTCCCAGTTTCATAATCGCACCTTCTCCAAATTTATTCTGAATTTCACGAAGAAGAGCGTCGGAGTTACCCTTTGTGGAACCTTTTTCATTTCCATCTTTTGTTCCTATTGTTTTTAGTGGTTTGGCAACTTTTTTCTTCATCATATACGTTACTAATTCGTTTTTAGTATGTTAATTGTATTTTTGTAATGCTACTTCTTAGTGTACACCATTTAGCAATGCAGTCTATAGAACGGAGTAGAGAAGTTGGGTGGGGTGGCAGTATAAGACGCTACAATAGTGAGGATAAGTGCTGCCGATTTTTATTCCTGTGTTTTTACTCTGGTTTTACACGAATAATTTTTGTTATGGTCTTATTGTAGAAGTCGGTTGCGGTTATGACAATAACTGTGTAAGGTTTCTGCGCGAGTATAAGCTCAGCAAAATGCCCATCGGTACCAATAGGGATCTGTCTACCTTGTAGTGTTATCTCGCGAACTTTTGATACATGGCCAGATACTTCAAATGTGGTAGAAGCAACAGTGTCCCAATCCTTTGGGCTGTAGATGGTTATTTTTGGCCCTATGAGCAAGGGGTATAGTTTGAAAATACCATATCCAAGAGAGAGGGTTATGAGGAGTAAGACACTGTAGAGCTCTATTCTTTTGCGTAGATCAGTTTGTTCAAGCATGTAATTTATAGGAGACAGATTTTTCTTACTATTTCTAGGTAGATAGTAATAAGTATATGGTGGTAGGCGATAGATTACAAAATAGTCACAAGGTATATTATGTACTTGTTGTTGGTCATTATGGCACCACTATGAAGAAAAGATGTAGAAATACTTTGAAATAACACAATTATAATACTTATCTGAATATATCATCAGTTGTCGTATCTTTCTCTCCTTCGGATGACTCTTCCTCGTGTGCTGGTTCTATTCCCGTCAAAATTTCACGGAATCGTTCGCCTTGACGTGCTGGCCCAATCACTCCAAAGTGTTCAAGATCATTAATGATGCGAGCAGCTTTGTTGTACCCCCAACGAAAAGCGGTTTGCAGAGAAGATGTCGATGCCTTTCCTGTTGATATAACAAAATCTTTTGCACTCATGTAGTCTTCATCATCTTCAGGCTCTTCACCTCCTGCTCCATCGCCGACAAGACTTGATGTTTGTTTTTCTTTTACTTTTGTCATGTCTATAAGATCAGGTATAAAATCAGCATGAGCCTGTTTGATATGTGACACAACAGCTTTTATTTCTTCAACAGAAATGAAAGGGGCCTGAATACGCATGAGTCTTGGGTTGTCTGAAGCCATGTAGAGCATATCACCGTTACCAAGCAAATCTTCTGCCCCTGATGCATCAAGAATTGTTCGAGAATCAATCTGCGATGTGGTCTTGAGAGCCATTCGGGCAGGAATGTTTGCTTTAATGGTTCCTGTAATTACTTTTACGTCAGGACGTTGTGTCGCAAGGATGAGGTGGATACCCGCTGCACGACCCTTCTGTGTAAGTGATGTAATAAGCGGACTAATTTCCTTAGGGTATGAGAGCATGAAGTCATTGTACTCATCAAAAATAATTACCACGTAAGGCATTTTTGGTGGAAGGCCTGTAACAGCGTCACCAACACTTCCCTTCTTTCTTGCTTTTTCCAGTGCAGGGGCAAGTACTTTTTTGTTATAATCACTAACATTAACTTGTCCATTTTCTGCGAGAATTTCATAACGACGTTCCATTTCTTGTATTGCCCAGTTAAGGGCCTTGATAGCACCTTTTGGTTCTTTTATGACAGGAGTATAGAGATGCGGGAGGTTGTGGTATGCAGTAAACTCAACACGTTTAGGATCAAGTATGATTAATTTGAGGTCATACGGTGAGTTTTTATAGAGCATTGATATCAAAAGATTTTGCAGAGTTACTGATTTACCGGTACGCGTTGCGCCTGCCACAAGAAGGTGTGGCATTTTCTCGAGATCTCCAAAGAGGGGCTTTCCGACAATGGTCTTACCAATTGCCAGATTAAGAGGGCCACTGTTGATAAATTCGTCAAGTTCAAGCATCGATCTAAGACCGAGCATTGCCTTGCGTTCATTTGGAATTTCGATACCGACAAGTGTCTTACCAGGAATAGGTGCCTCAATTCGGAGGAATTCACTTCCAAGCTCCATTGCCAGGTTGTCGTGGAGAGCTACAATTTTAGAAAGACTTACTCCTTGTGCAGGTTTGAGTGTGAATTGTGTAACCGTTGGCCCAACAGTCACTTCGCCCATTTCAACATTGATACGGAAGTGCTCGAGAGTCTTCTGAATGGTCACCATCTTTGATTTGCTATCGCCTGCACCAGACTTACCACTGTCGACGTTAAGTAGGTCAAGTGGTGGTGGTACGAATTCAGGCGTGAGTATAACTGGCTTTGCTTTAAGTTCCTTCTTTGCTTTTGGAAGAGGTGTTTCTTCTGTAGGGGATAGTTTTTCAAAAAGTTCTTTACGGAGGTCGTCGTCACTTACATCTTCTGAACTGTTACTGGAACTGTCATAGTCACCCTCTTCGTAGGCTTCTTGGTAAAGATTTTCCTTGTCGAGTGTTTCGATGGCAGCATCTTCGTCGTCAAACGATCTCGCTTTGCGGTTCATGATGAAGGAAAGGATTTTCTGTGTAGGGTATGAAGCAAGTGCTCGTAGTGGATAAAGAGATGGTTTTCGTTCAAGAAAAATAATTGCTCCAATCATAGAAATTCCAGCAAGAAAAAAAATACTTGGTACGAGGGCGAAGTACTTAATGAGTGGATCAGCAAGTGATGAACCAAGGAAACCACCAAATTTTGGACCAAAGAGAGCGGTGCCGAGCCCGGCTATCCCCGTAATCAGAAAGAAGCCTCCAAGAACCGTAAGAGTTCGTATATCCGGCACCTCTTCCTTCCATAGGTAGTATGCAATGTAAAGAGAAAGCAAGGGGGTGAAGTATGCGTAAACGCCAATAAGAGAAGAAATACCGTTAAAAAGAACTTCACCACCTGCTCCGCCGGCATGAACCATTGAAAAAAGTAATAACACGGAAAGCATGACACATAACACCGCCAAGACACCAAGTATGGTTTCTGTCATCACAGGTTCTTTAATCCTTCTTCTTCTCGTGCGTGGAGCGATATCTACTTGAGGTTCTTCTTTAGCCATACTATATAAGGGTTTAGTATATAAAAGTATAGCAAAGATAAAGCTGGTGGATAAGGGATAAGTTTATATCTTGTTTCGTTTTTAAAGCCAATGAAGTGAGTAGAACTGCCTACAGCATCTATATAATGTGCAGAAGAATAGCAACTGAGTGTGGGTATTGTTTTACGGAGTGTCTTATTTAGAGAATGTAAGCACAACTTTTCAAAGAGACAAGTCTTTACAGAAACAATAAAAGGCATAGAATAGACATATAATAAATAAAGGTTGCAATATAGAGACAAACGTGTCAGGATGGGTGCTATAAAACCTAAGAGACACTAAAGTTTAAGCAGATAAAAGCCAACTGATTGGTAATATATAAAAGACATATAACAGACAAATATGAACGACGAAGTAAAAAAAGACTACAGTGTGCTTATCGCAAAGAAGTCAGAAAAGTTAGTGACCGCGCTCTATCTTGTTACTGATCTCATGAGTGACAATGAGCCGATAAAGCACGGATTACGCAAGAATGCAGTGTCCCTGCTGTCCTCTATGAACTCACTTGCGCAGCTTGACGTAAAAGACAGGGTCATTGAGCTTAAGATGTCATTAAAGTCTGTAACTGAAATATCATCGTTGCTTCATGTTGCGGTTACGACAGGTATAGTTTCTGAGATGAATGGTGAGTTACTTATAGATGGCTTCAGGTCTCTACAACTTGTCCTTGAGAAGAAGCAGCCAATTTTTTCAAAGGAAATGCTTCAGGTCGAAGATGAGGAATCCTTGGAATCTGGTTCAAGTTTTTCTAGTGCTGTTAATACAACCTCATATGATGCGCTGACACCACTTTCCATAGCACGACTCCATGAGAATGCAAATGAGCTACGACGCAATCAGGAGTCTCTAAGACAGGCACAGTTGCTTGCAAAAATTGAAAGTAAAGGACATCAAAGTGACGTGCACGTAAAAGACTCTCGTGGTCAGGGTATGACTAAGAGCGATGTGGTAAGCGACAAAGTCCGAGGTGTTATAAAAGACATAACAGTCAAACCATCAACCCACTCTGTCCTTATGGAGCATGCGGCTCGTCCAGTGAACCACTTGGCTTCCTCATTCCAGATGAAAAAACTTTCTCGTAGAGAACAAATTCTCTCTTTGTTTGTAAGGGGGGTTGATGTAAGCATAAAGGACATCGCTACTCGTATTAAGGGTTGCAGTGAAAAGACAATTCAGCGCGAACTTAATGCTTTACTCTATGACAACGTCATAGAGCGTATCGGTGAAAAGAGATGGAGCCGGTATGTCCTTAGGTAGTCTGGATAGGAAATGGTATTTGTCGTGTAGAAATGAATTTCCCGACAGTCTTGTTCTACGATTCTGAGGAGATGTTTGGTAAGCCATAAACGGTACCTCGTTAACCACTAAGAAGCATCCTTCGTGTCATAGACTCTTTGCATTGTTCCTGAGGTCTGGCGCTCTAGTGTGTAATAGGAAATTTCTTGTGGATTTCTGCGTGGCAGGCATGTCTTGCCGTACGAGACTTCTTGCCTTTTGATTGAAAAAATGAGATACTTGTTCCACAGTACAGTAATGTACTTCGGGTAGTATTATCCACATTTTAATGCAGTCTTACGATTGCATTTCTGTATGGAACACATATACTGCTTGTAGACGTCTCTGTTTGAGAGCGTCCTCTGGTATTTGAGATACATTTATAAGGTATCTTGAAGACAGGTTAAGATCATTGACAACAGAATAGTGACGCAGATTAAAACGCATAGATATATCTTTGTGTTATCTGTAGTTTTTGTAACGTGTTGTATTTTTTGCTACACGCTACACGCTACATGCTACACGCTGTATCTCGCGTTTGTTCCCAATCGCCATTCGATCGTTAGTGGTCGTCTGTCATTAAAAAGTTTGTCGTTTAGTTATGTCGAAACTAAATAAACGACACACGGTGAAGTGCAATTAATAAGCACAACATTTAACACTTATAAACATAAAGTTTATGTCATCAATCTCAATGAAGATTGCAACATCAGTTGCAATCGTCGGAGGTCTTGTAGCTGGCGCAGTTTCTGCTTCAGCTGCTCTCAACCTTCCAACAATGAGCTGTTCATATTCGTTCAATACGAATATGAAGCTTGGCTCACGAGGTGCATCAGTTATGGACCTCCAGAAGGTTCTTAACATGTATCCTCAGACTCAGATTGCTGAATCAGGTGCAGGTTCTCCAGGAATGGAAACAAGTACTTTTGGTCCAGCAACAAAGCGTGCAGTTAACAAGTTCCAAGCTCTTCACCTAGCAGAGCTCGGAATCACTGCTCCTACTGGTAACGTATTTGCAGGAACACGTGGACTACTTAATCAGGTATGTTCAGGT
>CAZBGU010000005.1:0-48972 GCA_964491805.1 uncultured Candidatus Saccharibacteria bacterium
CCCACCCCTGCTGGGGCGGGTACATCTGCGGTGCAAGGATTTGCTGCTGGTACTGTTGTTGAACAGAAGGCGTCCCTTGCGGCACATAACATCCGCGGACGCCATCCCAAAGCCGCGGAGGACCGGGGGCGTTAGGAGCAATGCACTGCCCGTAGGCTGTTGCTCCAAACGAAACCAGCAGTGCTGCCATGAGAATCTTGAAAGCTTGGCTCATTGTTTCACTCCAGTGAAATGGTTGATTGAAAGGGCTTTGTCCACAACTACTTCTTGCGGATCTTGCTTGTAAGTATACATGAAAATACAGTTTTGTCAAGCCCTTGACGGGTGTTTGGGTGCTTGTTGATTGGGGTGGTTGGTTCGGGTGGCCGCGTAGCGGCCACCCGAACCATTCGTCCATTATCTGTAGCAAAGAGGTTTGTTGTCTGTTGCTTGTTCATATTTTTCTGTTCCCTGGTCCCTGCACTTTATTTACATCACACTCTACTGTGTACGACTCTCCTTCGCTCAAGACTCACAAGCTTGTATACTATTTGTATGGTTACACTTTTTGACGACACACAACAAAATGAGGAATTATCAGAACTTAGAAAAGAAGAGGAAGAGAATTTAGTAAAAATTCTTTCTGATACATACAACCTTCCATATATCGATCTCCGTGGTATGGCTCCTGAACCAGACGCCATGCAGTATCTTCATGAAGAAGAAGCTCGTGATGCCGGAGTGGTTCCTTTCAAAGTTGTAGGCAAAAAGCTTTATATTGCAACCATATCGCCTTCTAATCCGAAACTCGAGGGACTGCTTAGACCGATCGAGGATAAGGGTTCTGAATTGCTTCTTTTCTTGTGCTCTCATGCATCCCTTGAACACGTCCTTGCACGATATAAAGAGTTTAGCCATGGAACCCAGGTAGAGAGCGGTATGTTCGAACTTACCGAGAAAAAAATGAATGAACTCATGAATCACTTCGAAACGCATGAGGAGCTTCGAGCTTTCTTTGATGAAATGCTTAGATCACAGATGCTCTATAAGACCACCCGCGTTCTTGAGCTCGTGCTTGCTGGTGCTCTTAAATTCAATGCGAGTGATATCCATATCGAACCAGAAGAAGATAAGGTACGTCTTCGTTATCGAATTAACGGCGTCCTTGAAGACATCACCTTTTTTGACTTTTCTCTACTAAAAAATATAACCAGTCGTTTGAAGCTTCTTTCTGGACTCAAACTTTCAACTCATGGAGGTGCGCAGGATGGACGCTTCAGCATCAACCTGGGTGAAGTGGAGATTGATATGCGTGTATCTGTTGTGCCAGGCAACTACGGTGAGAGTTTCGTTATGAGAATTCTCGACCCGAGAAACACCCTTAACGGTATTGATAAAATCGCGTTTCCTCAAGTGCTTCGCGATGCAATTACATACGCACTTGGAAAACCGAACGGCATCATCCTTACAACGGGACCTACTGGTTCTGGAAAAACCACAACACTCTATGCGTTCTTACACCAAGTCTATAACCCTGGTGTAAAAATTATCACTATCGAAGACCCAATCGAGTATCACCTTGAAGGAATAACTCAGACGCAGGTTCATGATGAGAAAGGCTACACGTTCGTGGCCGGGCTCCGTGCTGCACTACGTCAAGACCCTGACGTAATCATGGTTGGTGAAATTCGAGACGAAGATACAGCAAAGGTCGCAATCAACGCAGCACTCACCGGTCACCTTGTTTTCTCAACACTTCACACGAACAACGCTGCTGGAACACTACCTCGCCTCATTGATCTTGGTGTGAATCCAAAAGTGATTGCTGGAGCACTGTCAATATCACTTGCACAAAGACTTGTTCGTAAACTTTGTGAAGAATGCAAAAGCCCATACGAATCAAATGAAAAAGAGTCTCGTATTATTACCAACATTCTAGGGGACATGAAAACAACAGGAAAGGAAGATTCCATGCACGGACATACACCTTCTTCAAGTTATACACTATACCACTCCCCTGGTTGTGAAGCTTGTAACGGGACAGGTTACAAAGGAAGGGTCGGGATTTTTGAGGCTGTTGTTGTCGATAAGGACATTGAAATGCTTCTTGTCACCAACCCAAGTGAACGAGAAATACGCACCGCAGCAAAAAATCAAAAGATTCCAAGCCTCCGTGAAGATGCTATAATAAAAATGTTAGAGGGAATTACTTCTTTTGACGAGATCGGACATACGGTTGATCTTTATGCGGCAGCTGATTAAGAACACAAGCAGCGTAAGATGCAAAGCGCGGCCGTAGGCCGCGCTTTGCAAAAACTTTCTTTAGTTTGTATCCTATTGCCCCATGTGTAAACCCATACACCTCTAAGCAACCCCTTGGTGAAGAACATTCCTTCGTGAGGATAGACACAGAGGCAACGAGTGCAACCAGATCGTCCTTCGAATTAGAAAGTGAGATAAATCCCGATTGTTTAGAGATGTATGGATTCTGACAAGCTGCACTCATTACCATTTTTCTGTAATGTTGTTTCCATTATAGCATATAAAAAACTTTTGTCAAATCTTTACACAATACCAACTTTATGACCAAGCAAACACCGCCTATCGAACTCGAAGAAACAAGACATCTTGATAGCACCTTAAGGCCTGATACTTTTTCTGATTATATTGGCCAAGAAGTCATAAAGAAGAACCTTCATATACTTCTTACTGCTGCAAAGGAACGAAATACTCCACCAGAACATATTCTCCTCTACGGTCCTCCAGGGCTTGGGAAAACAACCCTCGCCCACCTCATCGCAAAGGAGCTTGGGTCCAACCTCAAACTCTCAAGCGGACCAGCAATCATGAAAGTGGGAGACCTTGCGGCAATACTCACAAACCTTACTCCTGGAGATGTGCTCTTTATTGATGAAATTCACCGACTTAATAAACTTATTGAAGAAGTGCTCTACCCTGCAATGGAGTCAGGTAAATTAGATATTGTGATTGGTAAAGGACCGTCTGCAAGAACTATCCAACTGGATCTTCCACCATTTACCCTTATTGGAGCAACGACACGCATATCATTGCTTTCTTCTCCGCTTCGGTCCCGTTTTTCTGGTGGTGTTTATCGTCTACAATATTATACAGAGCATGAAATTGCGACGATTGTTACTAACAGTGCAGCTATTCTTGGTACAAACTTACCTGAAGATGCCGCGCTAGAAATAGCAAAGAGATCGCGCTTCACACCTCGTATTGCTAATTATTATCTTAAACGTGCTCGTGACTATGCCCAGGTTCATAAGGCAATCATCGACAAAGATATTGTTGACACCTCGCTTTCTCTTCTTGAGATAGATGAATTTGGTATTGGAACATCAGAAAGAATAATTCTTGAATGTCTTGTTAATGTGTTTAATGGTGGACCTGTTGGATTAAACACTCTTGCCGCGGCAACAGGAGAAGAGGAAGCCACAATAGCTGATGTTACCGAACCTTATCTACTTCAGATAGGAATGATCGAACGAACCGCACGCGGCAGAAAAGCCACAGAAAAGGCAATGACAAAATTCAAGAAAATTATTAACTAGTAAGAGTCGATTGTTTTTGGTGTTTTGGTGTACTAGTAGATATATCTTGTATACTATCTTCATGTCCACTGTTCGCATTATAGGAATTGACCCTGGGTTCGACCGACTAGGTGTTTGTATTGTAGACAAAGAAGGAACAAAAGAAACTCTCATTTTCTCTACCTGCATAACAACTTCGCGAAAAGATTCGTTTGAAAAAAGACTTCACACCATTGCTGATTCTTTAGAATCGGTGCTGCAAAAATATTCTCCTCTGGAACTTGCAATAGAGACACTTTTTTTTACAAACAATCAAAAAACAATTATTACTGTTGCTGAGGTTCGTGGCATTTGTATTTACCTTGCATATCGCTACGGCGCAGAACTTTTCGAATATTCACCTCCGCAAATTAAACTCGCTATCACAGGATACGGAAAAGCAACTAAGGAAGATATTGCAAGTATGGTTCCAAAAATATTAAAAAAGCCACTTCCAATACATACCCTCGACGACGAAATCGACGCAATAGCAATTGCCTTAACTCATAGCGCTAATAGAGGGAATCGCCTTATTTTACAAGGAAAATTATAGTTGTTTATAATCCCACTTGCACATCTAGTTGTTAGATGGTATCTTTTGGAGTACATTTAATTATATTTGATTATTATGCTTATCGAAGAAGAAGAAACAAAAGGAGGGGCAGACTTGAACCCAGACGCACTTGAAGCAGTCTTCGAAGAAGATGTGCTTGTAGATGAAGAGGTTATTGTTTACACTTCAGACGATACTGATGAGGAGGCTGACGAAATTGATATAGCTTTTGCGGCAAACGACGAAGGGTACTGGTAGTACACGGTTGCTGATTGTCACCTCTATACACAAACAAAAAACAGGTCTAAGACCTGTTTTTTGTTTGCTGCTAATTTTAACTAACAACAATTTTTACAAATCGCTTCTTCCCTATCTTAAATGTTCCGTTGTATGCGATAACTTTTGGATCTTTTACTTCACCTTTTTCAACATCATTAACAGCTCCTTCTTGTACAAGTCTCCTCCAGTCTGTTTTTGATGTTACAATACCTTCTGCAACCAAAATATCAGCAAGCTCTTTTTCACCTGTTGAAACAATTTCTTGGACAACATCTGGGATACCACCTTTTTCAAAAGTTTCTATCCAAGAATTCTTAGCTAGAGTGGCATCTTTTTCGGTGTGATATAACGTTACAAGCTCAACAGCAAGACGCATTTTTATATCTTTAGGATTAACCCCGTTCGTCAAATCTTTTTCGATATTCTGGATTTCCTCGAGTGAAACATCTGTGCAAAGCAAAAAATATTTAACAATAAGGTCATCACGAAGTGACATAACTTTACCAAACATCATATTTGGATCGTCGACGATAGCGATTATATTCCCCCATGAACTAGACATTTTTCTTCCGTCTGTTCCTTCAAGCATTTGACAAGTAAATACTGATTGCTTTGGTTGTCCAAAGTATTCCTGCATCACCCTTCCTGCTTTTAAATTAAACAACTGATCAAAACCACCAAGCTCGACATCTGATTTAACAGCAACAGAATCATAGCCTTGCATGATTGGGTACAAGAATTCCCGAAGGGAAATTTCTACCCCGTTGTCATACCTGTCCTTGAAATTTCGACGAGCTAACATTTGTTGAACAGAAAAACATTCTGCTAGCCGCGTAACCTCCTCAAACGAAAGCTTAGAAAGCCAGTCTCCGTTATAAACGAATTCTGTTTTTGAAATATCAAGAATTTTTGATATTTGACTTTTATAATCCCGAAGATTCTCATCAATTTGAGCACGTGTAAGCATTGGCCTCTTGTCTGTTTTATCAGACGCATCACCTACTTGTGCAGTAAAATCTCCGACGATCAAAATAACTTGATGTCCAAGTTTTTGAAACTCACGAAGTTTTCGAAGAGGGATAGCTCTTCCGAGATGAATTTTTGGACCTGTCGGATCGATACCGAGTTTTATTCTGAGTTGTTTACCAGAAAGAAGAGCCTTTTCAAGTTCTTCTTTTACAAAGATATCCTCAACACCACGAATCAGAAGTTCGTCAATTCTTTTTTTGTCAGTAATTATTTTATCCATATATTCCAATACTATCATATTCTTTATACACAATATACAGTTGAACTTTTTATATTCACAAACTTATACCCTATAAAAAATTCAGAAAGTCATTCTATTATGTGATACTATAGACAGATGTCTGAATATCATGTGATTAGAAAAAAGAGAACTAAGGCTAGAATTTTGAAAGAGTTATTTCTTGTTCTTGTTTCCCTTGGTGTTGTCGGTACCGCCCTCTTGGTTGTTTGGTTGTCATCAATACAGCTTCCTGATTTTAATAATTTTGAAAATAGAAACATTGCTAACTCAACAAAAATCTACGACCGAACCGGAAAGGTTGTACTTTATAATATTCACGACAACGTGAGACGTACTGCAATATCTATTAATGATATAAGTCCATACATTAAGCAAGCAACCATTTCTATTGAGGATGCACACTTCTACGAACACTTTGGTTTCAGGCCGACATCATTTATGCGTGCCATGCTTGCTAATGCTGTATCTCGAGGTTATTCGCAAGGTGGTTCAACGATTGATCAGCAGGTAATAAAAAACGCCCTCCTTACACGAGAAAAAACTATTTCTCGTAAAATTAAAGAGATTATTCTCTCTATTAAACTCGATAGAGAACTCCCAAAAGATACTATTCTCCAAATTTATCTTAACGAAAGTCCGTACGGAGGAACAATCTACGGAGTAGAAGAAGCTTCTCTTACTTACTTTGGTAAACATGCAAAAGATGTAACGCTCACAGAAGCGGCATATCTCGCTGCCCTTCCTCAAGCTCCGACATACTACTCACCATATGGCAAGAATAGAGACGCTCTGGAAAAAAGAAAAAATCTTGTGCTACAAAGAATGTACGAACTTGGAGCCATTACAAAAGATCAAAAAGATATTGCTCAAAAGGAATTTATAACATTCGAAAAGGATGTTTCTAACAGTGGGAAGGCTATGCATTTTGTTATGTACATTCGTGAATACCTTGAAGAAAAATATGGGGTTGATATGGTTCAAAATGGTGGACTAAAAGTCATAACAACAATTGACTACAACCTCCAGAAACAGTTTGAAGACATTGTAAAGGAAGGGGCTTTTGAAAATGCAAAAAAATTTAAGGCCGAGAATTCTGCTCTTGTTGCGATTGATCCAAAGACCGGACAAATTCTTGGCATGGTTGGGTCGAGAGATTTTTTTGATAAAGATATTCCCGGCCAATTCAATATCGCAACAGCTGCTCGTCAACCAGGATCGTCTTTTAAGCCGATCGTTTATGCTGCTGCCTTCAAACTTGGGTACACACCAGAGACTGTTCTTTTTGATGTGCCAACACAATTCAGCACACTTTGTGATGCAGAAGGAACACCGATTAGAAGCAGTATTGACTCTTCTGTTTGTTATATGCCTGAAAACTACGACGGATTATTTAGAGGACCTGTAACACTCCGTGAAGCGCTTGCTCAATCACTCAACATTCCGGCAGTAAAACTTCTCTATCTAACCGGCTTAGATAACGCCATATCTCTTGCTCGGGACATGGGACTCTCTACTATCAACGACCCTGACAGGTATGGCCTTTCTCTTGTTCTTGGGGGAGGAGAAGTTACACTCCTTGAAATCACGAATGCTTACGGTGTGTTTGCTAATAATGGTATCTATCACAAACAGCAAGGTATCTTAGAAATAAGAGACAGAGATGATAGTATTCTTCAAAAATTCACTTTATCAGAAAAAGAAGTGCTTCCTGAGTCCGTAACCACTCTTATTTCAAGTGTTCTTACTGACAATGTTGCAAGAACACCTTCATACGGAGCAGCTTCAGCGCTGTATTTCAAAGACAGGCCCGTTGCTGTAAAAACAGGAACAACAAATGACTATAAAGATGTTTGGGTTATAGGATACACACCTTCTGTTGTTATTGGTATGTGGGCAGGTAATAATAACAATACCCCTATTGATAAAAGAACTGCTGGTTTTGTCCTAGCCCCTGTATGGAGAAAGGCAATGCTTGCTGCAACTGACGGTACTCAAGTTGAATATTTCCCTGACCCTCTTCCTAACACCTCATCAAAGCCAATATTACGGGGTATATACTGTGGAAATAACGGCATTCATACTATCCTTGCTTCTGTTATCAAAAACAATCCTGATGGAGATTATCCAAGTTACCCAGCAAATGATTCTCAATATTATTTATGGGAAAATGCAATACAAAAATGGCTTATACCTCATCCTTTGGCATGTGTAACACAACAACAAGCTTCACCAAGTAATATTCCTGTACCTGTTGAAATAGCTACAACTACAGTGCAATAATTAATTAAAAAATATAGAGTAATTTTTACAAAATTACAGTATTTATTCGTATTATTCTCTAAAAACTCATTAACATTAAAATAGCTATATGTATTACATAGCTAACGTATACCCCTTCTCTTGCAAAACTGCTTTAATATTTTTTTGTAGCAACATCATTCTTTTAACAGATGATGCTTGAATTGTTATTCTTTTATTATTAACAACTATTTCCTCTACTTGCAGCACAATACCCGTCCTTTCCTGTACTAATACAAGAACTTCTTCTTTTATATCGTGCACCTTTTTTATTTGGAAAAGATGTTTCGAAAATAATCCAGAGTCCATGTTTTATCTATTAAGAGGCATAAGAAGATACGTAAATGTTATGTCTTGCTTCCCTTGTATAAATAAAGGTTTATTTGATGTTGTAAATCTACACGTAATACCATCTCCTTCTATATGAGACAAAACATCAATAAAGAATTTATTGTTATATTTAACCTCAATATCATCCCCTTCTTTTGTTATAGGGATTGTGTGTGTTACTTGTCCAATTTTATCACTTTTACTGTGAACAGTGCACTTACTTTCTGTAAAAACACATTCTACTTGCGAATACTGCTCATTAAAGAACGTTGTAAGTAATAATGCTTTATGAAGCTCTTCTTTTGATAAAGAGACAGTTGTGGTGAACTCCTTAGGGAAGAGCTGCCTGTAGTCAGGGAAATGTCCTGTAATAGTATGTATCGATAATGTTAAAGTATTACTTGTTAATGATAAAATACCTTCATTTTTTGATATTAAAATATCACCATCCTCTTCATTTAAAATTTGAAGTATTTCACCAACATGCTTCTCTGGTATAAGAAATGAAAATTCAAGATCTTTATCGTTAGGTAATACTTTTTCTGCTAACCGATAAGAATCTGTCGCAACAGAGTAGATAAAATTATCTTTTGTATAAATAAAAACTGATGAAATTTCTGGTTTTATATCTGTTGAAGCTGAACAAAAAGAAACCTCTCTCAGTAAGGTAATAATGGATTCTTTTGGAAGAGACCCCAGTTGTTCACCTTGTGAAGGTAAATTAGGAAAATCTTCATATGGTGTTGTTTTTATTTCTATAACCCCTTTTTCTGTAGTAATCGCAAAAACACCATTAATAATTTCACATGTTAACGTAACATCTTTTGAGTTAAACGTAGAAATGATTCTTAATAACGTCTCTCCTTGAAGAAGACAAGCACCATTTACAACACCTTTAATTGGTATACTTTTCTCACAAAACAATTCAAGATTAGTAGCACGAAGTGTTAAAAGGTGATTCATAACTTCAAGATGAATATCTTGAAGAGACTGCTGTGATTGTGTTTTGCTACGAGCTCGAGAAACCTGTTGAACTGCTTTAATAAATATCTCTCCTTTGCATTCGAATTTCATAGTACGTAGTATATATAAAATATAATACTAAGTATAGGTCTGTGGATGGGGTGGAGATCTTGTAAAACCATTATAAAATAAAGTTTATTTTATAATTTTTCTGTAGAAATATTCCATGTTATGTAACACTGTTTGTGTATATGAGCTACTGGTAAGAAAAGATAAAAGGATAACAGGACATTTATTCTATGGTTATTGTTACCTTATACACAGAGATATTCACAGTAGTGTTTTGTGTAAGAAAATAACAAAAGTATAAACGAGAACTTTTATGGTAATACGTAGAACCTTTAATAAAAACAACCTATACAAGCATTGCGCGTATGTCTTCAATCTCTCTTGATAATTGAGGGTTATCTTTTAAAAGACCTTTTATTTTTTCATATGAATGAATTACTGTTGTATGATCTCGTCCGCCAAGTCTATCGCCTATCATTGGATATGAAATGTCAAAATCCTCACGAAGAATATACATAACGATTTGGCGAGGTTTAACAACATCCTTTCTTCTTGTTTTGTTATAGATATAGACGTCTGGAATATGATAATAATCTGATATCATTTTTACTATTTCAGGAATAGAAATACTTTTCTTTGCTCGTACACTATTCTTAAGAAGATTTTTTACATCCAGTAATGATATGGCTTGTTGTTTTACTTGAATATGACCAAGAACAGATGTCATAACCCCTTCCAGTTCTCGTATATTTCCTTGAATTGTTTCTGCAATATATTGCAAAACATCTTGAGGAATCTTTTCTCTGTAGTCTCTTGTTTTTATTTGGAGAATTGCTAGTCTTGACTCAACTGATGGAGTGTTAACATCAACAATCATGCCATGGTTAAAGCGAGAACGAAGGCGGTCCTCTAGGCCTTGGATAAGGTTAGGATGTTTATCTGAGGAAAAGATAATTTGTTTATTCATTTCATAGAGTGAATTGAATAAATGAAACAACTCATCTTGAGTTCTTTCTTTACCATTAATAAATTGGATATCATCCATAATAAACACATCAAACTTTCTATATTTTTCTTTGAAACTGTTTATTTTGTTAAGGTTTGTTGCATTCACATAATCCATGTAGTATTTTTCAAGAGAAGTGTAAAAAATCTTTCGATCTGGATATTTCTTCTTAATAGTATTCCCGACCGCTTGAAGGAGGTGTGTTTTTCCTAATCCTGTGTTTCCATAAATAAAAAGAGGGTTGTAGATAATACCGAGGCCATTAATGACCGCTTGAGAACAAGCATAAGCAACTTCATTAAATGAACCAACTATGAAATTTTCAAAAGTGTAACGAGGATTAAGTCCATCATCTTTGTTAATATAAAGATCATTAAGTGGAAGAGGTTGTCCTACAATGGAGATATGCTGAGCTTTTTTCTGAAGGTTTTCTGGTTTTACAACCGTAAAAACAACAGAACGAACGCCTTCGTGGATAGTGCGTAAAATTCTAAGAATAAATTTGTGATACTTTTGATTGAGCCAGTCCTTTACGAATTCGTTAGGAACACCAATAGTAACCTCCCCTTCCTTGTAGTCAATAATGCGTGTATTTTTGAACCACGTATTAAAGTTAACTCGAGAAAGTTCTATCTCAATCTGAGATAAGGCGCTATTCCAAAGTTGTGAGTAGTCCATAGATATCTGTTAGTATACACGTGTAAAAATTTGTAACAACTTGACGAAGATGTAGATAATAGACATTTAAAATATAAAAATAAAATAGTTGAAGTTGGTGTGGTGTTTTGAGAAAATAAGATCAAATTAAATGCAAGAATAAAACCATACCCCGCCATCAATATTTACTAAACATAACCTTTATTTCTGTGCGACTTAAAGAGTGATTAGTTGATTTATATCTCTTTTTACTGTAGAATAGCGCCATGTCAATTACATATAATCCAAAAAGAAAGAAACGAGGAACAACACATGGATTTCTCGTACGTATGGGGAGTAAGGGTGGCCGCAAGGTAATTGCTCGTCGTCGAAGTATTGGTCGTAAGAAGCTTTCTGTATAAGAGACTTAACACTGTTATATTTATATGCTTCCGAAATCGGAGCGACTCACTAAAGAAGACTTTACAGGACTCCGTCCAAAAGTCTTTTTTCGTGGCGAGTTTTTTGATATAGCGTATAGTAATGTAGGTTCAAGAAAATTTGCTTGTGTTACAGCAAAAAAAACAATGAAGCGAGCTGTTGATAGAAACCTTATCAAGAGAAGAGTTATGGAGATTATTAAAGATATATCACCCAAAAAGCAGTTTTATTATATTGTCTATCCAAAGAAATCATCATGCACTGCACCGTATCAATCCTTATACAAGGAAATATCTAAAGCGTTTGCTACACTACAGTAATATGTTTCATACATTTTTTTACGAACCGGTCTATAATCTTATTGTTGTTGTTCTTACAATTGTTCCGCTTCACGATATCGGAACAGCGATTATTTTTGTAACACTTATCGTAAAAGGTTTACTGCTCCCTCTTAACTTATCTGCACTTCGTACGCAGTATATGATGAAGCGGATTGAGCCAGAGATGAAAAAAATTAAAGAACTGCAAAAGAAAGACCCGCAAGCAGCATCGAAGCAGATGGTTGAGCTTTATAGAAAAGACAAAATCAATCCATTTTCAAGTCTCTTTGCAATGATGTTGCAAATACCTATATTTTTTGCTCTTTATTTTGTTTTTTCAAAAGGGCTCTATAGTGATCCACAGTCATTGTATTCGTTTGTTACATTCCCTGATTCGCTTCACGCACAAGCTTTTGGTCTTTTTGATGTAAAACAAAGAAGTGTTGTTGTTGCGATTCTTGCTGGGGTTTCTTCTTATTTACTAGCAAAAAGGCAGACAGTTGGTATGGGTGGAGAAGACAAAAAAGACGCAAAAGATGAATCGTTCCAAGATCATTTTATGAAGTCAATGAAATTGCAAATGTTGTATGTGTTGCCTGTCATCATCACTTCATCTGCTTTATTTCTACCGTCAGCCCTCGCTCTTTATTGGTTTATAAGTAACATGACAAGTTACGGATTGGATATTTATATGAAGCACAAACTGGCACACCTAAAACCAAGCGAGCTATATCATGTAAAAGGGTAAGAATAATAAAGTAGTTAACGTTCTCTACACCTGATGATTTTTATAATTTGTCCATACAAGCAACCAAGTCACACACATAACTTTTTACGCTACACATATTTGAACTAGACTCCCCTGGATCAAGAGGACATGCCCATTTAGGTATTAGTGGCCAGCCATCTTTTTCTGCACAACTTACACTTGGAGAGTTTGGTACAGTTTTGTTCGAACAGCAGTTATATGAAGAGAAAGCGCCTGCAGCTGGGCTCACTTTTAGTGCAGGGTAAATCTGTCCAGATGCATTAATTTTTTTACGCATAAGAGAAACACCTTCTTTAATATTGGCTCTGATATATGAATCTGAGCTCATTACTGAATTTGCTGGGCAAGGACTCGTTTGGTTTACCTGCATAAGACCGCAGTCATATGAAGTTCCATTATTGTGTTGTGCTGTTGGGTTTGCGGTGGACTCTTTACACATAGTAACAATAATCATCTTTCTTAAATTTGAATCATTGCCAACCTCTTGATCAATGATCGAGGTATATTTTTGATAGGCACACCCTGACAAAGCTGAACACGAAACACCACCACAAATACCCCCAGAGCTATTTAACTTTGCTTTTACGTTATCTGGAGGTTCGCATGCATTAGAGTTATGGTTGCTTGATTTTTGTGTACTTGTTGAAGTTGATGGTACTGCTACCAAACCACCACCCCCACCCGTCGGCAACTCACTCTTTAATCCTTCAAGTTGAACATCACCAGTAACAAGACCTTTATTAAAGGTAAACAAGATAAGAAACAAAGAAAAAACACCAAGAAGACCAAGAGTAACTTGCTTAAAAATCTCATTAGATTTTCGTATAGAAGTCTCTGAAGCTTGTAATCTGTACACCCCCGCTATTACATATCTATAAAATGCAGCAAGTACAATAGCTGTAAAAAGAAGACTGTAAATGAATGTTGAAGTGGTAAGGAGACTATTGGTGTCATTTGATCCAAAGGTTGGAGCTTTGATTCCGAGAGCGTCGAGTGACTTTGATTCTAGCGTTTTATACTCCATATGACCTGTTATTCTTGATTTTGTATTAGATTAATATTAAGAAGCCACAAGGTTCCGTCTTGCTTTCTAGTAAAAGTAAAAAGATCATTAGTGTCAGATGGTGTAATTGATGTAATATCAAAGGATCCATCCCTTGTGTCATCAAAGGAATAGAGTGAATACGATGCACCTGTGTCTTTGTCGATTAACATTAAGTCGTCCCTAAAAAGGACCCTACCCTGATACCAGTCATCAGGAAGACCTTCGGTCGCTTTTGGTAATGTTCGTGGAACAGCACAAACGAGAAGGTCTTTGTTTCCAAAATTACACTTAGATGCGAGTGTTTTTATTGTGAGGACATTGTTTTGGCCATTGTTAGACAGGAATGTTGCAAGTCCTTGTTTCCCCCACATGCTATTAAGAAGAACACCTGACTTGCTTGGTAATGTTAGGAGTCCAGTTTTTTCAGTTACTTCATTTTGAAAACCAGGAATGCTGAATGTTGTTCCTTCAACATATGCAGAAGGTTTTGTTGTTGCATACAAAGAATCCCCGCCGTATGATAAGAGCCACTCTCTAAAAGGAGATGTTGCTTTTCTTTGTGGACTCCCATCCCCGGTGATTGTATAGATGGTTGTTCCATTATCTGTAACTACACCATAAGAAGCTTCTTTTGTATTACCGCTAACAGCTACACTACCAACCTCCCCTGTTAGGTATTCAATATTTTCAAGAGGAAAAGCTGTTTCTTTGTTTGCGTTACTAGGAACGGTTGCAATAATACTAACAACGGTGTTTTTTTCTTGATCAAGATATCGCAGAATGAGACGTTTTCCATTGTTAAAAAAATAAGCATCATGCACTCCGGGAATTATTGAGTTGCTTATCTGAAAGACCTGTCCAGTCTCAACTGGATATCCGTACACATATCCTGTTGTTTTGTCAACAAAGAGGATGACCGTTGAAGTTGCTCTCACTGTTTTTTTTACGAGAATAGTCGAAGTTCCTTCCGTTGAAGATGCTGTTATTTCTTTTAAGACTTGATCAGTAACAAAAGTCTGTCCGGTTGCTGGCCTGTCCCAGATTTTGATTAAAGGTTCTTTGGACGGATCCGAAACAACAGTTGAGCTAGTTGAGTTATCGGACCCCCACTCCTTTCCAATAAAACGAAAACGAGGACTGCTAATAGTGTTTGGGAAAGGGTTTGTAGGTCTTCCAGAGTTTGGGTCAGATGCTGGTTTTTCGTAATAAAAATACCAAACAAGTACAATTACAACAAAAAAAAGCACGAACCCTGTGGCTATTAGTAGACGTCGATTAGTCGAGCTTCCTTCCATAGTAAGAAGTATAGCAAGTAGCTACTAGAAAGTAGAGTGTGTGAGGTGGAAAGATTAGAAATTATTAGATTATTGAGTTGATTCGTCTACGAGCCTCTTTGCAGCGCCCCTTGGTACCCCAAACTTCATTAGTCCGTCAACGTTCCAAGCACCACCACCACTAGAAAGTAAAACCCATCCATTTTGACTCTTTTTAAGAAGCGCTTGTCCTCCAGTTTCTCCGTTACCCCATTCTTGTAATGCAAAATTAGACACTATTGTAGTCTTGTATAGGGTATATTTATTTGATTCTGGTGTTTGAAGTATAAAATCATTTACAACAGACGTTGATTCTTCTGTGTTTTCTGTTGTGTCGCTTTTAATAATCGGCTGATCCGTTTTTGCTCCGATCGGAAGTGTTTGTTGCGGTTGTTGTTTAGTTTGTTTACCGGGTTGTGTATCTCTGAAATAAAAAAATAAAATACCAAACATTCCTATAATTATTATGGTGGCTATGATAATGTTTTTATTCATACTATTAATTAGTTACTCGATAAAATCGACTTGAGCCATTGTGATACGATGCAGAAAAGTCAGGATCACTCACCCATGAGAACAGACCTTTCGAGGAACTGTTAGAGATAACCTGACTACAGCCACTATTTAAACAAACACCAACATGGTGTCCAGAGTATTCAATAGAAAGATCACCTTGAACAGTATCTTGTTTGTTAATTTGTTTTCCTCGTCCAGATTTCAGTCCTGACTCCATTGAAATAACACTCATGTTTCCCTGTTTATCGATGGGCCCAAGACCCGCCTTCTTAAGGACTTCGTTAACAGCATAAGCACAGGCAAGTCTCCCGTTGTTTGTACCAGGAACATCACGTGTCACAAGGTTATCTTTTAAACTTGTTGCTGCGCTATAAATTTTTTCTTGAAGATTGCCGCTTGCAGGAGCCGTTCCAGCGTCTGGTGTGGGTGTCTTCTCTGAAGGGCTTGTTATTACCAGCCCCCCACCACCCCCACCCGTCGGCAACTCACTCTTTAATCCTTCAAGTTGAACATCACCAGTAACAAGACCTTTATTAAAGGTAAACAAGATAAGAAACAAAGAAAAAACACCAAGAAGACCAAGAGTAACTTGCTTAAAAATCTCATTAGATTTTCGTATAGAAGTCTCTGAAGCTTGTAATCTGTACACCCCCGCTATTACATATCTATAAAATGCAGCAAGTACAATAGCTGTAAAAAGAAGACTGTAAATGAATGTTGAAGTGGTAAGGAGACTATTGGTGTCATTTGATCCAAAGGTGGGGATTTCTACTCCAAGAGCAGATAATGATTTCCCTTCAAGTGCTGTATACGATATATCACTCATACTACATAGTATAACAGAGACGTTGTGTAGTAGTCAGCTTTAATCGTGGCACAAGTCTGTTTCGTGTATAAGATTTGTTATACAAAAGTAGTAATTTTACTTTCTTGTGTCAAAGAGTAATTCAAGTTTTGTCTCGGCTTGTTGAATTCTTCTATCCGGTCCTGTTACTTTAATGGTTAAGAGTTTTCTTCCTTCGCTGTTGTCTTTTGGGTGTAAACCAAGCACCCTCCCTCCGAGAGGGGTGGATGGTAACCCATCGAGAAACCAAGAAAAAGTAGGATTTTTTTCACCTTCATTTTGTGTCGAAACATAAAAAGGTTCTAGGCTAATAGCAAAGTCACCAACAGACTCAAACCTTCGTTCAAGAACTTTTTTGAAATCTGTGCCAAAGATTGGGTCGTTGAGATATACAAGTGGCATTATTGAGTGAGACGGGACGGTAACAGTTTTTGAACTCACCAGTCCCCTTGGGCTACGGACGACCACCTTAACTTCATTTTTATTCTTTAGGTAATCTAGCCTGATAAGCGCAGACTGTTTTCCTGTGCCAGACATACTCTTCATAACTTCATCGTTAAGATACCACGTAAAAGCAAGAGAAGAAGGAGTAAGTGCTGTGCCTTGTTCACTCATCTCAGGAATAGCAGATACTCGTACAAGTGCGCCAGTAGATGGTAGAGACCTTCCGTTATAAAAAGGAGGGACATAGCTCATCGGTGCCTCATAAAGAAGAACAACAGATGACGGTGTAATAGAAATATGCTGCTCAATGGAGTCCCCTTCTGCTGTTTCTGCAACAACATCAACATCAGTAACATCACCAACGTTGCCAGTCTTTATTGTTAAAGTTTTTTCACCAAGACCTTTTAGTACTACTGTGTTGTTTATTTTCCAGGTGATAGTCGCAGTGTTTGGGTTAAAAGAGTAACTTTCTAAGGTTATTTCTACTTGGCTTTTTGGTTCCGGATTTATCGGATCAAGAGATAGTGATGCGGATATCTCTGCGTAAACAGACGTAGTGGTAAAAAAAGATACAAAAAAATAAAATAAGATATGTCGAGTTATTTTCATAGTCCTCGTGATTCTGCAACCTCATCTTTCATGCTCTGTATTTTAAGTAGTTGAGATGGGTCGCTTGTAATAATTTGATCCTCAGTATAGGACGCAACGACTTTGATGGCCACATGTTTCAATCCCGCAAAGAAAATACCCTCCCCGACACCAGACTCAAGAAGAAGGAACTTCTCTTCGTTGGTTAAATTGAATGTTTTTTGGACGATATCAATTGATGATGGTGACTGCTTGAGAAGAATTTGGATAGAAGAGTTGGTGATTATTGGAAGTCCGTACTGAGATTTAAGAAAGTCTCCAACATCTTGAGTAATGGTGGCAAGTCCGAGATAGTACTTACGGCCACGTTTAGCAAGTCCAAAGAGGAATGAAGCAGTATCATCATTTTTCATCATGATCCAAGCTTCATCCACCACAAGAAGTCTTTTTCTGAGATTTTTACGGACAGCGTTCCAGATAAAGTGTGTGACAAGATACATTGCAACAGGTTTTAGTTCATCTTCCATATCTCGGATTGAAAAACAGACTAGTTTTTTGTTGATGTCTACGTTTGATGGTTGGTTTATAAAACCAGACCAAGTTCCTTTTGTATATTTAGAAACTCTCTGAATGAGGCTGTCCGAACCTTCAATTCCAGAAAGCACATTTTCAAAATCAGAGAGAAGTGGCGGTTCTAATTCTGTAAAATCCGTATCCCCATTAATATCTTTAAGTGCATACGTTTCTGTAATGGCCTGATCTATAATAGCATCTTCCTCCGGCGTGAGACCTCCGAGCATTACACGGAAAAGACCAACAAGATTAACAATATTGGCTCGAAGCACTTCAGATGGTGATTCGTCTTCTGTTGGATGAGGAAGATCAAATGGATTAATGTGATGTTCTCCAACAAGAGAAATATCAAAATATCGTCCACCAACAGACTCTGCCAAAAATTCATATTCTCGCTCTGGGTCGATAATAATAACCTCCGTATCAAACATGAGCGTTCGCAAAATTTCTAGCTTTGTGAAATAACTTTTTCCAGAACCTGACTTTGCAAAAACGATCGAATTGTAATTTTCAAGAGAGAAGCGGTCAAAGAGAATTAGACTTCCGTTGTGACGATTGAGACCATATAGTATTCCCCTATCTGATGATAAATCAAAAGAAACGAATGGGAAGAATGATGATAACGGAGACGTGTTAAGTTTGTTTTTTATTTGGAGAAGATCTTGCCCGACTGGTAATGTTGAGAGAAAGCCTGTGTCCTGTTGGAAGAGTGCAGGTTTTACATAAACAAGTTTACTTTCAAGAATGTTCTTGATTTCGTTTTCAACCTTATCAATTTCTTCATTTGTGTTTCCGTAGAGAGTGATGTATAAAGAAACCTCAAACATTTTTTCTTGTGCTTGGGTTAATCCGTCACGTAGGTCTTCGAGGTCTTGGTAAGCAACATCAAGTGTTGGGTCACGAACAAGCCCTTTTTCTTCTCTTGTCATTATTTGACTTTCTACCTCAGCAACTTTTCGTTGAAAAGTTTTCATCACCTCTCCTGTGTTTAGGGGTGTAACATGAATACTAACGTCAAACACCTTGTCTAGGTTAATAATTGGACTGAGCCAGTTATCATTAAGGTATCTGGGGTATGATATTACAAAGTATGATCTAACAAATGTCGTTCCGAGTGTTAATGATTTTGAACTAATCTCAAGAGCACTCGGTGCAATAATGTCTTTGAGCTGCATCTCAGCTATCTTGTATACCTGCTCCGGGAGCACAGGTGATACCGGCGAAGAGGTTGTCGTTTCTTGTTTTTTGTTTAAAAAGTCAAAGAGTCCCATAGTGTATAAGTGTTATCCAACCTTAGGTGCGCTGTGGTTGCCTTCCCCAGGGTTGAAAAGTTTATAAAAAAGCTCGACAACCTCTTCCGTGCCAAGTCGTTGCGCACGTAGTCCGAAACGAGACAAACCTTGAATAACAGTAAGCGTTCTTTGTTCAAGTTGAATACGAGCTGACTCGAAGTTAGAGTCCGCCCCTTTACTTGCAACAGGTAATAAGCCTGATGATTGTGGTCCCGTGCTGAAATATGGAATTGTAATAAAGAAGTGCTTGGTCATAATATTACTCTCCTCGGTGAACTTCGTAATAAAACCCATGTATTCATGAATTTGGATTTTAAGGAGATCCTCCTTTACCTCAGAACTTCTCTCTTGGAGAAGATCCATATATGGTTTGATGTTTAATTTTCTTGATTGGATAAAAATTTGTACAGGAAAATCGAGTGAATTCAAAAAATTTTGAAACTGAGAAAGTATCGCCTGCTGCTCATCTTCGCTTTTTAATCCGAGGTTGAGGGAGTTTGTTATGAGTACGGCACGAATCTCGCCGGTCTTTAGTATGACGATACCGTCGCGAACTCTTTCTATTGGAACAAACTCTTGTGTTGATAAACCTTTAGCCATATGTATAGTTTAGTATACAGAAAAAAAATCAAGAATGCTTGGGATAAATAAAACACAAGAACACTGTGATGCTAACATGAGCCTGTTCTATCATCGAATCCTGTCGTAATGTCTTTTATTGTATGTTCCTATCGTTCCTCCTCTCTGTCTACATTAGTATCGAGAACATCAAGACCAAGTGAAATATCATGGATCTTATCCCTGTTTGTTTTGGCGATGATAATTTCTTTTTGAGTGTTGGCAACAACTTGGTCTACGGAAGTTTCTTGTTGTTTTAGCTCTGGTTGCTTCCATGTATAGATTTTTGCTCCGGTGTAGTATGTGAAGGCACTTTCGAGTAAGTCAGCAAAAGACCTATTGTTGTACTTTACAAAAGCTAATGCCAAGAAAAGACCAGCGATTGGAATAATGAGAATGACAGCGATAATCTTAATTGGAATCACTGTCCATATAATAAAAGATACACCCCCTGCTCCGACGACATATCCAAACTGCTTTAGGGTTAGAGGTCCGAATACCTTATCTTCAATATCGATAAATTGTGGTACACGAAATTGCATATAGGTAGTATATCAAAAACAGTTTAGAGACAGTAGTGTGTAGTGCGTACTTTTATACCGACACACGGGGTGTATCTAGTCTGTGGCAACTTCTCTGTACGGATCAACGTTATATTTAGTCGGAGCAACGCTATATGTTGCTCGGTTAACGCTCGGATCTGCTATGTCTTTGCCTTTTTCGCCAAACATAAAACTCTTAAGTGCGATCTTAGAATCGAGACTATTGTCTTCTTCTTGTTTTTTGATTGCGGCAATTTGCTCTTGTATGTGGGCAAGACGCGACTCAATTTCTTCGTCATTTGGAATTGAGCTAAGCACTTGAAGTTGCTCAAGTAGTTGTGATCGTGACCCTGGAGCCAGAACAACAGTCTTCTTGCCAACTGGTCCCTTGCCTTGGTCTTTTACTAGGCCACTTTCGCGTTTTGTTTTGTCGAGGAGTTGTTTACGAAGCTCCTCTTTTGTTTTTACTCCTTGATATTCGAGTGTCTTTACTTGTGAGTCTTTTTTAAAAAGAGAAATTCTCGCCTCTTCGAAGAGGGAGTGTTCTAAGTCTGTTGCAATATGAATTGCCGCCTCACTGTTGACATCTACTAGATCCTGAAGTGCTTGCACCACATCCTCTGGTTGGATGGCACCGATCAAGGTATAGTTGATGATTTTTGCAAGCCATACCTGCTTTTCTTGTGATATTGAGTACTTTTCTCCAAGAGCGAGCGTTGCTTCTAATATTCTATCACTGTCGATGATGTCCAAAACAACATCGGGTGCCTTGTCGATGAGTTCTTGTATATTTGTTGCTATGTATGAGGGGGTATCCATAGATGTAAAATAATTTTATGCTGCAACTGTTTCTTCCTTAGTAAGAACTTTTCTAGCTGCTTCTGCCGCCTTAGCTTCTTCTCGTCGAGCTTTCGCTGCTTTCGCCGCTTCACGGTCTAGGCCTAGAGCAGTAGCTAAGTCGTCTCCTTTTAGCGTTGTCTGTTTTTGTGGTTGAGGTTTGACAAAGTTATTACCAAATTGGTCAACAATAGGAGATACTTCTTCATCACGTTTTACAGTGGTATTTTCTTCAAATGGAGAATCGTTTGCAGCATTCTTTTGGTTGGCTTGATATGGAGTTGAAGATGGTTCAGGTGTTGAGTCATTTGCAGATGCGCCCCGCTTCTCCTCTTGCTGTTGAGGGGGTTTCCTTTGCTCCTTGGCTCTACCTTGTTGTAATGCAAGAGCTTCGAGTTCCTGTGTTCTTTTCATTTCTATGTCGTCTAATTCTTTTTGCGAAGGGACATGTCTTCCTTGTGCATCACCCCTCCCTATTGTATAACTTAACTTTTTGATTTGATCGTCATACTTTTTCTGTATCTCTTGAACCATATCTGCATATTCTTCGTCAGGTGTTTTCTTTCGTTTTACTTCTGGCGGTGCACCAACTTTTGCCTGAACCTCTTGTCTAAGGTCTTTTGCTAGATTTGCCAAGAAGAGCTGTTTCCTTTCATCTGGTAATGAAAGGTACCTGTCAACCGATTCGTTAACCTGCTTTTCAAATTCCTTTTCGTCTTCCTGTATCTTACTAAGGGCTCTAGCAAGAGATCGTGCTTCAACAGTATCAAGAGAAGGATTCCTCCTTTTTTCTTCTGCTAGTTCATCTCGCAATCTTTGAGCCTCTTTTGTTTTTGATGCCCGGTCTGGTTGTTTCTTATATGTATTCAACATCTCAGAACTATCTTCATCCACTGCCTCTTCCATCATTTTTTCTTTCTGCTCTTTTGTTAGGAAGATAGAGCCTCTATTAAGATATTCATTTCTTGCACGGACCCCTTCCTCATTGACTGTCCCTTTTTTGACAACAACATTACCATCTTTGTCGAGGATATCTCGTTCATGACGTGTTGGAATCCTTTTTGCCTTTGTGGTTAGTTCTTCAACTTTCTTTTTTGAGTCCTCATCGAAGCCTCCCTTGTGACCTGCCCCCATACCAACACCAAACATACCAGAACCAAACCCTGCCATACCAGCACCTTTCGCAACAACTTTGGAGTTACGAAGATCAAAACTACTATTTGTGAGTGTGTTTGCGAAACGATTACTTATGGAGTCTGGATCTTTTGAAACCCAGCCTCTACTTTTTGCTGCAGCAACAGCCCTACCTGCTACCTGTCTACCCGCAAGACCTATTCCTCCTGTTGCTGCACCAAGAGCAAGACCACCAACAGCCCCTGCGATTTTACTTGTTGCAAAGTTTCCGATCTCACCAGCGATGTTTTTTGTCACTTTTATCATGATGTTGAGCATGATAAGCATCATAAGAAGGTTGAAAAACGTTATAATGCTTGCTCCGCCTGTTCCGGGTGACGCCATTCCACTTATACCAGATCCAGAAGACAGCCTAAACACCTCTAAGAATTTAAGCGTAAGAGCTAACATAATCATAAAAACAGGCCCAACAATAAGCTGGTCAAAGAAAAGTTTTCTTAATTTCTTTGCGTTATCTCCAAGGAATGGTATGACATTATCAACAAGAAGAAGAGGAGAAGCTATTGTAATAAAAACAAGTACAGCAGTTCTTGTGACCATTATGGCGGTCACCATAAAAAAAATATATGCGGCATATAAAGTAAAAGCAACTGCCATAAGCGCACCTGGTATGCTGTTAATTTCACCTAGCATTCCCTTGCCGTTCTTTTCTGCATCAGTAACCGACGTTGCAGATGCCGCAAGACCTTGAAGCCCGAGCCTGTCCATAATAAGACCACCTGCTGATTTGAAGGACATGAAGTCTCTTGATATAAGCGCTTGACTACCGACTGCACTTGCATAAACTTTGAGCGAGACAATGTTCGAAACATCGATAGCGGTTCGTGCAAGAGGGTATGAGAAGTTAACAAAGAGCGCGAATAGTACAACCTTCGTCATGTAACGCCCGAACTTCCCCTCTTCGTCGCCGATGATGTATAGGAAACCAAGATACAAGCCAGCAAAGACAATAAAGAGAGATACAATCTGACGAACAATTATCCATATAGGATAGAGTGTATCTGGGGCCCAATCTTTGAAGTTAAGAACACCAATCTGTATTGAATAATTGAACATGTTGGCAGTAAGCCAGACCAAGAAGGCAGCAATTTGAAGTAGGGTGTTTTTAATAAGCCAGGTAACACCCTCATTGATACATGCACTAAGGTTCATGTCTCCAACAAGACCAAACGAACACTTTGAGTTTTTAGAAAGGCTTTTTTGAATTTCAGCAGCAGTTTTTTCAGAGTTTGCTGTGGCTTCTTTTTGTGCAGACGTTGCTTGACCACCCGTTATTATTCCTCGTTCCGCACTAACTCTAATGTGGGCAGCTGTTCCGAGTTCGTTTGCTTTATTTTTGTACGCAGAAAGAATATCAAGGTATAGTGATCTATTCTTCGGCATTATTAATACCGAATTATTAACATTATTGAATTCGCCCTGAAGGTAAGATTGGTATTTTAGGAGAGAAACCTCTTCTAGATAAGATGGGGTTGCGTTAGTGTCAGAAACGAGTTGATCATAAGCACTGCTTACTGACTTTTTTATATTAGAAATATACTCCTTTTGTGGGTTATAATTTGGGTCGATGTTTGGTACGCTTGAAATTGAGTCTGTAATTTTTTGTGAAACACTAGATAAGTCAGTTTTTGTTATAGCGGCAGAAGCTTTTTTAGGTATTGCATAACCACCGAAAATAGCAAAGGATGTAACTAAAATACAGACAAATACCCTAAGAGATTTCATATCGCTAGTGTATCATATCTAGACTTAACAATAGACAAGAAAGGACACAGGAATAAACACCTCGTGGAAGTGTTAAGATTAGTACAAATCAAAAACTGCTACACAAAGCGAATCGTGCAGCAGCTTGATGTATATTTTGTTTACTATGGACCGACGAAACCACCATTGCCAGAACCTCCGAGTTGGTTACAGGTGGCCTGGTAGGTATCGATTTCTTTATCCGCATCGCCCTCAGCTTTGTTCTTCCTATGCTCACCTTCTCTCTCGGCGGCAGTTTGGCTTGTTGGGTAATTTTTTGTATTTATTGTTGAGATGTAGGTGTTGAATAGAGAACTGATTTCTTGTGTAGAGTTGCTGGTATTAATTTTTGCTAGCGTGTCGGCAACTAAGGTCTTTGCTTCGGTAATTTTTCTCAGTTCCGCAAGAAGTGGGTTTTTTATTGCATCTATTTTTGCCTGTCTGTTATTGTAAAAATCGTACGCCGCAGTTACTTGTGGGTTGTCCGAGGTGACGGTATTGTTTTCGATAAGAGAGTCATAACACGATCTTCCAGACTCGATTTTTGATTGATATGCATTAATGTCAACAAGGTAGGATTGATCAGTCGCTCTTACAGAGTCAAGTTCCTTTGAGTAATAGTTAAGTTGTTGAATCATTGGTGCTGTCACGCTGTTCTTCGTGTCTTTGTCTCCCGAAAGGTCCTGAACAAAAGACTTTGATGTTGATACTGTGTTCCCGTTATTTGTTACGGTAACTGACCCCGACCCTCCTGCAGAAGATGAAAGGAAAGCAGTGTTTAGCCCTTTTGAAAGCTTTTGCATGGCCATTGTTGTAATGAGTCCTGTGAGACCGCTTTCGGTTAGATTCGTTAGTCTATCAATTGCAGAGTTTGCACTTCTCTCAAGTGTACTTGCTACAGTATCTCCTGGGGACAGCGTTACTTTTTCGAGACACACCTTCTCTGCACCGAGGACTTTTGTGTCAGCATATTTGATACATTTTGTTTGACTAACTGGAGCTGCTCCTTTATATATTTCTGAATCTGCAATATATTCTTTATTTTTTACACTTTTATCAACAACGTTTTTTATATTTTGCCCCCTAACATATGGATTATCCCCTTCAGTTGTCTTCAGGTAGCAATCCCAACCACATAATGATGGGTTTTGTTCACTGAGATCTTTGATCTTCGCCGCTTGCTCTGGGTCGCTTGCGTCTGTGGTACATGCATAATCATACAGCTCTTGTTTTTTTGTTTTGAGTAGTTCTTGATCAACTGTGCCATCTTCTCCTGTTGCTTCGTCAATGACGAGTTCTTCAAGGTGTGCGTCGTCACAAATATCTTCTTGAATGATTGATGGAATTTCTGATTGAGACATGGCTGCGATTGCATCTTCCTCAGAAATGTCTTGATACTGTGATGCGAGAGATCCAAAAACACTTTCACCGTACGTGCTGTCTACCGGGATAGAGTCCAAAAGACTTTTTGCGGCAACATGTCCTTGTTGGCTAATATATTTTTCTGGATTATTTATGATAAGTGGGGCTCCATCGAATCCGCCGTTCACATAGTTGAGCATGTTGGTTGCCATTTCCTGCTGAGCAATAGTAAGCATCATTGTTGCAAGAGGTCTCCCGATAAGTGCATCGTACTTGAGAGCCGCGGTGCTTATTTGTGTTGCATAGCTCGAAGCTTTGGTTGCTACGAAACTAATGTCTTCTACGAGCTGTTGAGGGAAGGTTGCATTCATAACCCCTCCAGCGTAGACGCTAGACATTGTTACCACTTGAACAAAACATATAAGAGCTATAAAAAAATTTCGCATAAATTATCTTTTGACCTCATTAGCGGTAATAATGTACCCTGACTCGTTGCTGGCAAATACCATATTTTCAAGTTTAAAATAGTTTTGGATTGAGACAAGTGCAGAATAGAATTTTTGTAATGTTTGGTTATAAGCATTATAGGCTATAACTGCCCTCATAGGATCGTTTTTTGCTTGTGACACGTTATCAAGAATAGACTCGTATTCGGAAAGGCTGTTAACGAGAAGAAGATGGTATGGTGCCGCAGAGTATGGAACTTTTACTGCTAAAAGCCCTGCAATAATGGTATCTAGATTATTTTTTTTAACAACAAGAGACTCAAGTACTGACGGGTCCTTGTTGGTATTGTATGCTTCAATCACAGCAGAGTCATCCATTGTTAGTTTCAGTGTTAAAACTTTTTTGTAAACATCGCCAAGTGCGTTGCCATATATTTTTCGCGAAGCATCATCTTCTTTTTTTATAAGAATAAGATCTTTTACAGTGTACTCCTTAAATGTTAGTTTCGCCCCTTCTTCCAAAAGAATTTGATTTGCAAGGTCTTCTTGTTCTTGTACGGTTAGATTGCCTTTTTGTTTTGCGTAGGCTGTTGCCATGTAGATGTTTTTAGAGAAGGACGCAGTTATGTTATTTGGATCGTTTAATCTTGCTTTTGCTGCCGCGTCAACAACAACCTTACCAGCCTCCTCTTTTGTTGAAGAACTTGTTGTATTGATAAGCATGTCTTTCCAGTCTGGAATGCCATTCCTATCCATGTCCCCTCTTAAGTCAGCCAACTCATCACGAGTTCTAAGTACAAGACCTTGTTTTTTTATCTTTTTAATACCGACATACCTTGCCGGGACTACAAATGTAAGCCCTACGAGGAGTATAAGAAGACCAAGGACTCCTAAAGCCTTCCGTGTTGTCATTTGATTGTTTTGCATACTAGCAATAAGTATAGCGTATCTATTATCTGCGCTATGACAAGAGAGAGGATAACTCTACAGGATATGTAGGTTTTTGTAGGTTGTGCCTTTCTTGCTATTTAAACGTGTATACCATTGATTTTGTTCCTGCTGTTGTATATAGCTCAAAAGAACCAAATGGTGAGATGACAAATGAAGGTGCGTTACTCGAGCTACTTATTATTGTTGTACGCATTTGTGCTGCTGCAATCTTAGAAAACGAACGAAGTTGCATAACAAACCAAGGGTTGTTATGAAATACATCCAATCTTGATTGGAACACAACAAAGTCAGGCCTCTCTTTCTTTAGTTTTTCTAGTGTTTCAAAAGAAAGAATTTCTGAACACAAAAGTGTCCCCACTCGTCTTTGATTTATCATAACTGTCATATCTGAATGGAGTGGGGCGTATGTGTGGTTGCTCTTGTATTCGGCTAGCATTGTTTTTGGAATGAAAAGTAAAAAGATTGGTTCAAAAAGATACGGCATATATTCACTAAATGGCATAAGAAAAGACTTTCCTCGTGCAGTCATAGTAAGAGACTTTGGGTTATATATGAGAGAAACATTTGATGATGTTCCTTGTTTTGTGACAGTGTCACTATCTATAAAAATGGTGTTTCCAAGGCTAACAAGGAGGTCGGTTTTTTGATGTGGGAGAAGATGAGAAATATATCTCGTGTCTTCTGGATAAACAATAAAGTGTGGAGACGATGAAGACAGGTCAAGTGTCAGTGGATGGAGAATTTTTTCTTGCACATTATAGTATGTGTCTACTTCGTTTTCATTTTTTGGTAGTTTAAGATGTGTTGTTAGGATTCCAATGGTTGTTTTTTCTTGTGGTCCATATATAGGAACAAAAAAGTGTATGCACACCAGAATACCCATAACAGATATCCAGTGTTTCCAGTACATATGTATCCGTGACGATGTGTGGCACGTGTAGACAAGATACCCAAGAACAAACGTTAACGTGTATGTTCCTCCGTAGTATGCAAACTCAATGAGGGGTGTTGTTGATAGGGCGTTACCGATCGTTCCTGCTGTGAAGTGAAGACCAAAGGTACTTCCCTTTCCGTAGAAGAGAATGGAAAGAATATACGAACGACAAACTTCTGCACAGACAAGAAGAAAGCCAAAGCTCGCAGGAAGAAACTCCGTGGGTATTCTTTTGTTTGATGAATACGATACAATCGCATACGGTATTGATGTTAGCAAAGAAAGAATGAGATGAAGGAGTGTGATTCCTAGAAATTGCCCCACCCCTCTTTCCATCCATGGTAGTGGGTAAACAGTGTAGAGCCAAGAAAGACCGTATGTATTAACAACAAAACCAAATAGCATCCAGTGAAGGATAAGAGACTTTCCGGTTTTTTTGAACGATGTTCGTATAAAGTAGTAGACGACCCCAATAATAACTACGGTGTAACTCCATTCGAAGAGAGATGAGATGAAATACGAATCCATGAGGCAAGTGTAACATCTTCAGCACGGACTTTTGGTGAGAGATTTTCTTGTGCAAAAAGAGAAGGAATATCAACCTGCGGGAATGTCTTTTGGATGTTAGAGATTGCGAACTTACGTTTGTGTGCGAATGCTGCATGGATAAGTTTGAAAAATACCCCTTCATGATACTGATTAGCAAAGTTCTTTTTTGAAATATTCTTGATCTGAAGTACCGCGGAATCGACGTTTGGAACCGGAAAGAAGCTACCCTTGCTGACGCGGTAGACAAGTTTTGGCTCTCCGTATACTTTTACTGATAGTGACAAAAGAGATTCTTTGCCGTCGCGTGCACAAACACGCTCTGCGACTTCCTTTTGAACAAGAACAACCATCATTGATGGATGGTATGTGTGTGAGAGAAACTGTGAAAGAATCGCCCCTGTGATGTAGTATGGAATATTAGCAATGAGCTTATAGTTGGGGGTAAGTTGCTTGTGTGTAGAAGGATCGAATAACAGCACGTCGCCTTCTGTGAGAGAAAAGCGACCGGAAGCTGCCTCTTGCGAGAAGTTGTGCGAGAGTAACGGGACCAAATCCTTGTCTTTTTCGAGAGCAACGACACATGCACCGGTATCAAGAAGTGCCTTGGTAAGGAAGCCTTTTCCGGGACCGATCTCAAGAATCGTATCTGCTTTGGATACTTCACCGGCTTCCACGATTGCCGTACGAGCTGGAATTGAGGTGAGGAAGTTCTGTCCGAGAGATTTTTTTGGCGAATGATAGTTTTGTTGTGACATGACACTAGTATAGTCTATATGAAATCGCATGCTGGGATTATGATGAGATGTAGATATGAAAAAGGGCAGCGCGAGCGCTGCCCTCTTCGGCTCGCCTGACGATGGTCAGGAAGCCTTCTTGGCCGTTTTGGTGGCGGGGCCACCGGCCTTGCCCACCTGCACGCCCTTGGCGTGCGCGTGGTCGACGGCGGTACCGGCGACTGTCTTGGCGCCCTTGACCTGGTCGTCCAGATGGGCGGCGCGGATCTCGGCCTTCTTGCGGAGGTTGTGCTCGGTCGCAACCGCCTTCTCGAGCTGGCTGGCCCTGGCCTGCTCGGCCGCCAAGGCTTGTTCAGCCTTGGTCTTGGCCGCCGACAACTCCTTGTTGCGGGCCGCCGTGTCGGCAGCGGCAGCGGTGAGCTGAGCCTTCTCGGCCTGCAACTTCTCGACCTCAGCCGTGTTGTTGCAGGCCGCGAGGCCCGCGATCGCGAACAGGGCGGTCAAGGCGATGATGGCACGACGGATGGTGTTGAAAAGGTTCATGTCGGGTCTCCTCTGAGAACTCAGTGACGAATCTTGCTTGGGCTGATTCCCTTACATAGAAAACGTCATCTGGCGACAATGTATATTATACTCCCATTACTTGACTTTGTCAAGCCCATGTTCTTTTTGGACTTGACTCTTCTGTATGTATCATGTAGTGTTTTCTTCAAGCTCGCACGGCGCGAGATAGGAGTGTTCATGTCGACAATCGTAGGAGTTGTTGTTTGGGTTGTCTACATGGCAACCCTCAGTTATGCCCTGTTTGGGGCTTTGGTGGTCTTTCTGGCACGGTACATCGGTGCTCAAATTAGTTACCAACAGGTAACGGTTGGGTTTCTGTGTGCGTGTGTTGTGGGTGAGGTGCTCGTGTTTGCCTTTCATCATGCGATGTACCACGTGAAGGGTACGAAATACGAGCAACTGTGGCCCAAGTCGGTGGTCGAGAAGATTATCGACACACTGTTTGTGTATACGTTACCGGTTAAGTGGAGTTACCGGTTACGTTTAAAGGGGTTTAGGCAGGAGCTAATAACAATCATCTCGGTAATGGTGCTGTTTACGGTGCCGTTCCTGGTTGGGTGGCTCTTCCTCCTCGAACTACCGCTTCTTCTTGTTCTTTGTACCTTTGCGCTTCTCTGTAAGTTGTTGCGCGTCTAATGTGAAAAGGCAAGAAGAGAGAAACACCCGAACCGCAAGGTTCGGGTGCTCTTGATTAGAAGGGTTGAATGAGTGGACTTGAAAAAGTAATCTCGTATACGTTCGACAACCATAGGACTAGATGTACACTATCGTGCCACCGTGCTCTTTGTAATAGATGTCATGGTATTCAGCTATGTCTTCGTCGATATCTTCGAGGAACTCGCTAGGCGCATTGATTTGTTTTTGGCCAAAGATGGTACGAAGTTCTGCGTATGAAAGATAGAGATGTTTGCGAGCGCGGGTGACCGCAACATAAAAAAGACGACGCTCCTCCTCCTCCTCCTCTTTGCTACGTTTTCGATTGCCGATGTTCTTGTGGGGAAAAAGGTCTTGTTCAAGACCGACAACGAATACATGATTAAATTCAAGGCCTTTGCTTGCGTGTACAGTCATAAGTCTGACGCCATCTTTTTCTTTGGTGTCATTATCTTGATCTGATTGCAGTGATGTTTCTTCGAGGAATTGTGTTAGCACCGTGGAACCTGGTGCACCATCATAGCGAATAGTGAGTGACACAAGTTCGCGTGCGTTCTCAAGGCGTTCCTTGTCTTCGGATGCTCCTTCTAACATCTCGCGCTCCATGCCGGAGTCGACAATAATCATCGATATCACTTGAGACAGAGGTTCTGTCTCAAGTGTGAGCATAATTTTATCGAGGAACTCATAGACTTCACTGATCTTTGCGGCAGCTTTTGATGGAATATCTTCACCGGCAAAAATTTTTGCAATAGTTACTTTGCCTATGCCACGCTTCGGTGTCTCAAAGACTCTGCGAAGATCTGCCTGGGAATCACGATTGAGTGCCGCACGAAGATAACTCATAACATCCTTGATTTCTTTTCGTTCGAAGAATTTGGTACCAAGTAGATTGTAGGCAACATTTTCTTTGAGGAATCCTTCTTCTAAAATACGAGACTGGAAATTTGCACGATAGAGTACAGCGATAGATGTTGGGTCTTCCCCGCCTTCTATAAGTGTCTTACACTTGTGGGCAAGCTGCTGTGCTTCTGATTCCTCGTCCCAACATGGTTGAATCTCAATTTTGTCACCGTCACCTTGAGATGTAAAGAGATTCTTTTCGGTACGGACAGTATTCTTTTTTATCGCGGTGTTGGCAAGACGGAGGATGTTGCCTGTTGACCGGTAGTTTTCTTCAAGTAAGACAGTGTAAGCGCCATCAAAATCCTTTTCAAAGTTAAGGATATTACGAATATTTGCTCCACGCCAACTATAAATGTTTTGGTCAGTATCACCGACAACGCAAATGTTATTTGTTGCAGGGTTTACAAGAAGCTTAACAAAGGCGTACTGTGCACCGTTGGTGTCTTGGTATTCATCAACATGAATATATTTAAATCTGTTCTGGTAGTATGCACGGAGATCCGAATGGTCCTCTAGCATATGCACCGCACGAACTATGAGGTCATCAAAGTCGACTGCTTTCTGGCGCTTGAGCTCTTCTTCGTAGATGCGCCATACGGTTGCAACAATATCCATTTGTGCAGTTGCTACTTTTGTTTGATATTCTTTTTGTGTAGTGAAGTCACTTTTTTCACGACTTATGATTGAGCGGATCTTTGAAGGGTCGTTAATCTTAGGATCAAGACCGAGCTGCTCGACGGCATGCTTGATAATAGATAGCGAGTCAGAGGAATCGAGGATAGTTGGATGACGGAGTAAGTTGAGTCTGTCTGCTTGCTCAGAGAGCATCATAAGACCAAGTGAGTGGAAGGTTTTGATAACAGGAGTGTGATGGTATGGGTTCTCTTTTTCTATAATATGTTCTTCTTCGAGACGACCAACAATACGTTCACGCATTTCTTTTGCTGCTTTGTTGGTGAAGGTTACTGCAAGGATATTGCGAGGGTCAGTCCCTTTTTTGATAATAGTAACAATACGTTCTGTAAGTGTTTTTGTTTTACCGGCACCTGCACCGGCGATGATAAGAAGTGGCCCTTCTGTGCGAATTGAAGCTTCATACTGAGCATTGTTTAGCTGTATTTTTCGAGTGTCGGTCATGGTAGATAAGTGTATCATGAAGAGGTTTGGAACGATGCACGTGACATGATACAGCTAACATGGTACATAACATACGCACGAGGCGACCGTAGGTCGCCTCGTGCGTATTCTTTTTACGGATGGGTATTTTAAGTTTGATTATGGATTATTTCGTGTTGAATGTTGATACCACTTTTTTTCGTGCGCCTTGGAATAGATCTTCATAGTCAGGAACCAGATGTTTTAGAGTCGTTGCATAGAACTCGTCTCCCATGTTTGCTGACGCCTGAAGTGCCGCGAATTGCTTTTCTCCAATTTTATCATAGACATCAAATAGAAATTGTTTTTGTATCGTTTTGGAAACCTCGATTAAGATTTCATCACGATCCTCATCTTCAAGATTGTCCAGGTTAAAGTCTTTAATGAGTTGATTGTATAGTTCTTGAAAGTTCATACGCTTTGTATCTCTTAGGATGTTTTCTTGTAAAGATGTCCTTGTCGAGCTTTCTCTTCTTGAAGTTTTTCCTGTTCAGTCTCTCGTAAAGCTCTATCGAAGTATGATTCAAAGGTTTCGTCCTCTGCACATGTAGAAAAATCATCACCAGAGAGGTTGTCTTCAAGGGTCTTTTGAGACTTTACAGAACGAAGGATAATGTCGAGGTATCTTACTATGTCTGATAGTTCCTTACGTTTGGTTTCATCAAGACCGTAGACCCCCTCTTCTCCATATATAAGTTTGTGAACGCTCATCGAACTTACAGCAGAAAGTGATGCTGGATTTTTTGGATCAATAGCGACAGACGGAGCGAAACGAGCAAGGATCCTAGTAAAACCAATTTTGTCATCTACAAAGCAAGCGGCAAATGTTTGTAGGGTATCTGTATTAAGGAAGTCCCTCCACGATGACTTGCTTGCAATAGTTTCTGTTTTTTGACTAGTTTTTGTATTGTTGGCACCCCCATCTGTGGTCGTCTGGAAAGGGACTGGTCCAATAATTCCAGCAATTTGTTTAGTGACTTCGTCTTTGTGCTTCTCGAGAACATGAAGTCTGGTGAGGAGTAGTTTTGATACGGCATCCTTTCGTGTTTTTTGTTCTGTTTCTGTTCGGTGAGAATCCGGCTCGTGTGTTCCTGATTCTGTTTTGTTTATTTCTACTGTGATCGTAGATTGTTCCCCTTTTTCTACCCCAATTGCTTCACGGGGTCCTGTTGTCTCTTGTGAAGATGTCTTTTTTTCTTCAGAAACAACTGTGCTAAAAGGTGTAGCGCTAAGACTGTTGCTGGCTCTGGTTTCCTCTACTGTAGAATTTTGTGAGGCGCTCTTTGCAGGTCGAATCTCCCCAGCAGTGCCGACTTTTAGACGGTTTGTAAACGGTTTCTTTTGCTGAGTGCTTTCCTTTACAAGATCATCATCTGTCGATGTTTTCTTTGGAATTTCTTGGCACTTTAGATAAGCAATTTCTTTTGCGATCTCATCAATCTCACCGTTAAGTGCATCTAGTTGTTTCCTTAACAAACTATTGCCACCAGAACTTCCTTCACTTTCTCTTGCGATTCTAAAAGACTCCTCTTTCCTTGTTTCGAGTTCATTTTTCTTTACTTCAAGCTTTTCAATGTGGGCGTTTACAACTGGCTCGGCAGCGAGTTTATTTTTGTCGCCCTCTTTCCAGGAAGGGGACTCTTTCATGTACCACCTAATAAAGCTAGAGAAGTCTCGTCTTGCCCATTTAGCATACTCAGATTTTAGAGGATTTTCTTCACGACCTTCTATCCCCTTCATTACTTGTTCTTCAGGGTTTTCTGATTTCTTGTCGTCATCTTCAGTCCCCAACCTTCCATCCGGTAAAAGTACACGATTCTTCTGGGAAGGACTAGCTTCTTGCTCATCTTGATGGAGCGTACGTAGTCTATTTTGAACGCCGGAGAGCATTCCCTTGTCAAAGTCTTGGAGATGTTTCGCAAAGGTCTTGATCATTTCTTCTGTGAGCGGTTGGTTGTTTGAAGTGTTGTCAACAATATTCTTTCTTTCTTTTACGATCATATCAAAACGTCCTGTTACCATTGCGAGCTCAGTTGGCGAGGTTATGTCAGAGAGAATTGCTTCAACTTGATCATTGATTCTTGAAAAGGATGGCTCCGTCTCTCTAAAGAGAGCAGTCAGCCTATCTTGTTCTGCTTTCTGTTCAATCTCAAAGGCGTCTTTGTCCTTTTTAAGAGCGGTAAGGAGACTGCTTACAACATCTAGACAGTCACGGTATTCGCTAACTATGGTTTCTGTTAGTGGTATACCAGATTCAACTATTTTTTTTACCTCCTGCTGCTTTGCAATTGCAGAGGTCTTCGCTTTTGCAAGGCTCTCTTGCTGGTCTCTGGTTCCTTGAAATGGGAGAAGTGATGTTTGGAGGTTCTCAATTTCGCTAAGTCGGACATTGTATGTAGTAAGTCTTTCAAGTAGTTTTTCTTGTTCAGCCTTTTTTTGTTTAGCTATATCTCTCTCTTTTAGAACAGTATTCCAGGATTCTACGGCGGCTTCTATATTCTTTTTGAAGCGAAGAATGAGGTCCTGGTCGTCGTCTGTGCTAAGTTTGTCTGTGTCTAGATTAAGAAGGGCGGCTATGATTTCATTTTTATTTGTAATGAGGTTGCTATAACTCTGTAGCTTTTGAGTGCGTTCAGGACCATCAAAAAAATCTTGATATAGCGTAAATACATCATCAAACTTTGTTGCCAGACTTGACCAAAGAGCACTATTTGAGAGTTCTTTTGAGGAACCGTCTTTACTAACAAGAACCCAGTGCGGCGTATTCTCCCCATCCTTCTTTTCTTGTTTGATTGCTTCCGATGGCCATCCTGCGTCAATGTCAAAAAAAGTTTGGGTGCTTGCAATCTCCTTCTGCTTGTCTACTTGTTCCTTGATTGGGTGTTGCTTAATAAGTGTTTGTACAAGGGATATGTAATTTTCGATTTTCTTTTTAAAAGTATTTAAAGCCTCAGAAGAAGGACTCTCGGTAAAAGAGTTCTTTATTTGATTAAGTTCCTGAGCGCTTTCAATGAGTACGGTTTGAGCAGACTGGTCGCTTAACGAAGTAATAATTAGTTCTCCTTGTGCTTCCGCCTTAAGAAAATTACCAAGCGCCACAGAGTAACTCTTAATAAGAACAAGCAGCCTGGATCGTTCGTCTGCCATTTCTTTTGCCTGAGTTGCAAGCCTCGCCTCCTCGTCTTTGAGGTGGTCATCTATTTTCTTTTTCTCGGAAGCAACTTGGTCATTGGCTTTTTTTTGTGCGGCTTCTGCAGAGCTTATGGCGTCTGTCTTTTCTTTTTGTGCAACTTCTAGGTCCTTAAGAAGCCCTAGGTGGACTGCTTGCTCACTTGTCTCTTTGTTTTTCTTCTCTTTCTCTTTTGCTGCTACGACATCTTCAAAGTCAGTGAGATTCACCTCAATTACTCCAAGGGTTTCATTGAACTCCCCTTCACCCTCTTCTTTTTTGGCAGCATCTATCAGCCTGTTCACTGTTGTTGTGTATTTTTTTGTGTTTACGCCAACAAGGTTACCGCGCGCTTCCAGTGAACTTAGTCGTGATATGTATACAGCAAGAAGACTAAAACGCTCGAGGATGATTTTTTTTGTTGAGTTAGCAACACCTTCCGTTGCTTTTGCTGCAATTGAGTCTTGGTACTCCTGTGGTATTTTGAAAACAGGTTCACCTCTTGCGTTTGTATAAAGCTCAAACCCTGCAGCTGTCGCCGCTCTTCCCATCTCGGTAAGTTTTGCAAGTTCCAGTGCGCGCGCTTGGAAGTTCTTGTTTTCTTTTAGCTCTCCGCCAACTCGAACTATAGGGCCGTCTATACGCCCTATTCTGTTGTTTAAGATTATTCCTGCCTCACTTGGACTGCTCTGTTTTTCTTTTATGACAAAGGTGCCAATTGGCATGTCAGGTTTGAACCTGTCGAACCCTGCTGTTTTTTTCTTTGGGAGGCTATTTTTGTCATAGTATGCAGATACCGTACCGTAACTACCGGTTTCATCAGACATGTTTTCTACAATGGCAGCATCTGTGTCTTTGGTGCTGTCATCGGAGGTGGAAGTGTCGTCAAAAGTACTGCTCGTGTCTCTCATACGTGTAACTAAGTATACTTTAATTTACAAGTCTTTTACGACACTTCTCCACACCTCTTCTTGAACAACTTTCTTGTGCTTCTCTTCTGGGTTTGTTATTATGAAATAGCACTCCCTGTACGGGGTAAATTCTTGACAAAGTTGAAAGGTATTGTAATCATAATGCTTTGTCTATACCATGAGAATTATAGTTTCTGTAATCTTATCCTAAATCTATCGTAGTAGATCAAAAAAAATGCTTATCACAAGCATCACATATGTTCTTTTTGAGTGTCCTTGCTTTATCTATAGCAATCCCACCTTCCTCTGTTCATGCTGGAGTTATTGCTTCATTTGCTGACAAAGTAAAGGCAATCTTCATAGCAAATAAGGAAGAAGACCCTCAAGTTCTGGCGACTTCACAAACCATGGAGCTTTTTAGGCCTACCGTTATCGATGGAACGACAACAGAAGGAGCTGATATTCCTGAGGTTTCCGACCAGGATTCACTTTCAGCAGTTTCTGGCCCCCTTCGTGTTTCTACGGAAGATATTGATTTTCCAATCTCAGACACAATTAGTGTTTACGAAGTAAAGAAAGGAGATACGCTTGCTGATGTTGCGAAATTATTTAAAGTTTCAGTGAATACAATTATTTGGGCAAACAATCTTACATCAAGAAGTATTACAAAAGGAGATACGCTTATTATCTTGCCAATGACCGGCATCAAGCATGCAGTCAAAAAAGGTGACACCATTGCAGGTATTGCAAAAAAATATAGAGCAGATGCACAAGATATTGCAAGTTACAACGGCACGAGCGTTGATGCTGAGCTCGCAGTAGGTGACGTTATCCTTGTTCCAGACGGTGAAATTGAAGTTACTCAGACCCCTAAAGTTGCAACAAAGTCAAAGTCTTCTAAGGTGGTTCACACAAAGATACTTGATGTCTTTAGTTATTCTGCTCCAGGAGATTTCTTTACCCGCCCTGTCGTAGGGGGAAGAAAGACACAAGGAATCCACGGTCATAACGGTATTGATATCGCTTCTGCTCCTGGAACACCTATTCTTGCTGCTGCATCAGGTAGAGTAATTGCTGCAAAAGTTGGAGGCTATAACGGTGGTTACGGGAACATGATTATCATTTCTCACGAGAAAGGTATACAGACTGTCTACGCCCATCTTCGTTCTGTTGGTGTTTCTGTTGGTCAAAATGTTGAAAAAGGTGAACAGATCGGCGAGCTTGGAAATACAGGTAGATCAACCGGACCACATCTTCACTTTGAGGTTCGTGGAGCAAAAAATCCCTTCTAGGAAGGCATGATATTTGTTTGGTATTGGAAATATAACAAATAATAAAGCTTTTATGCTAAGGTTTTTTATAAAACATCTACGCACCAGAAGATGCGTTTTACGACAGTGAGAAATCGCTACAGATAATAAATCAAAAAGGTTTGGCAAATTAAACAAGAAAGTTTCCTCGCTTTAGTTTCAAAGTTATGTGCGTAATATTTTAGAAAATAGAAGTGTGCTATACCCTGTCATCGTATAATTTCGGTCTATATTGGAAAGCCTCGAGAATGTCTCCCTCACATAGTGTGTTTCCCCCTCTGTAGTCGGCGATTGTTCTAGCGAGACGAAGCACGCGATGGTATGCACGTGGCGACAACGTGTAACTAGTTGCTAACTTTTTCATAAGTGACAAGCATTTTTCGTCGAGTATTACATGAACACTAAGGTCCTTTGCTTTCATGTCTTTGTTTTTTGTAAGTTTGTTGTTGCCATCCTCCTCAAATCTTTTTTTAGCAAACTTTCGTGCATTTTGTACACGCTTACGGACTACAATACTCCCTTCTCCTTCTTCTTTTGTAGACAGGGTATCATAGTCAATATGAAGTACCGGGACCCACATGTCAATGCGATCCATTATCGGACCAGATAATTTTCTTGCATATCTTTCGATATCGGTTGGTTTGCAGACACACTTTCTGTGCTTGCTTCCCAAATATCCGCATGGGCACGGATTCATTGAGGCAATGAGTGTGCATGACGCCGGAAAAAGAAAGGAACCCTTTGCTCGAGAAATAGTGATGTGTCCTTCCTCGAGTGGTTCGCGAAGTGATTCTATGACACGCTTGTCAAACTCTGGAAACTCGTCAAGGAAAAGCACCCCGTGGTGAGCAAGTGTAACCTCGCCTGGTCGCGGGTTTGTGCCTCCGCCAACAAGAGACACATTGGATGAAGTATGGTGTGGTGAACGAAGTGGAGGGTGGGTAACAAGAGTTGTCTCTCTACCTGAAACTGAATGGATACGCGTGACCTCAAGAGCTTCTTCTTCTGTTAGTGATGGAAGTATTCCTGTGAAAGCTCGAGCAAGCATCGTCTTCCCTGTTCCTGGTGGTCCGTAAAGAGCAATGTTGTGACCTCCTGCTGCAGCTATCTCAAGTGCACGTTTTGCAGTTTCTTGGCCTTTTATATCTTTAAAATCAAGGAACGATTGTGGTGGTGTATATATAAGCTCGGTTTTTGGTTCTGGTGTAAGTGAAACTATTTCGTTGTTGTTGCACAATGTTCCGCCGAGGTGGAGCACAACATCAGATAAGGTTTTACATCCGTATACATTGATTCCATCAATAAGAGCTGCCTCACTTCTATTCTCGTATGGAACATACAATGAGTGTGCGCCGCAGGCTTTTGCATGTTCTGCAATGAGAAGTACCCCGCGCATCGGGAGGATGTTTCCTGTAAGAGAGAGTTCACCAACGAACCATCCTATGTCTTTTGGAATAGTAAGTTGTTTGGTTGCTGATAAATAAGCAAGTGTTATAGGAAGATCAAAGTGCGATCCTTCTTTTTTAATATTTGCCGGACTAAGGGAAACAGTAACTTTCTCCCCTTCTGTCTTTGGGTTTTTTGCTCCTGAGTTTTTTAGTGCAGCAATGATCCTGTCTTTGCTTTCGTCGATCGCTTTGTCGGGGAGACCGACTATGGAAAATGCATAAAGGCCGGAAGAAACATCGACCTCGACGGTAACTTTTTCCGCATGAAGTCCTACGATGTGAGCACAGATAATTGTGGCAACACTCATTATTTGAGTATAGCACTCTTCAGGTAAAGAATACCCTCAGCTGAGTCAGATATTGCAACTGCCTTATTTCCAATAAAAGCATAAAACAGCTTATGAGAAGGTGATGTCCACACTCGCATATTTTGATTTGAAATAGTTACATCAGAAAACTGTGAAGCCTGTGCGGCGCTTGTCATTGTTGTTATGGGTGCAGCCTCTTTAATTGTTGAAGAAGTGGCGACTTTTTCTGTTGTTGTAGATGCTTTCGTTGTCTTTGTCTTTTGAGTTATATCAGTTGTAGAAGCTTGTGAAGTTGATGTTGCTTGATATTCTTTTTGTTGTGCCGGTGGAGTTGTGGTGCTTGTAGCTGAAGGGTTTATTTGAGGGAAAAGCGCTACCAAATCTTCAATGTAGTCGTTTTCGTTTCTGGTCATATATGCAAAGACCTGAGAATAGTCGCTAATTGTAAGAATGTAACCTTTTTCTTTTTTTTCAACCCCTGTAACAAAAGTGCTTATATTAGATGCGAGTGTTGGGGATATTTTTTCTAGGTTTGGTTGGGTGACTTTTGAGGTTTGCTCATTCGTTGCTGGTGGCGTACTAGTTGCCTTTTGTGTGTCTGTATAATAAAAATATCCAAGAACACCAAAACCTGCCAGAGAAAGCACAAAAAAAACGATAAGTGCAATCATAAAGATAGGTTTACCTTGAGAAGTCGTCACATCACTATCGTTATTACCTATATCGTTAGATGCAGCAGAAATTTCTGTGAGAGATGCTTCCTTTCTCCGTATTTCATCAGAGATATCGTGTTCAAATGTATCTACTTTCGGGATCATATAGTTAGTGTATCAGAAAATCCCATCTATGATATCCCGTAGACGGGGTCTCTGTGTGCAAAAATAGCACGCCTGTTCTGTTATGCGAGGATTGCCGGAGGCTCAGTGTCACCACTAAAAATTCCAAGGTCTTCATCTGAGAATTCCTTCCGAACCGTTTTCTTTGCATGAGGTCTTATTTTTTTTGCGCCAAGCGCTCCTTGTGTTCTCCGAACGCGATACCCCATAAGATATTTTTCTGGGTGATCGCACATGTCGATAAAATCTTCACAAGCTTCGCGAAGCTTTGTTGATGATGAACGACCAAAAGAAATGACCTCCACCTGAACACCAAAGTGTTCCTTGAGAAAATTGACAAGTGGTACAAAGTCCCCGTCCCCGGTAGCGAGAACAATAGTGTCTACTTTTGGGGCAAGGCGGATAGCGTCAACAGCAAGTCCAACATCCCAATCTGCTTTTTTTGATCCACCATAGAAGATTTGAAGATCTTTGGTTTTTGTTTCAATGCCAAGCTTGGTGAGTGCCTCAAAGAACTGAGTCTCGTCCCCTGCTTCTGTTGTTATGACATAGGCAATTGCTCGGATAAGTTTACGTTTCCCAAGAGCGTTTTCCATGATGGCACCAAAATTAACTTTCGTATTGTAAAGATTTTTTGCACTGTGATACAAATTTTGTGTATCGATAAATACTGCGACTCGTTGATCGCTATGTTTAATAACTGACATATATAGAGTGGTTAGCGTGTAGTATGTAGCGTATATAAAAAATACAACGACTGAAAAACTACACAATTACAATATTAAAAATAAAGAAACTATAGTTAGTATACACCTACACCAAAAAAATTGTGTTGAAAAGAAAATAGCGTGTCGTATCTATACGCTACACGCCAGTTTCTACATGTTGCTACTTAAGACCGAGCTTGGTAACAAGTGCGGTGTATCGCTTCTTGTTAGAGTTCTCGAGGTACTTAAGATGTGAACGACGGTCAGCAACCATCTGGATAAGACCACGACGTGAGTGATTATCCTTCGCGTGAACCTTGAGGTGGTTAGTGAGTTCTGTGATTTTCTTACTCAAAATAGACACCTGAACCTCAGGAGATCCTGTATCTTTTGCGTGAATTTGAACGTTTTTGATGGCGGTTGCCTTTTTCTTAGGTGTAAGCATAATATGTAACTATTGTCATATCATAGCATATATTGTGAAAAAAAGCAAGCCCCCATCGAATGTCTTTCACACACCCTGTGTGCTGTGAAGAAAAAGATTAAATACATTGATTTTACTGAATATTTAGGAAACTTGGTCAAATTAAAAAATAATTGTAGTATTCGTAATATTCCGTACTCAATAGTGGGTGCGGGTTGTTTTTGGTTCTACGTAAAGGATTGCATCATGCTTGCATATAAAGATCTTCGGGTTGATGTTTTGGGGCTCACTTCTCACGCGCTGGCGTTATTGCTTGGCTGTTATCACAGTGATGTCATCAGGGTTGAGAAGCCAATGAATAGGAGAACCTCGAACAAGGCCAGAAAGGGCAAGAAGGAAGACCAGAAAGAAGGGCGGCACAGGCCTTCGGTCAAAGGTGTCCATAATTCATTCACAATTGCCTTTTATTCATCGGCAAAATGGGACCCGAACTCGGTTATGCGTGCACAATTGCACGATATGAATTGTCTCCGAAGGAATAAGCCTCTTGATGTAAAGACAGAAGTTCCGATCATTGTGAACATTGCAAGAAGGGTCATGCCTCGACTTGAATTTGATGACTGGTACGCAAGGTTTACGGTTGAGCTGAAGAAGCATCTTGAGAGATCTGAGGTGTCGGCTTCTACCGGAAGCTGTGCACAAGCCGGTGTCACTGCTCTGATTTATGACGAGGATCACGACTAGCTCTCTTTGATTGTGATCTAACGATGAACGGTCCATTAACCCCTCCTTGGAGGGGTTTCTGCTTGAATGATACTATTTTCCGTCATTGAGATATACTATGAGCTAGAATATCGGGGCTAGGCTGTAGTTCTTGATGTTTATTCATAAACATGTCCTCCATCTACTCTCTTAAACAAGATTTTTTGCAGTATATTGAAATTGAAAAAGGCAGAAGCGCTCTCACTGTTCGTAATTATGATCACTATCTGACACGCTTTTTAGATTTTGCAAAAGTTGAATCCCCTGCCGACATCACAGAGCCGATGATGCGTGAATACCGTGTCTACCTCAACCGTCACCCAGCACGAGAAGCAAAAAAGGGTCAAGCGCAAGAGACTCTCGATAAAAAAACACAGAATTATCACCTCATAGCACTGCGTGCATTCTTCAAATATATTCGCAAGCGCGGTGTCTCTGGATATGACCCAGAACGTATAGAACTTGCAAAGACACAGCAACGTGAGCTCGACCTTATTTCTGAAAAGGAGTTGATTAATTTGTTATCTGCTCCAGACACGAGCACTATAGCAGGCTTACGAGACAAGGCTATTTTGGAGTTATTTTTCTCGACAGGTCTTCGTGTTTCAGAGCTCTGTTCTCTTGATCGAGATGTCGATTTAACGTCGGGTGAAATATCCGTTCGCGGTAAGGGAGGTAAAATACGGGTAGTCTTTATATCGGGATCTGCCTCTCTTGCTGTCAAAATGTATCTTAAGAATCGTGTTGATATTGATGAAGCAATGTTTATTGACCATTCTCCACGTGCACATGCTCGTATGGTACAAGAGGAGTCTGTGCGACTTACTCCGCGCAGTGTCGAGAGAACTGTTTCCAAGTATGCAGAACGAGTAGGTATTGCAAAAAAATGTACCCCGCATGTAATTCGCCACTCGTTTGCAACGGACTTACTGTATAACGGAGCAGATCTTCGTACTGTGCAGATGATGCTTGGTCATGCGTCTATTGCGACGACACAAATATATACGAATGTTACAAATAAATTTCTTCGGGATCAGTACGAGAAATTTCATGGGAAGCGAAAAGAAAATAACAACCAGTCATAGTGATATAGTTTGTCGTAGGTGTTGTTAAAGGATATAGATGATGAGGTGCTGCAATTAAGCAGTTGTTATCCCCTAATACTTGCAATAGCCCGTCCTTCGTGTTGCTATACTCATAGTGATGAGATTTTCTCGATTTTTTATTAGTATAATTGTATTGCTGTGTATGATTGCCGGCGGTATATATTATTTTTTTACATCCTCGTATCCCTTTGAAAAGGCAAGCGCTGAAAATGTAGGCGCCGTCGATTCGTTTCTTTTAAAGAATTATTTTTTTACACTTAACCTTGATAAGAAGCTTGAGGAAGCTATACGTGTTGCATGTATCGAGGGCGAAGATGATGAATCTGTTGGGTATCCATGTCAAAATGAGAATCCTGGGCATAAGATTGTCATTGGTTGGGCAAGGATCGGCGAAAGTTATATGGACACCATGGAATCGCTCACTAACGAACAGCTTTACTGGAAGATGTACCCAATAGAGCAGGTCTTAACTGGAAATGTTTCATGTAAAGAGCGTGTTGATTATCCGTATTATCGCGGCAGTGTTTATGGAATGGACTGCATAACGGTGACTGATAGTCGAGAAGTTTTGTATTCGTCAGTACTATTTTTACAACCAGAAGAACTAACTGGTAAAAGAGTTTTTATAGCAGTTTTGAACACCTCAAAGACCACATCTGCTCAAGAGGTTGAAAACGAGCTTTTACTTCTTGTCTCGAAACTTAAAGTTTCCTCAAATGCCCTTAGTTTGAAAGAGTTTTTTGCCGTTACACCGAAGCTCACAGATAATGTTGCAGGCCGCGCTTCATCTACAAGTGAACATGCAACACAAGCTCATATGCCATCCCCTGCAAATAGTAGTAATACAGTCACGAGAAACACGGGCGATGACATAGACGCTACGGTGTGTGATGCAGTAGATCAGACGAAGTGTTACCCAATTTATTGTGAATCCCGCACAGCTGTCTGGAACTACTCTTTAAACAAATGTATCGAACCGAGCATCGGTACGGTGTCTAATTCCAACGCATCGAGTACATGCCCAGAGGCAACACCTGTTTGGGACGGGTCAAAATGTAGAGAGCTTGCAGGAGATGTTATTTCTGACAACCGTTGCCTAATACCAGTTGGAGGTGATTCATGTGAGATGGAGGTATTTTGGTCATCACATTCAATAAAAGGTAATGTCGAAGTGCGTCTCCCCGTAGATGGAAGAGAGACAGTTCTTATCGGCACCGGACTAAGTGGAAAGGTTAAACATGTTTTCACATATCGTACATCACCATACACAGTTGAGTTGTATGATATAACCGGGAAACTTAATGAAGGGAGGTTTACAACAGTCTGTGCTTCAGGTGGCTATGACCCTATTACAAAAAAGTGTGCAGACCCGCAGATAGAAAAGGTTGAGATCTCCGGTGAGTATTATGCGTCCCCTGGCTCTCTTAAGGTGGTTTGTTCGCACGCTAGTAGGTATTTGGTGCGAAATACAGATACATCACTAGTTGTTGCTTCAGGCACATACACAGCAGAATCTTCTGCTCCTCTCGACAAAACTGGTAATTATTCCGTGGTATGTATAGAAGGTGAACGTACAAGTGTTCCGTCTGTTCGCTACTATAATGCCCCACCCCCACCCCAACCTTCTTTGTCACTACTTATATCACCTAGAACACTTTTGAAACACCAAAAGACGATTATTAATTGGAATATTCAATACCCACTCGATTCTTGTAAGTTGCGTGTAGAGGTGGTGTGTGAAGAGAAGAAGGAATGCAAACCAGAACAAGTTGAGTTTGAAAATTCAATAAATGAAATTCTTTCGACAGAGTTAACTGATGAAAATGATCCAGGAACATCAAGACCAATCGCTGAGGCGGTACGAACTGTTGCAAAAGAGCATATCAATAAGGGCTGGTTCGCTGTTGGCCAAAAGACGCTTTTATTTAATGATACGGCAGACGTAATCCTTTCTTGTGGGGATAAACAAGAAAAAAAGCGTGTGTATGTGCGTACGGTGTCACATTCGACTAGTGAGGAATAATATATGATAGGTGGTTTTTGTAGCTAGATGTATATATTTGTGGTGAGTGTGTACGACACTTGACGTGTAGACTTTTCTGATGTAGAATATACAGCATTCCAACAGTTGGAGAGTGCTCATGGTAGCAAGAGTTCGTTCGAGCAGTGTCTTCGGCAAATACCGAAAACATGACGCCGGCCATCAGAGTGATGGCCCAGAGACCGTGCCCGTTGACCCGAGATCAAACGACCCCGACGAGTGTCTAGTTGGTGCCGTTGGGGTCATTTCGGTGATGAAAATCGTCGACAAAGGGGTTGCTCTCACCGAACCACACAGGATCAACATGAAGATCAAGGAGGGCCATCAATACCCAGGTATTTCGATCGGGCTCCCGATACCCCTTCCAAATGGCATGTTCTCGACGAGGGTCGTCGGCATACTTCCTAGAGACGGGCGTAACTTCGTGTACACACACCCCACAAAGAGCCCGAGGGATTGCTCTAGGTCCTTTAGTGGGTGCTCGTGCTATGTGTTGGTGCATCGAGGTTGATTCCTCGTTACCGTTCATGGCACAAGAAAAGGGCGTTACCATGCGGGACGCCCTTTTTTTTTCGTGTATACTTGGGTGTATGAAAATAGTCTCCTACAACGTTAACGGAATTCGTGCATCACATAAGAAGGGAGCATTCCAAGAGCTTATAAAGATCGGTGCGGATATTGTTGGTATACAAGAAACAAAATCAACAATCGACCAACTCTCACAAGATATTATCTCCCCTACTTCGTATGTTTCATATTTTGATAGCGCAAAAGAGCGCAAAGGATATTCTGGTGTTGCTGTATACACAAAGATTGAGCCAAAAAAAGTAGAGTATGGTCTTGGCGAAGAAGAGTATGATACAGAAGGTAGGTGTCTTACGCTTCATTTTGATACGTTTGCATTTGTGACAGCTTACTTTCCAAACGGCGGACGAGACGAAGAGCACTTTCAGTTCAAGTTACGGTATTATGAAAAGTTTTTGGCACATGTGCAGAGACTTGAGAAAAAGTACAGCAGAGTTATTTTTTGTGGTGATCTTAATGTTGCTCACAATGAAATTGACCTAGCTAGACCAAAGGAAAATAGTAAACAGATAGGGTTCTTGCCGATAGAGCGTGCTTGGGTTGATAAAGTTAAGGCAGCTGGATTCATTGATACATTTCGTTTCAAACATCCACACGAAGTGCGTTATAGCTGGTGGGATCAAAAGACAAGAGCGCGTGAGAGGAATGTTGGTTGGAGGATTGATTATATTTTTGTAAGTGAAGCGCTCAAGAGCCAGCTTGATTCCAAGACATCCGTCGCGTCCATTCTTGATGGCTTTATGGGGAGTGATCATGCTCCAGTGACACTTGATATTACTATAGAATAGCGGTCTACGCTTCATAAGAAAATGCATCATAAAGATGATGCATTTTCTTGTAAGTAAGTGAATAGTAAGATTAATTAAAAAGTGATTTAAGCGAATCAATTCCTGCTTTAATCGTATCTTTAATTAAAGTACTTTCCTCACTTGCTTCTTTTTTTGACGATGGTTCAGGTTTTTGTACATCGCCAGAAGTTGTATCGTCTTGTGAAGTGTTCTTTGCTATCTCTTTGTCTTGTATATCTCTGCAGGTATTGATGTCATTTTCAAAATCCTGCCAAGCATTTTTTCTTAAGGTTGTGAGATTGTTTTGTGCTGACTTTACAAGATTTTTATAGGTATCAACAGATGTCTTTATGGCGATTTTCTTTTTTGATTCATCAGTGATTGCGACAGCGGCTTTCTCCCTGTTCTTGCGTTCCGTAAGGGCGTTTGCCATTGCAGTATTGTAGACGGATCTTGAGTTTGCAATTTTTGTATCTCGAACTTCAATAGCCTCTTGAGAACACAGGGTAAAGTTCTTCTCAGGTGTTGCTATTGCAACAGGAATAGTTGTTGTGGCATCTACCCCCTCCTTCGCTGTCTCACTTTGAGCTGTTTTGTTTTTTACTTCGTTTTCAACTTCCCTCTCTTTTGTTGTGGCAGAAATCCTTGTAATAGGAACATCTTCCGCGTAACCGTAGAAAGGAAGAAGAACAGAGAGAGTAATGGTGGCTGCTATGAAGTTTTTTTTCATGGTATACATTGATTGGATTGAAGTCTTCGACAGGACCTTTTTATAGAGAGTAGTCTCTAAGATTGTTTTGGTAGTCTTCGTCATCTATTTGTTGCTCGAAGGCTTCCACCTGCTTGTCTGTCTCATAGTAAGGGTTTGCTTGTGCAAGTTTAACTTGTGTGATGTATGATGGCAAAATAGCAAGAAGAATTGCCGTAAGTGATACGAATTGAGTAATAGCCAACCATCTATACGGGGAACGTACCGCACGTCCCTCTTTAAGTTTTTGTTGCTCTGGTATTTGAGAAAGTATTGCTTGAAAATAGGTTTCTGACGGCGATACGTTCTCCTTATACATGGTTAAGGCATCCTCAATATGTGATTGTTGTACGGAGTTAGTTTGTTTCATAGAGGTGTGATGTGAGAATGCGAAGTTTTTTTAGTGCACGTTCTTTTATCTTTCGAATGTACACTTCTTCTTTCTCAGTGATGTCACTTATTTCCTTGTAACTGAACTCAGAAAAGAAGTAGAGACGAATCACTTCTTCTTCGTCGGCGGATAGCCTTGGAAGGTAAGTGTTAATGGATGAAGCAAGATTCTTAATGTGAATTTCATCAAGAACTACTACATTTTCGTCACTGTAGGCTTCTAAAAGAGTTTCGTCAAAAGGCTCAAACGTCTTTTTTTCTCCGTGATTGATGAGTAATCGCTTAGCGATTGTGAACAAATAGGCGAGAGGAGATTTTTCTGGTTCGTACGAGCCTAAAGCTTGGTAGAACTGTAGAAACGTTTGTTGGCAAACATCATTAGCAAGTTCACTGTCATGGCTTTTAGAGATGACATATCTATACAGAGGAACATAAAGTATTTGATAGAGTGACCCAAAGGCCTCAGTATCTCCCTTTTTTGCTTGTAAAATAAGCTTTTTGAGGGCTATATGGTCCCCTGTACTTACTATAACAGATAAGGGGTTATTTTGTGACAACATTGACAGTATCTAGTGTAGCAGATGAGGGTAAAATAGGCATTAGTCTGCGGCCATGTAAAATGTAACACTCTATATACAAGAAACCAACCTGAACAAGCATGAGAATCTTGTTGGTGGATAGGCTGTCACACCTTGGAACAACCAGAACTGCCAAGCAATGTGAAGAGAATGGTGTCCTCGCCACTTCGATACTTGTATACAATTGCCGGAAGTTGTGGTGTGAGAGTGGATGCTTTTGTGAAAAGACTTAACTCACCGACTGCAATGACCGATGGGGCGTTTGGGTGGCCAGTCAGTCCCTTAAGAGCCACATCTCGATCTTCGATTGTTCTGAACCAAGCGATCCCTGTTTGCACGGTCTCTCCATAGAGTGAGATTAAACCACACTAGCACCTAGTACAAAGACTATTCCATGTCAATAGTTTTATGGTTAAGTTTCTGAAAATATTTTTTAGTACGAAAAAATTATTTCGTTACGACATCTATCCCTGGTAGTGTTCCCGACACCAAGAAATCGAGCATTGCCCCGCCTCCAAGTGATACGAAGGTAAATTTGTTAAGTAAGTGAA
>CAZBGU010000006.1:0-34454 GCA_964491805.1 uncultured Candidatus Saccharibacteria bacterium
AAAAATAATGCTTCTTGGAAAACACATAACAAAACCAAACGAAGCAGTGGACCCTGCGTAGCGTAATCGCGAAGCATGGGTGGACCCTGCGTAGCTTTAGCAAAGCAGGGTATATACCTACCTTATGTATTATGTCTATATCTTACTAAGTAAGAAAGATAGTAGTCGATATGCTGGTGTTACAGAAGATTTACAAAAAAGATGTAAAGAACACAACTCCAAACAATCAACGTACTCAAGTACTAAAGCACCCTACACGCTGGAGCGGTACTGTGCATTCAAAGATAAAGCTCTTGCATATAGATTTGAGAAGTACCTAAAACACGGCTCAGGCCATGCCTTCACCACAAAACATTTACTATAAAAAACTTAATAACCACCGAATCTTCCACATAAGTTCTGCGTGTCGTGTAAAGAAAATAAAATACGGGTCAAATTTGTGACCGACTATCCCCACCTCTCTTCTACTCTTGTCTAAGATAACTACCATCATGAATAAACATTCAAAAAATGATATAATCTCTTTCATGAAATTGTAAACGTTTAAAAACAGGAGAAGTGGCTGAATGGATTAAACGTAAACTGCTTTACGTTTAACGGTAAGCATGAAATACCCTTCATGCGCAACCCGGCAAACACGAAGCCACCGATCTGTAGGACGACAAATAGTTCCGAAGCAGGGCGAGGACTTATATCTGGAGAAGTGGCTGAGTGGTTGAAGGCACTTGACTCGAAATCAAGCAACGGAGCAATCTGTTCGAGGGTTCGAATCCCTCCTTCTCCGCTTGTGTAAAAATGAGACACATTCTGGTGTCCATTTTTATTAAGCGGAGAAGAGTAAAGCCAACCGCTTGGCTTTACGGAGGGATTCGAATGGGGCACGCGAAACTACTTCGAGCAGAGCGAGGTAGTTTTGTGAGCGAATCCCTCCTTCTCCGCAAAAAGTATCGTGATATTTTATTTATCTAAACATGCGTGGTAACTTACGTATTTTAACTCCATAGCGGAAAGGTCTTCGTAAGTCGATTTATATCAGCAGAAGGACCATACACTATCACTCCGAGATATTCCAAATCCCCTTCTTTCTTTTTTGAAATCCATTCAGAAAGTTCGTCATCATGAGATGTATCGAGCATTTCTCTTGGAAAATCCAAAACAGTAACAGCAGCATTACTCCTTGACGCTTCTATAACATCTCTAATACTTGCCGTGCCACCTTTCTTAATAATGAATCCATATCGAGCAATCCCTTTATGGTTTATACCAGAAGCATCAATGAGACTGTCTCGCCCCATAAGGTGTTCATCTTTATTGGACCCAAGACTAACAGCCAGATGACCGATAACGTTCATTGCTTGCCAAGTTTCTAGACTGTCACTCACTATGCAAACTATTTTTCTATCTTTGTAATCGTAAGACATGAATAATGATATTGTATCAAAGATTGTGATGCGACAAAAAAACAACAAACATCGGGACGTGGTTCCCGATGTTTGTCTATGCAGTCCCACAGCCAACCAAAATTTGTGTTGGGATCACATAGATGTAGATTGCTCCTTTGGAAAGATGACAATGACCCCGTCCCCTCTCACCGACATTCTGCACAAGGTGCGTGTCGGCGAGTTCGGTAGGCCTATATGTGCAATAAGCTCGAAGTAAAGACCAGCCTGGTCCTCTCTTGTGAGACTCACCCCCAGAAACCTTTCGAACATCGAAAGGTGTCTGCTTTGCACAAAGCCGTAGTGAGAGATGAATCGAATACCTCCTGGCGCAGCTTCCTTTGGATAGTGTCCAAGAGTAGACAGGGTCAGTGCGAGCGCAGCTGAGAGAACTTCTTCCACCTCTTCACGACAAAGAGGCTTATCACATTCCTGTAGCACGCTTCTTATGGCACTAAAGTCTCTTCTTAACACACACAACAACACTGCACTAAAGAACGTTGCGCTCGTGCTGCAGGGGTTCTGTCGGCGATATATGAAAGCCGATCTTCTCAGCACAGAGCGATCGAGCCTCTCCATGAACCCTTCCATGAAGATGTTGCCAAGTGAAATTCTCATTTGGGACTCCATCCAGTTTACAAAAAAAATGGGCAGTCGATTGCCTTTAGTAAATCTAACATATAGATGCCAGAGTACAAACAGATTGTCCATTTTAGCTTTTTGTAGTATGATATCTTTACTACAACGCTTTGGCAGAAAAAGTAAACATCAATAATAATATTCGTTCACTCAAACTCCGCGTCATTGGACACATGGGGGAAAATTTGGGTATTCTCACAAAAGAAGAAGCTCTTGCGAAAGCAAAATCCGTCAACTTAGATCTTATCGAAGTATCTCCGCAAGCTGATCCTCCTGTTGCCCGTATTGCGGACTACGGAAAATATACCTATGAGACATCAAAAAAACTTAAGGAAGTAAAAGCTAAAGCACACGTAACCGAAACAAAAACAATACAAATTAGTGTTGCCATAGGTGAAAATGACATCATGATAAAAGCAAAAAAAGCAGCGGAATGGATCAATGAAGGTCACCGTGTAAAAATTGACCTCCAGTTAAAAGGACGCACTAAATACATGGATGAAAAATTCTTAAAAGAACGAATGGATCGTATTCTTGCTATCATCCCAGCTGAATATAAAATTGCAGAACCTCTCAAGAAAATACCCAAATCAATGATGGTGGTGATTGAAAAATCGAAGTAAGAATAAGGAGACACCAAGACACCGTCTGGCAAGAAAATTGTACCAGTAACGTTATGGAGATAACCGTATCTGTACCACTACCATGACTATCTAGTGTTTCGTTTGAAATACTCCGCAAACTCCCCTTGTTTTTTCAAGGAAGTGATGGTATAATAGCCCAACTATCGAAAGGCGATACAATAAAACTGGAAACTATTATGAAGACAAACAAATCATTCTTGAAGCGACTCAAAGTAACAAAGAACGGAAAGATCATTGGCCGCAAGCCAGGTCTCAACCACTTTAATGCAAAGGCACCACGACGTAAACAACTTGCAGGTAAGCGTGGTCAGGAATTCGTTATGACAGGAAAGGAAAAATCACGCTTTCTTCCAGGTCTTCTATAAGTTATCGCCTTTTAGACAAATTATTTATTTAACACACTACTATGTCACGAGTAAAACGAAGCAAAATTGCGATGAAGCATCGCCGAAATGTCCTTAAAGCGGCAAAAGGATATCGCTTTGGACGAAGCAAGAAAGAAATTGAGGCAAAAGTTGCGCTTCGACACGCAGGTGCTCACGCCTTTGCACACCGCAAGGACAAGAAGACAGACATGCGACGTCTTTTTACTGTTCGTCTCAATGCTGGACTTCGTGCTCTTGGTACAACATACAGTGTCTTCATAGATAAGCTCACAAAGAAAGGTATGGTCATCAACCGCAAGATGCTCTCAGAACTTGCATCAGAAAACCCAGAAACATTTGCTCGTGTAGTTTCTCAGGTTAATGCATAAAAGCTAACAAAATAAAATAGACAAACAATAACGAGTGAGACCAATGGAGCTCACTCGTTATTGTTAGCAGACAAAGAAAAGCTATCGTGTCCATCATTTGTATAAGACTTGTGTTGTTACGTCAATATCCCCTTCTACTTCAACATAGTCCTGGCCGTTAGGAAGATCTTTAATTTCGACAACACGCTTTGAGACTTTTCCATTTTCGTTAACAAGAAGATAGTTATAACCACCTTCAACAAGTAGTACTTCTTTTTTAAGAACAACTGCATCTCTTTTTCTTTTTGTTTTTAACGATAAATCCCCTGTCATTCCCGTTCTTAAGACAATATCTTCTGGAACATCTTTCAGTTCTAGATTGAGGCGGAAGTACGTACTTTCATTTTTTATAATTTCTTTAGGTTCGATTGAGTCCACCTGGACCTTAACCGGTATGTCTTTATACGAACGCAAATAAAGAACTCCTTCATCTCCTTGTGTTATCGCAGCAATATCCTCTTCTTCGACATCAATTTGGACTTTCATACCAAGATACGCGAGAAGAATTATGGGCTCACCTATTGTTACTGTCTCACTATCTTTTGCAAGAACATCCTTAACAAGCATGTTCGATGATGGAGCGAGAAGAGATGTAAAAGATAATTGATTTTTAATCCCTTGAACTTGATTAGTTCTCTCCTGGACAATCGACTCAGCAATTGCGATATCTTCGTTAGATGACCCTGCTTCAAGTAATTTCTTTTCGTTCTGAGAAATAGAAAGAGATTCTTTTGCAGTCTTATAATTTGTATAGGCTGAAGAGAACGTAAGCTTTGCTTGTGATAGCAATGCTCGAGATTCTGCAACGGTTGCACGTGATCCTTGTATCAAAGTATCTTCTGGTCGAGCACCATTAACACCTTGGGCAACGGTGTCATACAAAGACGAAATCGCATCGACAACAGCTGTTGTTTCTGTAACTCTTTTCTCAATATCAATACTTGAGTTTGTTGCAATATTTTTTTTGTAGGAGGAAAAAAGTATATTGATTTTATCAACATCATGTTTGATTGTGCTCTCAAGAATAGCATCGTTGAGAGTTACCTTGATACTGACCGTACCTTGCTGATTGATTGTGAACGTGTTTGAAAGTTTATTATAAAAAGTATCATCGGAAACAGTAATAAGATCTTCTAGCGCTTTCAGTAATGTCTTTTTTTGTACGTCTATTGTAGTTTCTGATAACTTTTCTTTTGATGATGAAATAGCAAGATCCTCGGCGCGGGCCCCATTTTTTATTTTCTGAAGATTTATTTTTGCTTGATTTAAGAGAGAATTTGCTCTGTTATACTCTAGCTCAAGATCTCTTTTGTTAATTGTTGCCAGCACTGTATCTTTTTGAACAAGGTTACCTCTAGTTACAAAAAAGTGATCTATCTTCCCGGGCAACTGAAACGCCAACGTTACATCTTCTTGTGAGACAATTTTTGCATTTCTACTTTCAATAATAAGATCGATCTGCCTTTTTTCCGGAGATACTGATCTATATTTACTGACACTGCCATACTTAGATGGAATAATAAGCGAAGTAAAAGCATCAGCAATAGTTGGATAGAGAGAGACAAGAACAGCAAAGCCGACAAAAGCAACAATCCCCAGGACCCCTATTATTTTTAAAAGAGTTGTATTTTGCATTACCTGGCTATTATGTAAGTGTACCACTAATTATAGGAACTCGACGGACATCTTCAACAATCAGGCCATCTTTAATAACAAGACACCTATCTGCCTGTGCAGCCTGTGCACGTTCATGGGTAACCAAGATAATAGTCCTTCTGTAATCCCTGTTAATATCAAGGAGTAAGTCCATGACCTCCTGCGACCGAATAGAGTCTAAGTGTGCGGTAGGCTCATCAGCAAGAATAATTGCCGACTCTTTGCAGAGAGCTCTCCCAATAGCAACTCTTTGCTGTTCTCCTCCAGAAAGATCTCCTGCTAAAGAATTTGCGCTTTGCGAAAGACCTAAGCTGGTAAGTGTTTTCATTCCAACGTTATATGCATCATCATAAGACTTTCCTTGAAGTCGGAGTGGTAACATTATATTTTCAAGAGCAGATAAATTATTGATAAGATTAAAAAATTGAAATACAAAACTTACCACCTCAAGCCTGAGATCAGCTCGCCCTTTACTTGTCAAAGACAATACATCTTTACCGTTAATTTGAAGAGTTCCAGATGTTGGAACATCAAGAAGTCCAAGCATATTAAGAAGTGAACTTTTCCCTGACCCAGACTGACCTGTAAGGGCAATAAATTCACCTTCATGTACAGTAAAAGAGATACCCTTCAAAGCAGTGTTCTCGTTTTTTTTACCGCTATGGTATACCTTTTTTACATCTTTTAATTCAAGTAGAGGCTTGTGCGATGGGCTTAGAGCCGATTCTGTTGTCTGTGGTATTGTTTGTGGTATTTGTGGTTCCATACTATTTATACATACTAATCACTATCCCGTATAACATCAATAATGTTTGTCCTCGCAGCTATAATAGAAGGAATGAAGGAACCCATAAGAACTCCAATAAGTACAAGAACAAGAGATGATATCATTTGGGCAGAACTAATAGCCATCTTAAAATCACCAATAAGTAACGGGTATGGGTTTTGTGAAGAAATACCATATAAAAATATATACACAAAGAGGCCCAAGCTGTACGACAAGAGCCCATAGAGAATCGCCTTAGAAATATTGAGAACAAGAATAAAGGAATTAGTACATCCGATGGATTTCAGAATACCTATTTGTCGTTTGTCTTGACTAACACTAATATACATCACTATATTAACAATAAAAAACACAACGAAGATTAAGAGAGTATTAATAATGGTGACAATGAATGATACCGCTCCAAGAATATCTTTTACGAAACCGGCACTTTCCTCACTTGTCTGAACCAAAAGGTCACGATATGCATCTTGTATAGTATTTTTAGTCTTTAGAAGAGTAGTAGGGCTGCTGTCAACAAGCTTGACAACCACCTGGCTATTTTTTTTACCAAGCAGAAAGTTCTCTACTTCTGACTTTTCTAAATAAACAGTCAAATTTGGCATAAATGTCTTTGCGTCGATTATGCCAACCAGAATGTACTTCTTAATCTTGCCTTCATCGTTACGAAGAAGAAGAGAATCTCCTGCATGAGCCCTTCTATCATCATATGCACCACCGACTAAAGAATTCGCTACATCTAGCCCAATAACAATTTCGTCTGTAGGCCCCCCACTTTTAAGGAAACGACCCTCAATAACATCTTTATGCAAAAGACTAACATCTTTTTCATCATCGACAGAAAGGCCTAATATCTGGGAAGGAAGAACCCACTTTTCATTTTGTTTCAAACCGCCTGTAGCATAGCTACGAGATGTAACAGAAAAAACATAGGGTTGTGTTTTAATAAAGTGGAGGAGATTATCTACATGAATTATTTCTTCCCTATCTTTGTAAGCAGAAGTAATTACAACGTCTGCCAACCATCCGTGATTACCCTCCTCTAGAGCTTTTGAAAAACCAAGTAAGATACTGCTTGTAGACAAAATAGCAACTGTAGCCAAAGCGATGCTTGTCGTAATAAGAGAAAACATAACCTTATTCTTAAACAGGTCGCGAAAGATAAAATCAAGAAAAAACCAAAATTGCATAGTATTTACATAGTATATATCCAATATACCGAATGCCCTACGCTTTAACGCACCGTCTCCTTACCCAATACAAATACCATAGTAATAACATCCTCAACTTTTTTACAGCCAACAAACACAGTAGAGAAAAAGACAGCATGCACAACAACCATTGTTAAGTCTGGCAAAAGGAACTATACTTATATAATCAATGATATCCTCCATTGCAACTTTATGCGATTTCTAAAAATAAGTTTTGTACTTTCTAAAAATCTCGTTTTCCACCCTCTGACAAAAAGAAGAAAAGATAACTTTGGCACAAGGTTGAGATATTCATGTGAAGAACTTGGAATATCTTTTATTAAAATTGGACAAATCCTATCAATGAGATATGATTTACTTTCTGAAGAAAACTGTCTTGCGCTACAACAGCTTCTCGATAAAGCAAATAGTATAGAGTTCAAAGAAATAGAAAAAATTCTAGAAAAAGAATATGGAAGACCACACTCTAAAATCTTCAAAAAAATTTACGAGGACCCTGTTGGTTCTGCTTCAGTGAGCCAGGTTCATAAAGCGGAGCTCTTCACTGGCGAAACTGTTGCCATAAAAATAAAACGCCCATCTGTCGACAAGCATCTAAAAGCAGACCTTCACACAATGAAGAAAATAACACGCATTGGTCTAATCTTTTCAAAAGATCTCCGAGGTTTTCGTGCAATGGAAGTTGTAAAACTCTTCGAAAAATGGATACACCAAGATGTTGATTTCCGTCTCGAGATAGAAAATATAAAGAAATTCAAAGAACAAGACATGAAAAACAAGAAGAAGCCCGGCAACCTTGTTCATCTAGACGTGTACGAGGAATTGTGTACAGACAATATCATCGTCATGAACTTCATAGACGGAATTACCGTTAAAAATAAAAATGAAATCCTTGCTAAAAAAAACTATAATATAGAAAAAAGTGTTAGGACGTATGTCAACTATGCTGTTCAAAGTTGGTTCAGAACCGATATTAAGCATTTCCTATTTCAAGCTGACCCTCACCTCTCTAATATTATAGCATTACCAAATGGTGCAGTTGCTAATATAGATTGCGGCCTTATTCTTAGTTTAACAAAAAAAGAAATGGACACTTGTAAAAATCTTCTTCTTGCTATCTACCTTAAAGACTCAAGAACAATCATTAGAATCATTTCGGAAATGGAAAATGGCGACTTCACAGAATATAAAAAGAAGCTAGAAAATGATATTGAAAACTACTTCGAGAAGATAGATAACAAGGGTATAGGCTTTTGGTTTTTCGAGTTAACCAAGATGCTTGTAAAGCACAAGATAAAATACCCTTCATACTTAATTACCATTGGTAGAGCAAACATAATTCTAGATGGACTTGTTGAGCGATACTTTCCAGAGCATACAGCATTGGATATACTCGGCGATCAGTTACGAGAACATGCCATGAAACATATACAAACTAAAATGTTTAGTGAACAAAACTTAATGAGAATTGGGCACGCTTTTACACAAAAAATACTAAGGGAAGAGATATAAGTGTACGGAAGACGCTTAGGGACGCTTGTTGTCGACTATACGAACTCATGCTATCCACTTTTGTTAAAAAAGCATTTGCATATGTAAAGACAACATACTACACTTAAAATGTGTAACTTACTTTAATTTAAAAATTTTATGCAAACTGAAAAAAATCACAAAACAAAAAGTGAATCCAGTGGAGACTCTTCAAAATCTTCTAAGAAGAAACATTCTTCTAAGGAAACCTTCGATAGAGCAAAGAAGCGAGTAGACGAAAACCTCAAGTCATACTTAGATCTCACTAAAGAAATTATTGACGACAGTCTTGATGTCGCAAAGGATCTAAGAAATGACTCAAGAAAGACATTAGACGACGCACGAGATACAATGAAAAATCGGGCGGACAAGCACTTTGACCTTGTACGATCATCCATCGATGACCTGTTCGAAACAGTGCATGATGTACGAAGTGATTTTTTCAAAGACTAGTCATTTATTGCAAATTTCTCATTCTTTTCAAAAATAGACCATAATAAAGTCGGTCTATTTTTGTTTTTCCGTTAAGATACCGGCAATAAGGGTCATGTTTATTTTATTACAAATACATGCTTTACTAGAAATGGGCTCCAACGGAGATCAAAACCAAAGAGGAAGTCATGACACAATACCTATCTCTACGAAGAGAGAAGTCTGGGGTCGTGACCCTGGGCATTGTACAACCTAAGGACATTGAAAGCGTCCGTTCATCAACGAAGACCATTCGGTTAGGTGCCGAGAATGGTGCATACGGGAAGAGGCTACCAGAGGTAAATTTCACTTTTGAGTTATGCCTACTCCGTGAAAATCGAGTTGTGGGATGCTTTGGCGCCATTGTTTCTGACGGGGTAATAGCTCCCGTAGAAGACGACTTCCCAGGAAGCCTTACCTTGATTCGGGAACGCTATTCTTGTACCACAATCGCCTACTACGGGAGACTGGTCATACCGAACAACCAGCAAAGCTTCAGAGAGATAGCAATGGTGGCCGCAGGAGCACTCAACCTAACCGCAAAGCTTCAAGCTAAGGCGGCAGTCGTAATCATCAATCCGAGGCACGAAAGACCATACAAGCGCTTCGGGTTCGAAACGATAGCGGAAAAAGACAGCATAACTGGTGTTGGACTACCAGGAACACTCATGGTCCTCCCAGTATCAGAAGGTAGCAGCAGGAAAGCTCCACCAGTAACCTTCGAGAGGCAGCATAATGTCGAAACTCATCATGAAATTAACCCTACTCCTTCTGCTTGGATGGCTTTGGAAGGAAGGGGAAGCGTACCTGGTGAAGAACCCACTGAACACCCATGAGGTGATCATCTTCATCTTTGTGCTGATCGTTTACCTTGCGACGTTCAGCTTCATAATCTATTTCTTCATATCTGATGCATGGAAACAGCTGCGAAGCTTGTTTCAATAGTGCGTGGATGAGGAGAAGTAGGACCAAGGCCCGCCTGTTGGCGGGCCTTTGTAATTTCGTTAAATCATGCAAACAAAAACCTAAAGTCTCATTTCCCTTTCTCCGTTTGTCTCCTGTTTCTTTACAAGTTCAATCAACTTTTCGACCATCTTCTTAGGGTCTTTTTCAAAAACAACATTCGGATTTGTTCTGTTGCTATTTTTTATAATATTTCGTATAACTTCGTCGGTTGCCCACTCTCCTTCTAAGACACCAAGAGGCATATTTGCCTCCCAGGCAACCGTAAATTCATGAATGGTACCAATACGGCCACAGCCTATAACAACAGCATCTGAAGATCGAATTAACATGAGGTCACGGCCAGGAAAACCGAATCCTGTATAAACAACCGCGTCCATTGCCTTAAGTGGAAGCCGGTACACCTCGAGGTGTTCCTTCTTGCTCGCTGCTGGAGAGAGCCCGAAAGAAAAACCTCCTGCTTCCTTTGCTCCTTCTGCGGCATACATCGGGAAGCCGCTCGTCGCTCCAGTGATAATCTGTGCCCCCTGTCGAGCAATCTCACGACCAAGCTCTTTTGCAACAGGTATAACCGAAGGTCCGCAATGCGCTATTTCAGCTGCTCCTGATACACTGATTGTAATTCGTTCTAATTTCATTGTATCAGTATATAGCTAATAGTAGATAGCTGGTAGTGGAGAACGGTAGCGTGGTGCGTAGAAGAAAAACCCCTTACGAGGTTTTTCTTCTACGCACCACTTACTGCACACTAGTCAAGCTCCACCACATCCCCTTTCTCCGGAACCTGCACAGGTAAGCCATACACTTCGTGAATCTTTTGACCAAGAAAGTAGGTACTCTTTGGTTCACCAAGCACAACAAAAACTTTCTTTAATGTTTCCTTTGTGGAATCAATAAACTCAACCAGATGATCCGAATCTTTATGAGCAGAGAAGCCATGAATGTTAACCACTCTAGCCCGCAATGGAACCGGGTTACCGTGTATAAAAACTTCCTTCTCTCCATCAACAATATGTCTTCCAACTGTATTCACAGCCTGATACCCAACAATAATAATAGTGCTATTTTGGTCTGGGAGGTACTTTGCTTCGTGATGAAGAATACGACCTCCGTTACTCATACCACTTCCTGCGATAATCACTTTAGGGCGGTGATCATTATTGATAGCCTTACTCTCATCTGGTGATGGTGTAAGGACAAGACCATTAAATGCAAAAATATCATCCCCGCTCTTTATAATCTTCTCAGTATTCTCGTTGAACCAACTTTCAAACTTTTTATACACTTTTGTTATATTGATTCCAAGTGGTGAGTTAAGATATACAGGAATTTCTGGAATCTGTTTACTCTCAACAAGTTCATTAAATGCCATAAGGAGCTCTTGTGTTCGTTCGATAGAAAATGCAGGAATAAGTACGGTTCCTCCCTTTTTTATTGTTGTGGTAACTGCCTCCTTAAATATCTCAATACGCTTATCCTTATCCTTATGGTTTCTGTCACCATACACACTCTCCATAACCAGATAATCTATACCCTTAAGCGGTGTTGTATCCTTCATAAGAGGTGAAGGAGTATTGCCAAGGTCACCAGTAAAAGCCAACTTCTTACCTTTGTATTCAATTTCAATAATCGAGCTTCCAAGAATATGACCAGCATCGTGCAGTGTAATTGTTGCGTCCCCATCATTAGTAGCAAAGAGATACGGTGTCTCATATGCAATTGTTGTATCCCAAAGATGCATACTCTCGAGAACATCCTTCTCTTCATACAACGATTCTTCTCCATCATGCTGCGCCTCCTTGGCAAGAAGACTCATTGAGTCGAGCATGATGAGCTCTGCCATCTCTCGAGTTGGATCAGTGCTTACGATATGACTTTTGAAACCATCACGAACAAGCTTTGGTATCCTTCCGACATGGTCGAGGTGAGCATGGGTCACAAAAAGTGCATCAATGGTAGAAGGGTCATACGAAAAACTTTCTCGATTAATCGGTGCAGAAAACTTCTCCCCCTGAACAAGACCGCAATCAATGAGAACTTTTTTACCGCCGAACTCGACCAAAAAATTTGAACCCGTCGGCATCTGTGCACCGCCTGCAAAAGTTATACGAAATGTCGACATACAAAAATAGTTTTAAAAATTAAAGTTAAATAATACAACCCATAGTATACATTTATTTTTTGAGAAAATAGTATGCAACTGAGGCCCCTATTGCTCCGTTGAAGATATCATCAAGAGTATCACCCCACCCTCCCCATGAAGTATTCCGGACTATGTCGTGCATAAGCTCGTACAACTCCCAGCCAATAGCAATGATGAGATAGAGTACCAATATGGACAAAAGTGAGATTTTTTTGTTGTTGTAGTAATACGATATCGACATACATAACGAAGCTACCCCAAAACCACCCAATACATGCATTGGAATATCAAGCCACCATAATTCAAAATATAAATTAGTAGGCTCAAAAACAAAAACTGAAAGAGACAGAAGAGCGGCAAGGTATATACCTGAGATAACTATTGACTTCATATAAAAAGTATACCATGACGTAACACCCACAACCTTATAGACCATATGTCAGTATCATCTAAGTGGTCTCAGACCTAAAGCACAACAAACCAACACTTACAACGAGAAAATCCGCCTGAAGGCGGATTTTCTCGTAGGGTGATAGGACATCTTCCTGATGTTTTACGTCAGGTGGGCAGGAAACGAATAGGACCACGGTCCAGTTCTCAATATTCCTTAGCCCGAAAGATGATTATCCAGAAAAATACCTACACACCCTGTACACAGTATAGTCTTGCTATAAAAAAAGTCAAAACACAATCACCACAGCACCCCCCAAAAAAGTTAAAAACGTAATGAACAAAAATTCTCAAACCTAAACACCTTCCGTCAGGACTTCCTCAGGCTTTGTATCTTGTAATGACTCGTAAAACTTTGCAAATGTAATCATACAATATGGTTCAAGCCAGATGTACCCAATACCAAGAGTAAGCATTGCTACTATACCCCATCCAATAAATGACATTGTAAGCAGAAAAAATCTCCACTTATTCCCATTCATTAATCTTTTGCTTTCTTCAATAGCATCAAGTGCTCCTATATCTTTTTTATCTGCCAAAATAAAGAATGTCTGTGAATATGAGTATGCTGCTATTATTCCAGGAATGATAAGGAGCAACGTCCACAAAACTGTTCTAAGCGTGATGACTAAGTACGCTAAAAATATAGTCCAGAACCTATCAGAAAAACCTTCGAACAAAGTCTCGAATGAGACTGACCCACCCCTTGCAACACGCAACATAACAACGCAGTAACCATAACCGATAATTGGCGAAAGAATGATTGGCAGAATAGCAATATATGTACCTGTCATTTGTATACATATCGTCAACACAAATAATAACAATGTTGCTTCTGCTGCAAATATCCATTTGCCCGCAAGTGCTTTTCTGGCATCTGCTCTATATAACGAAAGCTTTGTATGTTTAGTTGTCATATAAATAAGTATAACAGGAAAAGAAAATACTCAAGCGGCACCCGCTTGAGTATTTTCCATAGTGGAGGTGCGTATCACTCCGAACATAACGCCAATGATATGAGTAAGACTACCGTCACGAACGACTATGGCTCGTCTCACGTCACTGAAAGCTTCTTGTTACATCTGGTTTCTAGGCACCTATGGTTAGTATGTTCCTCACAAAAAAATATAGCAAGTTTTGTAAAGAACTCTTCCGGTGGATTGTGTGGATAAGTAATAAAAATCCTTACAATACTTTACTCTACTCATAAAATGAAAAGGCGGCCATTTTGTGGTCGTCTTTTCCTTGCATTAAAGCTCGAAATTATTCAAGAATCCCATCCAAGTTGACATCATACAGCATTGCCTCTGAAACAAGTCGATACTTTATAAGCTCGTCTGGGGTAAACCATAGATTAACCTCACGATCATATGCCTCAGGCCCATCAGCTGGGTCAGTACAATGAATAAGGTTACGCATACCACGTGAACCATCGGTGTCACAAAGAAGATATGAATCGAGAGCATAATCGCCACGAATGGTCCCTGTGTCCGCCGTTGCAGGTTCAGTGCTACCGACAAGACGTTTTACAACAGCCTGTGCGTTATTGCCTTCGATGACGAGTGAAACCACGGGACTAGCACACATATAATGAACCATGGCACGGATAATGTCTTTACCATACTCAATCGCCTCTCTGTCGACCACCATACCAAGCTTCTTCTTATTCTCAAGAATATTTGTCCCCTTTTTGATATACCAAGCATCATCCTTGTTGTAATGCTTCCAGAGCGTATCTTCCTTAACCATATGCATCTTCATGCCTACAATCTTAAGACCGATACGCTCGAATCGCTGAATAATTTCTCCAACAAGACCACGCTGTACAGCGTCTGGTTTAAGGATAACAAATGTTCGTTCATTCTTTGGGTGCATGATAAAAATAGTATTTAGTTATTAATAATTTTGCTCGATCAATCAAGTACCATAGTACCAAAAAGTCAACAAAAAACAAAGGAAGCTACATGCCATCAATATGACCAAGAATACTAGCAATCATAGATCTTTTTGCAACGTCGTCAACAGAATATTTTAAATCATTAACTTTTTGAGCGAGCAGATCTAAATCCTTATCACTTGCACTAGATAGTATATTGCGTACCACCTCAAAGCTACCGAGGTATTTATTTCGATTTATGGCATCTTCAAGAAGAGAAAGATCTTCCTCACTTAAGATGCAATCAAACATCTCAATACCTGAAGTCATTTTTTTCAGGGCATCACTTTTCCTTTCCATTCCAGCAAGCGAAGCAACTCTGCCGTCAACTGGTCTAAAATTTTCCATTGTCATATAAATAGGAGTATATACATAATTTAAAAACAAAACCACCAAGGAATTTCTCTGGTGGTTTTGTTTTTAATAGCTAATGTGCTACGTATGGAAGGAGCCCCATGAAGCGAGCTCGTTTGATTGCATTTGCAAGAGCACGCTGATTCTTGGCGGTAAGGCCAGTCTTGCGACGATTAAGAATACGTGCGTGTGGATTCAAAAACTTAACAAGAATCTCTGTATCCTTGTAGTCAATAAATTTAATATTATTCTGATTGAAGTGGTCTTGTTTTTTCATACATTTTTGCAGACTAATGCAGAATTTGCGTTAGTGTTGTATTAATTATCTAATAATTCTAAATAACATTTTAAAGCAACTTTTCCTTAAAATCTAAACCATACCCGTGTAATCTGCGTTAGTCGACGAGATCAGCGTTTAGGTTAGAATGGAATATCTTCTATGTTGACATTAACATCTCCGTAGTCGATAGTATCTAACTCTGGAGCTGATGATTTTGTTGGTGTAGCAGGAGTAGGATTACCTGCAAAGCCTTCAGGAGACGGACCAGACGACTTAGGACCGAACTGCACAGCGTCTGCGACAATTTCTGTACGGTACTTTTTCTCGCCTGTCGTCTTATCATCCCATGAACGCGTTGTTATACGTCCTTCTATCATCACTCCTTGTCCTTTCTTAAGGTACTGTGCACTTGTTTCTGCCTGGCGCCCAAACACAACTATGTTATGGTATTCCACCTGCTCTTGCTTTGCACCGTTTGCATCTTTATAGATACGGTTAGTTGCTAGAGAAAAGTTAGTTACCGCTGTGCCGTTAGGTAGAGACTTCTGCTCTGGGTCACGAGTAAGATTCCCAAATAAAAATACTTTGTTGAGATACATAGATATGTACAGTGTGGTAATTAGCTTAATAAATTTAATCTGTATCAGCTATCACCTGACGGCTGCTAGCTAATGGCTGTCTCAAGTGTAATCTTTATTTTGTTTCTTCGCTAGTAGTAACTGAAGCAGCTGTGGTATCAACGATGTCTGCGTCTGCTGTCGTGTCAACATCAGCTATTGAAACGGTATCGTCCTCATTATCTACCAATGTCTCTGCCTTGATGACTGGAGCGCGCTTGGTATATACCGTATTCTCGCGTACCGTTGTGACAACGAGATAACGAACAACCTCTTCATCAAGCTTAAGTCCTTTTTCAAGTTCTTTTACTTTAGATGCCTCAAGTTCGAATTTGATCCAACCGAAGTATCCAATATTGAAACGAACATTAACATTGTTAACAACGCGAGTCATTTCATAAGCGAGCTCACGCATATACGGAGCTTCTTCTGAAATGAAGCTACCACCTAAGGTAGCAATAGACTGCTTGATTGCGTTACTTTTTGCAAGCGCCGTTTCTTCATCTAGTTTGTTATCAAAGATGAAAGAAATTTCATATACACGGCTGTCTACTGTGGTTTCATTTTCATTAGTCATAGGGTCTTACTCTACCACAAAATAGTAGAAAAGACAAGAAATTCATACAACTAAACGAAAGGCCCGCCACTCTGGTGGCGGGCCTTTTCAGGGGCCTTTGATCTGGTTAGGTGTTTTCGTGAGCCTGATTCAGGGCCTCATAGACTTCAAGCGCAGTCGGGTTTGGTTTGATGCCGACGACGACACCAGAAATGGTGACCCTGTCGGGGTCGAGCAAGGAACGCTCGGCTGTGAATTCGACCTTGAGAATTGCAAGGCACGGCTTCGTAACAGCCTCTGCATTCTTGCACGTTAACGACAAAGGAAACGTCCTAAAGTGCGACGACACCAGACGTACCCCGTCTTGGGTGGTCCGAATAGGACCGATTGGCATAACGAATGTTTTGACCAACATGTGGTCCTCCTAGACAAGACATAGCTGGGACATACCAGTTTATTATGTTCTACCTTTTTTAGTCTAAAAGGTCAAATCAAAAACACGCTTGGCATTCTCTAGTAACTGCATCCTTACCTCTTCAAAAGGTTCATTTCTAAGCACCGCGATCTTAGCAACTACCTCCTGTACATACATCGGGCTGTTGCGTTTACCACGAAATGGTGCTGGTGTTGCATACGGACTGTCAGTCTCGGCGTGGATCATCGTTATGGGAAGAAAGCGAACAACGTCATCATAGTCCTTTGTAAAGGTAATTACACCGGAAAAGCTCATCGTAAAACCAATATCGACGAAGCGCTTGGCTATATCTATGGTACCAGCGAAAAAATGTGCGTTGCCGCGGAGCCTGGTACCATACTTTTTCTTTGCATTTTCGAGGATGTGAAGCATGTCTTCGTATGCGTCCATACTTCCTTTACTTGGCCGACCGTGAAGCATAAGCGGAAGATTATGCTCACACGCGAACTCTACCTGTTCTTCAAAAACCCTTTGCTGTCTATCCGCTTCAGCATCTTTGTTCCACATAAGACCTTTTTCATTTTTATCTTTCTCAAAAAAATTCTCAATGTAATGATAATCAAGGCCACATTCCCCTACCGCCACAATCTTACCGTACTCAAGCAAAAGTGCCGTAAATGCCTCCTTGTCAAAAACTTCACTCACATTATCAGCAGGATGAAGACCTATAGTTGCATAGAGATTGTCATATCGCTCTGCAAGCATAACCGCCTCACGACTTGTAGCAATATCTGTGCCGATAGTGATAGAGCCAACACCATACTCTTTCATCTCTTTAATAATTGCTTCTTTGTCATTATGAAAAGCTTTGTCATGAAGATGGGAATGAATATCGAAAAATGCGTAACTCATAGTAAGTAGATTATTCATATAAGTATCGCATGTAATAAAAAGAAAAAAAAGAAAGAAGTGAGTATACTTCAGTTTTCGGTCAGAACTGCTATATCTTAAACCTCAATAGCTTCTAACATTCTTTTGTTAATTTCTCTTGTAAGGGCGAACAATTCTGGAAACTCTTTACCACACAACTTTTCATAGTACTGGTACTGTTCATCAAAATGCTTTTCAATTTCATTTCGACTAACAGAAAGTGTTCGTAAAGCTGCGCCTTTGTTATGAATATTAGTAATTCGTGTCATTACCTTATCGAGCGTCTTTACAAAAAGTGCTTCTCTCGTGTCTTTTTGTTCGTAGCGAATGATCGTCTCCGTAAGCCATGGATATAGTTCACCAAAATGAGCAGTGATACGGTCTAGTGATTTTGCTTCCCGTTTACTTTTTTCTTCCTTCCCTTCATCGTCGAGATTAATTGAGTTAGTATCTTCTGCATAAACCTCTACAAGATCATGAACAACGGCAAACTGGGCAACAAGACCAACATCAAGTTTATCAGGGTACATCGCAGAAGCCAGAGAACACGCGCATATGGAAAGCATAACCGTGTGATCAGTATCAGATTCATACCTGATGCCATCTTCGTGCATCGTAACACGATTTACTTTTGCAAAAGTAAGAATGAGTTTACCTAAATCAATAATACCTTGTGCATGTTGAGATTCTTTCATGGTTAAGAAAAGTTGCTAATAATGACCAACCTTTCTTCTTGTGACAATCGATTAATATCAAATTGTTCGTATATCATAAGCTTTTATAACGCTACCCAAGTCTTCCAAAAAGTGCTTTCTCTGGCATCTTACTTTCGCAAATACATTCAATAATTTTGGCAGAAGTTTGGGGAAGAAAGATCTGTAAATTTTTCGCCACAACATACAGTTCATTCAACAGCTCCTTGATAACCATTTTCCCTCTTGCTTCGTCAACTTTTATCACCTTAAACGGTTCCTCATCTTGAATTTTTTTATCCAGCGCATTAATGCGTGCCATAATATTACCCAAACTTTTTTTGATATCAAACTGTTTAAGATCTGTATCCTCTTCTGCGATGGTCTGTGTTATGTCTGCGACGGTCTGTGATGACGTCGCCATCTTCATGATCCTATTTGTAAGATTGCCAATACCATTTTGCAAATGTGCTGTATATGACATCTTGATACCTTCCATAGTAAGATCACCATCCTCAAATGAAGAAATGTCATGGAGGAGAACAAAACGGAGAACCTCCTCTGGATAATCTGTTACACTCTTGAATTCATTAATAATATCAAATGGAGAAATGACATTACCGAGAGACTTGCTCATCTTCTGCCCTCCTGAAGTAATAAAACCATCGATAATAATATGCTTAGAGTTTGGTAGGCCAGCTGCCATAAGCATCGCCTGCCACATTGCTGATTGTTGACGAAGATTATCCTTGCCACAATACTGCACAGGCTCACCTTCTGCCCAATATACAAAATCTTTTTCATCTGTCCCAAAACCAAGTGTTGAAATATAACTCGTAAGTGCATCAAACCATACATACATCACGTGATCAGAATCTCCTGGCACATCTACACCCCACGGCATCTTAGACTTAAGACGAGAAATAGAAAAATCTTCAAGACCACGTTCAACAAATGCCTTGATCTCATTGAAACGAAAATCCGGAATAACAAATGTTGGATTAGCTGCGTAAAAATCGAGCAGCGGTTTTTGAAATGCTGAGAACTTGAAGAAATAATTTTCTTCATCAATAAGTTCAATGTCACGATTGGTATGAAGTGGACACTTACCATCCACCAACTCACTGTCTGTCTTATTAAGCTCACACCCGACACAATACTTGGACTGATACGTCTTCTTATAAATATATCCGTTGTCGTAACAACGTCTCCACATTTCCTTCGCTGCCGCAACATGCTTCTCATCTGTTGTTCTAATGAAATGCACATCTTTGATATTAAGTGCTGTCGTTAGTTCTCTAAACTTCTCAGCATATCCATCGACATACGACTGAACGTCGACACCTTGTTTCACAGCGTTCTCGTGTATTTTGGCACCATGTTCATCAGTTCCTGTATTGAAAAACACATCACAACCAACAAGTCTTTTATGACGAGCAATAACATCTGCTCTCACAATCTCCATAGCAAACCCAATGTGCGGGTCTGAATTCACATAAGGAAGTGTTGTTGTTAAATAGAATTTTTTAGCATTATTCGACATGGCTTTTTCGTTTATTAACATCATCCGCTAATTCCATAAGAATAGACGCAAGTGGTACTGCAAGAAGCACTCCCCAAATACCTGCAAGCTTTGCACCAATAACAATAGCGATAATAACTACAACAGACGGGACTCCAACCATCTTGTTCATTACCTTTGGGTAGAGCACATGACTCTCAAGTTGACTTACGATGAAGTAAATGATAGCAACTACCCCAAGCAGCGATGTTCCTCCATGAGTCCATGCAAGGAAAAATGCGGGCACCATAGCAAGAGTGAGTCCAACCATCGGGATAAGCTCACCTATAAAAGCAAGAATGGCAAGAAGTGCTGCGTATGGAATATTAAGAATAAGCATTGGAACATACACAAGAAGTGACACCAAGAGGGAAAGTAACAACTGTCCCTGCATCCAAAGACCAATTTTTTTCTGTGCCCTTCCCCAGAGGTCTGTAATATATTCTTCTTGATGTTTAGGCACAACAAGTCTCAAGAACTTTTGCACACCATTTTCTTCAAGAGCAAGGTAGAACGCAAGGACAAACGTTAAAACAAGGTTTACAACACCTCCGATAACTACTGATGTCGTTGCAAAGAAACCGCTTGTACCAAAAAGTGATGTCTTAAGTATTGTAAGAATTTGACCCTTAGATATATCTCGTGATAGATCAGAGATCGCCAGAGAGAGATCTTTGAATCCCATATCACGACCAAAAATTCGAAATGACTCCAATATTTTAGGGAGTGTTTTTATGAAAAGTGCAACATCGTCGGCGATTGGTGGAATAAATACAAAAATCACCGCACCAAGAGATATCACCAAAATAAGAAAAATAGAAATGACAGATACGGTACGAGGTATACCCCATCGTGCCATAACCTTTACCGGCATTTCCACCGTCGATGCAAGGACAACCGAAACAAGAAGCGCAATAATAAAGTCACTAATATAAAAAAGCACGCCAAATACTGCAATAGATGCAAGAATTCTTACAATCGTCCCAGTGGAGATTGAAATATGCTGTGTTGTTTCTTTCATGTGAACATTCTAGCATATTTAGACAAACTGCAATTAGTAAATACCAGACTTCTTTCCAGGGCCTGTCCTCTGTTCTGAACTATCAGATAGACACAAGCCAAAGTTCGTATATCTAGTATTACATACCATATTCCTGATTGTGCAGGAAGGATGGACCAACTGCCGGTTGCAGTTTTACTAATTACCTCCCTTGTCTACGACAAGTGAAGGGTTGTTGACCCATGTTTCGTGATAGAGAGCAGTTGTAAGTGGAGACAATGTCGTCCTCAAACGAGCTCTAGAAACCTCTTCTTCAGCTTCAAGGATAACTCCTGATGTTATTGCTGGAGACTGTCCAACATGACTCTGTGAAGGTTTGACTCCAAGTAACATCTCTGATGTAACGACAGCGCCTTGATCTACTCTTCCTATTGCCCACGTTACAGTTCTTGTCTTTGAGTCGTAAGAAATTGAGGTATTGTCAGTTGTGACACCTTTCCACAAAACATATGCTGGAAGCGTGAACGAAACTTTGCCATGACTAAGTAAATTCTGTGCAGACATTTTAAGTTTTACGGTATATATAGTTTCCTGGTTTGGTAAAGGCGGTATCGGACCAGAACTCCCAAGAGTAGAATCTTGATACTGGGTGTGTGCTTCGAGCGTTGCCATGCCTTGCACTCCCCACGTTTTTGTGACTGTCGAAGCGATACTAGTACCGTCTTTTGTCGAAGCGGTTCCTGTTAGAGTAAGCTTCAGAGTTGGAGAATTATTACCCTTTTGAACAATAGGTATAACAACGTGAAGTGCATTTTGTGCCCCTGGTGCCAAAACAGCAAGGTCGGGAAGAGATGCCTTACTCCAAGTAATTGTTCTTTCGCCTGAATCATAGTACCCGCTTGTTGGGTCAATCGTATTATACAGTGCAGCGTCACCAGAAAGAGAAAGCTTAACGGTAACATCATCAAGCGCCTGAATACTATCGTTGTGATAGCTAATGACTACTGTCGCTTTGTCGCCATATCGTAACACATCGTTAGCACCTCCGTCTGAGGACAAAGACAACACAAATGATAGAGGTGATGACTGAAGAGAAACATCCATGGTATACGCCGAATAAGATACCCCAATTACCCCAGCATCATCACTCACAGAACCAATCTTAGCAGAAAAAGTTGCTGTTTCACCTTGCTTTCCATCAAATGTTCCAATAACAGTCGCAGTAAAAGATTCACCTCTGGCAAGCTTCGGAACATTCCACGAGTTACTACGCGGTATCGGTTTAGGAGAAAAACTCTCAACAGCGAAACTATTTGGCATAATAACTTGCAAAATGCTAGGCAAAGATGTTGTTGCGGAATTGTTTTTTACAACAACCAAATAAGTCCCTGACTGACCGAGCGTTAGTTTGTTTGGACCCTCTATTGTGACTGACACAGGAGGACTGCGAAGAATAACCTGAGATGTAATAATCTTGGTAAAGACACCATTTGACCCAGCAACCTTATACTCGAGCTTCACAACAAGATCCCGCTTCTCTGACTCTGAACCATATAACAAAACTTTAAAATCCTGCTTCTTGGTATCATTTGGCAGAATATCTCCTAATTCCTTTTTTTCTTGAACTTTTTCTTGTTCGTCTTGAGGACCATCACCCTGCTTATACAGCAATGTAACAGTAACCCCCTGCAACCCAGAAGTATTACGATTGTGCACAGTCAAAGAAAGTGGTGTTACCTCTCCTCCTTCTACATAAGAAGCAACCTCTGAAACCATGTCGATGTTTTCAGCAGACACAACGTTACGAAGAGACATAACTCTCCAAATAGAAAACATAAGTGCGATCGCCAAAAGTGCGATAGAAAAAAATAAAAATTTTGTTCCAAAAGAAACACCGTCAGATTCTTCTCGTTTTACCAAAATAGGCGCATCGTCCCCCCATGAGGTTGGTAGTGTAAGAGCTCTTCTTTCACGTAGATGATGAATCTCTGCCTCGTTGATTTTTATTTTTGGATCATAAAGTTCATGCTCTATAGAATCGAGAGCACTTTCTTCTCGTTTCGAAGGAAAATTCATATACAAGTAAGTATATCAGACGAAATAGGAAAGCAAGTCTCTTGTTAATGAATCAAGGTTTCGAGACACTAGAGCAGTAAGACAAAAAATAAGAGAAGAAGCAATAGGTTGCTAATCACAGCATCTCAAAATCTTTAATGTATCTTAAATTATCATCGCGGTGATTTTTCTACTACATCTGTATCTCTTTCAAAACTTCCTGTACATGTGTACGAACATCATTCTTTGCAAGCAAAAGTCTTGTGTACAAGTCATCAATACTTAATGATGAATACTCTTTGATGTCACTCACACCAATAACTTTCGCATCTGCATAACCAAGCTCAACAAGAAGAATGTAGTAAAGAAGCAACCTTGCCATCTGTTCGTCGTATAATGAAGAACCGTTAAGAAAAGAAATAACCCTGTCGTATAGGCTTTTATGAGCTCCTTCCCCTCGTACGAACCGCTTAAGGAGCGTTGTTGCCTCGTGTATGTAGTCTAACGCAACTATTTCACGCTCTGCACCAACCAGTCTCCACACCTCACGACCTTGCACAAGAGTAAGGAGACTCACCGACCGTGGAAGAGTATGAGCTCTAAGTTTACTTTCAAGCTTTCGAATGCTTTTTGCTTGACAGATAAGCAAACCGAATTCACGCGTAAAGACTTTGAATGCTTTATCATGTTCCCCTTGATCATATGACTCAAGGACGATTGCACGTGTGACATATTTTTCGATGGCCATTTAGTAATATTGGGTAGTTGTGATAGTCAAACAATGACAGTCATTGCTGGACCCGTAGCAATGACCGTCATTGTTTTGTATGTTAACTAAGTGACACTGTTACACTTGCGTCTGAAAGATCGACCTTTGCACCTTCTGTAGATGAGTCCTCTTTCACCTCTTTTACTTTACACGTCGAGATAAGAAGTGAGAGATCACCGAGGTTGGTGTGTGATGAGATAGTGAGCGTAATTTCATCGGATGGCTGGAGACCTTTTTCCTTACGCATATCTTGCACCGCACGGATAAGTTTACGTACATCACCTTCTTGTTGTAGTTCTTTTGTAATTGTTGTATCGAGAACAACATCATCTAGTTGTTTCTCATCGATAAGCACCCGCTTTACATTGAGCTCGTCACAGATAAGATTGAAGAACTTTTCATCAATAGGCTGTCTAAAAGTAACCGACAGAAGTGGCTGCTTCACATTCAGCTTCGTTTCAACTCTCTTCATAAGACCAAGTGAAACTGCATCACGAACATGCTTCATATCTACAATGAGCTGCTCATCAATTACTCCTCCAAGAGGCCATGCATCAAGATGAACCGATTCCTTCTCACCTCCAAGCGCTGCATACACCCTCTCTGCAATGAATGGCATCACAGGAGCCATAACCTTTGCAAGCGTGAGGAGGGTGTATTTAAGGGTCTCGTACGCTTTCTTTTTCTCAGTAGCGCCTAGATCGCCTTTGAGGCGTTCACGCGATCTTCTGGTATACCAGACAGATATATCATCTATAATATATCCAATACCATGAGTTGCATCATCAAGGAGATAGCTGTCGTATCCTTTCGTTGATTCTTCTACAAGCTCGTGAATACGCGATACCATCCATCTGTCAAGGACATCATCAGACATTGGAGACGAAATGACATCTTCTTCTTCGTTCATCTCGTAGAGAGTCACAACATTCTCTAATCGACTGATACATTTCTTATAGACATCAGAGACGTAGTCATCATCAAACTGAAGGTTCTCCCCTTTTACTACAGGTGAAGACAGCAGTGCGTAGCGCATTGCATCTGCCCCAAACTTCTCAACAAGCTCCATAGGGTCAGTGTAATTCTTTTCACTCTTAGAAAGCTTTGCTCCAGTTGCTGCAAGAATGTGCCCGTTCACGATTACATGTTGATATGGCGCCATGTCGAAAAGACCAACACCAAGATTAATAAGTGAATAGAACCACCCACGAGTCTGATCAATACCCTCTGCAATAAACTGTGCAGGATTGTTCTTATCGAAAAGATGCTTATTCTCAAATGGGTAGTGGATCGACGCAAACGGCATTGACCCAGATTCAAACCAGCAATCAAAAACATCACCAATCCTTCTCATCTCTCCACCCTTACTATCTCTCATAGTGACCTCATCAATATATGGTCGATGAAGATTGATGGCACCGGTCTCATCACGAGGAACAATCTTTAGGTGAAGTTTGCGTACTTCAGCATTACCAAGATACAGCGTCGTAATAACCTCCTTCTCATCATTTCGGACTTCTTCTTCTGTCAAAAGCTCGCTTCCTGCTATCATCATGCGAGCAGGACCTCCGTGGGTTACAATAAGAATTTTTTTGCCTTCATACTTTTCCTCAAGGTCCATGATAGCTTTCATGGAGCGATTCATCATCTCGCGGTGAGTTTCACCTCCTTCTGGGCGGTTGTCATAATGGAGATAATCGTGACCGAAGTGATTAAAATATTCAAGGGCAGGCTTTCCGTCAAATACCCCCATCCCATACTCGTGGATTTTTTCTTCAACCTCAACAGGAACCGACAACATCGATGAAATTATATGTGCTGTTTCTTGAGTGCGAAGAAACGGCGAGGTGACAACAAGATCAATACCAAATGTCTTGAGAAGTGCTAATGCGTCTACAACCTGTTGTTTACCTTTTTCGGTAAGATGATTATTTGGATCTCCTTTTGTCTCAAGTATACCAAGCTCGTTACTCTTAGCTTCACCGTGACGCATTACATAATAGGTATTTTTTGGTTTCTTCGTTGAGTGTTCTACAAGCTCTTTAAGGGAACCTATCACGCGCACTTCGCTACCATCTTCATTCTTCCACACCGGAAGCGGGGCACCCCAATACCGTGAGCGTGAAACCGCCCACTCTCGCGCACCTTCTAGCCACTTACCGAAACGTCCATCACGTGTGTGAGATGGAGTCCATCCAATGTTTTGGTTCTCAGAAACGAGTCTTTCCCTGATCTGTGGAACGTCCACAAACCAGCTACCTGTTGCATAGTTAAGAAGCGGAGTCTTACATCTCCAACAAAGTGGATATGAGTGGATGATCTTATGTTTCTCAAAGAGCTTACCGTTATGTGCAAGCCACTTAACAATCTCGATATCCGCTGACTGTGTATCATCCTTCACTTTCACCTTCATGCCAGCAAAATCAGTGATAGTGTCGACAAAGGTTCCATCCATCTTCACATGCTTAATAACGGGGATACTATGCAACTTCGCAAGATCCATATCCTCAGCACCAAACGCCGGGGCCTCGTGAGCAATACCTGTGCCAGAATCTTCAGTAATAAAGTCAGCATGCCACACTTTCCAAATATTTTCTTTGTGTTCAATATCAACATCAACGAAATACGGGAATACCGGCTTGTATGATTTTCCAACAAGTGTATCGCCGGTGAATTCTTCAACAACCTCAACTGCCTCGCTATCTTTAAAATATTCTTCAACTTTATTTTTTGCAAGAATAAAAAAATTCTCTTTTCCTTCAAAGACACTTTTTACTTTCACATATACAATATCCTTATGCACTGCGAGTGCGGTGTTGCCAGGAAGTGTCCACGGTGTTGTTGTCCAGGCAAGAACACATGTTCCGGGTTCATCCACAAGCTCGAACTCTGCTGTCACAGAAAGATCGGTTACATCATGATACTCAAGACCAACCTCACTCTGTGCTAGTGGTGTCTCACACCGTGGACATATATGCATCATCTTATTGCCTTCGTATGCTAGTTTCTTCTCATAGAGCGACTTCCATGCCCACCAAATACTTTCTGTATATGTTGCGTCCATCGTCTTGTACGGATGATCCATGTCTACCCATCTACCAAGACGAGGCACGACTTTCTTCCACTCCTCTTCATACTGAAGAACGCTTTCATATGCATCTTTGTTAAACTTATCAATACCAAAATCTTCAATATCCTTCTTACTCTTGAGGCCAAGTTTTTTCTCAATCAGATTCTCAATTGGAAGACCGTGACAATCCCAACCCCATACACGGCGGACCGTATTACCTTTCATTGTCTGATACCGAGGAATAGCATCTTTAATGGTTCCAGCTAAAATATGACCATAATGAGGAAGACCTGTAGCAAAAGGTGGTCCGTCATAGAATGAAAAGTTACCCCGAGCTTTTTCGCTTGCCGGAGTTTCAACCGACTTTTCAAAAATTTTATTTTTTCTCCAGAAAGAAAGGACCTCTTGCTCCTTCTCTGCTATTGTTTTTGGAGCGTTGTTTGGCTGTATAGACATAGTATGTATAAGAAATAATTTAATAAAATAAAATCGCCCACAGAAATAAATTCGCATTTGAACTTATTTCCAAGGACGATTAGTATCGTGGTACCACCTTGCTTTATGGTTTGAATATTTGAAATAATTTCATAACTCTAAACCAACTCATTGTATGGGTTCTACGTGTCCGACCGAAGGGTTGGGGTGCCCCTTCATATGATCACAACATTTCTTCCCGTGCTCAGGAGTGATTAGTTCCTTCGTAGCACTTGCATATATTAATACTAACAAATGTATACGATTGTGCAAGAAAGAAGAAAGCGCGGCCGAAGGCCGCGCCAACCGATCCGGAACCTTAAAGAGCTGATTTTCAGCCTCGATCGATTCCGATGAATCCATCACGCTCGATGACGTTACCGCTTTGCAAAAGCCCATCGATGGCTTTGCAGATAGCTTCCTTGCGCGATAACGTATCAGTCTTGTTATCGAACAAGTTCTGATCGTTGAGGAAGTGCTCGACGACATCATTCTTCGAATGTGGTCCGAAACGGTCCAGGAAACTGAAAATGTCCCTTTGGAGCTGGTCGCACAAATCCGTTTCCATAGCATGCCCTCTGTGGTGGATATGAACGAAGATAATACTACAGCAAATTACTCAATCCGTCTACATTTTCGAAGGAGCGTCAATACCGAGTATAAACAAACCCTGTTTAAGGGCTGCTTGTGCACGCTTCACAACCATAAGCCTGTGTGCATTACCTACAACATCCCCTTCTACAAGAATCTGTGTGCTTGCATAGTAACCATTAAATAACTGCGCAACACTAAACAGATAGGTAACTATTTTTTGCGGCGCAAGATCTTCACATGCGGAAGCAATTTCGCGTTCGAAGTGCAGTAACTTCTTTTCAAGTTCAGTGACGGTAAGTGTCGACCATACAGGGGCAACACTCCCCCCTCTCTCAAGAAGCGATACACATCGCGCATGAGTATAGAGCAAGTATGGACCAGAGTCTCCTTCAAAAGAAAGTGAAGTCTCCGGATCAAAGTTAATATTGATACCAGGCTTACTACGAAGTACCGCAACACGAAGCGCAGAGAGTGCTATCTCTCGTTCAAGTCTTGCTTTTTCAGTTGCGTCAAGATGGGCAATCTTATCCCCGGCACGTTCCTTTACCTCTTCTTCAACAACACCTATCACATCAAGAGCAACCGGTACACCGCCTAAGCGACTCGACATTTTCTGCCCTTTGAAAAGCATGCGGCCATGTGGTACATGAACACTCTTCACTACACGCTCAGGCCACTCACCTTCTAACTTCGATGCAGCATCTAATACAACCTTAAAATGATTCGCTTGTTCATGGTCGGTAATAAAATACGACTCGTCGACAAAACCATACTCACTAAATTTTTTCTGAATAAGCCCAAGATCTTTTGCTTCGTATGTTGCATGGCCTTCACTATTCATAAACACTGCAGTATTAATATCTTTCCTATCTTCATCAGGAATATACACAACAGCACCTTCACTTTCAGTGAATACTTTTCCTTCACCAGTATTACTGCGAACGATTTCCTTCCCAAGAGCCTCCACATCACTCTCATAGATAATCGCCCCCATCTTTGAACCTATACTTTCTAGCACGCGACCGAAGTACGCGACGTTAACCTCTCGTGCAATATTCCAAAGATCACAATCCACGCTAGGAGTTTTTGCATATAAATTTTTTGCAATAGCTCGCATTTCAACTTCTAACTTCGGATTTTCTTTTGCGAGAGTGACACCTCGTACATAACATTCACCGAAGTATGTAACAAGCTCTGTCTCTTTTTTAACGTCGTGACCATTTTTCAAAAAATCCAAGCTGTATGATTTTCCTTCCTCCATATCTTTCTTCCAAACATAGAGTGCCTTTGCTATACCAAATGAAATATCCGATGGGAAACAGAGCACCTGGGTACGTGCACCACCATATGACACAGCTCGCGAAACAAACTCACCGACAATATTGTTCATCAAGTGACCAATATGAAATGGCTTGAAAAGATTCGGTGACGAGTGTTCAACAAGAATATTCTTACCTGAATATTTCTCAATATGAATATTTTTTATTCCTGTATTCTCATTACGAATCACATCGTCCTTCAGAAAGAAATTAATGAACCCAGGACCCGCGACTTCTACTTTCTGAACAACACCCTGAAGGGCATGCGCGAGTTCTGGTGCTATTTTTTCTGCATACATCTTCGGTGACATTCCTTCTTTTTTTGAAAGTGGAAACGCAATGTTTGTGGCGTAGTCACCGTAAGCAACATCATCAGGTTGGGTAAGAGAAAATGCAACCTCACCGCCTGCAACCTCCGTAAGTTTTTGTGTAAGTAGTTCGTAGGAATTCATTCTTCTATACTACATTATTTCCCATTGTAACGTAACCCCACAATGAAGAAAACCGGTACCTGAAGCACCGGTTTCTTGTCACAACCTCTGACATCAAATGTTGCCTTGCACGCTCTGCCACACTTCAAACCGCAGCACGAGTTCAAGACCACCTTCGACCTCTTCGGTTTTCTGCGTCGCACGAGAAAACGCAAAACCAGAAGCCTTTAGATGTGGCTCGAGTAAGAAATTCGCCGTTGAGATTCTGTCCCCAGCGTTCTGAAGACGACCCAAGTCAACCCACCCTCCTTCGCGGCGCGCCCTTACAATGGTAAGGTACACCACAGAAGCATAAGGGAGTGCCGCTTGCCAAATTCCTGCCCCTCCAATGCACATAACAGTTTGACAGGAGGCAACACGGACAGCCTCTTCAAAGGAGCTAGCGACAATTGCACCGTCAAATTGAGACGACGAAGAGCTGACGACGACGTTCTCTCTTCCTTTGAGCGGCCGCTTTCCTGCGGGAAGCGAATTCCATGTGCCACTCCCCATGATAAGAGCTGTCCCTGCCGTTGCTCCGGCGAAATGCCCCATGTCAACAAAAGACCACGGCCACGGCAGGCCATTATTTCTTGCAAACACAGCAAGCTCTGTGATCGCAGCGATAATCTTTATTACTTTTGCCATTGAACACCTTTCGAATTTGTAGACACAAATAGAACTACTTGCTTGGGCAATAATACGACACGATTGCACAAAAAGCAAACAAGACTACTTACCAGTACTTCCAAATGCCCCTTCACCTCTTGTTGTTTCATCAAGATCACACACTTCCTGCACCTCACAGAGTTCTACCTTTTGTATGAGCATCTGTGCAATTTTTTGACCATAGTCAAAAGTAACAGCTATATCAGACATGTTATGTATAATCACTTTCACTTCCCCACGGTACCCCGCATCCACTACACCTCCGAGTGTCTTGACTCCCTTTGAACCAATAGATGACTTATCCCAGATGAGGCCAACATAGCCTGTTTCCATCTCTAGTGCAATTCCTGTTGGTACGACCACCGTTGCATGAGGTTGGATTGTTACATACTGGTAAGCATAGAGATCGATTCCTGCATCACTCATGTGTGCACGAGAAGGGATACATGCTTCGTCGTATAGTTTTTTAACTTTTAGTATCATACTGAGAGAACTGCTTCGCTAACTTTGGGCCACTTTGTGAGGTGTAATGAGATGTTACTTTTGTATCATAATGCTCAACTGGATCCTCTAACATTTTTTCAAAACGAACCTTACCAATTGGTTGACCGTGACTAACAATGATATCCTCAAACGGCCTAACTTCAAGAGTGATCGGGCGACCTTTTCCTTTTCCATTTCTTCCACATCCCCACCCTGGGTCAAAAAAACCAGCATAATGCGATCTGAACTCACCTGAACGTGAATCCATATCGACCATTTCACTTGCTAAGTATGGAGGAACACGAAGTGCTTCTTTTGTTGAAAGAATATAAAAACTATCTTTTTTCAAAAGAATCTCTTTATTCTCTGGTCTTTTTATAGGCTCAAAATAAAGTGTCGGAGAAATACTTCCAACAGGAACATTAAGATCAAGAATATTCCCACTACCTCTACACTCGTATCCAACAACATCTTGTGATAAATCAAGAGTAAGCAGCAAAGAGCCGTCACCATCCTTCATGCGAAAAGAATCAAATGTATATGGCTTGCCCTCTAAGGTAAAAGCAAGGGGTGACTTTTGCCACTCTTTGACAAGGTCTTTCTCAGTAAATCGTGTATCCTTCGAAAAAAAACGTATCTGGCTCACAGGAAAACCGGAAGGAAGAAAAACGGGGTACGACCGCGCAACGATAATAGCCCAGAGAGATCCTTTCGATTCTGAAGGGATGGTGTCATACCGAGCAACGCCATCACAGATAATTCGTACATGTAAATCATGTCTTCCTGTTGAAGACTTTGGATTACAGTAACCATAGATACCCTTAGGCAAAGAACATGATTCTTCGATCTTGAATGCATAAATCACACCCTTCTCAAGAGGCTGGTCAACAGCGTGAGGAATACCTCCTTGTTTTTTAATATGATCATAAACAGACTCGCCGTGCTTAGGGAGAAAAATACTATTGATACGATACCTCTCCGAAGAAGTACAGATATCAATAGACGCAGGACTTATTGCACTGTCTTTTACATTTTGCAAGTATCCCTTGTTTATTAGTTTTCTTATTGCTTGTGAAGGTAGTGCTCCTTGTTTCATGTCAGTGAATATATATACCTTATAGTATAGCAAAAGATTCTCCGCGTAACTGTTAGTACAAAAAAGAAAAGCCTGTACGAGCTTGCCGCCATATCTGGCAACGGAACTCAAACAGACTCTTCGTACACATCAGGGTTATCACCCGTAATGATTGCGGCAACGATCCGCATTGCCTCTTCAGGGGCAGGTATGCATGGTCGAACAACCTCACGCCCATCTTCCCAGAAGATAAGCGGTGTGTGGCTGATCTCCCACACCGCAAGCTGACCCATGGAAAGTCCGTGCGATCTGACCGATCTACGAACCTCTGCAGATTGGAAAGCAAGCACAAGCCTCTGCTTTCCTAGCGATCGACTCACCTGGAGAACGACCCCCGTATACCTCCGCATGTAGGAAGTAGAGTCAAGGTCACCTGTCGGATTCAGAAGGACGAATACATCCCCCTTTTTGACTCTCTTCGCAACATAATCCTGGGTAAGGGGTGGGTCGCCCTTCATACCCATGAGGAAGGCGCTCATTGCGCCCACCCTTGCATTTGATTTCCAGAACAGCTCTCGGAAGTGGCAAACCTCTTCGAGAGCATCCAACCCTGTACACGTGGGGACATAGTGTCCAGCAACGTGCACAGTAACATCTCTGAACTGTGCCATGAAGCCCCCTCGTGAGCAGAATTGCCCAGACATATACTAATATATGACAATCACAAAGTAAATATCACACAAAAACAAACAGGCCTACACATTCTTGTGGAGCCTGTTTGTAAAAACAATATTCTGTCAGTTGGTTTTACACAACCGCAATTCCAGCAGATCGTGCAGTCCCCTCGATGATCTTCATTCCTTGCTCAACAGTGTGAGCAGTGAGATCCTTAAGCTTAAGGGTTGCAATCTCACGAATCTTGTCCTTAGAAATTGTTCCTGCTTTTCCTTTAGAATTACCCTTCGAAACATTGGCTGCCTTCATAACAAGAGAAGTTGCTGTTGGTGTCTTGATAACAAAATCGTATGTACGATCCTCGTACACATAAATCTTAACAGACATACGTCCCTGCTGACCCTGGGTCGCAGCATTAAACTTGTTGACGAAGTCACCAATCTGAACACCAGCCTGACCAAGCGCAGGACCAAGTGGTGGTGCAGGAGTAGCCTTACCTGCCTCAATTTGAACCTTAACGTATTTTGTAATTTTTTTAGCTGCCATGATGTTTTTCTTAAAGTTTGGTCATTCTAACACGTTTCCGTAACAGTTTCAAGGATTCTCAAAAAAATCCAAGCGAACTGTTCTTGTACGACAATACTGATAATTATACTTTCTTAATCTGAAGGAAGTCTAGTTCGACAGGAGTTTCTCTTCCGAACATGTTAACAAGAACCTTAAGCTTTCCTCTTGCCTTGTCAACTTCAGATACCTTTCCTTCAAAATCCTTAAATGGTCCGTCAATAATACCAACCAACTCACCTTCTGCGACAGCAATCTCATGCTCAACCTCACCGGTGTTCATGCGACTAAAGAGGAAGTCTATTTCTTTCTGAGAAAGCGGCACAGGTGTAGTTCCGGCACCAACAAATCCAGTTACTCGCGGTGTATTACGTACGACATACCAACTATTATCATCTACGATCATGTCAACAAGAACGTAGCCCGGATAAATCTTTTCTTCAACCTCAATACGCTTCGTCCCCTTAACTTTAATTTTCTTTTCAAGTGGAACAACGACAGCAAAAATTTTATCTTGCATGCCGAGAGACTCAATACGCTGCTTGAGATTACGGAGTACAGCATTTTCATATCCACTATATGTATGGATAGCGTACCAATGACGTTCTCCTGTAAATTCTTGTTTTGCCATAAAATATAGATATTAGTTTTAGATAATAGATTTTGGTAGTGATGAGAAAACAATACTAACGAGAAACAATTTTTCTTAGAATCTCACTAAGACCAAGATCAACTCCACCAAGACCAACCGCAACGAGCGCAGAGATGAGGACAACAAGAAATGTAAAAGTGATTGTTTGTGCTGTTGTAGGAAAGACAACCTCCTTAAGTTCGTTTTTTGTTTCTTTGAGATATTGTAGAAGTTTCATAATAGTTATTGTTGCTGTGCCGTACAAATGGACAGTATTACCCTTATTCTAAAAAACGCCCCGCGGGCATTTAGTAAGCACATTATATCCCACCTTACAAAAAAAGTCAATGAAACCGCATACCCCCAACAGAGAAAAGCACGGCGTAAGCCGTGCTTTTCTTAAAGAACACCTCTCGATCCCTGCGATATAAATTACTTAAGTGTATATGTAATTGTGACGCGTGATTTAACAACACTCTCTCCCACAGGTAGTGATACTTTGGCGTCAGCCATTCCCGAAGAAAGCGAAACAGCTTCGG
>CAZBGU010000007.1:0-34247 GCA_964491805.1 uncultured Candidatus Saccharibacteria bacterium
ATCAAAACAACCAGACTTCTTGTCTGGTTGTTTTGATTTCAGTGGGCACGTACAGAAAGCCAACTGCTTAGCTTTCGGGAGAATCGAATACGGGTCGGAAAATCATCTGCGACGCAGGAGCTGATTTTGTGACCGATTCTCCTAGGGTCCACAGATACAAAAATATCCCCAGCTTCAACTGAGGGACATTTTTGTATCTGCTGGAAACGTACAGAAAATGACCTGCGTCACTTTTCGGGAAATTCGAATACGGGGTTGAGAAACTATCTCTGACAAGCACAATGAAGATGTAGTTTCGTGACAGGACTCTCTCCAACTCCAAGAATTTTACCAATTACCCAGTAATTGACCCGCAAGACTCTAAAACCCATATGTTACACTGTGGTAATGGATGAGAAAAAGATGAAAGGTATACCAAGTGTACAAGGAGGAGACAAGCTTTCTCCTTTTCCGAGTTACTCAAACATGTCACCGATGAGACGTGCATGGATGAGAAATACACCGATACACGAAATCGCGAATCAAGGATTTTTGACTAGACAGTATGAATATGGATGTAATGATACGACTCGATATCCTAAGCTATCAGAAACCGAAGGCTTAATACATTACGCAAAAGACATACGGGGATTTTGGTCTGATTTTGAATCTAAAATGAAAGGACATCTTAGATTGCCAGTTTTTGACGTTCATATCGGTTCTCTTACAAACGGAAAACCTGGTGTCATTGCTGTTGTTCAAAAAGTACAAGAATTTGAACCGAGCAATGAGTATGATAAACAAGAGAAAGTACAAAAATGTGAACGCATGTGGAATGCGCTTATTGAGTATCTTGAAGCGGGGAACTTTTATGAAAATAGAATCTGGTGGGATAACAAAGAGCAGCAGTTTGTTTATGGAACACAAGAGCAGGAAACTAAAAATGATCAGAGTCCTGAGTGGTATCTCGTTGATATTGATTTGATAACAAGTACAAAAGAAGAAGACAAAAATGTTACCGGTGGAAACACCTTGAGATCCAAATACATCCTTTCACTAGACTGCTTCTTCTCTTCTAAATTAATCAGTGAAGATTTTTATCATACAGCGAAGCAAAGAATTGAAAAAGTTTTTACATACTAATTCAATCATCCCCTTCTCCTTCTTTCTCTTTCAGTGTAAACTTTTATCATATGTCAAAAGAACAAAAATTTTTATTACTCGCCGTCTTGATTGTTGCTGGTGTCGGTGTTACGTACTATGTAACACAGAATAATAGCGGATCAACAACAAATCAGCCAACAGTCACATCATCGCAAGCAACAAAAAATCATACCAAGCAGACGTTCCATACAAAGTACCAAACGACAAGACTGAAACAATTCATGTAGGCATTACGCTTACCGATGGCATCATCAGCGATATCACTTTCACAACCAATACACCAGACAACCCCGCGTCAAAGGAAAACATAGACGCATTCACAGCGGCATTCCAAAATGGCGCAGCTCTCAAAGGCAAAAAACTATCTGAAGTTTCGGTGGTACGCGTTGGAGGAGCATCACTCACTTCAAAGGCATTTATGGATGCTGTAACGAAAATCAGCACACAAGCAAATGGCTAACAGCATCCTCGTTCTTGATGGCTATAAAGGGCTCGGCACATTCTTTTGGGTCGAGCTCTTTTTGCTTGAAGACGAAGAACTACACAACAGAACATTAATTCAATCATTCTTAGAAGAAACAATATCTTCTTTTAACGATAGATACTCACGGTTCAGATATGAGTCGTTGTTATCAGAGCTCAACAGAAACAAGATTGTTGCGTATGATTATCACCTAGCAACGATGCTTAAAAGAGCGCTTGAAGCCTCTCAGGTCACTAATAATGCGTTTACTCTCTTTATAAAAGAAGCACTAGAAGAAAAAGGGTACGGGAAGCAAAGTAACATCAAAATAGATTTAAAACAAAGAGAATTAAGCTTTGTTACCATCAACGAGGAGACAATATCTCTTCATGGGAACATTGGTATTGACCTCGGAGGCATTGGCAAAGGGTACCTTATTGACCTCCTTGCAACATCATTACAAGAAAAGTTTGATCTTCATTTTTTTGTAATTAATGGTGGTGGCGACATCTATGCAACAAGCAACCACGGTTCCCCAGTTACACTCTATCTGGAACACCCAATTAACGAAGGTGAGTACATCGGATCAATACAAATCAAAAATATGGCCTTCTGTTCATCATCGTCATTCAAGCGAAGATGGCAAAAGAACGGAAAGGAAGTGAACCATTTTATTGCAGACAAAGAAGTCTGGGCAGCGTCTTATGTGCTAGCTGACACAGCAACCATAGCGGATATATACGCAACCGTCTATTGTATTGAATCAGATAACGAAGAAAGATTGATGCGGTTAAGCAGACGTACTACTACTGAGTACACAGTGATCACGAGAGAGGGTAAGATACTGCAGAGTGATCACTTTAGAAAAATAATACGAAATCTATAGAAGCAGCCTAACAACTGTGATTAACAAAATATCAATATACACACTTACAACTACATGAATAGTCACCCTCTTACAGTGAAGGAAACTACCTGTATATCAAATCTCCATAAGAGTGGAGGTACTGTTTGCAAGTCACAAAAGAGCCTTTAAAATAGATATTTTTATTACCTACGAACACTTTTCCACAGAATTCCAAAATTATACGAGTTATACCTTTATAGCATTGGATATAAACGCTATACTTACTCACGTAATGTCCGCCAAAAAAGTTCTTATGTTCGGCTGGGAATACCCTCCTCACCATGTCGGTGGACTAGGTGTTGCCTGTAAAGGCATGGCACATGCACTTATTGATAATGATGTTCATGTTTGTTTTGTGTTGCCAAAAAAATTCAACATCACAGAACATAAGGTCACTCTCAAGTTTGCCGACGAAAAAGTCACAACAAGTCCTACTAACCCAATAATCATCCCACATCTAGAGATTCTTGCTCGCGAACTCCAAAATCCATATATCACTTCTATTGAATACGAAAAGAAACTACGAATTTTTATTAAAGCGGGTGGTAAAATCGTACCACGAACCCTTGTTGAGCAAATTGACCACTATGCAACTCTTGTACGATCTTTCTCAAAAGAAGAGCTTGCGGAATTTGATGTAATCCATGCTCATGATTGGTTATGTTACCCTGCTGGAATTGCTGCAAAAGAAATTACTGGAAAACCTCTCGTAATTCATGTTCATGCCACAGAATTCGATAGATGTGGCGGCAACAGTGTCAACCAACAAGTGTATGACCGAGAACGACACGGTATGCAAATCGCTGACCATATTATAGCCGTAAGTGAATTTACTAAAAAAATTATTATCGAAAAATATGGCATACCACCAAACAAAGTAACGGTTGTCCACAACGGCAATACACCCCCTATTACAAACCGTAGTTACAAATACCTTCCACTTGAGTCACTCAAAAAGGAAGGTAAAAAAATCGTTCTCTACGCAGGTCGTATCACTCTTCAAAAAGGTGTCGACTACTTTATACAAGCAGCAAAGAGGGTCCTCGAACAAGAAAGTAATGTGTTCTTTATCGTCGCAGGAACCGGAGATATGGAACAACAAATGAAAAAACTTGTTGGTGACCTCGGTATGAGTGATAAGTTTTTGTTCACTGGATTTTATACTCTAGAAGACTCCCCTGACCTATTCGCTCTTGCTGATGTTATGGTCATACCTTCAGTTTCAGAGCCGTTTGGTATTATCCCACTTGAATCTTTAAGTTATGGCACCCCGCTTATTCTCTCAAAACAGTCCGGGGCAGCAGAGGTCATCAGCCACGCACTCAAGATAGATTTCTGGGATACTGACAAAATTGCAAATTTTATTATAGCTGTCATTCGTAACCCCTCGCTGACAAGCACCCTCAAAGAAGAAGGCCTCCGGCAAGTGAGCGGAATCACCTGGGACAAAGCCGCGAAGAAAATGAAAGCTCTTTATCAAACAGTATCTTAACATAACCAAAACACCATGCCATCAATCGCACTCTATCTAAAAACACATCAGCCGTTCCGCATTAAACATTACCGTGCTTTTGATGTCGGATATGATCACGAATATTTCAATGATAACGGGGAAGGTAATACAAACAATGTAAAGATACTCAAAAAAATTTGCGAAAAATCATACAAACCAACCAACAAAATCCTTCTTGACCTTCTCAAAAAAAACCCTGAATTTACATTCAGTATTTCACTCTCTGGTACACTTCTTGAACAGCTCGAAAAATATGCACCAGCGACACTCGAGAGTTTTAAAAAACTTGTCGATACTGGCCGTGTTGAGGTTCTCGGAGAGACTTACTATCACTCACTTGCTTTTTACTATTCATTGTCAGAATTTGAGGCACAAGTGAAGATGCAGAACAAAATTCTTAAACGTATTTTTGGCGTAACACCAAAAGTATTTTCTAATACAGAACTTGCATACCGCAATGATCTCGCTAAATGGGCAGAAGATAACAACTATAAAGGTATAATTGCCGAGGGCTGGGACCCTATCCTTGGGTGGAGATCATCAAACTTCGTCTACCAGCCAACAGGAACCAAAAAAATTAAACTTCTCCTCAAGAATTATCGAATGTCGGATGATATTGCTTTTCGCTTCAGTAACAAAGCATGGTCCGAGTGGCCTCTGACAGCAGACAAATTTGCACAGTGGGTCAATGCTGTGAATGGTAATGGAGAAACTATTAACCTCTTTATGGACTATGAGACATTTGGAGAGCATCAATGGGAAAGTACAGGGATCTTTGATTTTTTAAAGCATATGCCGAAAGAAATCCTCAAAAACAAAGATAATGGTTTCAAAACCCTCTCCGAAACATGTAAAGCCTACGACGCAAAAGACACCGTCGATATGCCACATATTGTCACTTGGGCTGATACTGAGCGTGATCTCTCTGCATGGACAGGTAACAGCATGCAACAATCTTCCCTTTCTGAGCTCTATCGTATCGAAGAGAAAGTACTTGCCACAAAAGACGCCAAACTCATCGACGACTGGAGAAAGCTGCAGACCTCCGATCACGTATACTACATGTGCACAAAATGGTTTGAAGATGGTGACGTTCACAAATATTTCTCACCATATGAGTCTCCGTACGAGGCCTTCATTGCTTTCACTAACGCACTTACTGACCTAAAGTTGCGTGCAAAGATAACATAAATCCAAAAAAAATGGCAAAATCACTCATATTAGCAAATGGAAATATCTTCATAGGGCTTAATGATAGAGGGTTCATTACAGACTTTTTCTACCCATATGTTGGCGTGGAAAATCATGTTCGAGGAGAACCACATCGTATAGGTGTATGGCAACAAGGCCGCATTTCTTGGTTAGATAGTAATGAATGGAATATTGAGATCGACATGGAAGAGGACACATTCACCGGAAAGATGAAGTGCTTCAACAAACACACCAACCTTGAACTTATCTTTACAGACGTTGTCTATAACGAAAAGAATATTTTCTTAAGAGAGGTTGAAGTCATAAATCACGGAGAACACACCGAGGAGATCAAGATATTTTTTCATCAGGTTTTTTCCATCTACGGTACATCTCAAGAAGACACAGCGTATTACGACCCCGTTAAAAATGCAATCATACAATACGAAGGCAGACGAGTGTTCCTTATCTATTGCGAGGCAAGTGATATTCCATTTAATGACTATTCTGTTGGACTTCATGGAATCGAAGGTAAAGAAGGGACCTGGAAAGATGCTGAGGACGGAGTGCTATCAAAAAACCCAATAGAACATGGGCATGTTGATTCGACAATCTCACTTTCGTTCACAATCCACAAAAATGAAATGAGGAAGCTCTACTATTGGATTACTGTTGGGGAGACAAAAGCCGAAGTATATGAACTGCACGACTATATAAAATATCGAACCCCTGGCCCAATAATTGAAAGCACAGAAAAATTTTGGAAAGCATGGCTTACAAGACAGGATTATCTAGACTGCAACGTTCCAGAAAAACGACAACTCGACCTTTTTAAGAAATCACTCTTTTATATTAGAGGCAACATCGATAATCGCGGAGCGATTCTTGCGTCTGGTGACTCAGATATGCTTCAACACGGCAGAGACACCTATAGCTATATGTGGCCACGTGATGGTGCAATGACAGTCATGGCACTGCTTATGGTAGGAGAATATAATATATCGAAACACTTCTTCAAATTCTGTAATGATGTCGTCGAACCAGATGGATATCTCATGCATAAATATCGATCTGACAGATCGCTTGGTAGTTCGTGGCACCCATTCGTCAAAGATGGCCAACCAATATTACCAATTCAAGAAGACGAGACAGCTCTCGTACTTGTTGCTCTCTGGGAATACTATCAGAAGACAAAAGATATTGAATTTATCGAGGGACATTACAATGCTGTGATAAAGAGGATGGCGACTTTTCTTACTGAATTCACTGATCAGCACACAGGACTTCCTCTTCCTAGCTATGACCTGTGGGAAGAAAAGCATGGTGTTTCGACTTTTACAGCTGCGACTGTCTATGCTGGACTAATAGCAGGAAGTAAGTTTGCGAAACTTTTTGAAAAAGAAAACGACGAAAGACTTTTCCGTGAGACAGCGGAACGCATGAGAGATGCAATTGTGACACACCTATATGATAAGGATCTTAAGATGTTCGTAAAACTTCTTAACACAAAAAACGGCACGTCAGTCTACGATAAAACAATAGATATGTCGAGTATTCATGCTATTTATACATATGGAGTACTTGATGTCAACGATCCTATTGTCACTGAATCTATTAAAACAGTCGAGGAAAAACTACGAATTCACGCTGGTATTGATGGTGTGCCTCGCTATGAGGGTGATCGTTACTACCTTCAAGTAGAAGGCACACCTAACCCATGGTATATAACTACATTATGGCTTGCACAATACTATGCTCAGATTGCAAAAAAAGAAGAAGATCTTGCGATTGTATTACATTGGCTTAACTGGACAGTTACTCACTCACCTCTTTCTGGGGTACTTTCGGAACAACTTCATCCATTCACAGGAGAGCAACTATCCGCAACACCACTTACATGGAGTCATGCAGAATATGTCCGCACGGTTATCTACTATCATGATGCGCTCGTCCGACTCGGAGTAGCTAAACCACTACCAGTAAAATAAACAAAATCATGTATATACTAATTGATATCGGTGGAACAAAGACACGGGTCACTATAACTGAACACAGAGAAGCTTTCCTTGATCCAGTTGTTTTTCATACTCCTCAAGATTTTGAAGAATGGATGAAAGAACTTATTGAAGCAGCAAAAACACTTACCCAGGGAAGAAAAGTAGATGGCATTGTTTCTGGCGTACCAGGAATGCTAACTGAAAACGGAGCAATAAGAATCACACCGAACCTTCCAGAATGGCACGGGATGCCAATTAAGGAGCGACTCGAAAAGCATTTTGGATGTACTGCTATTCTACACAACGACACAGCACTTGTTGGATTAGGCGAAGCGATGTATGGAGCAGGAAAAGGTTACCCAATTGTTGCGTACCTCACGATTAGTACCGGAGTGAACGGTGTCAGAATTGTTGATGGTGCAATCGACCGTAGCACCTATGGATTTGAAATTGGACACACAATCATCGACGACCACCACGACGTCGAAAGTATTATTGGCGGTGGAGCTATGGAACGAAAATTCGGTAAACCATCCCATGAGGTTCATGATGTCGCGTTATGGGAGAAAGTAAATCATTACGCAGGCATCTTTGGTGCAAATACAACAATGTACTGGTCTCCTTCTGTTATCGTCTATGGGGGACCTGTCATGAATGACCTTCACATAGAAACAATAGAACGAGAAGCAAAACCATTTTTAACCATGTATCCAAAAACCCCAATTTTTGTCCGTGGAACACTCAAGGACTTCGGTGGACTCTATGGAGCCCTTGCAATAACGAAGACAATGAATGACTAGCCAACAGAATCACCAACCCCTTAAACATGTACCCCATAAAACGCGAAGCCTTTGGTTCCGTATTTTGTACTATATGGGTATCAATTACTAGTTCGACGGTTAGAAAAACTATTTATTTACAACATTTTTACGGAAACGCTATTGACTTTTTTATTGCAAGTGTTATAATAGAACCTGAACCTTTACCACAGGAGAGTTCATGGAAGCGTTCGTCAAGGGAGCTGTCAAGCTGGGACTTCAGGCTTTAGCCCTTTTGATCACCTTCATCGCGGCGTTCTCGGTCGCTGAGGTCTTTAGTCAACGAATTAGCATTATTCTCGTCATCGCTGTCATGGTCTTGATCGTCCGGACCTTGCCGCGGTAGTGGTAACCTCAAGGCGATAAGCCTTGAACCAAGACCGCCTTCAAGGAGAACAGCCGCGCACTTTGCGCGGCTTTTTCACTTACATACATAGTATATATCTTATATTCCCCTGCGTAATTTCACAACAATCCGCAGACACTTCACAACCTACTACTTACTATCAATATGACTCCATACGAAGTCCTTATCAGCATGTACCTTCTTACCTGGATTTAGAATTCCATCAGGATCAAAAATTGCTTTCGTTTTTTCAAATAGTGTAATCATCTCTGGAGGAAACATCTTCGGTAAGTATTGAGTTCTCAAGAGACCGTCATTATGTTCCCCTGACATCGACCCCCTATATTCAAAAACAAGAGCGAAGACCTCCTCCATAAGTTGATGAAGTACTTCTGCTATACCCTCTTTATGAATATCTATAAGGGGGATAATATGAAAGTTAGCATCCCCCATATGCCCTGCTACAGTATAGATAAGATCTTTGTATATTTCTTTCTTAAAAATAGCATCAAGCTTAGGTAAGAACTCCGGTAGATCGTGTGGATGTACCACGATATCATCAATCGTTGGCGCAGTCCGATATCCATGCATACGAGAACGAAGTAGTGCAAAACTTTCTCTACGAAAAGTCCAGTACTTCTTGGCTTCCCACTCATGTTTAGTCAATTTGATAGGAAGATTAAATGATTTCATATCCTCATATGCTGCCTGAGCTTCTCTATCGACATCCTCTTGTGTGTCTCCTGTAAACTCAGCCATAAGAATTATTTTTGGAACGCCTCCACGAAGAACCATAAGAAACTCTGGGATAAATTGAAGGCCGAGAGAGAACATGTTACCACCCATTCGAAGTGCAATGTCTTTAAAAAACTTCATTGCAATCTTGAATGTGTGATCATCGTATGATTCAAGAGTCTCTGGTTTATGTTGTAAAAACTTCACCACAATTTCGCCTAGATGAACCGTAGACGGAACAAACATAACAATCATTCTCGAAAATTTCTTAGGAACGACTCCAGTAAACGTCGCAGAAGATACACACGCAAGTGTCCCTTGACTACCTACAATTAGTTTTGAAAGATCAAATACGCCTGTCTCTCTATCATACACATTCCAAAGATAATACCCAGATGAATTTTTAGACACTGTTGGTTTTGATTGTTTGATGAGGTCATAATTGTTATTAATGAGATCAAACATTTCCTTATGAATTCTCCCTCCTTCTGAATTCTCAGCTAACTTTGACTGTAACTCATCCCCAAAAAAAGCATGAAGTATGTCACGTTTTCCATTTGCATATACGACTTCAAGAGCTTGTACGTATTGCTCAGTTTTGCCATACGTGAGAGTCTTTTCTCCTCCTGAGTTATTAGATACTATACCACCCATCGCAGCAAGCTCTCGTGATGCAGGATAACTCGGCATGATCCACCCTTCAGAGAGTGTCCTCTTCTCAAAATCACGATAATAAACGCCTGGCTCAGCGGTTGCTTGCGATGACGTCACTTCTGTTATATGGTTCATATACCGTGTCGTATCGAGAACTATGGAGGCCGAAAGAGGTCCCCCTGTCATACATGTCCCAGCGGAGCGCATGGACACCGAGATGTTCATACCCTCTTTTTTCTTTGCACTTACATACTCAAGAACAGTACTAATATCTATAGAATTCTTTGGGTAAATCACCATTTCTGGCTTTACATAAAACAAACTAGTATCCCGTGCAACCTTTTCTCGATCAGCATCAAGTAGTGATCCATCACCCTTTATCTTGCCCTCTAAATCTTTTGCGATTTGCTCATAATTAGGTGTCTGCATATAGAAAAGTATACCAGGGATAGCGTATAGCGCATAGGGAATGATGAGTGGGGACGAATTACAAAAGTATGGCTTGTAGCCACACTTTTGTAATTCTCACGTTATACATTACTCACTACTAGCTACCTAGACTATCTGTTCAAGCTTCTTATCGATTTCTTTTTCAGTGATTTCGAGTCGTTTCTTAAATTTCTTGAGAATCATTTGTTCTTCTTTTGTTAACTCACGTTTTCTCTCTGCTTTAACAAGAATGTCATGAAATTCTTCTGTATCTCGACGAAGAGCCTGAACATTAACACGAAGAGTATTTTCAACTTCCGCGAGTCGTCTCTTCACTTTACGTCTGAATCGGGAGAACTGTAGGAAGGAATACCAGAGCGTTGCTGATATGGTAAGCACTGCAACAATAACGATAAGCACAACTGAAAGCCAATTCATTACAAAAATACCGAACCGTACAAGAACCATACGCTCAACGATTATAACTCGAGTTTCTGTATACTCACTGACAGAACCTCTTCCATCAAGCACCCGTGCCTTCATCTCATATACACCAGATGCCAAACCTTTATCGAGCAGTAGAGTGAACACTCCCGCTTCATTAGATGAAGTGTCTGCATTAATTACCTGACCGTCACCGTCAGTAAGCATTACTTCGACTTTTGACTGTGGGTATGTCGCTCCAACTATTTTGAATTTATGATCGAAGTCAACTTTTTTGGTATATTCTGTAATTACAGGAGGAGTGATTGCTTGAATCGTATAATCGAGAGATACCGTACTCGCATTACCGGCATTATCAATAACACTAACAACTACAGTATGTTTACCTGGTGTTTGTTTAGGCAAATGATATAAGTTCGATGAATCTACAGGAGATTCTACAGGAGCACCACCATCAACGGCTAACGAAACTTTTCCAATCCCCGACAGTGAGTCCTCAGCCACAACAAGAATTGCAGGTGTCAGGTTCGTTGTAACATTCCCATCTGGAAATGAGGCCTTAAGGGAGTCGGGTGCCCCAGTGTCGATCTGGAACTTATAGCTGGCAACAGACCCCCATCCATCTGCATTCTTAAATTGAGCCATCATGTACATAACACCGTCAGAGTCTGCTGTAAAAGACCTGTTAGTAATTGGCGGATCATAAACCTTCGTTGGTTTATCTGTCTCTTTGTCGCTATATACAGTACGGACAGCCGTAACACCCTCAGGGACCTTCCACTCAAAAGAAACATCACGTTTTGCATACCACTGAGTACTGTCTGGATGGGTTGGTGATGTTATAACAGGGACGAGTGTCTCCTTAACGGGAGCAGGTGCGATTTTTACGTCGTCTTCGTTTATATAGATAAATGCTGAACCAGTGGTCTTGAGTACATCTGTTGCATTACCGTCGTTTGCAAGCACAGATCCAGACTTAACTGCAACACTCACATTACCAGCTTGAAGCGCTTTAAATGTCACACTAAGAACCTTTCCTGTTGCCTTATTAAAACCAGGATTAAGAGCAACTCCTTCAAGGGAAACACTGCCATTCTCATTTGAAAATGCAGGCTCTTCTGCCCAGAGATTAATAAATGACCCTTTCTTTGAAAGGGATGTTACTTGTAAAGAATCCTTAGGAAAAGAAATCATTGCAGACACAGCATTGATTGCTTCAACATTACTGTTGACTACAAGGTCAACAGTAAATGATTTTCCAACTGTTGTGTTGACCGAGGAAGGAGAGACGACAAGATTTGCAGCAAATGTTGCCTTTGAGGTCATCGCAAAAAATATCAGGCCGACAAAAAATCGACACAATGACTTGTTATTTTTTCTTAGAAAAAATGAGAAGATCTTTGCCATATGTATAAAGAAGGAAGAGCGCTATAGCTACACCTACTAGTATACGTGAGATATATGAAATACTTGTAAAGTTTTCAACAGCATGGATAGTATTGGTTGTGTATGTGTTGTCAGAATATATGACCTTAGTGTGGATATTTTTTGTTCTATCTTGATACAAGAGAACGTATGGACTCTTTATCATCTGCCAATCATTTTCTTTAACGGCTTCTGCATCATAGTCATCTGTCTCCGCAACATACAGAGCAGATATAGCACTACGTGCACCTTGATCATCAACAACAAGATACCACGCATTGTTGTTCACAAGAGGATCCCTTGTAACAAATGTTGATAGTGTCTGTTTTTTTATGCGAACCGGTATTGTTGCTGCCCTATCAGACAGTGAGAGAAGATTCGGTACTGTAATAATCTTCACAGCACTTTCTACAGGTATTGGAGTAGCTTCACGTGTGAAGGAGTTAAGTGTAATGTTGTCAAGCAAAAGAACACCAGAACCTTTATTTTTAGGAACAAGAACTACTGTAAAGAGAATTCCGGGGCGCTCGCCTTGATAATATGGGCTACGAACACCAGAATACCCACCTGGAAATATGCCTTCAAAGGTTAGATGCGTTCGATTATCAAAATATTTCTCCTCAGAAACGCTGGGCTGATTTAACCAAAGAGGAATCACACTATCCTCTGTAGAAATATTTTGCAGAACAAACATATCTGTCGGAAAAGAAAAATCTCCGCCAATGCCACTCACCATCTTATTTTCTGTATCAAGGAAAATACGTACAACGATTGGTTGTCTAGATGGGACCGCAGCGTTCGGTGAGTCAATTGTGATATTTGCAGCATGAAGCACATGGGGAATAGTGGCAACAGCAACACATAATAAAATTTTTTTGAAATAATTGTTCATATATTTATCCTGTCCAGCAGTATGCAAGAATACTTAGATCTGTTAAGTTAACACTACTATCGGTGTTAAGGTCAACTTTAGCAGGAAAACCAAGCCTCTTATACCAGAATGCCATAATACTAAAGTCGAGAAGGTTAACTCTATTATCATCGTTTAGGTCACACTTTTTTCTAAAACCACCAAGAAGCGATCCTTTTACACGAGAAGTATTAACATTGCCCACTTTAAACGAGAGCGCATCAGAGTAAGGAGAGAGATCGTTAGGAAGGATAGAACGAGCTTTTGCTTCATAGGGTCCAAATGCAAGTTCGGATGAATCAACACCATAAGACCACGTTCCGCTTGCATTTGACCTTGTCTGTTTCAACAGTTCGAACGTTGAGAATGTTGGAGTAAGCGATAATCTGACAGACGCATTCGGTGCTGCGTAACCAGAAAAAGTAATAATCGACCCCCTCTTTACTTCAGACTTATCTGACGCAATAGTTGGAGGCAAAAAAACTCCATCGACAGTGGTCGCAATTCCGGATGAGACCACAACCGTGAACAAAAGAAGTTTCGACTGGGTATGGCTGACATCCTCTGCACGCAATCCAAAACTATACGTACCAGCAGGTAGATCTCTGACACGAATATCAAAACTTCCATCAGGATTTGCTGGTATCTCTGCAACGATAAAACCATTCTTAAGAACAGACACAACACTACCTGGATATGCTAGTCCACGAAAAATAACAACATCCTTCATATCAGAAGTGTTAATTGGACCAGGGGACGGCGGTGAAGGTGGAGTGTCTGGATGAATACCCGGATAAACCAAAACCCCTGCAGTTATGGTAACTGTAGAGGTAAGTGGGTTTTGGGCAAACTGTGCCACTACTCTATTAGGTAAAAAAATTATACTTGAGACAAAAAATAAAGTGGTGACGAAATGCCTTCCAATTATTATGTGGCCTATTTTGCTGCCGCGCGTGCTTGCTTGATAATCCATTTATTATACTGCTTAAGAAGAGCCACAAGAACAAGTATAAGGACAATGAGGCTACCAAGAACAATACTCAAGAGCTGCCAAGGCAATACGAAGTAACTAACTGATTTTGTGGTTGTACCCTTATTTCCATACGTAAGATCAAGCGTTGCCTTGTACATTCCAAACGCAAAGTTATCTTTCTGGAATTTTACATGGTCAAAGAATGGAGCTGATACAGCTGGTGCATCAACATCACCATAACGAACGTCAAATCCACGAGTACTCTTAGGAAGAACATTACCTAACGACTTGTTTGCGTTAATTTTTGCAACCTCACCGCCAAACATATTAGTAATTGTCACGTTACCCTCTGGCCTTACATAATCAGAACCATTGTTATTGAATCGGTATCTAAATTCTACAGGAATACTGGTTATAGTTTTAAGATCCCCTTTTATAACGAATGAAAGCAAGCCTCCTTCTTCCTTAACATCTCCTGTCACTTTTAGAAGAACAAGCATTCCAAGTTCTGCACCAACAGAAACTTCACCCTCGCCAGCTGAAGGAGGAACAGTTGAAAGGAAAATTGCTGCAAAGTTACCACCTGCTTCTGTGCCCTTTGGAATAGTAATAGTATATGGAACAGTTGCTTTTTCGCCTTTCTTGAGAGTAACCTTCTCTTGAACTGCTATCCATGACGGCAAACCCTCCTTTGATGGGAGAAAGTTTGGTGTTCCTGTCTCACCCTGTGCCTCAAATTTTTTTACTGAGGTATAGTATGTTTGATCGGCGTCGTGTTCGTTAATAACCAAGAAAGTTCCAGAAATAGTCTCACCTGGATCGCCGGTAAGTTCAGCCTTGGCTGGGGACACTGTAAGAGCCTGTGCAGTAACGATGCTTAGCGCGAATCCAATACTTGCAAGTACTCCAACCGCTTTTTTAAATGTTAGTTTTGAGGTCATATTGATTATGTTTTAGGTCAGTAAATCTCTAGAAGTTTGCCGTCGCGACATAAACAAGGTTCGCTGCGTATGTGCCGGCTTCTGTAATAGCAGCAATGTTTGCCACATATCGAATAGAGTATGTTGATGTAAGTGTAGATCCAGTTCCTACCGCAAGAACAGATGACGAGGTTGCTGTTCCTGCATAACCGTATGACGTAGGCATATTGTATGGGGAACTAACCGCTGTACCAGTACCACCTGACTCAGTAGCACGTATACCGAACTGTTCAGTCCCAAGTGTTGAAGATGCAACACTGGCACCAATTGCGGTAATTGTGTTAGAAGCGTTTTGTTGTGAGGTGAGTGTCTGGCCACGAACTGAAAGTGAATATCCTGAAGGGGCATTTGTAGATATGACAAGTGTATGGGCGATAGTTTCAGCTGAGTCACCTGCAGTATTTGTAGAAGATGCGTACTTTGGTCCAGAAGCGCTCAGGGTGCCGAAGTAGATAGTTGATGTAGAAATTGTGAAGGTGAGAGACTGATTAACAAGACCAGTCATAGAGACGGTGTCGTCAGTGACAATGTTTTCAGTTATAGAACCTGTATCGCTGTTACTTATGAGAGAAATCGCATACGTATTCGCCGACGATGGGTTGGTAATCTGAGCGGTACCTGAAGCCTGGAAGATAGCATTGGAACCGATTCTGATCTGCACACATCGGTTTGCTGGAATTGTGGCCGTACCAGAAAGGATGTATACCGTGGCAGTAGCTTGAGTTACACCCCAGTTAAGACCAGAGGCAGCACCTGATGTTAATTGAGCATCAACAAATCCAGAACAGGTAGCTGAGGTACTTGTAGCGAGGTCGAAGTTGTTAACGTTGAACGTACCTGTAGCATACCCAGAAGGGAACGTAATACTAATACCCTGACCAGCCGAGATACCACTTGGTGTCACAAACTGGATAGTATGATCAGAAAGCGTACTCACCTTAAGCGATGACTGGGTATCTGAGAGTGTGGTGAGGGCGGCGGCAAATGCTAGTTGTAATTGGGCAAATGATGCACTAAAAACAACACTCGCAATTACTATACCGCTAGCAATTGTTCTAAGTAAATTTTTATTAACCATAATATAATATTTAATAAATAAGCGAAGATTTCTACATCTTGTGACCCCAGTTTATCACCGACACAACAAATAACATTGTGGATAAAGAATAATTTTGATTTTGTTATAAAATAGCTCTAATTTCTATTTAAAGAAAAACAATTTCTTGAAATTTTTCACTAAAAATTCGCCGTTGCAACATACACCAGATTGCTTGCATAATTACCAGCTTCTGTCATTGAGCTTATGTTAGCAAGGTATCTTACTGAATACACAGCAGTCGGCGTTGATCCACTACCTGTCGCAACAACAGATGATGTGGTTGCATTACCATCATATCCATATGACGAAGACTGTGAGTACAGCGATGCAACAGCAGTCCCTATACCCCCTGACTCAGTTATACGAAGACCAAATTGTTCATTACCGGGCGTTGAGGATGCAGTAGAAGCACCAATAGCTGTAATTGTATTGGTTGGATTCTGTTGCGAAGTAAGTGTCGGACCTATAACGGTAACAACAAAACCAGATGCGGCATTTGTTCCTACGCTAAACGTGTGGGCAACAGTTTCTGTTGTATCTCCTGCTGTGTTCGTGGATGACGCATACTTTGCACCCCCTGAACTAAGAATACCGAAGTACAGCGTCGAGGTTGATATTGAAAATGTTAGTGATTGAGAAACCGTACCAGAGAGTGCAACTGTATCATCTGTGATTATGTTTGTTGTGATAAGACCAGTGTCACCAAAAGACCCACCTATGAGTAGCGAATAGTAATTTGCACTCGCAGGGTTGGTTATTTGTGAGACTCCTGTTCCACCAAAAGTTGCATTTGAGCCAATTTTTATTCTCACACAACGGTTTGCTGGGATAGAAACAGTCCCGGACGTAATCGTTATGACAGAACCAGCTTGAGCAACACCCCAGGTTGTGCCAGACGGTGAAGAACCGAGCACTTCTTCTGAAAATGAAGAGCAAGAATTAGAAGTACTGGTAGCAAAATCAATATTACTAACACTAAAAGACCCCATTGAATACTGCGCAGGAAATGTTAATGTTAGATTCTGTCCTGCCCCAATACCAGAAGGTGTTACAAATTGAATCGTATGGTCTGACAATGTGTTCGCTTTAAGAGATGACTGAGTATTTGAAAGCGTATTAAGGGCTCCAGCAAATACAAAATCAGATAACGAAAGAAAACTTAATGTTGCGACTGAAATAACACCTGCCAGTAAAGACATAAATGAGGAATACTTTTTCTGCTTCATAAGATTTTTATATATAAATAAAGTAACAGTCAACTATACTGTCAATTTTAGCACGATTACACATCACACAACTGACACTGTACACATATATCGACTAGTTAAAAGTTAGCAGTTGTTACGTAGACAATACTTGCGACATACGTGCCGGCTTCTGTTACAGAAGCAATATTTGCAACATATCTTAGTCCATATGTGGTTGGGTTGGTTGCCCCACTTCCCGTTGCAAACGTTGCAGACGTGGTAGCGGTAGCATCGTACCCATATGATGAAATGGACGCATACGTCGGATCAACGGTTGCTCCGGTTCCTCCTGAAGAAGTTGCCCGAATACCAAACTGCTCTGTGCCTATTGTCGAAGATGCAGCAACTATACCTATACCGCTAATTGTGTTAGAAGCATTCTGCTGTGATGTAAGCGTCTGACCGCGTATTGAGAGTGTGTATCCTGATGGCGCATTCGTAGAAATAACAATTGTGTGAGCAATTGTCTCTGACGAATCTCCTGCGGGGTTTGTTGAAGATGCAAACTTAGCGCCAAGCGTACTTAGGTTACCAAAATAAATTGTCGTCGTGGAAATTGAAAACGTGATTGTTTGCTGCACTGTTGCACTGACAGAGACAGTATCATTTGTAATAATATTGGTACTTATAGTTCCGTTATCCCCGAACGAACTTCCAATCGTAATCGCATACGTCCCAGGAGATGCCGGGTTAGTCATCACGGACGTTCCAGACGCCTGATATACGGCATTAGAGCCAATACGAAGTTGAACACAACGATTCGCAGGCACTGTCGCAGTACCTGACGTGACATAAACAGTAGCAGTTGATACAGAAACACCCCACGTTAAACCAGATGGGGCAGCAGCAATCGTAGCGTCAGTAAAGCCAGAACATGTCGAAGATGTGCTTGTAGCAAAATCAAAATTGTTAATATTATACGTACCAGTTGCATACCCGGAAGGAAATGTAACGCTAAATGCTTGCCCTGCGGCAATTCCAGTTGGTGTTACAAATTGGATCATGTGATCAGAAAGTGTGTTGACCTTTACTGAGGATTGAACATCAGACAAAGAAGTGAGCGCCGCGGCAAAAACAACTTGTATTTTTGCTATTGAAACAAAAATAATAAAACCTGTAAGAACGAGACTACTTGCAGCAGAAATGAGAAAATTCTTATAAGACATATAGAAATTAATTATCTACAGGAAAAAGATAATTAAGTAGAGCACTATTCATGTCTTAATTTTATCACACCCACATAACGCTATGGTGGATAACCGCTATGTTTGTTACTAGAAAATGCATTGGAGTAGGCACAATTAGCAGTTTTTACTAAAAGTTAGCGGTTGTTACATATACTAGTCCTGCCGCATACGTACCTGCCTCTGTAACTGAAGAAATGTTAGCAACATAGCGGAGTGAATATGTGGTTGGGTTGGTTGCTCCACTTCCCGTTGCAAACGTTGCAGACGTGGTAGCGGTAGCATTATAGCCATATGATGATACAGCACTAAATGGTGAACTGACAGCCCCTCCTGTTCCACCAGACACTGTCGCACGTATACCGAACTGTTCAGTCCCAAGTGTTGAAGATGCAACACTGGCACCAATTGCGGTAATTGTGTTAGAAGCGTTTTGTTGTGAGGTGAGTGTCTGGCCACGAACTGAAAGTGAATATCCTGAAGGGGCATTTGTAGATATGACAAGTGTATGGGCGATAGTTTCAGCTGAGTCACCTGCAGTATTTGTAGAAGATGCGTACTTTGGTCCAGAAGCGCTCAGGGTGCCGAAGTAGATAGTTGATGTAGAAATTGTGAAGGTGAGAGACTGATTAACAAGACCAGTCATAGAGACGGTGTCGTCAGTGACAATGTTTTCAGTTATAGAACCTGTATCGCTGTTACTTATGAGAGAAATCGCATACGTATTCGCCGACGATGGGTTGGTAATCTGAGCGGTACCTGAAGCCTGGAAGATAGCATTGGAACCGATTCTGATCTGCACACATCGGTTTGCTGGAATTGTGGCCGTACCAGAAAGGATGTATACCGTGGCAGTAGCTTGAGTTACACCCCAGTTAAGACCAGAGGCAGCACCTGATGTTAATTGAGCATCAACAAATCCAGAACAGGTAGCTGAGGTACTTGTAGCGAGGTCGAAGTTGTTAACGTTGAACGTACCTGTAGCATACCCAGAAGGGAACGTAATACTAATACCCTGACCAGCCGAGATACCACTTGGTGTCACAAACTGGATAGTATGATCAGAAAGCGTACTCACCTTAAGCGAGGACTGGGTATCTGAGAGTGTCGTGAGGGCGGCGGCGAAGACCATTTGAATCTTTGCGAAAGAAACAAACAAAATAGCACCAGTCAAAATAAGACTTCCGAACACCGATCCAGAAATTTTTTTAGTAATCATACGCTCTAAATTTGTACATTAGAAGATTTTATAAATATATTCACATATAATACTATCACACTTATGAACCCTTACCGGTGGATAAATCTTTTAGTCGTATAATAGGCAAATAAATTTTACATTAAAAATTTGCTGTTGCGACATATACAATATTGGTCGTATACGAAGCAGCTGGTGTCGTAGCATCAATATTAGCAACATACTTAACTGCAAAAGTTGTTGTCGCATTATCTCCTGCCGACGCACTTGCAACCTGTGATGATGTCGTTGCTGTTGCAGCGTATGCATAACCGCTAGTATTATATGGCGATGTAGTAGTGCCAGATCCACCTGACGCAGTCAGGCGAATGCCAAACTGACCTACACCAACCTGGGATGACGTTGCCGTGTTGCCGATAGCAGCAATTGTCGAAGATGATGAAGAGAGTGTTGCTCCACGTGCTGTTACAGTGTAACCATTTGCAGCATTAGTAAGAACTGTGAACACATGAGCATCAACCTCTGTATCGCTGCCGGACGGGTTTGTGCTAGAAGCATACCTAGTTATAACAGAAGATGCTATGCCAAAATATATGGTGGAAGTTGACACGCTAAAAGTTATTGATTGAGGTTGAGAAGAAGTTCCTGTTTCTGCCCACTCTAGTAAAAAGTTGTACCGTATGTTAGCGTCACCATTTGCTTGCTCTTGATAAAGAGCAACTCCTTGACCAGGAGCAAGGACAAGTTCATCACCAAGCGTAATACTTGTATCCAGGTCAGCAAAAGGCTGATTAACAACTCCAGGAGCAGTAACTGCCAGAAGTCGAGAATCCGTTACGCCAGACAGTGATGCTGTAACTCCAGTCGAACGTATCTCAGCAGTAGGATTAGCGGAGTTTGTATTCTTTGCAATACTTGTAGTAGCAACAAGTGTTCCAGCTGAAGCTGATGTCAATCTCCTGACTGCAACAGGTGTATACGTTGGTGTTGTAGCAGCAGCACTTCTATCAATTCGTAAACCAATTTTCCTTAAAATGTAGTTTTTTGCTGAGTTAATTGGATTAAAGATAGTAGCATACACATATCCTGCAGCTGTAGACTGATTTACGGGACCAATCGCCATAAGATATTCCCCAAGAGAGGTTGGTGTCGACACTTGCTCTGCCCACTCTACAAGCAGTCTTACACGAAAGTTAGCACTACCAGCGGTTGGTGTTTGATAAAGAACGATACCCTCTCCAGGCCTAAGAGTAAGTGGCTCACTGTCACTAAAATCAATTTCTTGATACCCATTGTTGCCGGCAGCCGCAGAAGCAACTGCACCGGGTGTCTGAATAGTCATCAGAGCTGACGTTGTAGCACCCGCGTACCCAACAGTCGGCCCTGTCGTACGCACCTCAACAACACTCGTCGCGGAACTAGAATTCTTCTTGGGATAACTTGATGATGCTATAACTGTGCCTGCAGATGCAGCTGTAATACGACGTAGTGACATCGGTACGTACACAGCAGCACCAATTGTATCAACACGTACACGAACACGTTTTAGAATTGCCGTTTTTCCAGAACCTGCTGGATTGAAGAACGACATATAGTTGTATGTTGTTGCTGTATTTCCATTTATAGGGCCAATGTTCATCAAATACTCACCCTGAGAAGTTGGAACTGACGCTTGTTCACCCCATTCAATCAGAACCTTAACCGACTCACCTAAGCTTGACGTAAGAACATCATTATAAAGACCAATACCTTCCCCGGGTTGTAGAACTAATTTTTCATCTGCCCCAAACACAATTTCAGTCTGTCCAATTGTTTGACCGACTGCCCCAGGACCTGTAACAGAGAGAAGTCTTGAATCAGCTGTCCCACTATACGTTGCCGTAATAATAGTAGTACAGCCTTGCGCACACCACCGTATTTCCATCGAGCTTGAAGCAGAGCTGGTATTTTTTTGAGGAAAACTAGACGTGGCAACTTGTGTACCACCTGAAGCAGCAGAAAGTCTTCTCCATTGAAATGATGTATAAGCTGCTGTTGTGGTTGCATTAGCAAGAATTGCGATACGTTTAATGACTGCAGTTTTGCCAGATGTTGCAGGATTGAAGAATGAATAAAGTGTTGTATTTGCAAGTGTGGACGAAGCTATTTTACCCGAAGCCCAAATATACTCACCTTGCGGACTTGGAGTATTTGCAACAGGTACTTCATCCCACTCTACAATCATGCGCACCAGCTGATTTATATTACCGGCTGTTTCAGAGACAAGGGCAATACCTTCCCCTTGCTGAAGTACAAGTCTTTCATCGTTAGTGTCAAAGTTTATCTGTTGCCATCCATGTGCTTGTGCCGTTGTTCCACATGGAGTAACATGCCCAAGTCTCGCGTCTGTTCCACCGACCTGAGTTACAGTAACATTTGTATGACGAAAATCCATCACACTATTATTGCTACTTGTATTCTTTTTTGGAATATTTGAAGCTGATATCGCTGTACCGGCTGATGCAGCGGAAGTTCTTTTTAGTACAATGCTATTTGTATACACCGCCGCAGCATCACATGTTTCAGATCCGAACCAAATACGCCGTATAATTGCAGTTTTACCTGATGAGGCTGGATTAAAAAAGGAATTATAGGCATAGTTTGCCGTCGCCGCAACCTCCACTCTCGGAAAAGCAAAAAGAAATTCGTCTCCAGCTGATGGCACGTTTGCAGTCTCGTCCCATTCAATAGTCACACTGACTTTACTTGCAGCAGTGCCTGCAGCCTCTTGATAGACAGCAATACCTTCACCTGGTTGCAAGACTATTTTTTCATCGGTTGATACAAAAGTAACATCTCGATTGCTATAGTAACTTCCAACTGCACCAGATAACGGTTGGCCTAATATTCGTGAGTCAACAGTTCCCGCAAGTGTTACAGTTACTCCCGCATACCTGACTTCCATAATTGAGCTAGATGAACTAGCATTTTTCTGTGGAAAATTTGCTGCTGTAATTTGTGTTCCCACCGAAGCGGAGGTAATTCGTCTTACTGACAAGTTGACATAATTTGATGCCGTAGAAGAGGCTGTGTTAGCCCTGACAGCGAGACGTTTAATTGACGCAGTTCTTCCAGAACCTGAAGGATTAAAAAAAGTTGCGTATACATAATTAGCAGTAGTCGAACCGACAATTGGCCCGATTGTAATCATGTATTCCTTTTCTGCAGCATTGATGGCTGCATGAGCTCTTTCTTGGCCGTGAAAAAATACATCAACAACATTTTTATTCTTACCTGCTAAGTAGATTTTATCCACAATACCGCTATGAGTGCCCTCACGAGAAAATGTTGACGTAACCATATAAATAATACCAGTAGGATCAAATCCAGAAAAAAAAGTCACCACAACAAGAAAACTTATGAATGTTTTTTTAATGAGCTTGTACAACATATGTATAAACTTCCTCACCAATTTTTTTGAAAAGCATATTTACTTCTTCCTCGTTAAGATCACCCCTTCCTTTCTTTTCGATCATAACAGTGAGAAGGTACGGGCGTCCAGGGATATACACAATCCCTGAGTCAGCTCTAACCGCCTCATCAACACGAATCCCAGTTTTGTGAACATATGCCACATTTTCAGGAATTCCTCTACCAATCAAATCTCTCGGCGCACGTGATAGTGTTTTCAAAAATAATTGAGAGTACTCCTGATCAAGAAAAGTTGCATTATACAATGATCTAAAAAAGATCGAATAACGCTTCGCTGTCATTCTGTTATCTTCCTGTTCTTGTGTTGTTGGTGATTTTTTTAGAGCGTCAATAATATCATCCATCCCCAAGTGGTCATATACAGATTCAAGTTCGGTAGCGTCAATATTTCGGAGTAGAACAAAATGTGCAGTGTTATCTGAGTTGATAAGTGACTCCTCAAGAAACTTTTGAATTGTATATGTTGTTCCTGAAGGTTCTTTATAAAGACTTCCATACTCTTTATCCTTGTCACCATCAAGAATGACAAGTTCATTTGAAAGCTTCCATTGTTTGTCTTCGACCTTTTTCATTGCTGCCATGGCAACAGGAATTTTGATAAGACTTGCCGGCCATACTTTTTCGTCTTTATTGATCGCAATATTTGCTCCAGTAGGAAAATATTCAAAATAAATCGAAATCATGTAATCGTCTCGCTTTTCATATGTACTTGTCAAAGAATCTCGAAGGCCTTGGAAGTTAACGATGAGGTCTTTTTTATCTATAACAGAAAGTGCAGGGTTAAGAAATGTGTCTCTGTTATTTGAGACATGTTGCCGACTACGTGTTGGAATATACGACATGTACATACCGATAATTATACTGATGAGAACACCTACTATACTGATACAGAAAACTTCTCGCTTTGTCAGTTGAGATACACTCTTTCTTACTTTATTTGTTTGTACATGATTCAAAGTCATAAAGATTATGGAGTAGACGTTGATTCTTCAACTTGAAGATTCAAGTTACTCAACTCTTCCTTGTTAAGAATACTGTCTAGATTCAACTTCTGACGTAACGCTTCAGCAACACTCCCATTTTCATCAGAAAAAACTTCTCCGGTACTTTCACTGTAAAATGAAAAACCATTAGCGCCAACAATAACTTTCCAGGAAATACCAGGAAAAGCAACTTCTGCACGCTCACCTTTTGATGTATCATATGCTGGCATTGCCTGCTCTTTTATTTCCTTGGTGCTTATGTTGTATGCATACACTTTTGTAGAATCGCCAGACAACCAAAAGACATACCCGTCCTTGACACCGAGAGGAGAATCAACAGAAAGAGATGTCGATGTACCAGTATCTACTTTTTCTTCTGTTCCCTTCTCAAGATCATACATCCACAACTCTTCCTTACCCTCTTTCTCTAATTGCACTATCACAGAGTTCATAAAAGTTCCCTTAATTCTTTTTATAATATCAAGAGCAAAATCAGGTAACTGACGTTTCTTTTCTTCTTCATTGAGTAGCTTCTGTTCGTCTGTCTTACGTATTTCCTGTGCAAACATTACAAGAGAAACCCCTTCCTTCCTTGTGCCTTCAAATTTAATCCAAACATTCTTCTGGACGACCGGCCTGATACTCGGCGCAGTTGTAGATGTAGTCGTCGTTCCTTCTACAGTAACACTTTGAGTGGTTGTACCCTCCGATGCGCTGTGAGTTATCATCTTTGTTGTCGTGGTACCACTTGTAGTTGTTGCGTTAGAATCAACTGCAGTCGAAGTACTGTCAAGTATGACTGTCCCTGTAGCTGATACTGTTGTATCGAGATACATATACCAAATTTCTTCCAACTTGGTTTCGCTGTTAACGATAGTTACAATACGCATATCTCCAATTGTCTCATCTTTAAGAATGGTATCTCGCGCAAAGTCTGGATGTGCGTGCATAAGTGTAGTCTCATACAGCACCTCAACTTTAATAGCATCAAGATAAACTGTTGGGGTATCTAGCGTATGTTTATTAGCAACAATTTTTATCTGTAATCGACTCATGTCTTCCCATGAAGTCGTAGCTGTGACTGGTATTTCGAATGTACGATACTTCATCGAGATCTCATTAAGCTCACCAAGCGATGTCCATGTCAGACCATCAAATGTGTAGAGCACCTCAAGGAAATTATTCTGGAACTGGTTGTCGTCTTCAGTGGTTGTTGCCGACATCACTTCAGATGACGTAGCTTCAGTTGTTGTTGCAAAAAATGACGATGATGTACTAATAATTTGCCCAAGAATACTTTCTGGCGCAGGTACTTGAACAAAAGCATTATCGTTTGTTGTGGTAGAAACTTGAGAAATAGAACTGTCTACAGAACTCGTTGCAGAAACTTCAGATTCGCTAGTTGTTGCTGCCTGATCTTGCACATTTTGTGCAACCTCTGTCACATTAGTAAGAGTTGGTGCGTCAATTTTCTGTGGTGGAACTGGTTCTTGTTGTGTGGTGGTCGTTGTAACAATCTCTTCTGCAAAAACTCTTTGTACAAAAAATGACAGAATATTTTTTTCTCTAAAGAGTAAATACGATGTTGGTGCAATGTCTCCTGACGGGAGAACTGGGGCCGTATCCTGCAATGGTGTCGTAGTCTGTTCTACTTGCGTAGGTACGACCACAGTATCAGTTACTGGTGCTGGGTCCTTATTCTTTTCAAATAGATTAATGATACTATTCTTTACCGAATCAATGACATCACCAATTGCAGAAGTTGTCTCTTGAAGCGGCGCTGAGGGGACGGCGGTAGCGGTTGCTGGCCCAGATGATGCTGTTACTTCTTTAAATTCTACAGTAGATGATGATACACCACCTTCGGTAGAAGAGCTAACAATACTCTCAGAAGAAGTTGCAGATACTTGTAACGTTGTCGTTGCTGTTGTTGAAGTAGCTAAAATAAGTTCGTCAGTTGTCGACGAGATAACACCAATAGACGATGACGAAACAATGCCGCTTTCAAGCATATCTTCGGTAAGCAAATCTACTCCTTTTGTAAGCGCTAACGAAACGATTATTTTTGTCGGCTTTGTTGTTTGATCAAACTTCCCTTTGAAGTTGCCACAGTACATTTCGGCGTTCGTGTTCTTTGGAAGCACAGCCGAGTTATGTTTTGTAAATTGTGACTCATCACCATTAGACGTAGTCTCCTGTTCCCCTTGCGCATACTGTGGATTAATCCATCCTCCAAGACAAGTATCAGGATAGAATACACTGCTCTCCGCCTTACCCCGCGGTGAAATAAAACTACCAAGCACGAGTAGTAGCACCATAGAGGACGCTGCCATCATAATATGTTTCTTCTGAAGCGTACGGTCGATGTGTTCAGAATAGGTAAAAACCAAGTCGTTAAGCGACTTTTCTACACCATCGATCGTCGAATTAACCTCGGGGAATTTCTTCGAGATAATGCGTGGTCTCCTAATGGAAATTTTGGCCATACTACAATAACCAGTATATCAACGAAAGTATTGAAAATTCGGCATCAATCCACACTTTTACAGTGAGCGGTCTATTAAGGTGCGGCGTGTAGTTATTCACGATAAAAATGGAAAAAACATCAAAAGTGTGATAGTATATCTCGAACGTAGCAATGTGTAATTATTTGTTAAAATTATACAAAAAATCTATTCACTATACGCTACAAATTTGGGGTATCGTCTAATGGTAGGACAACGGTTTCTGGCACCGTTAATTGAGGTTCGAGTCCTTGTACCCCAGCCCTTCTAAAATAGTGAGATTTTTAGGTGCATTTGCAAGAATGTTATATGGACTTTTGTATTGTACTGCAACGCTTTTTCTATCTTTGAATGAAATGTTCCAAAGTACTTTTTGAAGTATCTTTTTCTTTTGCTCATTATCAGCCTTCAAAAACTCATTTCGTATTGTAATCCCTTGCAAAAATACGTTTTTAATTTGTTCCAAAGTAACTAAGGGATTATTATTTTTCTGCTTAGAGATCTCAACTCCAAGTTCTAGTTTTCTATTCTTAATTTCAAGAAGTTTTTCGTCATACATGGCTTTAAGAATATCTCCATCGAGATAGATGTCAAAAAGCCTAGACTCCTTCACTGTGAGCGATTCTAGCTCTTTCTGCAGGGTGTCTAAAATCTTCTCTGAATATGTAACTTCATGACCCAACCTCTCTTGTGTCGCCTTATACATAATTTCAACTTTACGAGGACTAAAGGCTAGATTACTTAAAATATCCCCAACTTCTTCGTACAGGTAATTCTCTCTCATGTATATCTTATGCTCATCACATACCTTCTTACCATTTGTACAATAGTAGTAGTCGTGACCTCGTTTTCTTGACGCAGTAAGAACACACCCACAGCTTTCACACTTAAGCAATCCTGTTAATGCAAAAGTTAAGTTCTGTGGTCTTGGACGTGACTTATTATCTGAAACCTGCTGAGCCTTATCAAACAACGCTCGAGAAATAATAGGCTCATGTGCGCCTTTATACAGCTTTCCGTCTCGTTCTATGATCCCCATATAAAATTTAGAAGAGATAATTTTCTGAATTGTTCCCTTATACACTCTATTGCCATACTTTGTTCTTAATCCTTCAGAAAAAAGAATGTCCGATATTTCTCCATAACTCTTATTCTCGTTTGCATATAACTCAAACATCCTTTTAACGTACCTTGCAGTACTTTGATTGATAATTATAGTCTTTCGTACTTGCTCATTAAGATAACCAAAAGGAGCAACACCTGGCCAGCCTCCGTTTAGAAGTTTTGTTTTATTGCCATCTTTTACTTTAGTACTTAAATCCAAAACATATTGATTTGCGGTACCAAAATTAACAGCAATTGGTAAAACATTATCACCAGGCCTATAAACACCATCACATGTTCGTATTTCTTTAATAACAGATTTCTGAAGTAGATCAATAATTTCTCCTCCATCAATAAAATTACGAGCTAAACGATCTAATTTGTAACATAAAATAGCATCAGCTTCTCCAGATTTAATCATTTCGATAACTTTATTAAATACTGGGCGGCCTTTTGATTTTGCTGACATACTTTCTCTAAAAGATGGACCAACTACAGTAAGACCTTCTTTATTTACCATATCCATAATTAGTCTTTCTTGGGTTTCCAGAGATTGAACCTGTCTGTCCTCTGTATCGGTCGATTTTCTTAAATATCTGACGTATTTCATAGTATTGGATCAATTATATCATTTTTGGTAGTCAAGAAATCGAATCTTGTATCAGATGATGGAATGATAAGCTTCTCGATAATACCATTATTAACTGAAGATAATTCTGACCCAATACCAAGCTCCTTCAATCTACGCTTATATCTATAAACAGTACTTTTATCCATGCCACCCTTCAATATTTTTCTTTTCAAAGAATCATCAAAATAATAATTCTTATAAAACTGCATAAGTGTCATAGCCATTCTTTTAGTACAATTCCTATCTAAAATTTCTTCTATACTTGCTTCTGACATAGATCGAGGAGTGATGTATCTAAAAACATTTTCATCTAAATATTGCTTAAGTAAATTTTCGATAAGATCATCATTAACTATGTGATGTAAAAATACTGTTTCAACTTTTAATAACTTCTCTAGATATCTTCTCTTAAAACCAATTTCGTAACGAATAATTTTATCTGCCCACACCTGTAAATCAAAAGCTTCATCTTCTGGCATTTTCTTAAAATCATGTTTTAGAAATTCTGCACCCTTATGATAGAACTTAATTGAGTATGCAGAACCCTTATACATAACAGATGTGTTATAGGTTAATTTTTGTTTACGAGGAAAATCAATACGTTGTAAAAAACTCATAGCATATTCTGCTTCTTCTTTATTTATAAATAGCCAGTTATAACAAATATCAAGTCTATAAATTTGCCATGTTGAATAATGTGGCAATGAGAAGTTTAGTCGTTGAGACAATTCTTTAAGTAGAGAGTCAAAATATGCAGTGACGTTGTGGGGGTATATCATTTCTACGTTGTTTCCCTTTGCATATTTTGGAACTGAGAATTCTATAAAAAATCCTTCTGGCTCTTCTGTCGATCTTATGACTACGTTTCTGTGGTATGAGCCGATTTCAAAGCTGTGGTTATAAAATTCAAAATGAACCCTACCTGTAGATTGGTCATCTTTCTTAAAACGGAGAAGAGAAGAATTTATCTTGTTCTTATCCTCTCTATCATGAATAGGAATGAGAAGCTTAATTGTGTCTATCATATTGCAATCTGCAATGTTCTAGGGGTGTTACTACAACCCTAGAACCTAAATACGCGTTGCGCGATACCCTTTGGGTATCGCTTACGCAGGCGCTTCGCGTGAGGTCATTTACTCGCTTTATCCGGTCGCTCGCAAACGACCTCTGTAGCACATAACTTTTACTCGCGTCAAACTCACTTCGTTCGAGTTTGACCCGACAAAAGATTATGTGCAGATACGAGGAATATGCCCCTTTGGGGCAAAATTTACTTCTTGTCATACGTGTTAAGTGGCTCTATTACATTCTGCGAGCTATCCGAGTCCGGTGACACATCACCAAATACCAAAAACAACTCTGATAAAGAGTCTAAAATTTGAGATGCTTCTTCTGTGGATAAAGATATATTATTCTCCTCTTTAAAGCATTCAATTGTTTCGTTGATGAGTTGTGACGAGTAGGGATATAACAACCTAATTATTAATTAGGTACAGATCAAAAAGCCACTTATTTTCTAAGAGACTTTTCTTTCTTCACACTTATTATGTTGTTCCCCACTCGAAGGCCTTTTATTAATCACGCTACTGCGACTTTATTGCGCTACAGCGATCTAGTACTTAAATATATTATGTTCCCGGTGTCCCATTAAAATGAAATTATAAGTTCTCTGGGGTGCTCCCCAATTGTAGGACTTTCATAGGACTCCTACTTTAAACCGGAATTTGAGTGATTCGTGTTAATAAAATCAATGATCTGTACTAATTACAGTAATACTCCTTTTAGAAATTGTTGTCAAACTAGTGTTAAGAACTTGAATAAGTGCTAAAATTATAAAAATGGCAAATAAAAATCTTGCGAGCGCTAAAAATGCAAAAAATGATGAGTTTTATACTCAGTTTTCTGACATTCAGAAAGAAGTTGAGTCGTATCTTGAATATAACCCTAATACTTTTAAAGATAAGATAGTTTATTGTAATTGCGACGACCCTTTTGAAAGTAATTTCTTTCGATATTTTGTTTTAAATTTCAAACGACTCGGATTAAAAAGTCTTATAACAACAAGTTACAAACCTTCACCTGTAGCAAACACACAACTTGGACTATTTGGCGATGATCTCACCCTGCCGCCAGTTAAAGGTCGTCCAAAAATTACTGCGAACAAATTTATCATCAATGAAGTTGGTGATATAGATGGTGATGGATCTTTCACTCTAGAAGATATTTCCCGACAGCTTCGAGCAAATAAAAATAACGAATGGTCTCCTCTTGATGGTGACGGTGATTTTCGTAGTGATGAATGTACAGAACTTCTTAAGAAAAGTGATATTGTAGTAACTAATCCTCCATTTAGTTTATTTCGTGAGTACGTGGCACAACTGATAGAACATAAAAGGGAATTTCTTATTATAGGTAATCAAAATTCAATCACTCTAAAAGAAATCTTTCCATTGGTTAAGGACAATAAAGTATGGTTTGGTTATAGTAAAGTCAAAGAATTTAATAAACCTGACGGCTCAACTCAGACATTTGGAAATGTGGGCTGGTTCACCAATCTTGATCACGGTCGTCGCCATCAACCGATGAGTCTAATGACTATGAATGATAATGAGAAATTCAACAAAAAACTGCAAGGAAAACAAGCGTACGAAAAATATGATAATTTTGACGCAATTGAAGTTCCTTTTGTCGACGCTATCCCTAGTAATTATAGCGGAGTTATGGGGGTACCAGTTTCATTTCTAGATAAGTACAATCCTGATCAATTTGAGATTCTTGGTTTAACTAAAACTTGGTTTGGTGCTGCCACCAAAATCTACCCCGAACAAATACAGGTCGGAGAAAATAATGAAAAAAGTAAGGTGACTAAATTAAACGATGGTGCAGTTTTAAAAATTAGTAAACCGCTTAATGGTAAAACTTATTACATTGTAAATGAAAAGCTTTATCGACAAACATTCCCACGATTATTAGTTAAACAAAAGAAAAAATAGTTATGAAGACAAACCTAAAAAAAGACATCACAGTAAAAGAAATTTGCGACGGTTTCGTTTATAACGAACTAGAAGGAAAAGGCTTGTTTGGCTTGTCCGGCAAGCTAATCATTCAACCAGAGTATCAGCGTAATTACATTTATGCCGATGGTAAAAGAGATGTTGCAGTGATTGACTCTATTTTGAAAGGTTATCCAATAGGTTTAATTTATTTCAACCAAGTTGGCGACGATAAATTTGAAGTGCTTGACGGACAGCAGCGAATAACGAGTATTGGTAGATTTATAACTGGTAAATTTGCTGTCAAAGATAAGAATGGTCATGAACAATATTACGATGGCATGGCAGCTAGTCAGCGTGAGCAAATAATGAACACTAAACTACTGATATACATTTGTGAAGGTGACGAACCTGAGATCAAAGATTGGTTTAAAACTATTAATATTGCAGGAGTTCCACTCACTGAACAAGAGATCTTAAACGCCGTATACTCTGGTCCATTCGTTACTTGTGCACGTGAAGAATTTAGTAACAGCCAAAATGCTAATATTCAAAAATGGAGTGCTTATATAACTGGTGATATTAAACGACAAGCATACCTAGAATGTGCCCTCGACTGGGTTTCTAATGGAGAAATCGACAGCTATATGAGCAAGCACCGTAATGATAAGGATATAACTGAACTAAAGAAATATTTTGATACAGTTATTAACTGGATTTCAAACACTTTTACAAATGTTGAAAGTGAAATGAAAGGCCTTGAATGGAATAGACTTTATAAAACGTATCATAAAAATAAATACGATCCAAGCAAGATTTCTACTACTGTTCAAAAGCTCTATAGTGACGGTTTTGTAAAAAGCCGTAAAGGTATTTTTGAATATGTTTTAGGAGGAGAAATCGAAACTAAACTGCTTGAGATTCGTGTGTTTGAAGATTCTACTAAGCGCTCTGTCTATGAATCACAAACTGAAGAAGCTAAAAAGAAAGATATTTCAAACTGTCCACACTGTGCTATTGGCCACGATGTAAACAAGAATAAGATTTGGAGTCTATCCGATATGGAAGCTGATCATGTGTCAGCGTGGAGTAAGGGTGGTGCTACATCGATAAAAAATTGTGAGATGTTGTGTAAGACACACAATAGAGCAAAGGGAAATAGATAATTGTTATGCAAAGATGACAACAGAAACGAACCAGAAAAAAGAAATCCTAACAGGTAATTAATGGGTATATCTACACATTTAGGTGTACAATATATGCATGGAAACAATTTTACTCTTAGTTATTATTGGTTTACTTATTTTTATTTCTTATAGTGTTAATAATATTACCTCATACCTTAAGAGGGAAGCCACAGCATACGTTGAATCTGTTACTGTTGATGACGATGATTATGTGAGCGCAAAGGAATATGTTATTGAAACAGGAAAAGCGTCCACATCATCTTTACAATCAGCTTTTCGTTGGGGCTACAATAAGGCCGCAAGAATAATTGGGAAGCTAGAAGAAGAAGCGATAATTGGTCCGGCAGAGCAAGGTCTACGATATCGCAAGATTTTAATTAAAGAAAACAAATAAATCATGGAGAATTGTGTCTTATCAACACTCTATCCCCTATTTCACCATCTTTACAATGTAATTTGACATTGTGCAATAGTAAATAGTTTTATACAATAAAATTGGGAAGATTTGGTCATCACTAGTTGAGCTCTTGGCAACTCGGGGCAAGATTACTAGCAAGGACCAAAAGGCCCCGATTTTGGTCTTTCATAATTTTATGAAATCATCAAAATTTCAATACTGCTATGAAGCAGATGGGTTGATGTGGTGTACTTTCCGCAACGGAAAGAAAGCTCGTCCATTCAAAGTCAAAGGGCGTTAAGTAATTAACGTGTAGAGACGATCATATGATTACAGTCGGTATCAGCTCTCACGCAAGCCGGCTGTTTTCATTTCTATACCTTTAAGTTTATCTCTAATATCAAAAAACTGCTGGGGACAAAAATTACCTATGTTTTGAGCGCTTTCTCAGAAAAATTCGACTGACATACTCTGTATATTTCGGTTCCAACTTCGTCCCACAGCCCCAGCTAACACATTTCATCGCACGCGAAGCGTTCTTACACTTCGTGTTAGCTTGGGGTACAGCATCACAACTGCTTGTGATGCGTAAGGACGAGAATACGGGGTCGAGAATCTGCTTCGAACGAAGTGAGGCAGATTTGTGACCGAGTCCTTGTACCCCATCTAAATAATAGGCATCTACAGTCTTACCTTGACTTTCATTTTCATCTCGGGGTATTAAGGAGCTGTTTAAAGTTTATACTAAAAATTCATTTGAATACCATGCGTACTGTCCAATAAGCACCCCCGTCCATCCAGAAAACAAAATAGCATAACCGTACATCATCAGGCTATCTCCCGGAAAACTTAAATGACCCCCTCGCAGCAAGCTGACGAGATACCTCCTTCTTCGTTTAGATTATGAAGCCAAAGAGGGTTGTGGAGCAGTCCCAGTATTTTGTCCAACGTTTTCAGCGGCGAAGACAGGCCCAGAAACAAGCACAGCAGAGACGATTCCTGCAACCCCAAGTGATATAATAGTTTTAGTAGTTTTGTTCATAAATATAATGATAATAAATTAAAAGTTAGGAGGAATTCATTTGGATAATACCCTCTTGTATAGTTATTACGTTTGATCTCAAAAAATATGGCACCAAGAACAACTATTCAAGTAAACCTTTTTACTTTAACATTTTTTACTAACAGTAACTCACATATATAACCTAAAACTATGCGCATACACGAACTCGGACATATTGTTTTTTATGTTTCCAACCTGAAGATGTCAGCTGATTTTTATAAAAACATCCTTGGTTTTAAAGAAATTAGTCGCAACCAA
>CAZBGU010000008.1:0-33267 GCA_964491805.1 uncultured Candidatus Saccharibacteria bacterium
TATGTTTATCTTGCGCTTCCACGGCTTATTGCAGATGGACTAGTAGAAGAAGTTGCTCACGGTAAGCAAGCTAAGTACAAGGCGAGAACTCCACAAGTAATAGAGACGCTAGGGAGAAAAAAATCTTTAGAAGCAGGAGATTTGGCACGAGAACTTAATATGATCAGTGCCATCGGTAATGAGCAGGACTTTGAAGTATTGCAAGGAAAACGTGCAATACAGCAATATGAACTACAATATGCATTGCGTGCAGGAATTGAGGAAGAGGAGTGTATTATCGGCGGAGCGTCGTCAATGTACGCTGAACTTATGGATGATGTTCTTGATGAGTATCTTGAAATTAAAGAAAATAATAAGACTAATGTGAAGTATCTTGGTACAGACGACGAGAGATCTTTCTACGAAAAGTACATCGGTCAGTTTGAGAATCAGGAATATCGTTTTTTAAGTGTTCTACCAAAGGGTAAGACGCATATGCTTGTCAGGAAGGACAGTGTTTCATTTTTTACATTCCTTAACCCTCCTCTTGTCTACATTGTTAAGTCCCAACAAATTGCAGAAAATTATAAGCAGTTTTTTATGATGCTTTGGAATATGGGGAAAGAGTAGAATGACATACAACAAAAAATGAGATGGGAGGCATCTCATTTTTTGGTCGCACTTTAATCTAGAAGTTGTGATTGTTATTCACATCCACACTTTTTATTACACGGTGCACATGTTCCACATGTGCACGAGAGTGAGCCAAGAATACCTCCGATAATTGCAATGTTTTTTAGGACATTGACTAGGTCACTACCAAAATAGTTTCTGTGAACGAGAAGTGTAGCAAGCACAGTGAAACCAATGAGAGTATAACCAGTTTCACGAGTTTTCTTACCCCAAGCAAACATGATAGCTACTGGAACTTCAATAATAATAACAATGAGTGTTGCGATAACAGGCATTGGCACACCAAGTGTTCCTATAAAACTTGAGATTTCAGAAAAACTTGTTAACTTTTGGATACCTGCAACCACAAAGAGAAGTGCAATAAGAGATCTTGCGACACATGGGTAGCTAACTTTTTTCATAAAACAAAAAAGATAAATTAAAAAGTGAATTAGTATGCGTAGTATCTAGTATGATCGAAAACAAGTAACAACTACGCATATAAAGTGTATCACACCAGTTAGAGATTACGTTGCGAAGCCAGGAAGGAAGCACAAATCGCAGCTGTCTCTGCTCTAAGAGTTGTTTCTCCGAGTGAAGCTCGTTTGACTTTGTGTTTTTCGAAAAGTTGAACATCTTCGGCACTCCACCCACCTTCCGGTCCAATAAATAACGCCACAGGTATATGTTTACATTGCACAATAATTGTTGTGAGAGGTTTTTCAGAAAAATCAAGGGCTATTGGAATTGTTTTTTCAGGTAGCTCTTCAAGCGCTTTGCTAAGTGTGATAGCTGGACAGATTTCAGGTATATCACTTCGGCCGCACTGCTCAGAGCTTTCAATCGCAATCTTCTTCAGTCGCTCTTCTGAAAGGTTTTTTATTGACGACCTTACTGAAAGTACGGGTACAACTTTTATCACGCCTAGTTCGGTTGCTTTTTGTGTAACAAGTTCAAAGTTGTCCTTTTTGATAAGGGAAAGATAGAGAGATGTTGTATGAGAGGGTCTCAAGGCTTTGCTAGTAGATATACAGGCAAGTGTGCAAGATTTTTTTTGAATATGGGAAAAAGAATAATGGTAGTTTACACTGTCGCCATTAAAAAGCACGACGCTATCACCAAGAGTATATCTAAAAACTTTTGTCCACTGATTGATCAAAGAAACATCTTCTATAACAACTTCTTCACCAAGGGGTTGTGATACGTAGAAGCGATGTAATCGCATGTACACTAGACTACATAATGCAAAAAGACATTGCAAATAAAGAGAAAGGACAATCTTTTGTAACGTGAAAAAGGGTTCAAAAATAAAAAGGACAGTTATCCACAGATATCCACTTGCATATAAAAGACAGTAGAGTATTATTAAGGACAGGGTAGAGGACGTTAGCAATAACGCTCACCCATGCGATAGTTGGGATACACAACATTGCATAAACGCTCTACACCAAGTTCTTTCACATTGCGGACCATAAAGATCATACAATCAGATCTCCGCACCATATAAAGCAACCTAAAAAGGTTTGCATGAAGTGTTTCTCTTAATGAAGTTAGGCGGAGTAATCTTGTCTCCCTCTGGCATCAAGTTCTTTATTTACTGGCTTTTGGATTGAGAAATCTATGTAGTCACAAAATCTTCTCAAAACCCCTTGCATTCTGCGTACGAAATTCCTTTCGCACTTAGAATGCAAGGGGTTTTTTAATTCTTGTGTCGCGCTGCCTAACGAGTGTGGGCAACGTTGCTGGTTTTTATAGAAAAAGGGCGGCCGCGTGTGATGCGACCGCCCAATTCATCGGCTGACTGCCCTACATCTAGCCATCGACTTTCTTTTTCACTGCGAGCAGTGAATAGATGAAGGCAGCAAACGCCAGAAGGGCCGCCATGTAGGTCTGGTCCTCGTCCAGACCGAAGTGGTCCTCCTTTGTGACAACGGCCATACAGCCGAAGAAAACCAGGACCATGACCACCCACCTTCCTAATGGGGTGGAAAGAAACTTGATCATGAACGCAAAGGTCTTGATCATGGGGACTCCTTTGGTTGTTTGGCATCTCCTCGTGCCGAGCTGACGTCCTCTGGGGACAGTTGTGTCTCAAAGCGTCCCCCCGTTACCTTCCGGAAGAACTTCCTCCAGGAGGTCCACAGGTCGCCCTGCTTCCCTTCCAGACGTTCTCTCACCATGCTGGCGGTGATGTACGCCATGAACATCACCACAAACAGCATGACTATGAAGTCTAGCCACCTTTCGAGGTAGGCCAGGATGATTGTCACGGCAACCACAATCAGCAGTGCCGCAAGCTCACCGAACGTTATGAGCTTTTTTCTCATATGGTTCTCCGTTGGTTTCAAAATGTAAAGTATGCTATATGACTCGCGTCCGCAGACTCTACGCCAACAGGGAGTTTATCATAAAAACAGCAGTATGTCAATACTGTTTTCTAAAATCACCTTGTTATATAAGTATTTTAGTTACTAATGAGTAATGTAGTAGTCGCCATGTTACATGTTAGATGCTCTAGACCACGTGCAGTTTCGTGCAGAAAATAGCATGTATCAGGTCCTGTAACTTTTAGCATATCTCCAACCCATGTCATTACATAGTGTGTTGCGTCAATGGTAAGCAAGAACCCGTCAGGCGTAACCGAAAAAAGTGTTTCCATGCCCTTTGTACTACCATACTTTTTGTGATAGTGTCAAACTACTACACGAGGAGTAATCCTGTGTGGTATAGTGCAGATACAGAAGTAACGATAGTCATAGTAGAATTTCCTGATATAGAAAAAGTATAAATATGTGGAAGAAGTAATGTGTATAAGGTGGACGCGTGTTTCAAACATTAAAAAAGTAACGTGTACTATAAACGTATGTTAATTCCTACAGTTATTGAAAAAAGTCAGTTTGGTGAACGTGCATATGATATTTATTCTCGTCTTCTCAAGGAAAGAATTATTTTTCTTCACGATGAAGTTAATCAGCATACAGCATCGCTTGTTGTTGCTCAGCTTCTCTTTCTCGAAGCAGAAGATCCAAAGAAGGATATTACCCTCTATATCAACTCCCCTGGCGGAAGTATTCAGGCGGGTATGGCTATTATTGATACCATGCATCATATTAAGCCAGATGTTGCTACGGTGTGTACTGGTATGGCAGCATCAATGGGGGCAATGATTCTTTCTCAAGGTGTTAAAGGAAAGCGTTTCGTTCTTCCTAACTCAGAAGTCATGATTCATCAACCTCTTACTGGTGTAGAAGGACAAGCATCAGATATTGAGATCACCGCAAAGCATATTCTTAGACTTAAGGATAAGTTGTACGAAATGCTTGTCGAAGCAACAGGTAAGACAAAGGCACAGATCGAGAAGGATAGCGACCGTGATTATTGGATGTCAGCTGAAGAAGCTAAAAAATATGGCATTGTAGACCAGATTCTCAAGCCAAAAACAAAATAACATGCACACAACAGTACTTCTTATTGAAGGCGCTGTCACATTCGTTGTTGGGGGCGCAGTTGGTTATGTTATCCGCCACTATGTGGCGATAGCTCGTCGTGGCTCGGTAGAAGCAGAGCTTGAAGAAAAGATACTTCAGGCCAAGCGTGATGCGCGTGCCATAGAAGATGAGGCACTGACGCGAGCAAGCGTTCTTCGGGAAGAGCTTAAGCGCAATGAAGATAGAATTCAGAAGCAGGAAGAGAGAATCGATAGACGCGAAAGTGAGCTCAGTTCTAAAGAATCTCATCTTGATCGTGAGTTTGAGTCACTCAAACAAAAAAGTAAGGAGCTCGAGACAGTAAAAGAGCGTTTGTTGGAAAAAGATAAGGAAATGGCAAAGATGCTCGAAAAAGTTGCTAGTCTTTCTGAAAACGAAGCTCGTGAGAAGTTATATGCGAAGCTTGTTAAAGAGTCCGAGGAAGATTTGCAGTCTCGCGTGCTCAAACTTGCACGCGATGGCGAAGCGAAGCTAGAAGAAAAAGCAAAAGATATTCTTGTAAGTAGTATCTACCGTATTGCTAATGGTCCTATTGCACAGTTCATGACTTCAACGGTTGAGCTTGCTGATGAAGAAATGAAAGGAAAGATTATTGGTAAGGAAGGTCGCAACATCAAAGCGTTCGAGAGGCTTGCAGGTGTTGAGCTCCTAGTTGATGAAGTTCCTAATGGTATCGTCGTTTCTTGTTTTGATCCTGTTCGTCGCGCCATTGCAACGAATGCTCTTGAGATGCTTATCAGAGATGGTCGTATTCAGCCAGCAAAGATCGAAGAGTGTATTGATAAGGCGAAGCGTGAGATCGGTGTTTTCATGCGTAAGAAAGGCGAAGAAGCTGTACTCGTATGCGGTCTACTTTCTATGCCAGAAGAGCTTATTCCAATCATTGGTCGTCTCTATTTCAGAACAAGTTACGGTCAAAATGTTCTCGACCACTCGATAGAGATGGCGCACATAGCAGGAGTGCTCGCACAAGAACTTGGTGCAGATATGCATGTAGCAAAGGCAGGTGCACTGCTTCATGATATTGGTAAAGCAGTTGATCATGAGATACAAGGTACTCATGTAGAGATCGGTAGAAAGATTTTGATGAAGTATGGAGTAGATGAGCGTGTGATACTTGCAATGCAAGCACATCATGAGGAATATCCATACGAAACAATCGAGAGTGTGATCGTTCAGGTGTCTGATGCAATAAGCGGTGGAAGGCCTGGAGCGCGTCGTGACACGGTCGATCGTTACATTAAGCGTCTCGAGGATTTGGAGGCCCTTGCGATGTCATTTTCGGGCATTGAGAGGGTGTATGCGCTTCAAGCCGGACGTGAAATACGTGTTTTCGTCTCCCCTCTTCTTGTTAATGATCTTGAAGCACGTGACCTCGCTCGTAACATTGCACTTCGTGTAGAGCAGGAGCTTAGATTTCCAGGAGAGATTAAAATACATGTCATACGTGAATCGCGCATGATCGAATTTGCCCGTTAGCCATATATCACCTCACCTGCTTCGTTCTGATTACTTTTTTATCAGTCACCGTAGGTCTACTACGTTTCCTTCTAAAAAAGTAATCACACCTCGCATCTAAGGCAATATCTGGCTAATGGAATCCTGTAAGCAACAGTGTGTTGTTGGGGGTTTATAATATAAGCAACGTGCCGCCCGAAGGGCGGCACGTTGCTTGTTTTTAGTGGCTGCGTTTCTTTATGTAGTAAGTTTTTTCCAGAGTAAGTCCATGTCCTTTTCTTGAGACCAAAGTTTCAGTATTCTCTCTCTAAGTTCTTTATGCTGCGGATATCCATTATCTTGTATACCTTCTGGTAGTAGGTCTTTGCACTCCGCATTAAGAAGCACAGTGAGAGCTTCTTTTAGTTCGTTGTATTTATTTCCTCCAAGCTTTTCTTCCCACTCTACTCCGTACTTGTACCATGTATAGAAATGCCAGAGCTCATGCATTGTTGTTTTAATAATATGAGGTCCAGAGACAGAAACAAAAAAGTAGTGGTCGTTGATGTTATACGGACATCTGTTGTTAATAGTTATGTAGGCAGTTATGTCGCTAGTCGGCAAATTTATACCAAAAATGTTTTTGGCACGTTTATGATATTCACCACCCATCTCGTTCCATTTTTTCTGGTAAGTGGTTATGGTATTTTCAATATCAACTTTATTTTCTTTAAGATATATATCAATGAATTGGGAAGTTGTGCTTTCACTTGGATTCTTGCCGTAGAGAGATGTGAGACTTTCATATACTTTTGTTTGGTTTGGTGAGTTAGCTGAGCTTCTCCCATATTCTAGTATGCAGTCGATGTCTTGTGTTCTGTTGTATCTAAAAGTAAGTTTCATATGCTTATTAGTTCGCTTTCCAACATACACCATCACCAAATACCTCAATAGACCCTCCTTGTATACATAAGGCAGTTTGGTCATCAGGTGCAAATACAGGTTTTGTAAAATCATTTCGCACCTTGTTGAGAGCTTCTTCTCGCAGATGAGAAAAGTAGTCGCTGTTAAGGTGCGGAATAAAACAGATATCAAACATCCCCGTTGCAGGCGTAGTTGCGGGACCAAAGTTTTCTTCTGGGAAAAGAATAGGGTATAGTTTTTCTGGCATAAAGTGTCCAACCACCATACTCCCTGCGCTAATACCCATATAGACTTTTGTAGGTGGCATTTCCGCAAGAAAAACTTTCATGTTTAGTTTTTGAAATATTTCTGCAAGATATTTTTCGTTACCTCCCCCAAAACAGATAACATCTTTTTCTAAAAAACGTTTTTTCCATACATCGTCAGACACTGCTGCTATATCCAATATGTCTATTGATTTTACATTGTAATGATCGAAGTCTTGTAGATTTCCTATAAGCCATCGCTTGTCGCCACCTTCTGTGTTTGCTGCTGTTGGTACAAAAAGCACTGAGATCTCACTGATTGGTTTTTCTGCCATGTCTGAAAGTTTTTTTGCAATAGTATCATTTGTACAACCTGATGATGTAAGAAGATATTTCATGGCGATCAGTATAGTATTTTTTGACCTATAATCATAACGTTCGTAGGTATTATGCGTAGAGTATAGAGTGTTACGGTACACTAGACTTTTTTTGTATAAAAATAAGGATTGATGACACAGTTGTTGTGTGCATGACTGTAGATAGTCATTAGCTCTTGCGTGTAGACGGACACAGTGAGCAGGTTTTATGTATAAAAGAGCTACACGCTCCTCTGCTTGAGATGACAACCGGACATGAATATAGTATATTTGACACTTATACAATACATTGTGTTATGACTTGCGTAAAAACCTCGGTATACTATACTTATTTTATCCATCGTTTGCTAAACGCATACGAGGAGATTAATAAATTTATTTTTTGATGCTGCGATCCTAGGAAAGCGCGACATCATAAACATCAAACTCTATGAACAAAGCAGGTCTCGTTGACGCAGTACATGCAGTACTCGGCTCAACAAAGGTGCAAGCAGAAGAAGTGGTAGATACAGTTTTCGACACTATCGTCAAAACTCTTTCAAAGGGAGGCGAAGTAGCGATTGCTGGGCTCGGTAAGTTTGTAGTTAAGGAGCGCGCAGCTCGTGAAGCTCGCAATCCAAAGACTGGCGAGACAGTTAAGGTTCCTAAGACAAAAGTTCCTAAGTTCTCTGCAGCTAAGGCACTTAAGGATGCTGTTAAGTAAAAACACTCCTCGTGTGATATAAAGTATTTATAGAAACACATAAACAAAGCGCGACCGAAGGTCGCGCTTTGTTTATGTGTATATTCTAGCGTCTATACTTCACTCTGCCCCCTGTCCATTCTTACATTGCCACCAGTTTGTCCTGCGTCGTTCCAGTTGTTGGGTTTATTATCGTGTACGGCATATCTTCTTTCTTGGTCAATCATTTTTTGGTCTAACTCGATAAGTTCCATTTCAGTTCCACTAAGCAGTTTCTTGAGAGCTTTGAGTCTTCCTGCTACTTGAGCAGCGAGTTCAATATTACCGTCGTCATTCTTTTCGGTTTCGCCAATCTCTATACGTAACCTTTTTGCTTCTTCTAAGCATGCTAGTCGTCTTTCTTGTAGACTGCGAGGTTCACTGTTATTTGGTTGTTTACTAACTTCTACACGGGGTTCATATTCTCGATTGTTGATTTTGTGCATAATAAGAAAAGTATACATGTATAAGTTATAAAAATAAAACCTCAATTTTATGTATTGTATAGTTCTAAATGAACATGTGCGCAGCCGGTCAGACTGCGCACAGTGGTCGTCACTTGATTCTGCGTATCAGTGGATAATCACTGAGAGCGTCAAGTGCTTGCCGGGTTTTCCTTGCTTGCTCGATTGCCAGATGAGCAAGATCCAACGCGATTCTCCGGTCGCTTTGAGCGACCTTTGTCACATCGTAGAGGATCTGGTCGGCATAGTGGCGAAACTCGATGGAATGCCTATCGAGCATTTCCTCGAGGACTCTCTTCAGGCCATCAAGGCCTTCAGTGCTCGGTTCGGCAGGCATCTCGCTCTCCGTTGTTCAACTAAATAATACACTAAACTAAAAGTATTTGTCAGTCAACTACGACGACAAGAATAAGTCCTACTATATCTTTGCGGAGAAGTAACTAAAATGGGACTACTATAATGTTTTTTTTCTAATAATTTCATTGATTGCTGCAAGGTTTCGCTTCTTCTTATCATGCATAATGTTGAGTTGCATGGTAAATCTGACAATGTCAGCGGGTTTCCACTTCCCTGTTTGATCTTTTTTGAATAACTCAATATCTCCCGATAATCCCTTTATTAGAGCGTCGAGGGTTTTATTTTGGAGGATAAGATCTTCAACAAGCTCGTGGTCCACCTCTTTTTGTTCTGCTTGGTGAGAGATCCAATTTTTTTGACTGTTAGTATCTTCAGACATTGTAATGCTCGTATTGTATCATTTCATTGCTGTAATGGAATGGTTTGATTTGTTAACGGTCGTTTGCTGCCATCGTTTACTTTCTTGCAACATAAGAAAGGTTGGAATATTAGTGTTCCACCATTTCATATAAATACAATAAATACCGGCAACAAGTAGTCAGCCTTTATTGTTCTTGTATGTATGTGTGCGGCGTAAGAGAATCGAACTCTTGTCTCCTGCTTGGAAGGCAGGCATTCTACCACTAAACCAACACCGCTTGTAGAAGATATACTACTATACTTTTAATTATTTTTCCAGTTTTCTCCCCTACTGTGATTGTTCATAAATAACAAAAACTAAGTAGACCTTTCTGTCAGGTGCTGTTGAGTTTATTCTAAGATCTAAAATAAAATATCACCAAAATTAATGGTGATATTTTATCTATTTGTCGGAGTGCAGGGATTCGAACCCTGAGTCGCTGGTACCCAAAACCAGAATGTTAGCCGTTACACCACACTCCGATGTGTGTTCGTAGCATGATGTAATTACTAACGCGACTCAGTTCGTCGCTGACTGGTAATACTTGCAAAACCAGTTTAGGTTAGTCGTTACACCACACTCCGATGTGTGTATAGTGTGTGAATGTGTCGCTTACTTAAAAGCGTCTTCATATACTACCATACTTTTTATAAATTGCAGCCCCTCACTTCATTCTTTATTGATATTAAGCAGTAACTTCACTCTCCCCTCCCTTTTTTCTGTATCAATGTAAACACACGCGAGATCTATTTGATATTTTGTTTCATGAGGAACGTTTTGTGATCTTAAATAACTCTCTACAGCCACCAACAACTTTGACCACTTATGGAGGGTTAGATTGTCCTCCGGGGATATTGTAAGGTCAGTTATATGAGAACAGTCTCTGACTTTAATGCTCTTTACTTCAACAAAATGAAGGACGTCGTCTTTTCTGGCGACAATATCCAGTTCACCTTGTCTTATTCTGTAGTTCCTCTCAACAATGCTGAAACCCTGTTTCATGAGAAACTCAGTCGTTATATTTTCACCAATTTTACCGATTTCATTGTGTTCTGCCATGAATATGTAATTTGTTTCATGTGAAACAGATGTCCTGTATGTACTTAAATAAAAGTCACAAAATGTCGCATAATCGTTGAAAATAAAGGATATTATGCTGGTTTTGTCATAAGTACACATCTGTGACTAATAGACGTTTTGGTGTCTGTTATACACCATACCCACAGAGTTATCCACATTTTTGTACTTTTGTGTACAACTGTCCGTTTCGTATGAAACTACAAAAAGTATAGTATGTTTTGCACAAAAAGTCTTTTCAAAACAGGGGTAATATGCTAGTATTAGTACCAATGCGGTGTTGGTTTAGTGGTAGAACACGACCTTGCCAAGGTTGAGACAGGAGTTCGATTCTCCTACGCCGCACAGAAAATAAGCGAAGCGCATTTTATGTGCGGCGTATAGCAAATAAACTGCTTTATTTGTGCGAGAATCGAATAGGGGTCGCGAATCTACATCGAGCGAAGCGAGGTAGATTTGTGACTGATTCTCCTACACCGCACAGAGTTCAAATAAAAACAGTAGTTTTTATTGTGCGGCGTAGAGTAACAGTGCTTGGCACTGTTACGTGAGATGATTAGTAAATCATGCCGGGAGGAACTCGAACGAAAAACCGGCACACAAGAGTCTCTCCCTAAAAGCAGGATTCATGGCTTTTAGGAAGAGACTACCTGTCGGTTTTCCCCGGGGCAGAGGCTGGGGGTGTTTTTATGAACACAAAGTGTGAAATAAAAATACCGCAGCGGTTGCCGATTCTCCTACGTCATATAGGGGATTGTTACATGTGTAACGGGTTTATTTTAAAATTAAGACCAGAACTCGGTCACAAGTTACTAACTGCGCTAACCATGCTTTACATGTGCTGCGGGAGCATAAAAGCTTTCGCTTTGCTCAATCTTTTGTGCTCCCGCCAGGACTCGAACCCAGAATAACGGTTCCGAAGACCGCTGTGATATCCATTTCACCACGAGAGCGTATATACTACACTTAAAATACTAACACACTTTATGTCACAAATACAGCCTACACTACATGTAAATGTTCCAAAAGAAGTAATGATGGTTATCGCTGTCCTTCAAGCGGCTTCCTATGAGGCATATCTAGTCGGAGGGTGCGTACGTGACCTTCTAATGGGGGTCAAACCAAAAGATTTTGATGTAACAACGAATGCAACCCCAGAACAGATTATTGGCCTCTTTCCGAAGACCTTTTATGAAAATAGCTATGGAACGGTGGGGGTTGTAACCTGTGGTGAGGATCTTGGAACAGTTTGTTCAGATGAAACCGTGAGGATTGTGGAAGTTACACCGTACCGTTTAGAAAGTTCCTACTCTGATAATCGTCATCCAGATGAGGTGAAATGGAGTAAAAATCTTCACGATGACCTGGGAAGAAGGGATTTTACGGTTAACTCTATGGCATATAACCCCGTTACACATGAAATTGTTGACCCGTATAATGGTCAAATAGATATAGAAAATAAGCTAATTCGTGCTGTAGGGGAGGCGAATGTGCGTTTCAATGAGGATGCGCTACGGCTGATGCGTGCAATTCGCTTTATGAGCCAGCTTGATTTTGATATTGAAGTCGTTACACGTGAAAGTGTCGAGAAAAATGCTGCGTTACTCAAGAACATTTCACGTGAAAGGGTGAGAGATGAGTTTGTTAAGCTACTCATGACTGATTTTCCAATGAGAGGGCTCATTATGATGAAAGAAACAGGGTTGCTTGAGTTTGTTATTCCAGAACTCTTGCGTGGGGTAGGTGTTACACAGAATCAGGCACATGCTTATGATGTGTGGGAACATAATTTGAGGACCCTACAGCATGCGGCAGATAAAAAGTGGCCGTTACACGTGAGACTCTCTGCAATCTTCCATGATATATCAAAGCCAGAGACTAAACGCTTTTCACGTGAAAAGAATGTGATTACATTCTATGGCCATGATGTAGTAGGTGGACGCGTTACACGTGAAATAATGGAGAGACTCAAGTTCCCTAAGGATCTTGTGGAACGTGTATCTATGTTTGTTCGCTGGCACATGTTCTTCTCCGATACTGAGCAAATAACCCTGTCTGCAGTTAGAAGGCTTATAACTAACGTAGGCAAGGAAAATATCTGGGATCTGATAGATCTGCGTATTTGCGACAGAATAGGTACAGGAAGGCCAAAAGAAGAGCCGTATCGCCTAAGAATGTATGAATCTATGGTGGAACAAGCTCTCAAGGATCCGGTGACGCTCAAGATGCTCAAGACTGATGGGAAACGTATCATGGACGTTACACACGAAACGCCGGGGCCAAAAATTGGGTTTGTTCTTCATGCGTTATTTGATGAGGTTCTTGAAGATCCTACTAGAAATACTGAGGAATATTTGGACAGAAGAGCAAAGGAACTTGTGATTCTTGGCGTGGAAGACCTTAAAAAGCTAGGTGAAGCAGGAAAGAAAGAAATGGAAGAAAAGAATGATGAAATGGTAAAAGAGATACGAAAGCAGTTCAAAGTAAAAGGGTAGGTTGCAGGTGATTGGTAATAGGTAATAGGAAATACAAACATCACTACAAAGGCGCGTCATAGGACGCTCTTTTGCCATACACTGAAGCAAAGTACAGAGTATTCTTATAAAAGACATTACAGAATAAGGACTTTAAAAGTTGTCTTTTATAAAGGACAAACAATAAGTTGATATACCTTAAGTATTGATTTATAGCTCTGACACACTATTAGTTACTGGTTTGAAATATGAGTGTCGGGTTTTGTAAACTTGCATATCTTGCCTCTATTTAACGTCTTGTTGCTATCTACGGTATACTACCTTTCACATGCAACCATTCTCTGATTTTTCTATAGCAAAACTTCATCCACTTACTCGAACACTGTTAGAAAAGAGGGGACTTACAGAAACAGATGAGATCTGTGATTTTCTTTTTCCATCGTATGAGAAACATATCAGTGATCCATTTTTAATCCATGGGATGGAGAAGGCGGTAACGCGTATCCTAGATGCCTTGAAAAATAAAGAGAAAATAGCAATTTATAGTGACTATGACTGCGACGGGGTTCCAGGAGGGGTTCTTCTTAGGACATTCTTTGACGATATTGGATATCCGGTCGAGATATACATACCTCATAGACACAATGAAGGGTACGGTGTACATATTCATGCGATAGATGCTCTTAAGGCTAAAGGTGTGACACTTATCATTACTGTTGATTCTGGTATTGCAAATATTGATGAGGTTGCGTATGCGAAGTCTGTTGGGGTTGATTTTATTGTTACGGACCACCACTTGCCGGTAACGCAGACTTTGCAGACTGACGCAAGCCATACAGACGAAGAAAGTAAGGAAAAGGGGGTAAAAGGCGAAAAACAGGAAATGAAAAGTAGGAAAGCTATACAAGTAGTACCGGATGCAGTTGTGGTGCTTAACTCGAAGCAGGATGTGTGTACATATCCGGATGATATGTTGTGCGGGTGTGCAGTGGCATGGAAACTCGCGTGCGCTTTGCTCTCTGTTCTCCGAACAAAGAGCAAAGCGCACGCGAGTTTCCGTGCGGAACGAACGCGGAAAAGACGCGGAAAAGACGCAGAAAAAGTTCAAAACATCGACACATATAATGCTGTTCTCGACAAAGTTTCCAAACTTCCAGAAGGTCATGAGAAATGGTATCTCGACTTGGTTGGTATTTCTACAATTGCTGATATGGTGCCACTCCAGAAGGAGAATCGTGCACTCGCACACTATGGTATCAAGGTACTTCGTAAGACTAAACGTCCTGGACTACTTCATATTTTTAATGAACAGCGAATGAAGAAGGAGTTTCTTACTGAAGAAGATGTAGCGTTCGCTATTGCGCCACGTATCAACGCTGCGTCACGTATGGGTGATCCGATACAGGCACATCTTGCATTGTATGAGAAGGACAGAGAGAGTGCAGAAGGGTACGCATTTGATCTTGAAGAATTGAATACACAGCGAAAGTGTGAGGTGAAGGATGTTGTTGATGGGATTTCTTTTGATCATGACGTGTACACGAATGACGTAGTAGTTGTCGGTGATCTTTCGTGGGGTCCTGGAATACTTGGTCTTATTGCTCAGAAGATTATTGATGAAACAGGAAAGCCTGTGTTTGTGTGGGGTCATGGTGACAGCCAATCTGTCACCACAGGAATTGATTCTGGATTAGAGGTAGCCGACAATACAGTTGTTCTTAAAGGTTCATGTAGATCGCTTGGAGACGTATCAGTTGTTGATCTTATGGCTCATGTTGGTAAGGTGGATGTTGGTGGTGTGTTCGAGGGGTATGGTGGTCATGAGGGCGCGGGAGGTTTTTCACTTCGTCATGAAAACCTTTCAAGGCTCTCACCTGCACTGAACGAGGCAATACACTGTGTTGAGAAAAAGGAAATTTGTGGACAAGAGGTGGTCATTGATGCAGTGATAACAACAGATGATGTAAATGATGTGACGTATGACGCTATCGCTATACTTGCGCCCTTTGGTGAAGGGAACAGGAAGCCGGTGTTTGAGATTAAGAATCCTGAAGTGCTAGCAACGAAGTGGTTCGGCAAGAAAGGGGAGCACTTCGAAGTTGTGTATGCAACGACACGAGGTAAAGTGAAGGCGATACAGTTCTTTTCTTCAAAAGATATTGAAGAAAAAGTTAACAAATCGCACTCTGCACTTGTTTATATTGAGCGAAGTTATTTCGGTGGAAGGGTGGAGATGAGGATGAGACTAGTGGAGGTAAAGAATAACAAATAGTCTACATGAATTGGCTGTGAATGGAAAACACGCGACGACCGAAGGTCCTCGCGTGTTGGTTGTGTATTCCGAAACATGTCTCTCTATAAAACTTAAAATTTCATTTCGTGATTTTGAAACTTGAAGACTTGATAGAGAGGGGAAGATTTTGATGGGTGTTAACTATTACCCAGATAAGCAGGGCGTGTCCGATTATTTTATTTTGTTGAAGTCTGGCGGTCCTGTGCAGTTGTCACCCTTCTCTCCACGTTTGATTTGTCTTTGAACGTAATCAAGTAGAAGATTGTCTTGTGCTTTGTCTCCTTTGATACAGACACAGGTGATTTCCTTCAATGGGTCCTGTGACCAGAACAAGTATCCACATACGTCCTCAGGTTTTGCTTCGTCACTCTCTCCTAGCCTGCATACTCTTCGTTCAAAATCAAACTCAACTTCAGTTGGCATATGGTATTTCCGTTACTTCAACCACTGCCATGTATCAGACCAGCGGTAAAGAATGATCCCGCCAATGATGATAGTGGCCCAGACTAGAACAGAGCCTACTGCTACCAAGATGATTTCTCTACGCTTCATTTTCGGTCTCTTTCTTCAGTTGATAACTGGTTAATGGGTTATTCAGGCAGGATTGCCTTTGCGGCTTGCTCAACGGCATGGTCGAGAGCATCGTCGCTCAGTGTCTCCGAGAAAAGCTTGCGCAGATCACTCAAGATCTACCGCTTTAACTTCTCGTAATCTGATGGAAAAAGAGAACGTTGCAATCTCGGTATGCCACGTAATTTGGCGATACCGAGAATCTTTGAGGTCTCATTGGTAATATTACTCATATAATCCCTCCATTCTTTGAGCGGTCAACGATGGTCAACCAAAGACTCAAGAACTTTCGGCATAAATATACTATGTCGATGCTATACTGTCAACTAAAAGTACATGTAAAACAAAGGTTTTTAGCATTACTACAAAAAAGTGTTGACGAGTCGCCAACAACTTTTGTATACTCTAGCAATATTCACAATCATGGAAAAACAATTTCAATTACTCGGATTGAATGTAAATGAACAGGAAGTCTACCTGGCGATACTAAAAGCTAGCAAGATTGCTGCAAACCGAGTTGCCAAGCTGACAAAAATAAATCGCACAACTGTCTACTCTATCGCGCGAAAACTCGAAGGGCTCGGCCTTATTAGTGTCGATCTTGGTCAGAGGGTGCATTACTTTATGGCAGAATCACCAGAGAAGTTGGTTGCCTCTGTTGAAAAGGAAGAACGAGAGCTTTACATCAAGAAGGAAGCAGCCAAGCAATTGTCTAAAGAGTTGTCACGGATCACAAGTGAGAAGTACTACTCTGTACCGAAGATTCGCTTCGTGGAAGAAGGGGATCTTGAGTCCTATCTATACGATGCATACCCACGATGGGCGGAGAGTGTACTTACTCATGGGAATGTATGGCGTGGGTTCCAAGATGACTCACTCACAGAACACTATGAGAAGTGGATTGAGTGGACGTGGACAAAAGATGTGCAAAAGAGCTTGCGGGTGGAGTTCTTTCTTAATGAAAGTCATATTGAGAAAAAACTACACGAAAAGCATCCAGCTCGTGAAATGAAGCAATTACCAACAGGTGTATCCTTTGATTCAAGTTTTTGGATCACCGGGGAATATCTCATTATGATACAGACAAGAGTGCGGCCGCACTATCTCGTAGAAATTCATGATTCGGTTATGGCAAGGAATCAAAAGGAACTATTTAAGGCACTGTGGAGTAGTGTTTGAGTGTAGAATGTTACTCAGGATAATTTCGGTGATTCTTATCCACCACCGCAACCACCTTCTTGTATTGATGACAAAAAGTGAATTGTGTAACTTTCAGAACATGCTTTGCTTATTTTGTTCTATAGAATTGTGTCTAAGCAAAGGATACACTTGATAGATGTATGACGTTGCGCGAAAAGATCTATCGAAGGAAGAAGTCATTCTCCATATGGATGGTGATGCATTTTTCGTAGGTGTTGAAGTTGCCAAGGATGCATCACTTCGTGGGAAGCCGGTGGTAACTGGTGCTGAGCGAGGTATTGTCTCTGCACTTTCATATGAAGCAAAGTCACTTGGTGTTACACGAGGAATGCCGATCTTCAGAGTGAAGAAACTATTTCCTCAAGTTATGGTTCTTCCAGGTGACTACAAATCATACGCACACTATTCTCAGGCAATGTTTGACATTGTGCGTAGATATGCAGATGATGTGGAGGAATACAGTATCGATGAATGCTTCGCGCTTCTTACTGGGTTCGATAAGCCACTCAAGATGTCGTACAGAACTATCGCAGAAAGAATCAAACAAGAGATTAGCGATGAATTATCACTTTCTGTGACTATTGGTCTTGCACCGACAAAAGTACTTGCAAAAGTTGCATCAAAGTGGGTTAAGCCAAATGGGCTCACGGTTATTACGAGAGATACTATCGGCGAGTTTTTGGCAACAACAAAGATCGGATCAGTGTGGGGTATCGGACCAAGGACAGGTGACGCTCTTGAGAAAAAAGGTATACATACCGCACAAGAGTTTATCGCTATGCCACACACATGGGTGCATGAGAACTTCTCAAAGCCATATGAAGTTATTTGGTGTGAACTACAAGGTGTATCAAAAATGGCGATAGATAGCAGCATAAAAACATCGTACTCGTCTATTCAAAGAACGAGAACATTTCATCCGTCGACAGGTGACACGACGTTTCTCTTTTCACAATTATCAAAAAATCTAGAGGAAGCATGTACCAAAGCTCGTCACTATGAGCTAACACCAAGAAAGGTGTCGATATATTTGAAGGATACTGAGTTTGAGATTCTCTCGTATACCATCATGCTCCAGTCTCCTACGAATACACCTGAAGTACTTCTGTCTGCTATCCATGAACACTTCGAACGTGTCTACAAAAAGGGGAGATTGTATCGTGCAACTGGGATTACGTTGTGTGATCTTGCACCATATGCTGCGTATCAAGATGATCTCTTTGGTTCGTCTGACAGAGCGCGCGCATGGGAAGCAATACATAAGCAGTTAGATACTCTTGAGTGTAAGTTTGGTAAGAAGGTTGTGCATCTTGCGTCTACTCAGGCAGCGCTTGATCGCCACACTGAAGGAACAGAAGTGGAAGATCTAGAAAGGAATTTATTGTTCCTGTGAGATGTATCCTTTGGGGCTTATATTTCAACATGATATTAATTCATGGTAGAGTTAGTATATGAAGAAAATTGTGACAATAGGAGGAGGTACCGGAAGTTATACAGTACTATCTGGCATAAAATACATAGATGATTTTGATATAACTGCTCTAGTATCTATGGCAGATAATGGCGGCTCAACAGGAGTGCTACGTGACGAACTTGGTGTTCTTCCTCCTGGTGATGTGCGGCAATGTTTGGTGGCGCTTTCTGAACATGATGCGATTTTACGTAAAGTGATGAATTACCGTTTCTCGGAAGGTACGCTAGCAGGGCACTCATTCGGAAATATCTTTATCGCAGCTCTCGAGAAGGTGTCTGGTAGTTTTGTCCAGGGTGTTGAGATAGCTTCTGAGATATTGAAAATAAAAGGACGAGTTCTCCCGATTACTGATAATAAAGCTGATCTTGTCGTCACTCTTCTTGATGGTCAGAAGTTATTTGGTGAGGATAGTTTCAATAATGCTTCAGTTCAAGAAAAAGGCATCGCTCACATTGGGTACTCAACAGGAGTTGTTATAAATGAAAAAGCAAAAGAGGCATTGCGAGACGCTGATTATATTGTAATCGGGCCAGGAAACTACTTTTGTTCGATAGTTCCTTGTCTTATTACAAACGGCTTTAAGGAGGTTATCCAGTCGACGTCAGCGAAGCTTATTTTTCCAGTCAATCTTACCAACAAACTCGGACATACAATGCATTGGTCGGTGACTGACTACGTTGATCATACTGAGGAATATTTAGGAAGAAACATTGACTATGTTCTCATTAATAATGAATTTCCTTCTGAAGAACAGGTTGAGATTTATGAACTTGAGGAAGGGGGCGGGGTTTTGGTTCTTGATGATTATGAAAAAAATAATGCAATCCGCCTTCCTCTTCTTTCTCATGCTGTATATAAAAAAGAAACAAGTGATATTATACCTGCAGTGAGAGGTTTTATTCGTCACAGTTCTCGACAATTAGCAAAAGCGATAGCAGATATCGCTCTTATTTAGAGTGTAGACAGCATAAAAGAAAGGAGCAGCGCTGTTAAGCTGCTGCTCGATTCGGTATGCGATTGACGTCAGATCCTCTACTCGTATACCAGGTACGTTGTTTCGTACCGGTGTCCGAACAGCTCGACGATGTCTCCACGAATTTGGTACATTTTCCTTCCGCATTGCTGTGCGATGCCTTGGTACGCTAGCAAGGAGAAGAACTTATAGGTCTGACTTCCTGCAAACAAAGGAGGTAGACACTCACTAAGACATACGTCGTCGTGGCTACCAATCTCCTCAGACAGCACAACGTGGAGGATGAGTTTTCTTCCGTGGTGCAACATCTTGAAGATTTTCTTCCTCAAACCTTCTGTTGTTCTTGCTTGTTGTGACAGTGAGTTTGCACAAACAAGGTCAAAGAAGGTTCCTTTTTCCTCAAGGCTTGATACATCACGCTTGAAGAAGGCAGACCGAACAAGGTTGTCTCTCGACTGGTACCGAGCATAATGATCAGAAAGCCTACCAATTAAAGTGTCATCCTTTCCCAGACCGATATACAGGTGCTCCGAAGAATGCGCCAGTATGCGATATACCCCGAGGTCACCACAGCCAAGCTCAAGCACAGCCTTGTATGTTTGTCCTCCGAGGGCCTGGCGTAGCCCTGGTCGAGAAGCTAGCAGCATGGTAAGGTTGATGCCGCTACTTTCTGGCTCTGCACAAGCAGAACCACCTTGTGCAGTTGTCATCGTATCTAACTCCCAGATAAAGGTTGTATGGTTGATGGTAATGGCTACAACAGCCTCCGTCAATAACACTATAGAATTTATGTAATTGGTCAAAGTGCCAAGGACTTTTTTTAAAAGTTATAAAAAAAGCTTTCTTTGAAACGATTTTTAAGGTACTTAGTTGACACAAAATATGTCACTTCTGCAATTTTTCATCCTATTTTGTTGAAGTTACAGTATAGATTCAGGTGTTCGTCACCTATTTATGGAGCATGCAATTCTAAAAAGGTGGATAAAAGCGACATAAAATATATCATCTAAACTCTAAATTGATCCTTATATTATAAGGCTATTTGTGAGACTCTTGTTAAAAACTTATTGGACTTCAGTGCTTTTTGTTATCAAATACTACACTAAATTTGTTACCACAATGTTTTTCTTGTGGCGACGCGTCCCTAATGTAACGGAGATAGGCACCATGAAAAGCAATCTTGGGATCATTTGGACCGGCGGCTGGCCAACTGGACGCAGACCACGACAGTGAGTCGTGCTGCTTTCGGGGCTTGAAGCGCAAGTAGTCCAAAGGGCCGCCTCTCAGCGGCCCTTTTCGTTGTGCTTTATGGTAGAATGACGTATGTAACATATTTCTATCATATTCAGATGTCTTTATTTTTTTTAACTAAAAATGAAGAAAAAGTTTTTTTTGCAACTTCTTCTTTAGGTTTATCGGTGACTGATATTGCAAAAAAGGCACGCGTAGGAAGAACTTCGACACAAAAGGCGTTAGAGAGCCTTGAGAAAATGGGCCTTGTTTGTGGTAAAAAAGTTAGATATAAAAACAGACATCTTTATACAAAGACTGATGACAACACTATAAACGATATAGTCGAATCAATTCGAGCAAGTCTCTTGGGTAGATCGCTTGTCAAGAAGTATGGTATAACTCTCTCGCCTTCATGTAAGGTTAATGTTTTTAAGGGTAAAAATGGTATCATCGAGACGTTGGAGCGAGTCCTGTCTATTCGTGTTAATGAAAGAATTTATGGAACACAAGGGCCAGATGGTGTTTCGTCGTGGATTGAATATCTTGGTAAGGAAGAGATTCTTCGTTTACATTCAATTATTAAGAAAAATCAACTTATCATGATAGGTTTTCGTGCGGAAAGTATCAAGCAGAAATTTAAACATGAAAAGGAGGTGATGGATTCATATAAGGGTCGTCTGTCGCAGACTCATGCTCTGCCGGATGAGTTTCTTCAGGAAAAGTTTTCTTTGTATATTTTTAGAGATACAGTGCTTTTTATAGATCTACAGAATGAGGTTGCTGTTGAGGTTGCAGATATCATCGTTGCTTCTGGTCTTGTGAAACTAATACGCTTTATTCTTTCAAAAACAGAGAGAGATAGAATCTAAAAAGCCCCGCAAAGACCTTGCGGTCGTTCGAGGGGCTTCTTATCCTTGTGTTGCTCAGTTGGCACTAGGCCCCATAAGCAAAGAGGGAGTGTCTCGAGACTCCATGGATAGACATTGCGTCGTAGGTAGTGCAGTGCACATATCGTGCACGAATACTGCGGACAGCTTCTAGTAGCTCCCGGATACACATGAAATATCCAGTGAGATGGTAGTCAATTCCAAACTCTTCTGGGCCGAGTCCTCGTTCCACACTTTCATGTATACCGAAGACATCTGGAAGCGTTGTGTGCACGATCGCTAAACGACCGTGCAGCTTCATTTTCTCAAGGAATTTTTTCTGTATATCGAAGGGGAAGAAGTTAATCAGTGCAAAAGGTGCACATACGACGTCAAAGAAGGTGCCTTCGTTTACTTCAAGTTCTAAGAAGTTGCCTTCTATCACACTGAGGTGAGGGTGTGTCTCTAGCGACAGACGATGAAAGAGCTTGTTAGCTTCGATGCCCGTATAGTTGTTATTGCCGACCATTTCAGCGAGATGTGTGGCGATACCACACAAGCCGGAGCCAATCTCAAGGAGTTTCAGCCCAGCAGGATTTCTGTTGAAATATAGGCGGATCAGGCGTTCAACTTGGAGAGCTTCTTGTCCTCTTTCGTGAGTAATTCCGAGATAGTCTGTGATTGCCTGAAACTCATCAGGTGTCATTCTCGATTGAGGGGTCGTGGATCCATCTTGTTCGGTAAGCATGTTGGGTGCCTTTGGTGTAGAGGTAAGAACAAGATCAAGAAAATTCTCTTGATCGCTTGGTATTATTTTATCCTACTTTTCTACTAGAATGCAATTTTGTCTTCTGAAAATGCTGTTTCATTTACATATTCTTTGAAATGGATACATCGTGCAAGGAATTACGATATACTGGTGTCTATGAAAATGACAATATACACTGATGGTTCATCCCGGGGTAATCCAGGGCCTGGTGGATGGGCGGCAATTATTCTTACTGACGATGAAGTTGTAGAGCTCGGAGGACGAGAAGATATTACAACAAACAATCGGATGGAGCTCATGGGTACGATCGAAGGGTTGCGACATGTTGCTGGTAGATCAGATGCCCACCTGGTTGTTTCGGTTGAGATCTGTACTGACAGTGAATATGTAAAAAAAGGTATGACTGAATGGATTGCGGGATGGATCAAGAAAGGGTGGAAGACTTCGACAAAGAAAGACGTTCTTAATCGTGACCTTTGGGAGAAGTTGCTACATGAAGAAACTAGATTGAAACAATCTGGTATAACTATCACGTGGAAGTACGTGCGTGGACATACGGGTGTTCCAGGTAATGAGCGTGCTGATACTATTGCCACAGGGTGTGCAGATAACGCAAACCATTTGCAACTATATCGTGGAGAACGGTCTGCGTATCCTTTCATAAGATAGGACACAAACAGTATGCATCTCTTAGTGGTTGTCGCCCTCCTCGGCACAGTGTGCGGTATCTATGGAGGAGAGAATCTTGAGTACTCGAGCAATATCGCTTTTGGTGCGATTCTTCTCTCGTTTGCACAAATAGCACTGTACGGTATATCTCTAAGAATGACGAGGACCGGGACAAGGAGAATGCAATCAGGAGGTGATGTTCGTGGCAATATAATGGGTCTTACTATTCCGCTAATGAGTGGAATATTTTTTATGTTTGTTGGCGTCGGTATTGTCCGAGTGCAGTTCGCAAGCGAACCACGCGTACTGGTGTGTGAGTCTGTGTGTACCATACAAGGGGAGGTACGTCAGTCGCCGATTATAAAGGGAGCTGATCAGATTTTTATTATCACAAAAGATGATGTAGGTGATGTGTATGATGTGCAAGTAAAGACATCACTTTATCCGACGCTTCTTGTAGGTGACAGGGTGACACTTACTGGGAGAGTTAGCAAACCAAAGTCTTCCATGGAGCACGGCAGAGAGAGATCATTTGATTATAGTTCTTATCTTCATCTTCGTGGGGTTGGAAGTGAGATGGTATATCCATCGGTTATGATTGACCATATAGAAGACAGAGACAGTAGCTACGCTGTGCGGCTCCAGAGGTGGAAGGAAAAGTTGTCATCATATATTTCATACTACGTTGATGAACCAAGTGCTTCTCTTGCTATCGGTATGCTCTTTGGTGGACAGTCTATGCAAAAAGAAATAGTAGATACATTTCGTGTAGCAGGACTTTCGCATATTGTTGTTCTCTCTGGATTCAATATTGCTATTGTTATCAGCTTTGTCCTTCTCCTTCTCATGTTTGCACCTCTTGTTGTCCGTGTTATTGTTGCACTAATCTTTGTAATACTTTTCGTTATTATGGTCGGCGGGGAGCCGAGCGTTATTCGTGCAACTATGATGTCTTCTTTAGCACTCTTTGCACTTTTGTTGGGACGAGGTTATATAGCGCGACACGCACTCATGATTTCTCTTTTTGTTATAACAATATACGAACCACTTCATACGCTTCATGATGTATCGCTCCATCTTTCATTTCTTGCAACTGCTGGCATTGTGTATATGAGCGAAGCAATACATCAACAACTTGGATTCATAGGTTCAAAGATGTACAGAGATATTATCGCTACGACACTCTCAGCTTATCTTGCAACACTGCCATACTTACTCTATACGTTCGGTTCGATGTCAGTGTATGCGCTAGCTGCTAATGCAATCATTTTGCCACTTGTGCCTAGTATGATACTTACTTCATTTCTTACTGTGGTGCTCGCTCTCGTACTTCCGTCAGTTGCTTCCATAGCTGGGTATGGCACAACCCTGTTAGGACTGGCTATTGTAGGTGTGTCACAACTTGTGGTTATGTTACCATTTTCATCAATTCACATCACAATTTCTGTTCAGAGTATGTTGCTACTATATGCCGTGATTGGCATAGCTCTTTTCATTTTTATCTCACGTAGAAAAAAAGTTGAAAAAAATTTAAAGAGTGAAACAGTTGAAACAAAAACAGAGGCAATTATTTCCGATGTTATGTCTTACTAAATATGGCTTTATTTAAATATGTTTCTTAATCGACTTATATACAAAGAAAACTACAATACATGCGATGACTAATGAAACGCCGGTTATCGACCCAAGCGAAACTTGATTCCCAAAGTAGTAACCAAGAGAGGTGAGTGCTACTGCCCATATCCCAGAAGCAATGAAAAAGAGTATGGATGTATATTTTGTTGGGGTGTCAGAGAGTCCTGCAAGTACAGGGATGAATGCTTTTACCGATGGTATAAGTTTGCCTACAAAAATGTACCACATGCCATGTTTAGAAAATGTTGCATGAAGTACTGAATGAACTCTTGTGAATGTAGCTTCGTCCACCATGAGTAGTTTTCGAGCAAGAGGTTTGTCATATTTTTTTATTAGAAGAAATGTAATGATGTTACCAAGTGTGTTACCGAGTGTGCCGACGATAACAGTTGGAATAAAGAGTAGTGACGTTGTTGAAATGAGGTAGCCGCAGATAACATAGAGAAATTGTGATGAAGGAAAATTGATAACACCATTTGATGTCATGAGAATAAAAATTGCAACGTAAGAGAATGATGTGATGAGTGAGTGAAGATCCATGGGGCTAGTATACCGAATATAGAGTATAGATAACAGAGTACAGACCACTTTGCTACAGACTCAATACACATACACATAAAACAGACAAATCCTAAGTGTTCGCTCGCAGGTTTCGGTGTAAGTGATATCATATATGATATGAAAGAATGGTATAGCAAGTGGCGTGCGCATGTGAGTACATTTGTCCGAGAGTATGGTAAGGTATTCCTGACACTTACTTCGCTCCTTCTTTTTGGAGTAATGCTTACACTCCTTGTCCTACAGACGACCCAGAAAGGACTACGTGTGACATTCTTCGATGTTGGTCAAGGTGATGCAATTTTCGTCGAGACGCCGAGCGGTCATGACATGCTCATAGACGGCGGAGCGAGTAATCTTGTTGTAAGCAGACTTGCATCTCGTCTCTCATATTTCGATAAACATCTCGATGTTGTTGTCGCGACACATCCTGATAGTGATCACATCACCGGACTCATTCCTGTATTTGATAGGTACGATGTTGAGCATGTTGTTGTGTCACCGGTGAAGGGTCACACTGACGTGTCAGAAGAGTTGATGACACGAGTTGAGAATGAGCATGCAGATGTTCATGTTGGTCATGCTCGAGACGTTATCGATTTTGGCGATGGGGTTGTCGCACACATTCGCTATCCCGGTGACAACTTTCATGGCAATGAGAAAGATACGAATAATGCCTCTGTCTCTGTGGTGCTAACGTATGGCAACGAGTCGGTGCTCCTTACTGGCGACCTGCCAAGTCAGTATGAAGGGAAGTTGATTGATGACGATCTCCCTTCTCATGTAACCATCTACAAAGCTGGCCATCATGGTAGTAAGTATAGTAGTGGTGATCAGCTGCTTAGTTATATTAAGCCGGAGTATTCAGTGATCAGTGCAGGCAAAGATAACAGATATGGCCACCCTAACCCTGAAGCAGTTGGCCGCCTTAAGACGTACTCAAATGAGATACTCTCAACGATCGAAAAAGGGTCGATAACGTTTTTATTAGATGGTTCAACCGTTAAGCTCGATACTACTAAATAGTGCGAATGGTTCGCATTTATATATACTCTTTATATTGATTTTTCCATACGTAAGTTTGTGTTGATTATATAAATTAAGTAAGAGGAGTTTTATGTCAAAACTTTAATATGAGAACGGGTGAGATTGGTAACTTTAGAGCAAATGAGGTAGATTTTGAGACACTTAGTATCAAAGAAGATGTCATATTCTCATCTCTCGTAGTCAATTTTGTTGATTGTTTGATTACATTCTGTGGTGGGCTCAGTTTTATTTCATGTACCATAGCGTGGCTAGCGTTAGTACCTCAGCAGGTGGAAGCTTTTGGTTTCCATGTGGTAATGATGTATAAGACTTAGACGTGTGGTGGAAAGTCCTACAACGACCCACCGCTTCGAGACTGCCTCTGCTTCATTCTTGAATTGTGTGTAAAATAATAAGCAGTCTATAAGAAACGTCAACGGCAGCCTCTCTACGTAAAAGAGGGAAGAAGTGAGAAGTTTGAGGTGGTGTAACACAAAAACAAAAGCGCTGCCGAAGGCAGCGCTTTTGTATCTTATTTGCGAGACCTGCTGTGTCTAGCGGAGTCTGCCGTAAAACATTAGAGTTTGATTTGAAGGTGGATACCTTTCTTCATACACGATGTGCAGATCTTTACACGAGGACCGTTAGGAATACGAGCCCACTGAAGGTTTGGATATACACGACGGTTACCACAAGGGTTGAACTTGGTAGCACGAACAGAGTTGGAGTACTTTCCAACAACTTTTGATCCTTTTTCGCAGAGTGGACAGATGTTTGCCATAGGTTTTTAGTTAGTTGTCATATCTTACTATATAAATCGACTTCTTGCAAGCACAGTATCGTGTTCAGTGTAATGATAAAAGCCTGTAGCTACTAGCTTGTAGCCTTTAGTTTTTTAATCGAAAGAATTCTCCGATGCTCTGCATCGGCACACCTTCTCCCGTATTGTCACCATCGCGCATGCTGGCAAACTACCAAGTTCGGTTCTTGGAACACCCTAATGTCTAGTACCTGGACCCCGGATCAAGTCCGGATAATAGTCGATATCTCATATGTTTGCATCGAGGTAGCTGATTTTCAATATATGCCCCGTCTTTGCAAGTCTTTGTAATGGTTCTTCTGACTAATAAGCTGCAAGCTACAGTCCAAAAGCAGTTCGCTGTGGTATTATGTTTCATATATGAATGAATTAGTTGGAATTTCACAAGGAGTGTTTCCGTTTCTCATTATTATCTTCTCAATCATCGTGCATGAGGTTGGTCATGGCTACGCTGCCTTTGTACAAGGGGACAGAACGGCACATCGTGCAGGAAGGCTAACCCTCAACCCCCTTTCTCATATAGATATGTTTGGATCTGTGATTGTTCCGTTAATCGCGTTCCTCACTGCTGGCACATTCTTCGGGTGGGCAAAACCCGTTCCATACAACCCTTATAACATCCGCACTCGTATAGGGCTTGCATTTGTTGCTTCTGCGGGGATACTTACCAACCTACTTCTTGCATTTCTTGCTGGGGTAATTTTCAAGCTCCTTTTTGTGCAAGGGGTTTTGACTCCTTCATTTGGAAAGGCAATCTTTACAATCATCTCTGTTAACGTTTCACTCGCATTTTTTAATCTCATCCCTATCCCGCCGTTTGATGGAATGGGTATCCTCGAAGCATTGTTCCCCAGACTTTCCATTAAAAGTAGTTTCATATACAACCCGCTTTATATGATTGGAGCAATTATCACAGCATCTGTCCTTTATGGTATCTTCATGCCATACGTATTTTCTTTTGTAGAATCAGTGCTTCTTTAGGTTTGCGATGACAGTGTATAACTGTCTTTTATATTTGTCTCTTATGCTCTATACTGTATACAATGAAACGTATTGCTATACATACTGAGCAAAAAAAACAAACAAAGAAGACTTTGCTCAGGACCAGTGCTTCACCATCAAGGATATTCTCATCAGGTGTAAAAAACACTACAAAAAATGTAACCAAAAAAACTTCTAGTGCTCACTCGAAAAAAACTGGATCTACAGCAATCACCAAGACGAACTACTCGTCGTTTGGGAGAAAAGTGAAACGATATGCAAAACAAAGTGTTCGATCGATGCTTCTATCTCGCGGGTTTCATATTGCAAGTAAAGTAGTGTCGCTTGTTGTTGTTTGTTCATTGTTAATGTACGGATCATACCGTTTCATTGGAAAGACATTTGCAAACGAAGTTGTTGTTTCACAGTCAGAAATAATTGCTCGGGTGGCAAAACTTACATATCTACCCGAAGGAGATCCATACGAAATAGTTCGTGTCCAAGATGGGGAGGATTTGAAAAAGCAAAATCCTTTCTATAAAGATATCAAGGAAGGAGACTATATTCTTATGTACAAGGAGATGGCGGTTATATATGACTTGCGCAATAATACAATAGTTAACATGAAGAAGGTTGATCATTAGCCGTATATTCCTTAGTATCATCTTATTTGATACTATCTTTGTCTTAATAGTGGCCTTGGTATTGCCTCCAAAGTGCTACCACACGCATCCTTCCTTTTTGAAGTTCGTTTCCTTGTGGTATCACGTGTAGCGAGTACCGTGTCGCTTGCAAAAAAGCTATTCGTCTGGTAGTATGCTACTACTATTTATATATTTTATGCCAACAATTAATCAGCTCATCAAGAAATCCCGCGCTCAAGTCGTACGCAAGTCACGTTCGGTTGCTATGACACGTGGTTTCAATGCGATCCAGAATAAGCCTAACTTCTACGATTCACCATTTAAGCGCGGTGTGTGTATTAAGGTGACAACAACAACACCTAAGAAGCCTAACTCTGCGCTTCGTAAGATTGCACGTGTTCGCCTCACAAACGGCATGGAAGTAACGGCATATATCCCTGGTGAAGGTCACAAGCTTCAGGAACACTCAGTAGTTGTTCTTCGTGGTGGTCGAGTGAAGGATTTGGCTGGTGTGCGTTATCATATTGTTCGCGGACGACTTGATGCAACACCTGTAGATAAACGCCGCCAAGGCCGATCACTCTATGGAGCGAAACGACCAAAGGCAGGAGCAGCTGCACCAACAAAGAAGAAGTAACTCATATTTGACATGTTGCTAGAAATGCTTAAGTAACATAGAGAAATACATGGATTGATACATAGAAAAGTGCGGCCGTAGGTCGCACTTTTCTATTGTGGCTTAAATATGTTAGGATGCAGACTGTCTTGTTTTGTTCTGTAGATTTTTCTACAGGATTTTCGAACATGCAGTTTGTTTTTATTTGAGAGGGGAACATTCCATGAGGCAGCACGATTTCGCCATTTTCCTTGCAATATTGGCGGTGTTTGCAGTGATTTTGGTTGCTGTAACGAAAGTGAGAGCAAGGAAGAAGCGGGTATTCTTCAAAGAGGAATTGATTGGGTACTTTGACTCAGGTGCATCCTTCTCTGTCGATGGACTGATTCTGGAAATCGAGAGGCAGACAGGTACTGTCTTCGACCGGTCCGAACTAGTTCCAATGCTGGAGAGACTTGTTAGCGAGAGGAAGCTTGCTCGGCGTGTTATCAATCTTGGACCTCTGCTTGTCAGCGCTTCAATCAATTCCAGTGTGCCAACAAGGGTGGCACTGTACTCACGTGCGAAGTAGGTTTGCAGTTCCTGCTTCGTGCAAAGAGCGGCCAGATTGGCCGCTCTTCTTCATGATGTGTGATAAAATCATAACTATGAGAATTGCTACGTACAATATGAGGAATTTTTTTGACCCGGGGACCTGTGTAGATGAGCATGGTTCTTTGCCGGTCAATGAACGGTTTTTTAATGAACGAGTCGTATATTTTACAGAAAAGTTTTGCAAACTTAATCTTGATATAATTTGTCTTCAGGAGGTTGGCGGAGAAAAAGGTATATCTCTTATTGGTGATGCACTCGGATACGATTATTTTTTCGCTCAGCCAAATAAGCGCGGGATACGAATGGCAGTTTTGTACAAAAAGTATCTAGCAAAAGATATCACATGTGAAAGTGTAAGTCTTGGTAATCTTTATATTCCTTCCATACAGGAAAGAAATGACACAGAAATGCTCAAACCTATTGTGCAACGTAGGGATTTACTTGAGATACATGTGAAGACAAAAAGTAAAACGCTGTCGATCTGTACGTTCCACCTCAAAAGCAATCTTCCTCAGTATCTTGACGGTGATGATGTGGAGCATGATGCGGAAGCGTATGTCGATGCAAAGTTCAGGTGTATTTTTTATAAAATAATGGAATTGCGAGCCATCAGAAAGCACGCGTCTTTGCGTCTCAAGGAAGGGAAGGAGGTTATATTACTAGGTGACTATAACGAAAACAATACGGCGAGTACAATAGATATCCTAAAAGGATCACAAGAGGAAGAGCTTCGGCTCGACGACGCACTTAAGACTTATGAAGGAGATACTGTGACCCATTATCACCGTGGAGGCAAGCTTACTTTTGATACACTCCTCATGTCACAAGCGCTTATAAAGAGAGTACAAAAAATAAAAATTGAGAACAGTGATCTTAAGGATTGTAGTATGATGCCGCTTGACGCAGAAGTTGTAGATAGTGACCATGCGTTAGTCTGGTGTGAACTGGATGTAAACTAAGTGCGGAAGGTACACATAGTTGACGCGAGCTCTCCTTTGATAGTCGCACAGCAATAACCGAAAACAATAACCGTCATTGCAAATGGCTCAGCAATGACGGTCATTGTTTTTGAGATAACGGTTTTATGTCCAGGCTCACATTTTACTCGTTTTTCTCGGAGGTCGTAAGTATTTTGTCATATATACGTTTTATCTACAGTCATTTGTACACAGTATGGGTGTATCTTTTTTAAAAAGATCTCAACAACCCGTGTGAAGACGAATAGTCACAGGACGCAACGAATTCCTTTTGATACACTTATCGTATATGAAAAACAAATTTTTGACTATTTGTATTCTCTCAGGAATAGCTTTTATCAATGCGAGTTATTTAAGTTATAAAGCGTATCTTTTCCGCTTTGTGGACCCGCTCGGACTTTCTTCGTTTTGTGATGTATCGCATACATTCTCGTGTACCGAGGTTCTTCGTCATCAACTATCGCAGGTATTTGGAATCTCATTTCCGTGGGTAGCAATGGCGGTATATCCGGTATTATTTGCTGTTGCGTATTATGGATACAAGGCACGTGGCGGGGGAACTGGCTTTGCAAAAGTTCTCGCAATACTATCGTTTCTTGGAATGCTATTCAATGGATTCTTTATCTATCGTGAAGCAATATATATTCATTCGTACTGTATCCTTTGTCTTATGTGTACGGCAATTATTGTGAGTATCTTTTTAGTCTCATTATCGATGTCGAGAAATACAAGACACTTAAGCCTTAAAAGATAAGAACTGAAATCAATACAACGACCTAAACAATGACCGTCATTGCAAATGGCTCAGCAATGACGGTCATTGTTTTTAGGCTTCTTATAAAAATTTGCAAGATTAAATAAAGAGAGAGATACTTAATGATATAAGTAATAAATAATATAGTATGAATGAACCGGATCGCTTTGATAATACTGGTAGCGGTAGATCTTTAGAGAGAGGGGCAGAAAAAGCCAGGGCTCTTGGTACATTAAGAGGGATGCTCATCGGCGCATATGTAAAGAGATGGGAGGCTTTACAGAAAAATGATAATGAAGGGATTCAAGATCTCAATTATTCTACAGCGGACTCTTTGACGGATGAATTAACAAAGATAATTTTTAGTAATTTTTTTGCTTCAGGTAAACTTTTTGAACATGATGATTTTGGCCAATTTGAACGAGAGGTTCAAGAAGAGGCACATCAAAGATTTCTTGACGAGGAGGACGCTCACTATTTATTAGAGCAGTATAAGAAGTTAGGTGATCCAGAAATTCTAGGGCTACTAGGCATATACAGTGGCGCTCAGTCTATTGATGACATAAAGAGAAGAACTGATAAGAGAATACAGGTTTTAAATTCTGCACTACTTAAATATTCAGCAAGAAAAGAAGAAGAAATAGATAATGCATTTGCACCAAGACGAAAAGAAACAGTAAAGACTCTTAAATCTGAAAATCCAAAATCTACTTCTTTCATGGCTTTAAGAGATGATGCTTCTTCTGAAGAAATTCGTATAGCATATCTTGGAATGCTTTTTGAAAAGTTTGGTGATGACGCACGTCTAAAAGCATTAGCTGATTCTTCTAGTTTTACAAGTGAGGATCTTATAGCTGTTGAAGAAGAACTAACAAGAGAGCAAAAGTTTGATATTGGTACAGGTAAATAAAGGCAGTACGTAGATAGGTTTCAATAAAGAAACTTTATACATGTTTGATTAACCTAGTTAAGGGTCTGTCCGTTGTGTTTTTGCTATTTATCTGAAATTGTTGTAGTATAGTGACACTCGTTATTGAGTAATGAAGCACTTACTGAAATAAGATCTTGTGGAGTACCCTTTGCTTCGGGGAACAAAAACACAAGAAACATCAACAGCCTTTATCTCGTAGCTTGTAGTAATACGAATTCGTATTAGCTACATGCTAATAGCTGATAGCTGCTCAAAATCTATGCGTCGTAAAGTAAAAAATCGAAATATCGTAAGCCCAGACTCACGTTATAATTCAATGAAGGTTTCTAAGTTTATTAACTATGTGATGATTGGTGGCAAGAAGTCTACTGCGCAGGAGATTGTGTACGGAGCATTCGATGTTATCAAGGAGAAGCTTAAGGTTGAAGACCCTCTTGAGACTTTTAATGCTGCACTTAACAATGCAGGCCCTGTAACAGAAGTTCGTTCACGACGTATCGGTGGAGCTAACTACCAGGTTCCTCGTGAAGTTCGTGAAGAGCGTCGCTTCATGCTTGCACTTCGTTGGATTCTCGAAGCTGCAAATAACAAGAAAGGTAAAGCTATGAAGTGGAAGCTTGCAGATGAGCTTATGGCAGCCGCAAACAATGAAGGAACTGCTGTGAAGAAGAAGGAAGATACACACAGAATGGCAGAGTCGAACAAGGCCTTTGCACACTTTGCCTGGTAGAACAGCCTTCGGCTCGCAGACCTACGCGGACGGAACGCAGACTTACGCAAACAGAATACAAAATACAGCATTACCAGGTGCTGTATTTTGTTTTTGTTACACGTTCGCATGGCTTCGAAGAGTCTGTAATCAGTATGTTGATGGTCAAGATGTAGAACAAGAACATAGAAAGGGCAGATAAGGCGCGGATTTACACAGAAAAACCAATACAAAAGCGCGTCTTACGACGCGCTTTTGCCCTTCTTTTGCTACTTTCGAACAACCTTCTTGCAAAATTCAAAAAAGAGAGAGAGATACTTAAGAGGTAGAAATTAAATATATACAACTATGCCACCATTT
>CAZBGU010000009.1:0-28001 GCA_964491805.1 uncultured Candidatus Saccharibacteria bacterium
TTGTAAGCGAGATTAAAGAAGAACCGATGAGCGTGATAACTGGTGCGGTGGTATCCTTAAACGTTGCGTTGATAGTGTGATTCTGTTGTATATTAGAAAATGTATACGTATTTATTGCTCCTTTTTCAGTACCGTCCACAAGAACAGATGCAATTGAAAAACCGATATCTGGAGTAATAACAACCGTATGATTTGAACCCTGGACCACAGTAGCTGTTGGACTAATTGTCCCATTAGCCCCTGCGGATGAAGTTATCGAGTAAGAAACGATTGGATTATAAACTGAGAATGATACTGGAGAACTATACGCACTACATCCTGAGGAGTTACATGATTGCGATGATACTGTATGGGGCCCTGCTATAAGACCCAAAGAAAATGGTGTCCCAGTCCAGGATGTAGTAGATGCAACATCATAAATAACACCATCAACCTTAAGATTGTAATGTGTTGGACTATTGTTACCAGACCAAGAAACAGTAAAAGAATCCTTTAACTGAGGACTGTAAGTAGAAAGATTTATAGAAGAAACAGTTGGTGCCACGATAGGATTAGTAACAATAACAGTACGAGTGACTGGTATTGCGGCATTACCTGCATTGTCAGTTACACGATATGTAAGTGTGTACATTCCTGGAATGTTTGTGTTAACTGATCCTGTTACAGAAATCCGGGCAGTGATGTTGCCATCTCTGTCATCAAGAGCAACCGCGCCCTGGTCTACATACGTTGCACCTGTGTACACAGTAAGTAACGACGCGCCATTGAGAGTAATTGTAGGGGGAGTAATATCTGCCAAAAGGACAGAAACCATAAAGGACACTTTTTCTAGGCTAGCGGTATACATGTTATACGCAGAACATTCTACCGTTGTTGTTCCAACAGGGAAAACTGCACCAGAGGCATGACTACATGTAACAAGAGGACTTCCAGCATATGATCCATTAATATATAGAGATGCTGCCGGAGTAGAATAAAAGACCTGCACCCCGCTATTACTTACAGAGTTAACCCAAAAAGATGTCGGAACGCCTGAAAAAACAATATTTGATGTAATATCATACACCCCTCCTCCACCATCACCCTCAGCAAATACATTTGAAATAAGATTTTTTGTAACAAAAAATGAACCGTTATTCTTGGCGTTATAATTAAATATACTCCCACTGGCAGATACCATCATAAGGGAAACTATCATAAAAGACAAAAACACCCCTCGAGAAGGAATCAACGCTCTGACAAACTTAAAAATATTATGCAAAAAATGTGGAGTAGTCATACCCTTTTTGTTCAATAAATAATGATGAATAAATAAGGGCTCTGACATTCCTAAGAGACAAGTTTTGTCCCTTATGTGTATAGAGCTATCCCGAAAGACAATGGTACTTTCCGTACCGTTGATAAAATTAAAATATATTTAAAAATTTTAATGTACCGCGCTGTCGTGCGCCGTGTCCGTCGTTCTAATCACATCCTACTCTTCTTATAATAAAATGCAAGAGGCCAACCTGGATTACACCAGGCCGGCCTCAAATCTTTACACATAACTTCAATCACTTCAATAAACTGAAGCTACGTCTTTTTCTTCATGGTCTTTTGAGGAGGTTTCGCTTTCTTCTGTACTACCCCCTTCTTACAACTTACAGCGAAATACGCAGTCAAGACAGGCTTTGCCTCCCTCGAGTTGCTCCACCATTCAGGGTAGAGGTCAAGTCTTTTTGTTCCGTTATCGTCATGCTTTCTGGCAGGAAGTACAAGTTGACACTGGTCACCTCTGTCAGGCATGGCGTTTATGGAAACACTGCTACCGGCAAGAATTTCGAATTTGTCGGAACCAGCCACCCTTAACCTACCTTCACTTATCGGCTTGCCATTTTCGATAATGGTTACCCATAATACTCCATCCGCTGACTCTCTACATTGACCTCTTCCAACACAGTCGAGTAGGCTTGAAACAACGTCAAACTTCGAACACCCTCCACCACACTTGATTTCTTCGTGCACCCCTCTCTGTAGTGATACCGGAAATGAATTGAAGTCAATGACCCTCACATGAAGGACTCCTTTCGGCGGATCCTGTTTTACTTCGGCAGTCTGGGGCTGGACAGGTAACAGATCCTTCGCAGAAGACTGACTCTCCTTCTGGACTTGCCTCACTTGTGTTATGCCCTTAAATTGCGCACACCCCGGAAGGGTGAGAGCAACTAACAAAAGAACCACGGTTCTCATTCGATTTCCTTCTGCCTATGTATAGGCGGTAATTGAGATATCACCGTACATTACAAATTACAAAATCAAAAGTCAAACTATTGCATAGAATCATCAGTATTATTGTAAACATACACACCAGGTTCTAAAGAGGTATACTGTAGTAACCATACAATAAGATCACGAAACCACATGTCTTCTTCATTAAAAACAATACTGGCCAGTCTTGGCGCAATCATAATAATTGCTAGCGCAGTCTACTTTTCAAAACCAAAAGAAATTGAACAGTTAGCTCCGTCCACACGTAGTACTCAAAAGGCTTCACAGGTACCGAGAAATATATACGAGAACAAGCCGGAACCTGACCCGAGAACTTCTAGCAGTGATATTATTGACTATCTCGTAGACGGTCTAACAAAAAGTGAGACTGAAACTCTTACATCACTATTAGAAGCAACAACATCCGAACAAAGTTACATAACAATAAGTACAAATTTTTAATTCTACATTATGACAATACATACGAATCTTATACAGAAAACAGTATTACTAGTGTTCTTTACTTCTTTAACATTCCCCACGTATACATTTGCTCAAATAATCACAAATAACACAAAAGAGCACCGACAAAATACTGCCAAGCAAATAACAATCAACAACCTCTCCAGAAAAGGACCATCCTCAAATAATAACCCTGCCACTTCATCATCACAAAAACTAGGCTTTTGCTCTCAAATTGAAAAAGCTCTTGTTGTTATTGATAACAAGACGGATACGACAAATAAAAAACGAGCAGCAAACAATAATAAAGAAAAAAACGGGAGTACACACGACATGTTCGCAAAAGTAGAGATGCAGCGAACTGAAAATGAAACAAAAAGAAAAGAACACCTAGCTGAACTAGTAAGACGCGCCTCTACGACCGAACAAAAACGTGCAGTTGAAAAATTTGCAACAATACTTACAGATGCGGTCACAACCAGAGATAAAGCAATTGATTCATTACTTTCTGTACATAGAAATGAAATGAATATGCTGGAGTTCTCCAGAATGAGAGAAAAAGATAAAGCTTTTGCTGTACTCGCCGCTGCCATCGAAGATGCAAAAGAGCAAGCAAAAAAGGATTGTGTAAACAACATAGACGGCGACACTGTGAGGAATAATCTAAAATCATCAATAGAAAAGTCGCAACGCATTTTTAAAGCACAGATAGCCTCAATAGAAAAAATAAATACTATAAATCCGAACGATACACAGCTGAAGAAAGACAGCATTACTAAAATAGAAAATGAATTCAAAGCAAATATGGAAAACGCTCGTATGAGCTTAAAGAGTGCCCTTCAAGAACATATCGAAATAGCAACAACTACGAATAGACAATAGCGATACCTACTTTATATCTCTAATTTTATAGCAAGTAGCATAATAATACGCACCGGCACTTTACACATCAAGTATATTTGCTATACCAGATATCTTTATCAACCTGTCTAACGATAGTGAGGTGCTATACTTATAGATACACGACAAAATAAGAACCCCTTCAATCATACGTATGAAAAAAACAATCTATAGTATTCTCTTGCTTATCGATGTTGGACTCATGATCTATATCGGCTACTATATAAAATCACACCCAAAGCCTTCAGCAACTGACGTTACAACAATATCTACAAGCGCAACATCAACCCTTTCAGAACAATCTCAAAATGTAAAGACTTTTCCACTTGCTTCCGGAGGAAAGATTATTGTTTCTGAAACTAACCCGATAGGTGCAAGTCTTAGCACTCTTACAATTACCACAGAGGGAATCGGCTCAACAAGTCCAATAACTCTTGAAACAAACAAAGTAACCAATATCTTTGCCACAGACCTTAATCATGACACATTTGAAGAGTTAATAATTGTAAGTACTGCACAGGGTTCTGGAAGTTACGGCGAAGCAACTATTTTTACAACAAAAGAGCGACCAAACATTTCCCTTGTACATATTCCACCTCTCACAGAAGATGACACGGAGAAAGGCCGTCTTTTCGAAGGGTACATGGGTCATGATAACTTTAACATTACAGACGGCACACTCGTTAGAGAATACCCGATTTATAATGCAACCGATACAAACAGCAATCCGACCGGTGTGACAAAAAAAATATACTATATTCTTAACGAGAAAGACAATGCCTACTACGTAACTTTTTCTGACTCGTTAACACCAGCATCAACAACCCACACGTTATCTGCCGAGACAGTGACAAAAAGCATGTCACTCCCCGGAACAACATGGATATGGACAACATCTACACAAGGCTCAACAACTTCAAAGGCGCCAGATGGGAAATTTATTCTAACATTTAGTGGTGACATGAAGTTTTTTAGTACAACGGACTGTAACAACATTGTGGGAATTGCAACAAGCACAAAAGACACACTCCAATTGAAACCAACAGTAACGACAGCCATGTATTGTGAAAACTCAAGGGAGAGTATTTATGCAAATCTACTTTCAAAAACAAAAACGTATTCTATTGCTAATGGAGAATTGCAACTCGTTTTGGCTGACAAGAGCACACTTACATTTAAGAAAAGATAACTTCTCTGTTTGATCTATCCGATTGCGTATGTGATACTATATACACATAGTACGTATGATCTTAAGGGTTTTCAAATTGCTATCACTGTGTTTGCTGTGTGTCTTATTTTTTCTGATTGTAAAGAATCGAGACATTTCACTACCAGATAAAGAAAATTTTCTTAATAAGAAATATTTTTCGAGTGACAAAAACATATATACCGATTCAAAAAACAGCAACATCCCTTATAAGGAGGAAAAACAAAAAGAGCCAGATATAACGTACCCCTTAACACCTAGTGTTTCTAACGTACAAGCAACATCAACAAAAGATCAGACCAAAACTCAGGTAGTTCCTACTAGTACAGCTGCAACATATGAACAGCTGAGTGAAGGAACATCTGATACTGACCCTACGTATAGGCCCGCAGTCTCACCGTGTGTGTCACCTGTTGGCTACAAAATCGGCACATTCGATAGTCGTTTTGGTATATCAAGGGAGCAGTTTATTAAAGAAGTATCTCAATCTGCTTCAGTCTGGTCAGATGTAATAAACAAAACACTATTTTATTATGATGAACATGGACCACTTACTATTAACCTTATTTATGACAAACGCCAAGCAACCACCATTGACGTCAATTATTTAGTTCTTGAAATTGAAAACGCAAAAAGAAACGCTGAAAGTATTCGTGAAGCATACGAACAAGAAAAAAATATATACTCAAAAGATTCAGAACAGTTAACAAAAGACATAGACATATTTCAGATGCAAAACAAAGCATATACTGCAAAGGTTGATACCTATAATGCTTCAGGAGGTGCACAAAAAATAGAGTACGACGCAATGATGATGGAACTTGCTCAACTTAAACAAACAGCAAAGAGTCTTGATGAAAGAAAACAAGCCATGCAAGAACTGGCACTTTCTATTAACAAAAAAGTTGTTCACTATAATGAATTTGTAGTCTATACAAACAGCCTCATAAAGCAGAGTAACGCACTTGGTGCTAAGAAGTTTACTGAAGGAAGATTCACGCCATATACAAATACAATTGATATATACCAATACAACGATAGTATAAAATTACGGAGAGTACTAACTCATGAGCTCGGACATGTGCTCGGCATTAACCACAACAAAAATGCACAATCTATCATGTATTCCTTTAACAGTGCAACAACAACCTCACTGAGCAAAGAAGATATTCACGATCTTCAATCAGTATGTTCGTCATACAACAATCAATGAAGTCACTCTCACAAACAGAAAAAACATTTTTGCTATCATTATCTACAGCAAGAAAAATCCAAGACTATCTCGACAGTATCCCTTTTAACCATGAAGAACAAGGTGAAACGTGCAGATCAGCACGAGGTGTCATGAAGCATAAACGTGCACACTGTCTTGAAGGAGCAATGCTTGCATGTGCCGCTCTTAAAGTCCAAGGACGTAAGCCAATGATATTGAGCCTAAAAGTACTCGATAAAGACTATGACCATGTTGTTACTCTCTATAAGGAAAATGGCTACTGGGGAGCGGTCAGCAAGACCAACCATGCCGTGCTTGGCTTCCGTGATCCAATCTATGCAACGATACGAGAATTAGCTCTTTCATACTTTCATGAATATTTTCTGGTACGAAATGGAGAAAAGACCCTCAGGGGGTATTCTCATCCGATAAACCTAAATCGCTTTGGCAACTCATGGATAACATCAGAAGACAACCTTTTTGATATAGCAATTGCAATCAGTGATGCGCCACATCGATCAATAATCCCAAAGGGAAATGAACACTTTATACGCAGAGCAACATCGCTTGAACGAGAAACTGCGTCAATCTCACATGACGGAAAATAGAAACCTTTACAAGGAGGGGTAACCTAACACGTATCTACCTGATGAATATATCTGTACAAGTACACAATTATATTGTAATATTAGAACTCGCGCTCTTTTCAACCTACTAAGTCTCGTAAGGAGAAGCACATGGGATCCCTGATTCTTGGAGACGGAACCAAACATACCATCGAGCAACAAAAACCTGAAGTGAAGGTACAAGGTGACGATGTCTACATTGATGGAGTTCCATTCTCTCTACCTCAACACAAACGTGTTGTAGTTGTCTTGGGGAATGCTATGGGCATCTCTACGACGACTGCAGAGATTGTCATCGTCATCGGCAACGTTGGCAAGATCGGTCTCACATCAGGAAACGTCATTGTCCATGGTGACGTCTATGGAAACACCACGGTCAATGTCGGATCAGTCACCGTTCAAGAGAATGATGGGTAAGGAGGCACCACAAGCCGCCAGCAGGACCGCCCTGCTAGGCGGCTTCTGTTTTCTCATATCATATAAATAGGGCCGGATAAAGGCAATCTAAAGATTAACATTAACCATCGAGTTCCCACTTGTGACATCTTTCATAATATAAAATTTCATTCTTCCAACAACTCGCTTTGAATCAACTTTAACGGTTACACGCCACAACCCATCTATAACATTTTCCTTTTTTGAGTACGCCCTATATCCATCTTCTCGTCCACCAGCAAGTGTAAATGAAACTGTGGTCTTCTCCTCCCATATCCCTCGAATTGGATCATAATATTCCCACGTATGACTAATTGGAGCAGTTAGTTGTGCCGGTGCATTAACAGAACTAAAGAAAAAAACTCCGTCGCCTTGTGAATCAAGATGATACACTGGGACCCTGAAACTTGAAAAGAATCTTGTATCCATTTCCTGTGTCCCCAAGAATTCCCCTCTCTCATTACGAACAATATTGTGGTATACACCACCAGACCTAAGTGAAAGAGGCACTGCAGGAATGACATTAAGAAAGTAAAGCATACTGATAAACATTGGAATACCTACAGCCAGTGCATACAGTCGTGGGGCTTCCTCGCTCGCAGACTCGGAAGAAAACTGAAGTAAGTACAGATATACTAAAGAAACCCCAATTGCGACTCCAGCACTTATTACAAACGTCATATCGTTTTGAACTTTAAGAACAAGTGGAACGTTAAACACAACAAAAAAAAAGACAGCGACAAGAAGCACTCCAACATCAAGCGTAAATCTAAAATGATGAGACGAAACAAGTTCATTGACCAAGACACACAGCAAAAGGAGGAGGAGGAGTGGCCACGAGACTGAGAATGCAGCACTACGTATTGCATATACTGAAATGAAAGATAGTGACGACCCAGAAAAATATGCGATCGAAAATGTGAGGAATGAAAAAATTTTTTGTTCTGTTTTTGACGCAGTATTCTGCGAAATAACCCACTCACGAAGTGCAATTCCTGCTGCAACGATGCTAAGATATAAGACACCTAACCATACAGTAAGTGTATGACCAGCCTCAGGAAGAATTATCAAGTCAAAAATAAAACCTCCAACAAAGAGAAGTGTAGTGATATGATGTTTGCTTTCTCTAAGAATGCGCGATAGCGTCATATGGGCAGTGTAGCAAAATACAATAAAGCTTGTAACCATTGGTCAACAAAAACTTTGGGAGAGACTATAACAACAGTAACCTATTTTCCTTTCTTTTTACTTGCCGCCTTAATAAAAGCAGTAAAAAGTGGGTGAGGATTAAGAGGCCTTGCAAGAAATTCAGGATGGAATTGAGTACCTAAGAAAAAAGGATGCTTACTCTTTGGTAGTTCTGCTATCTCCATAAGTTCACCATCAGGTGAAGAGCCAGAAAATACCAAACCTGCCTTTTCTAGCTGTGTAAGAAACTCATTATTTACTTCATAGCGATGGCGATGGCGTTCACTAATGGTATAGATACCTTTCACAATCTTCCCCCAACCTTTAGCCTCATAGGCAGCATATGCATTTGTCGCAGGTTTAAGAACGCACGGATATGCACCAAGACGCATCGAACCGCCATAATGCTTATTGGCTACCAACTTCTTCTGGTTTTCCATTATGTCGATAACCTTATAGGGCGCATTAATGTCAATCTCGGTTGTATGAGCACCTGTGAGCCCAATAACATGTCTTGCATACTCAATAACCAACAACTGCATCCCATAGCACAAACCAAAATATGGAATTTTATTTGTTCTCGCATATTCTATGACGGCAATCTTCCCTTCTATGCCACTTTCACCAAAACCACCAGGAACCAAAATACCGTCAACGTTGGCAAGATGCTTATTGAGCATTTCTCGTACATGACCTGCGTCGCCTTCAAAGTTTTTCGCATTTAACCAGATTAGTTTTGACTTTCTTCCCTCTTGATACGCCGAAAACTTAAGTGCCTCTATCACAGACACATATGCATCCGATAAAACGAAGTCGCCCGTATCAAAATATTTACCGACAATTGCTATAGTAACTTCTTTAGTAACCGTCTTTGTTTTTCCGACAAAGGCTTTCCACTCGCTGAGATCTGTTTTTCTTGGTCTAAGGTGAAGTAATTTTTCAAGCATCGACGCGAAATTGTCCTTTTCAAAGTTCTCAGGCACATCATATATACTTTCTATATCCGGTGCAGATATAATACGTGACGCAGGGACGTTACAAGAAATAGCAATTTTTTCTTTTCTCTTATCATCAAGAGCAACATGACTACGTGCCACAATAAAGTCTGGATTAATACCATACGAATTGAGTTGTCTAACAGCGTTTTGAGTTGGCTTACTCTTCATCTCTCCAAGTGTAGAAGGAACAGGAAGGAAGGAAACCATGATGACAGCAACATCTTCTGGATTCTCGAGTCTAAGAACCCTTGCCGCTTCAATAAACATAATGTTTTGATAGTCACCGACTGTTCCTCCGATTTCTATAATAGAAATATCTGCTTTTGATGCTGCTGCACTCGCCTTGATACGCCTTGTTATCTCATCACGAATATGTGGTACAGCTTCAACACACTTACCTTTGTATCCGAGTGAACGTTCCTTATCTATAACCGTCTGATACACCATACCTGAGGTCATATAGTTTATTTCATCAAGGTCACGATTAAGATAACGCTCATAATTACCCATATCCTGATCAGTTTCTAGTCCGCTATTCAAAACAAAAACCTCACCATGCTCGGTGGGGTTCATAGTCCCCGCATCAACATTCAAGTACGGGTCAGCCTTTGCAATTGTTACCTGATACCCTCTCGCCTTAAAGAGAGTTCCAAGTGACGAGGTAGTTATACCCTTACCAACTCCCGACATCACACCGCCAATAACGAAGATATATTTGTGATGTTTCATATCCGCTTAGCATACACCTTTTTGGATATGGAATAAAGTGGACAGCTTTTGTGACAAAATATACAAACACAGATACCACATTACACACCAAATTTAAGACTGTGTAAAACTTTCCTGCACAAGACCACTTCCGAAACTAATAAAAAAGATGGTTCAAATTTGATAGAAAATATGTAGTAATTGTAATAAAAATTACCTCACAAATTTATGTTACAATTAAGAAATTATTTTTACTTTCAAAAAATGAATTTCATAATTTTATGGAACGCAAGACTTTAACAATACTATTCTTTACACTTGTTCTCGATATGGTCGGTATTGGTATGATATTCCCTATTATACCAATTATTTTTACTGACCCAATGTCACCTGCATTTCTTCTAGCAAACTTCCCACAAAAGTATTGGTACTTCATGGCAGGACTTACGACGGCGCTTTTTGGTATTGTACAATTCTTCACAGCACCAATTCTTGGTGAACTTTCTGATGTATATGGTAGAAAAAAATTACTTTTTGTCGGTGTATCGGTCCTTGCGGTATCACAATCTATTTTCGGACTTGGCATCATAACCAAGTCACTGACACTTATTCTTATTAGTCGCATCATCGGAGGGCTTGCTGCCGCGAACTTCAGTATTGCACAAGCTTCAATAGCTGATGTTTCTACTCCAACAAGTAGAGCAAAAAACTTCGGTCTCATTGGTGCCGCCTTTGGCATTGGTTTTGTTGTAGGACCTGCTCTTAGCGGTTACCTCGCACACATCTTTGGGTCGCCGGCTGCACCATTTTGGGTAGCTAGCGTACTAGGAGTTTGCAACATGATTTCTGTGTACTTATTCCTTCCTGAAACACACAAAGAAAATCGACCAGCAGCAAAAAAACTTACTCCATGGAAAGCAATACACAATATCAAAGTAGCACTCATTGATAAGGAAGTTGCTCATATCTACAAGGCAAACTTTTTCTACTACACAGGATTCACATTCTTTACTTCCTTCTCTGGGCTGTATCTTGTACGAGAATATGGTATCGGTGAATCACAACTTGGTACATACTTTGCAATTATTGGTATCTGTATCGTAATTACACAAGCAGCAATATTAAGACTTATCAGTAATAGATGGAAACCAATTCAAGTTTTACGTTTTAGCATGATAGCAGTTGGTGTTACTACTGCACTTACACCATTCATGCCAACACTTTTATTTCAGTATACCCTCATTCCATTCATTGCTGTACCCCAAGGTCTGTCGATGGCGAATTTAGGTGCACTACTCAGTACTTCAGTGTCGAAAGAAAAGCAAGGTGTAGCACTAGGTATTAACGGATCACTTTCAGCATTTTCTCAAGGAATAGTACCTTTGCTTGGCGGCATAATCGCTGGATTGCTCGGTGTACGATTCCCTTTTTTGGTAGGTGGAATCTCTACACTGTACGCGTGGTACGCTGTTGTTAACTTTAAGAATACCGAAGGACGGCAACATACAACTAACACACTCATGAAATAAAGAAGCAAAGAAATGCATAGTAGTATAGTATATGAAATCACTTAGAATATATCTCATTCCACTCATTATCATTATATTTGCTGTCTCACTTAGTATGTACGCCTATACAATATTTAATCAAAAGGCCCCAACGTCATATGTTGTTAATACTAATGGAATACCTTCAACACTTGATACAAAAACAGGAATTGTAACACCTGGTGTTGCTACATTCAACCTTAACGACATCGCCAAACACAATAATCATTCTAGTTGTTACACTGTAGTGCGTGGTAGTGTATACGACCTTACCCTTTTCGTCACCGAACATGAAGGTGGAGACCAGCCGATACTCTCTATGTGCGGACATGACGGCACAGATTCATTCATGAACCAGCATGCAGGTAAACAAAAAATAATGCGCATACTTGCACGATTCAAGATAGGTGTACTCTCCTAAAAACTACATCATGTTTGACAATTGTATTGTTATCAACCACCTCACCAAAGTCGGTACAACCTCATTACAGAAAAGTCTCCCTGCTAAGAAACGAGCGCTTGTTATCATCTCTGAGATAACCGCTACACTCTTGCTGGTCAGTAATTCTTCTTTCTGTGATGTTTATTGGCATTAACGAGAAGCAGCTCTTGTGATGTGACAATCGTGGACAGACAGTTAATGAGCTACACCTTCGACATCTCTCATTATGCCAATCGTCATATTTACATCTTATCTACGCAGTTCTTCCATCTTCAACAATCTCAACCATAATTGCCTGAAATGCAGCCCATACAGAAACTGCGCTAACTTCGAGAAGATGACGTTTCGAGAGTAGTTCGAGAATCATTTTCGAACTAATCACAAACGGAAATTCTTTCGCAAGTTTCGCCTGGGCAGTTCCTTCATGTTCCTTCTCACCAATTCGCGCAAGAAGACCGACACGTACCATCTCAGTAAAGTCATCATATGCCTTGATCGGAGTAACGTTTGAAGTTGAAAGATTTGAAAGAGCTTCAGCTAGAGCGACCTTATCCTTTTTACATACAGCAGTAAGCAACATGATGAGGAGATTCTTATCAGTAACTCCAAGAAATCTATGTACTGCATCATGAGTAATTTTCTTACCATTCGTAGTGAGGATCTGTTCAAGCACGCCAAGCGCATCACGGTATGAACCTTTACCATGACTTGCAATAAGTTCTGCAGTTACATCGTCAATCTCCTTACCCTCTCCATGTGCGACGAACTGAAGACGCTTAGCGAGCGTTGAGATATCTGGTGACTTAAACACAACCTTCTGACAACGTGACACGATAGTAGAAGGAAGTTTCTCAGGGTCGGTCGTAGCTAGGATGAAGATCACGTGTGTTGGAGGCTCTTCAAGAGTCTTAAGGAGCGCATTCGCTGCTTCCTTGGTAAGCATGTGAGCTTCGTCGACAATATATATCTTGTATGGACTAGAAAATGGTGCAGTACGCACAGCATCACGAAGCTCACGTATCTCGTCGATGCCACGGTTAGATGCCGCATCGATCTCTATAATATCTTCCGAGTTACATCCAATATCATGCGCAAAAATTCTAGCCACGGTGGTCTTGCCAGTACCTCTTCCTCCGCAAAAGAGATAAGCATGAGAAACTTTTTTTTGTTTAATAGCAGACTGAAGGAGCTCAACAATCTGTTCCTGTCCAACAACATCACTAAAGGATGCTGGACGATATTTTCGATAGAGTGCAATATGATGTTCTGACATAATTACAGATAGTATACCAGATTGAAACTAGGATTTTATACTTTTTACCTTTTTGTTTTAATTTTCTCAAAAATATTGTAGAATTCAGCCGAAGTGCCAATTATCGTTACATTTACCAATTGACACAACCTTGACCATACCACCAACTTCGTATCAGAGGAAGCAAGAGGAAGCAAATGGAAGAAATAACCACCGTACTGGTTCCAATCATCGTAACCCTTCTCACCGTGTACCTGATTAGGAACCAGAGGAGGAAGGCCAAGGCAGCAATGGAGGTGCGTGAGAACATCAAGCACTACAACGATGTTCTTGCACCAAAAGACATTCGGATCACCGAAAGTCAAACTTCGATGAGTAGAGCTCCTAGCGGGGCTTATTTCGAAATCCGGAGGTACGGCAGGGTGCTGGCTCACTACGTAACTCCAGAAGAAGTTCTCGAGCTCGTAAGGGCTGCGAGGGACGGTGAAGAAATAGACGTCGAAAGTCTCGCGGACTCTCCGTAGACGACAGAAGACGACAAAGCGCACGAGGTCGACAAGACCTCGTGCATCTTGCTTTTAGACAAGAACAAACAACATCTTAACAGACGAAGAGTTGACTATAAAACCTTTTCACTTTTTTCTAACCAATTGCATACGACTTTCTCCACCTCCTTTGCATTCTCACATTCCATCAATTCCATGCGGAGTTCTTTTGCACCATCAAATCCATTCACGTAAGCCTTAAAATGCTTTTTCATAATTGCAAAACTCTTAATATCACCAAGCTTCTCTTCATACAACTTCGTGTGTTCCACCATTATCTTTAATTTCTTTGCTATGATTTCTGGATTAGGCTGCAAAGCCTGCATAGAGTCTGCGAAGTCGGCGTCGAAAAAGTACGGGGTCCCGAACAACCCTCTCCCAATCATCACGCCATCACAACCTGACTCTTTTGCTAAACTTACTCCTTCTTGTATAGATTTTATGTCACCATTACCAATAAGAATAGTTCCTCCGTCTTTCACTTCACCTGTGATCTCTCGTACGAGTTTTACAATCTCCGGCATAATCTCCCAGTGGGCTGGGACAAGTGACATCTCCTTTCGAGTACGCAAATGCACAGTAAGTACGGGGACATTACACTCAAGAATTCTTGGGATCCACGTACGCCACTCTTCTTTGTTGTAACCAATACGAGTCTTCACTGATACAGGCATGTCGCCCGCTCCTTCTTGCGCAGCTCGTATCACTTCTTGTGCACGTCTCCAGTCCTTCATATGTGCTGAACCTGCACCCTGTTTCTCGATACTTTTATCAGGACACCCCATATTGATATCAATACCATCAAAGCCAAGCTCGCGACATAGTGCTGCGGCTTTTTTCATATTCTCTGGAGTAGACGTGAAGAGCTGCGCAACGATTGGTCGTTCCATCTCACTGAACTCAAGATCACGTTTAAGCACCTCTCTACCAGGACTGTTCAACCCATCAGCTGATACGAATTCAGTCCACATCACGTCAGGACCGTGTGGCTTAGAATACTTGGCAATCATGGTACGAAATGCAACATCAGTAACATCTGCCATAGGTGCAATAACAGCAATCTTCTTTCCGTGTATAATTTTCTCGTCGATTATCTTTTGCCAAAAACCACGCACCGGATGTGCGTCCATCTTTTTGTGCACCTTATTAGTGTTGTGATGTCGTTGCAGTAACGACAGGAGTTGTCGTAGCATGGTTGTCCATTATAGCAGCACCCTTAGTATTTTGAAATGCCATATCACTAAAACGATAAAAAACTTTATTACCATATCTTACATCAAGGTACTCCAACTTTTCTTTCTCAGTTTTAAGCTTACTTTTAAGCGGGTCAGTGTCGATAGCACTTACAAGTGTTGACCACACCTTTTTTTGACTCACCCCTTTTAAGAACATTACTTTGCTTGTTCCACTTGCATTATAAAGAGTTATATCTCCACTAGGCTCCACAAGAATACTTCTAACCGGAAAAACAATACTACTAACCTTGTCGCAAAAATCAGCAAGATCAGACAAAAATATCTTATCAATCGGTAGACCATTTTGCATAACCTGCGCAAACAAAAGACCAGATCGTTTGACTGTCTCTTTTGTTGACGACCCAATAACAATAGATGGATAAGCATGAATGTCTTTCCTCGTTAAAAATATAATCCCGTCAGACGATATGGCTTCATTGTCGCTTACTCTAAACAGAGGAGTGAGCTGCGTGACGGTAATTCTAACTGTATGCAGCCCGACAGGACGCATATCGATTGTCCCAAGGTCGGTCACCCTAGAGCGAACGGCATCCGTGAATGCTTCTGTGCTGTACGTAAATATCTTGCCCCCTGGAACAACAAAGTACACCGGCCGTCTCACTACATCACGAAGATCATTAATGATTAGCTGACGCGTTTCGTCATCAACACCAACAATATCATATGAAGTAATAGTAAAAATTTCAGTACGCGTGTATAAAAGGAAAATACCAAGCAATGTTACCACGACAGCAACTCTCATCCCCCATACTATTAGTGAGGCCAAAGTTCGCCGTTTGATCTTCATAGTTTATGCACGAAATGGCATTCCGATAACGGTCTTACCTCCCATATATGGAACAAGCACATCTGGGACTTTAATTGTACCGTCTGCTTGTTGATAATTCTCGATAATCGCAATAAGAAGGCGCGGTGTTGCCGCTGCTGTATTGTTGAGCGAATGAGTATACTCAAGTTTACCGTTTGTGTCTTTGTAACGGATATTAAGTCTACGTGTCTGAAAATCATGAAAGTAACTTGCAGAGTGTGTCTCTCGATACTTCTCTTGAGATGGAAGCCACGCTTCAATGTCGTACTTTTTAACTTGACCTTGACCGAGATCACCACCACAATTCACCACGGTGTGATACGGCACACCAAGCTCCTCCATCATCTCTTCTGAATTGCGAGCAATTTCCTCATGGTGTTTTACTGATGTCTCATGACTTGCCTCGCACAAAACCACTTGTTCACACTTGTAAAATTCATGAACACGTACAAGCCCCTTCACATCCTTCCCATGACTACCAGCCTCCTTACGAAAACATGGACTCCAGACAATATACTTTTTAGGAAGCGACGAGCTGTCTAACACCTCATCTGCATGGTAAAACATCGTTGCCACTTCACCTGTTCCAGCTAAGTAGTCGTTGCCATCTTTATAAAGATCATCTTCACCTGCTGGCAAATATCCAGTACCAAGAAGCGTCTCTCGCTTAACGAGTGATGGCACAAGCATTGGTGTAAAACCTTTCTTCTGCCACCGTGCCATAGCATACTGCCAGATAGCCATCTCGAGCATTGCTCCGTCATTTTTAAGAAAATAACCACGAAAACCAGCTGTTTTCGTGCCACGATCAAAATCAACCATGTCGCCACCTTCCATGAGCTCAATATGATCAAGCGGGGTAAAATCAAATGTTGGGATCGATCCCCATTTTCTAACCTCAACATTATCTGCGTCGCTTGTCCCTTCGGGCACTGACATATCGGGGATATTCGGAACGGCAAGCATGAGTGTTCGCCATGACTTCATAACAACTTCAAGTTCTTCTTCGCGTGCCTTCAATTCATCTTTTACAGCTTTCATTGATTCAATGAGGTCAGCACGTTCAAGTGCAGATACTTTTGCAATAGCATCACTTGCAGCATTTTGCTTTGCGCGAAGCTCCTCTACGGTACGCAGAAGTGTAAGCCGCTGTGTATCAATACCAATAAGATCATCCACATTAAAGGACATACACTTCTTAACGGAAGCAGAGCGAATAAGGTCACTATTTTCACGAATAAATTTAATGTCTAGCATATCTTACGATTTTACCATGTTTATACGATATATTACAAAGCACATTTATATAGAAGTAATTTGGCTATACCGCAACAAAACCATACCGTAAAACACATAACCTTATGTTAGGTAAAACTCATCTGGGAGGTGACCGATCAGATCATGTTTTGTATTTTCAAACAGAAGGAAAACACTTTTTATTCTGTCTCACTTTCCACTTTAGTTGAAGGTAAAATATCAAGAACTTCCTTACTAATTTCCAGCTCCGCAGTGTCTTTGTTAACAACACCTACAGGACCCACTCCTGACTCTTCTATATCTATCTGCTCCACGGTTTGTACCTCACTATATTCATCTTGCATACTATGTTTGTTATATAAAAATCTGGTAACTACTTTTCTGCATGCTTTGTACGAGCCTTGTGTTCTAGGGCCTCAAGCTCATTCTTCATTGTAACAATAGCATGGAGAACTTTCTCAATATCGATCTTCTCAGAATCAACATCTTCAATAGTCTTCTCAATAATTTTCTTGTCATGCTTAATACCTGACATAATAATTGAATCTCCAATAAATACCGACACAAACAACCCTGTAGAAAGTAATATTACAACACCAAGAATGGTTGATCCTAGTGGAGAAAAAAGATATCCGCCAAACTGTGACGCCTTCTCGAATATATCCGCCATATGCCATACACCTCTCCAAAACAAAACAACCCCAGCCCCTCCAATGAATGTATAAATAAATGGATGCCGTGCTAACCGTGCTCTAATGTGATCCTCCATCTTATCAAACAAATAATAAATACTATCAATCATTTTCATATACTATACAGTATAAAGAATACTAGTATGATATGAAAGGAACACCCTGCACGCTACCCCCTTTTACTCACAATAAAAATATGGTAGTATTATAGACACCCAAATATAAGGGCCCTTAGCTCATATGGTAGAGCGCCGGTTTTGCACTCCGGAGGTGAGGAGTTCGATTCTCCTAGGGTCCACCCCAGAAGACAAAGACGCTGAAAAGGCGTCTTTTGTCTTGAAAATACAGGCTATTTGAGCGGTTCCATAATTTCCATTTTCATAGACGATACCTTGAGGGAATTGGAACCATTGTAGTTTCAATTGTTTCTCCAATTTTGCATCTTTCCATACAACACTTGGGTTCTCTAAGTAATGAGAAACAAAGCCAAGAACTTCATCAAAGTCAATTTCCATCTCTTTCATAGAAGCAAGATTGATTTGAGCGTCTGTCATTTCTTTTTCAATGAGGTCCAATTGTTGTTTCAATATAGTGTCACTAATAAACCCATCAAGGTTTTTCTTAATAAGCACATTCTGGCGTTCACGAAGTTCATCAACGTACGCACGTAGTTTTTTTGCATCCTTCTGCTCATTTGCTGTAGCTTTTCCAAGTTTCTCTCTCAGTTTCGTTTGTAACTTCTGTATGTGTTTTTTATCAAGCTGAAACTTGTCCATATAAGCCATAAAAGCCTCTTCAAACTTATCTCTGTTATAGTTAGAGCCTTTCACCTCAAAACGATAGAAAGGATATTTCTTGCTTCTTCCTTTGGACCAACTCCCAGTAAGCTTCTTTCCTTCAGGACTGAATATGAAGCGACGAAGAGGAAAATCTTCACTATCAAGCTTATATTGTGACATTCTCTTACCTCTTTGATTGAGAACTCTTTGAACTTGATTGAACAACTCTTCTTCAAGCACTGGTTCAAACAAACCCTTATGGCTTTCTCCAAACTTTTCTATCATCCCAATATATACTCTACTTCGTATCATTTTGTAGAAGTATTGTTTACTGAGAGGTTTTCCATTTTTCAGACGAAGACCAAGTACAGTCATCATCTTTCTAACATCTTCAAGAGCGTGAGTGTTCTTCGCTATAATCTCAAACATTTGCTTTATGAGTGGAGCCATTGTTGCGTTTGGTGCAATGGTAGCCTTACCACCAATACGTACGTTATCGTAACCAACAGGAGCCATCCATACGTATCTGCCTTCTCTCATTGCATCCTTCATACCACCTGCACAACGTTCAGCACGTACATCATTATCAAACTGTGCCACGTTAGAAATTATGTTCTCCATAAAACGACCAGCTGGAGTATTTTCAAAATACTCAGTCACAGACTTTATTTCTACCCCGTACCTTTTGAGCAGAATGCGTAGCTGACTGTAGTCGTCTGTATTGCGTGAAAGTCGGTCAATTTTATATGAAATAACTGCATTCACCTTATTCTTTTTATCTGAACAGTATAAAAGCATCCTCTGAAGTTCTGTTCTCATTGAGGTCTTTGCACTCTCTCCTTGCTCTACGAACACTTCAGCAACTTCATAGCCATTTTTGAGTGCGTATTCTCGGCAATGCTTTTCTTGAGTATTGAGACTGTTTCCTTCATCAACTTGTTCCTTCGTTGATACTCGGACATAGAGCACTGCTCTTTTTTGTGCGTTCATTTGCATATCCTTTTTTATGGTCCAAAAATGCGTCTATAAGAACCTCAGCAAGGTAATCAAGAGCATCATCTTCAGAAATGAAATTAGTAAAACCTAAAGGGGAACTACAAGACGGTACATTGTTGCTACACAAAGACGATTGTAGACCCCCTTCAGGCTTCAATTTTCCGTCATATTCGTCTTGGTTGTGTAGCTTGTTCATTATAGCAATTTTTGTTATTTCTTACGACCTTTTGTACCCAATCGGACACCTTTTTCTAGTTGCGTGTACTGGCGATAACTATGAAACATTTCATCGTCCAGTTTTGCAATTTTCTGTCTTATTTTTGTTGGCTTTCCTTTGTATGTAAAACGCTTTGCCTTCTTATAGAGCTTCTCTTCTTCCATTTCTATTTCAAGAACTCTGAATAGAGGATTGAGATAATGGTTTCTATTTTTGTTTCTTGATGAGTACGTAAGCTCATAGCAATGTCTACATCCGAAATAGTCTCCGTCTTTGTAGAGGACACCAACACGTCTTCCACAGTACTGTCCTTTCTTGAAAAGTGGACACTCAAACCAGAAGCGAGTACCTCCAAGATGACACGGTGTTTCTACGAGTTGAACCTTATAGTCAAAGTCCTTCTTCTCTCCTGTGGTGTTGTCTGTTTGTGTATAGATAAACTGAACATACTTTTCTTCATAGAGAGAAACTCGTGCTGAAATACGTCCTCGTGACCCATCTTCTCCCCAAGAAATAGTTGTACTCTTGTATGTCGTACCGTGAATACTCATATCACGAAGTAGCCACCATATTTCTATTTTCTTACACCAATCAGCTTCTGTTTTGCTCATAGTTTTTATTTTTCCTCCGAAATCAATAGGAATACTACCTGTTATCTGGAGTTATTTTTGCGAAACGAACCCTTGTATACCGTCTACGGATACATCAACCACAGCTGGAATTGGAGTGTCTTTTCCATTTCTTTTTGCTTGTAACCGTTCAAGCTCGTGAAGCGCTCTGAAGAGACTTCTTTCAATAGTAGTTTCGTAGCGAAGTACATTTTCTATCGCTCCATTATCTATCGCATCTTTGTAGCCTTTCTTTACTGTGTCACCAATCATAGAAGGGAAAGTGTCCTCCATCATAAACTCCATAGTGTTACGTTCTACGACAACCGCTCTTCTTAGTCTCCACACGTTTGAAACTATGCGGTCCAATAGTATTTCCTCAAGCGTTCCTACAGGCTCAAGAGCCTCGTAGAGCGATGTCTCAAGACTTTTGAGCACATCCTTCTCTTCACCTTCTACAAGGACCTCTTTAGTGAGTAATCCGTGTTTGATAGCGTTGTATTTTGAAACAAGCTTACCACCTTCAGTCTTTGGACCACCTTTTGTTTTTGTTTGTATTTCCATATATGTATTGATTAGAAAATCTCCTGTTGCTTACTAATATCGTCTACGACGTTCACATCATTCACTTGTTCACCACGAATATCCGCATCGGTAATACCGAAACGCTCCTTCCAAAAATCAAGCTTCTTCCTATTCTCTTTGAACGAGAGCACATAACCTTTTCTTGTCTTGTAGGTCTTCAGTTGTAGACGTGCTCGTAGATACCAACCAACCTTTCTTGCCTGTAAAGTATCCTCACCAATTTCAATTTCATTGTTCACACAGAGTGTCACGTCCTTCACTGTGACTTCGTTTCCTTTCTTTTCGTATTCAAGCTTGAGAATTGCAAACACAATATCGCTCTCCCACGTAAGACCTCTATCAGCTACAAGTTCAGTGTTGTACTTCACTATGAAGGTCTTGAGATGGTTTCTTATTGCTTCGTCTTTGATGATAGAGAGAAGTGGAATAACAATCTGATTTAGTCTTGGATGAATACCCTCAATCAACTCTTCTTTGAGCACAATGGGTTCAAAATAGTTCTTTAGTCTCCACATCAAGAGCTTGTTTCGTATTGCTTCAGCGTCACTGTAAAAAGTCTCATCAAGCGTTCTTGGTATATCGGTCCGTAGTTTTCCAGCTCCCATTTCTTCTACGAGAAATCTGCTCTCAAGAGCTTTATCAGAAAATGTCTCACGAGTAGCAACAATCTTTGGACAAAAAACATCATATGCTTTTACCTCAAAAACTCCTTTACCTTCAGAGCGTAGAACAGGCATACCCTTCTGGTATCCAGTGTTGAGTATCTTCACTATCTCGGAGGTCATATCAGAGAACTTGAAATCAGCTTCATCAATAATTAGAGTTCCGTGTACTTCGTTTACAATGCGAAAAATCGGACTTGGAGTGGTTGCTCCACCTGTAAACACTGGCTTGTAGCACAAGATACCAATTGCTTGTAGAAAGCGAGATTTGCCTGTACCAAAGTCTCCAATTGCTCGTAGATAAGGAACTTCGTTGAACCTATCAAACATCCACGTAAAGAGTACGTAGTACGTTGCTATCTGTTCAAACACTTCTGATATATCAAGATACTTGTGAATGAATGTCTGTATTTCTTTGAGTATCTCTTCCTCATTCGTATATGGTAGAGCAAGTGATGGGAACAAGATGACACCTTTCTCCACGAGATTGTATGTCGGTGGAAGAGGAACATATTTTCTCCCATCTATCTCAACCTCTTCAATGAAACATTCAAGTTTTCCGTACTTACTCATTTTGAAATACGAAGTCTTGTTGAGTGTTTTCTCATAGACCATCTCATAGAGTGCGTCTTCAGTTACAATTGATGTCTTCAAGATTGGCTTATCCTTCTTTTCTTCGTTGTTGTCTTTTTTCATATGCTTATTTGTAGTTCTTACGCATACCAAAAATACGTGATTTCAAGTTCTTGCGAGCATTAGAGAACTCAAGAGGGTTCACGGATACTCTGTTGGACCAGTAGCCATCAACAACGTCACCAAGACCATAACCACTTTTGAAAATAAACACCATCTTTCCTCCGTGTTCAGCATCTATTGTTGCAAGGGTGTAGTTCTTACATAAGAGTGTCACAGCCAAGTCAAAATCTGTACTGTAAAAATAATTCTTCCAATCATCAAGAGGTATTACCTCATAATCTTCATTTGCGTTTATGTTTTTTTGCATAGACATTTACATTGGTGATTTAGTTGTAAGTGTTCTCTTTCCACCAAAAGAAAAAGTACCCTTTCAGAGTACTTTTTATGCAACGAGAAATCGGTCTATAATTTCCTGTTTTTATCTACGTTTTATCTATCAGGTGTCTTGAGCATATACTCATTTTTCTGTGGCTGTATAAGGACTTTTGCTATATCTGGATAGTCTCTTGAAATCGCACTTTTTACCTTGTTGCAGTACTTCTGAGCTGTATCCGCTACCCCTGAACCCATCTTTTTTCGTACAAAATCATACACGTCTGTATTGCTTACAGGTTGCTCAAAGTCGTTCCAAAGTTTTTCAATAAAATACTTCTGTTCATTGCTAGTACCAAAAGCGTGAAGCAAAGTTCCATCAAGATAGAGGTTTCCTGTTCTGGTATCAAACTGAACTCTTCTTCTTTTTATGAGAAGCTCTTCAAGTTTTTTGACACTAAAAAAAGCCTTACTTCCATCTACAAGAAGGTGTAGCGGTATGAACTGGTTCTGATTGTCTGGACCACTTACAGTATCTGTATTGGTGAAGATAACGTTGTGAGCATTGCGTACATCGTGAACGTCGTTACGTAGTCTCTCAAACTCAAGAGGGCTGTCCTGTCGCAAATAGTAATAGTGAAGAGTATTGTGTTTTGTGGTGTTTGTACCAAGCTTCCAAAGCTTCTTGTCTCCTTGAGTTTCGTCTACAGTTTTACCAGTGACACCTAACGTATCTTTGATGAGCTGTAGGAGTTTACTCTGATTGATGGTCCAAACCCTGAGCTCATCTTCTTCAATTTTGCGGTTACTTGAGCCACAGATAATAAAAAACCCATCATCATTCTGAAATGGTGTTGAGTGGTGTCCGTCATCACAGAGAGTGCATTCAATTTCTGTTGCAATATCAACCTCTTTGAGAAGTCCAAGTGTTAGCAATTGAGCAAACTCTTTCTTATGATTGCTCTTATCTTTATATCCAAATACTGGTTCAGCTGAGCTGTTGAGCCTTTCAAAAAACCAGTCCATATACTATTTAGCAAAACCCCATTTTTGTAAAAGCCCTCTGATAACTTTGTCTTCCTTGCGTTGCTTGAGACTGCATCCGTCTGGAGTAATACGCACAGTAATTTGTCGCTTTCTCGCTACAGTAAGAGTTCTTTTGAAAATGAACTTGAGCTCAATCTTCTTTACCTCCCACTGAGAAAGGTTTTTTAGTCCAATTTCTTCAAGAAGGTCTTTTATGCCATCAGTTCCAGCGGACCTCTCTTTTCCTCCAACGTCTACTCTGACACTATGAGCTACGCCAGAGATATGTCGTAGTTCAATTGCTTTGAGATACACTTTTTCAACGTCGTCTGATGGGTCTGTTACGAGCTCAACGTTCGCAATGTCCGATATGTTTCTAAGGTCAAAAGCTCTCTTCTCTGTCTGGTCAAGAGTACAGCCAAGAAAAAGTTCACAAAAAGCCCCTTGTAGACCTTCTATTCTTTCTATACCACCAACGGCTTTTACTCCAAGCATATTTAGTCTTGGGCTGTAGATAAATACCACACTAAAAACAGGGCGATGTGGCTTGTTTGATGTTATTTCATCACCATCAAAAGCAAGTTCTCCAGTAGGAAGGTCTTCCAGATAGGCTCTAATTATTAGAGTGTCATCATCGTCTTTCTTCCAACATTTTACTTTACACTTATCACCACGAAGGCTCTTTGAGTAGATAGAGGATATTTTTTTCTGAAGATTTTCAAAGCCAATATCTGTTATCTCTCCAGACCCCTTTGTATACTTTTCGGGAATGATTATTTCTTTCGCACCAGATAGGTCTTCAATATCATTGAACTCAGCGTGCTGTTCAAAAATACTTTTATGGTTCATAAACCACCACAAAGCACGCTCATCATCATTTTTACACTTCTCGTAAGTGGCGATGTCTATAACTTTTCTTTCAAGGGTTGCTCTTGCATATAAAGCATCTATATGGCGAGGTGATGAAAGCTCGTTGATATATTCTAATTCTACGAATATCTTATCTCTGTCAGAGTGTTTATCAAGGGTTTCAATAAAGCGTTCAGACATTTCTTCTCTCTTCTCATCTTTTACAATAGAGAAGTCAATTGAAAACTCTCTTTTCAAAAACTCAGAGAGAAACTCTCCACTGATATGCATCGCAAAATCTTTTGGGTCTGTGTATGGTGTACTCATAGGCATTTACATTCGCTTATGCACAAGGTCAAGATTGAGAAAGTGTAGTAAGTCGTGTATGATAATAGTATCAAATGTTAGATAAAATATCAAAGAAATATGGACCCTAAAAAACACGAAAAACCTGATAATTTACCTGAACTACTCACTCTCAAAGAAGCATCTCTTTACCTAAAGTGTCACGAAAATACCCTTAGACAATGGGACAAAAAAGGAATACTCCCTGCAATTCGTATCGGAGAAAGAAAAGTAAGGAGATATAGAAAAGAAGACCTAGAAAAGTTTGTTCAGCATCCAAAATAGTTATTACCAATCATAAATGCAAATGTATATGAAAAAAGAAACAATAAAAAAGCCAGAAAGTATCATACAGAAACTCTCAACAACTAAAGGAAGGGCAATGCTTCAGTGGTATGAAAAGAGTGCTCCAAAAAGTATTGAATGGTTCCCTGCTCAAGAAAAAGAAGTGTATGGGAATATGAATGCAAAGGATTGGAACAAGATATTTTGGGGTGACAATAAACAGGTTCTTGCTCACTTACTCAAAGACTACAGAGGGAAGGTTGATTTGGTATACATTGACCCTCCTTTTGACAGTAAGGCTGATTACGTCAAAAGAATAAAACTAAATGAAAAACGTCTTGCTGGAGTAGACCAAAGTGTTATTGAACAAATGCAATATACAGATATTTGGGAAAAAGATGAATATCTTCAGTTTATGTATGAAAGATTGATTATTATAAGAGAACTTTTATCAGAAAAGGGTTCAATTTATCTACATTGTGACTGGCATCGTAATTCGTACATTCGTTTGATTATGGATGAAGTTTTTGGTGAAGATAATTTTATAAATGAAATAGTCTGGGGATATAGAATACAAGGAGTAGGAAAAACTACTTGGGCAAGGAAACACGATACAATTTTATTATATTCAAAATCATCTAATTATATTTTCAAACCACTAAAAGAAAGAGTTATTTATGAAAAACCTTTTATTGACACCCAAGTTCAATCTTCAGAAATAAAAAACCTTTCAGAGAAAGAAGAGAAAGAGATTGCTGAGTGTCTTAAAAAGAAAAACTCATTACCGTTAAGGCTTAAAAATAAACTTTTTGATACATATTTTTCTGATGTTTACGTTCGTGACGTTTGGGACCACGATGCAACAAAACCCTTAATTAGTGGCTCTTCAGAATATGTTGATTACCCGACACAAAAACCAGAAGGACTACTTGAAAGAATAATAACAGCATCCTCAGACGAAGGAGACCTTGTTATGGACTGTTTTATGGGGTCTGGAACAACTCCTGTGGTTGCTCAGAAACTAAATAGGAAATGGATTGCTTGTGACATCAATAAGGGTGCAATAATAACAGCAACTCAACGCATAAATAAGATACTAAAGGAGCAAAAAAGTAAAGATGCTTTCAAGGTGTACAACGTGAACCATTACGAGGTATTTACAAATGAAATACAAGCAAAACAGCTTTTGATTGAAACATACCGAGTTGAAGAACTTACTCGTGGTGACTTTGATGGAACTCTTGGTGCTGACTATGTAAAAATAATTTCTCCAAACAGAGTGCTTGGTAAAATGGATATCTCACTTGTTCTTGATGCTATAAAAAAGAACAAAGACCTCTTCGTAGTAAAGAAAGTTTCAAAACAAAAAGACACAACCTTTGAAAATAAAGTAATTGTTATTTGTAGTGGTGCTGAGCTTGATGTGCGTGACTTTGTAAAGAAAGAAAACAATACTGGTGTTGAGATTGAAATACGAGACATTCAGATTGATAAAAAAGAACTAGACTTCAAGAAACCCACTGAAGCAAATATCGCTTACTCTGTAAAAGGAAATAAGCTCACTATAGACGTAAAAGACTACTACTCTCCACTTCTTATGAAGCGTCTTGAGCTTGAGAATGAGAAGAGACTTTCTGTTGCTGAACGTGTTCAACTCTTTGATTATAGACAGGCTCTTGAGCACATTGTGATTGATGTGAACTACGGAGAAGGTCAAAAGAAAGGAACTGATATTTCATTCAACGCAGAGATATTTATACATAAAGAAAATAAAGGTGGTCTTGTTGAAACTACCCACGAGTACTCCTACGACAAAAAAGGAACATATACTGTGGCTGTCAAAATAGTTGATGTTCTTGGGGAGGAATACTTTGAAACTCACGAGATAGTAATCAAATAAAAACTATGAACGAAACATCCTTGCAAAAAATTGAAAACCTCTCTGAAAATGACTTGTCTGTAGATAATTTTGATACGATAAAAGTTTACACAGAAGACAGCCATCTAATGAGAAGACTTATCAGACATAAGCCTTCAGGCGAGCTCTACTTTTATGAGTTCAAAGAAGAAATAGACTACGAGAATGGTAATGACCCACAGTATAGGACATACATACCAGTAGAAAATGAAGAACGTTCTGACGAAATAAATAAACTAGATAGTTTTGGAATACTTTCCATCTCTCCAAGAATAATAAAAGATTGGCTTGCTGATGACACTCGTACAATCAAATGGATTAGATAATATATGCAATTTTTTCTTCAACTACTTCAAAATATGGTCCGTGAGTGGCGTGAAAATGGGTATGAAGGTATCTATCCAGAAACACGAAACATTCTCACACACATCAAAAGCAATAACTTTCTTCACGAGCCACAACGTGAAGCTCTTGAAACATATATCTACCTCAAAGAGATAATGAACAATGCTTCCGTTCCAAAAATAGTTGGAATAGTTGCGAAAGATAACAAGGACCTTCTCAAGGCTCTTGGCTTCACCAATGACATCATTGACCTCTTTGATGACCTTGCTGAAGAAAAAAAAGCTGAACGCATCCAGAAGAAACTTGCTGAACTTGGCTACGCTGAATATGGATATGCAAACTATGTACTCGCTCTCACGATGGGTGCAGGTAAAACTATTTTGATGGGTGTACTTATGATGTATGAGTTTATCTTGTCGTACAAGCACGATGAAGACACGAGATTTGCAAAGAACATACTACTCTTTGGTCCAGCTGATACTGGAATTATAGAAGTACTCAAAGAAGTAAAGAACTTTGACTACAGTTCTGTTATCCCTCGTGAGTATGATGACATCTTGCTGAACATCAAGTATTGGTACTTGGAGAAACCAGA
>CAZBGU010000010.1:0-25570 GCA_964491805.1 uncultured Candidatus Saccharibacteria bacterium
ACAAAAGAAAAACAAAAAATGCACAATTTGTGTAATGTATGTGAAGCGTCACTCCAGCTCCAGTTTTAGTATTAGAAATTTCTAAAAATTAAAACTGGCACTGGATAGCTTCGTATTTACTTGTCAAAGTGACTACAATTACTACGTACTGTTTATCAGTAAGAAGTAGGTCCTATTCTATAGGAAAGATAAAGCAAAGTCAAGGAATTTATCCAGCTATTAGAGATTCACTCCTCGTGCACAGCCAAATGCCTCCATACAGATAATAATTACTTGGAAATACATGAAGCTAAAAGCTGCCAGGCAAAGCCTAAAAGGCCTTATTATTTAACATACTTTATACACATCTTTCACAAAAATATATGATATACTTGAGAGTATATGAGTATGAATCCCATTCCAATTATTGCAATTGATGGGACATCTTCTTCCGGGAAAGGCACCATTGCCAGCCTCCTCGCAAAACGCCTTGGATATAACTACCTCAACTCTGGAGCACTCTATCGCCTCTCAGCGCATCTAGCAATCATCAATAACATCGATATCAATGACCACTCTGAAGACAACTTGAATAAAGTTGTCTCATTTATTATCGAAGAAAGCAAACATATACAGTTCGTCGAAAAACAAGTAATCTATCGCGATACTGATATTTGGCCAATACTCGCCTCCCAAGAAGCAGGCAACAACGCAGCAACTATTAGCTTCTATCCACCTCTTCGCTATGCAATTCGTGAATTCCAACGAGGAAGGATTCTGCTTCCTGGACTTGTTGCTGAAGGGCGTGATATGGGGACAGAAGTATTCCCGGATGCACAGGTAAAGATCTACCTTGATGCTTCTGTAGAAGCAAGAGCGAGAAGACGCTTCAAGGAAGAAGAGCGTCGCAACTCCGGTAAGACATTTGAGATGCTTTGCGATGAGCTACGAAAGCGTGATGAAACAGACAAAGGGCATGCTGTTGGGGCGCTCAAACTTGCCGAAGATGCATTCTTTATCGATACAAGTAACATGACTATCGATGAAGTCCTCGATGAGTGTCTTGAATGGTGCATAACAAAAGGTGTATCTGTTACCAGATAAAGTGTTTATCAAGTATATTTTAAACATGTGACCGACTTCAGACTAAGATACATTTCAAGTATTCATTGAATGTACCCCAAAACCTCATCAAGCTCTTTTATTTCCGGTGAAACATCTTTCCCCTGAAGAGTAACTTGGTATACCTTTCTTTCACCTTGAAACAATTTCTCTAATAAAATCTTGTCTGCTGGCATCATATCGTTGTAAGGAATCTCGTGAGGTGCAAAAAAATGAGGTTCACCCATTTCGTTACTTTCCTTAGGATCACCCGTCCATGTGTCGAGAAAGAAGAACGACACATCCATGAACGGAGTAACACTATCATCTTTCTTGACGTAAAAATAAACACGTGACACAAGACAAAGACTCACGAGCACGGACTGTACCCCTGACTCATCCTGTAACTCACGTAGTGCAGTGTGGCAAATAGTAGCATCACTTCTCTCCATCTTGCCACCATACCCGTTATACATACCAAGGCTATATTCAATAGAACCATCGTCATGGTGAATCGCCTTTTTCTTTCTGGCAAGACATATTCTGCCGGCAGAATCTCTCAAAAAAACAACCGTTGCTTGTACTGAAGGTTTTTCCATAATTGTTTAATCATGTAGTATGGATAAATTAATTACCGACCCTGCTTTGCAAGCACTGACGAGATAACAGTAAGTATAATCATGAACCCAAAGAGAACGAAAGACATGAGAGGAAATGTGACAAAACCAAACTCTACAAAAGATGGCTTGGCACAATCAACCGCAAACGGTGCATCAGAACATGGCTTCATGAGATCGTAACCGATCTGAAGCATGTGATGGTACAGAGCAATAAGGGCTCCAATTATAGACAATACAGTTGTATACCGGAAAACAGTAGTATCCCTCTTGTACCAAGCGTAACCAATCATAAATAGCTGTGGGTACAAAAAAATTCTCTGGAACCAGCAAAGATCACACGGCACATACTTGAGAATTTCAGAATAAAAAAGTGACAGCCCTACACCGATAAATGTAAGCATGAATGCAATCGAAAAAATGTTAGATGTAACAAATGGAGCAATAGGGCAAATCTTTTTATACACGATAAGATAAATGGCACGGAAAACGAACACGCCGATAAACAGCAATCCAAAAATAGTAAGCACCGACAAATAATGATTAAGTGTTGTAGCGTATAGTGGGTGAGTATCCATATAAAAAAGTATACCATGCTAGGTAAGTTTGTAGCGTGTGGCGGGAAGTTTATTTGGAGTTACATGCAATACAAATGCGCGACACCAAAGGTGTCGCGCATTTGTATTGCATTAGCCACAAGCTACAAGCTAACGGCTACTGACTGTCTTTTCTATTTCTTCTTCCCCGCCTTCTCCTTATCAACAAAATAAGTTAGAAGTGGTGAAGCAACGAAAATGGATGAATATGTTCCAACAATCATACCAACAGTTAATGTGAGAGCAAAGAATTTTGTGGACTCAGGGCCAATAAAATACAAAGCAAGAAGTGACAGGATAACTGTAACCGATGTATTAACTGAGCGAGTAAAGGTCTGGGCAAGACTTTCTCCGACAACAGTATCAAATAGACGCTTAGTGCCAAATGTCTTAAGATTCTCACGAATTCTATCGAACACCACAATCTTGTCAGAAATAGTTACTGCCATAATAGTAAGGAGGGCGACCACAAAGAGTGTGTCTATCTCTGCTCCATACTTTGCAGAAAGGTACGCATAGATGCCTGTTGGAATAATAATATCGTGAATAATAGTTACCATTGCAACAACGCCATACTTCCATGAGGCAACAGGGACAGATACCTCACGAAATGCAAAAGCAATAAACGAAAGAATCGCAATAGCAACAATTGCAATAGCAATCAATGCTTTCTTTGTCATTTCCTTACCCATGGTTGGACCAACAGTATTCACTTGGGTCTCTACGTATGGATGAGCACTTTTATTCAGAAGTGTTGCAACAGCAGCACCTGTTTCTTCATATGTTTTCTGAGAAATGAATTTATATGACTTTGACCCAATGACAAAAGCCTTGATATCCTTTTCTGCAAAAAGTGCAGTGTCAACATCTACTTTACCTGTTGAGCTTGCATATGATATTTCAAGGACAGTGCCTCCGGTAAAATCAATCCCCTTCTTGATGCCAAAGTGCGTTACCAAAAAGAAGCTTGCCACAACCATCGCTACAGCGATTCCGATAAACATTGTTTTGTATTTGACGATAAACATAGTGGTTAGTAGTTAATTAGGTAGTAAAGATAATTGCTAATTACTAAACCCAGAACCAAAAAGGAAGCGACCAACCTTCCCTGCCTTTTCAATAACAATTGCACGAAGAAATACTCGGGTAACAATTTGTGCGGAGAAGAGCGATACTACAGCACCAAGGAAAAATGTAAACGCAAACCCTTTTACAATTGATGTTCCGAACCAGAAAAGAATAACAGAAACAATGATAGCCGCAATATGTGAGTCACGAATAGAAGTCCACGCTCTCACAAAACCAGCTTCAACAGATTCTTTAAGATTCTTACCTTTAGCAATTTCTTCCTTCATGCGCTCGAAGGTAAGGACGTTAGCATCAACAGCAAGACCAAGCGAGATAATGAGACCTGCAATACCGGAAGAAGTGAGTGTCACAGGAATCAACTTGAAAATCATAAGCATAATAGCAAGATACGAAACCAGTGCAAGTGACGCCATGATACCTGGCAAACGATACCACATAATCATGAATGCAACGATCAAGATCAAACCAACAACAGCAGAACGTGTTCCGGCTCCAATAGCTTTTTCTCCGAGAGCCGGCTCAACAACAGTCTTTCCAATAAGGGATATTGGAACAGGAAGAGCTCCTGAATTAAGACGTCCAACCATAGTACGAGCTTCTTCTACACTAAACGAACCTGTTATCACTGCTTTACCAAGAGTGATTTCCTCGTTAACAGTTGGAGATGAAATTGGTACACCATCTAAGAAAATAGCAACTTGCTTACCGATATTTTCTTTCGTTATTTTTGCAAAAAGTACTGCACCTGTATCATCAAATGTTAGCTCTACCATCGGACGATTTGTCGTTTTATCAAAAACAAGAGACGCTTTCTTTAAGTACGTACCTGTCAGTTCGGTCCTCTCGTAGTTGCCAATCATCTCATACATAGTGGATGATGCTGTCAAAGGTTTTGCGTCCTTCTTAAGGGTTTGGAACTCAAGAACGGGTGTTTCACCAATAAGCTTTGCAGCTTGATCAATATCAGCAACACCCGGAAGTTCAACCACAAGACGCCATTCATTTGCAAGACGGCTAAATGATGTTGTTACGGTTGGTTCACGAACACCAAAAAGGTTCACGCGCCGCTCTATTACATCACGGAGTGCGTCCACACTGTCCTGTACATTTGTTCCTTCAGGAAGAGCTTTGGTATCTACTGTATACGTAAGTGCTGCTCCTCCGGCAAGATCAAGACCTAGCACGAAGTCCTTTTTGAACTCACCGTTAAGAAGACTATCCCCCTTCCATAGCCACCCACCAATAACTGCCACAATGATAATCAACCAAAATGCTTTAATTTTCTGCTTCATAATACACGGGATTCTACCATATTTAGAAAAACAAAGCACCAAGCCCCTGTATATCGACATTCTAAAAAACAATGTTGTAAAAAACAAAAAGATTGATTTTTGATACACTAATAAGGCACAAAATACGATGTTAAAAAAAATCATCACCCTAGCACAAGATTACATCGACATCCTGTTCATACAACAAAAGTTGACTTTTGATTCATGGCTAGAGTCACACAATTCTAAGGAAAAGCGATTTTACTACCTAGCGACACCATTTCTTGTAAATAAAAAAAACCTATCAGCAAACAAAAACTTAGCACCTTCTTTTGTTATAACAACAGAAAATGAAAAACTAGACATATTTAAAAAACTATCTGTACAGCACAGTGTTAGCGAGGAGGAGTGGCACTGTATATATGAACACCAGATATGGAATATCTATGAAAAAAGCGGAAACTCCTGTATGTTTTCAAATCTCAATGAAGCACGTATGCTCTCCTACGCAAGAGAAGTAGCGACTCAGAAAATAACAAAAAGTAAAGCAAAAAAGAACATACACTCTGGTACGACACTATATCATGTCGATATTACATTATGGGTAAAAGGATCCTTACGGGGATCACAAATTGTCTATAACAAATATATATATCAAGGTATAGAAGAAGCAATGGGACACGCTCTGACCGATGAACGCTTTTCCCCTATAACAGAAGAAGAGCTTACGTTATTAAGAATAGAAATTATCCTCATATCTACCCTACCTGTTCCGTTACCATTTTCTGACAAAAGAAAAAACGTAATACACCACACTAAGGCATATCACATAAATAGCGGAGAAAAACAAGGGTGGTACCTACCTTCGGTACACAACTGTATCAATTTTCACTCTCTTGACCACATGGTGCATTCTCTTGTACACGAAAAACTTAGAGTGCCACTCTCAAGCAAGCTCTTAACCTCACTTGTTACACATGAGACAAGATCATATATTGAGTCTTACAATCATTCAAAAGCACTGTCGATGGACGGACCAATTGCATACGAAAAGGCGGACAAAGAAAAAAGTGGATCCTTATTTATTACTAGATGTTTTTCGTACTTTACCGCTGTCCGACTTCAGTTTGGAAGTATACCAGCGATACTAGATCCGTCATCGCTAAAGAAAAAAGATGATGTCGTCAGAAAAATGTTTTTTCTATATTCACTTCTTATCTCAAAAGATTTATACGAAACTATCGACCAATACCAAGAATGTCTTGAAGATGAAATTAATTCTTTCTTTCTATTATTTGAAGAAAAGCAACTTCATCAGATACCAACCATAGCTTTAGCGTATGCCTTTTTTGTTTCAAAAGAATTACAGAGCAAAAGTCTCCAAGAAAAAATACAAGCATATATACACACAAAAAAGACCGATAACGAAGATGTTATTACTCGTTCTTGGGTTGCAAAAATATACCACTGTCTTTTTATCGAAAGTGCAAACCCTCAGTATCTTTCTATTTACAAAGAAAGCGTTCTCTCGATCAAAAAAGAGTTCATGCAAAAAATCAAAAGAAAAGAAGAAGTCGATCTGGTTCTCTACGCAGAACTCCCTCTCCTTCTTCACAAACTTTATGTTATTACAAAAAATAAGCAATACAAGAAAAGTTCTGAGGAAATAACCTCACTATACCTTTGTTACCAAAATAACAATGGTGCATTTCCAATATCAACACACAATCATTACTATTATGTAAGAGGAACAAGCAAAATACTAGAAGTATTATCACAATTACCTTACACGGACAGCTCCTCAATAAGAAGAGCTCTTTCGTGGTGTTTACAGTTTCAGTACACAATAGAAAATACTTTTCATATTACAGAAACCCATGTTCCTATTATTATTGGAGGTGTGCGGCATGACTACTACAATAGAGAAATATGGATTGACGCCACTAGTCACATTCTCCTTGCTCTCCATTATCAAAACCAACAGAGAGCACACAGCTAACCAAGAAATACACTATGTATAACAGACTCAAGTGATCCATCGATATCAAGCAAATCCTCGACTGTTGTATCAACAATGCCACCCATTTGAGCTGAATGAACACCACAAGCAGTTGCCGTAAGAGTAAGTGCGTGTGCCATACCCCCGGCTTCAAGAAGCGCAAAACGATACCCCCTTTCACCATATTTCTGTGTTACCGTTTCAAAAACACAACTAAATATAACAGCACATGCAGCATTTTTGGCAAAAGAAAAAAGAACCAATGTATCAAGCTTATTATCATCGAATGTACATGCCTTTATCAACCTCAACGTGTGATCAAACGATGTATAATGGTACACCCCAGATGACATTGTTCCGATTGAGGTAAACACTAAAAGATAAACTTCCACAGGAAACAACCTTCCCGCACTTGGATACATTCTCTCTTCCTTATGAACTCCTTCCTCATTAAAATTTTTTGACCCGCATGAATAATAAAGAATAGAAGAAAGTTCTCCTATTGTTAGAACCGAAGTAAAAGAGCGACTTGTTGTACGACGAACAACTACGTCTGATAATGGTTCTGCAATCTTCTGTGGTAAAGGCAAACAAAATACAGGAAATCTTTCATATATCTTTCCCGGAGAATCTTTCCATTCTTCTTTTTGTGATTCATGTTCAACATCAACAGAAAGGTCTTTCTCTGTTGTTTTAGAAACGTGGTGATATATGTGAAAAGATTTCATGGTTTTAATGTTATGGAAAAAAATGCGGTAATGTAACAATCCCCTCCTCACCGTGTATATGTTTACCGTGTATACGTCCAAATTCCTCCAAACGAGGCGATACCGGCGTTGCCAAGTATTCAACCAAGTGAAGCGGAATAAAAGCTGGACAATACGCCTTAACAACATGATATCCATATTTTTTAGTAAGAGAAGAATGTAAGGTGTGTGTATACAAGGTATATTCCTCGCCTTTTTCTTTTACTAACGAAGAAACATGATCCTTTAGCGCTTCTACTTCGTCGTTTTTGGATGAAAAAACTTTGTACCCTTTTTCATAATCACTGTATGCAATAAATTCTCCTGACAAAAAATGTTTAATGATTAGACCAATACCAAATGATGAGCAGTATAACTGTGTCCTTTGTGATGCATTAATATCCTTATTAAAGCTATGTTCCATAAGGATCTCCTTTAACTCCATCTCGGAAACAAATAGTTTTTTTTCTCTTAACTCCATCATGACAGCAAGTGCTTCAAGGAGTGAGGAACGTAATGTCTCTATTGGCGACATGCTTGCTTTTGCACCCATAGCAATAATATTGAGAATGGGGTCAATAATAACACATGCAACGACTTTCGCATGAGAATCATACCGAAGATCCAAAAAATAAACCTGTAAGTAGTAATCCTTTTCTAGACTTGCAACATACCGACCGAACTCACCAGGAATTGTTCCATTGTTAATTCGGCGTGGAAGAACGCCAGAAAACCAATACAGTAAAAAATGATCTCGTTCAATCAGTTCATATACCGCTGAAAGAAGTGCTTCATCATATGTAAAACCACCCCCTCCTCCACTTGAAGTCGGATGTGAAATAACCTTTCCACAAACAGAATGATCCATCCCCCAATAAAAGAGAGATGCGGGTAGATATCTTGAAGAAGAGCCTATACCTTTTACATATAAAGACGGTAACGATTTTAAATCATCGTAAGAAGCTATGAGACTATGATATCTATCGCATTGGGTCTGCGTAAACTTCGGAATACAAGAATAAAGATCACTGACATCGTGTAAATCGAAAGAAGGTCGGTATGGATTTTTACCAGCAACATAATATTCTGCATCTCTTTCTAAAAGCTCCCCTATTGCCTTTGTATATGCAAGTGTTCTATCTTCATTTGTTCTAACATACCCCCACGTACGAAAAGTTTTTCCTTGTTCCCGAGAATAATTAATTCCAAGCGCATAGACTTTAGGGTAGTCACAAAAAAATGCTGGTTCAAAATATGAATCAAGAACACCATCTGCTTTGAGTTCTTCCAAAAATCTTTTTTCTGCCTCTTGATTTTCTGTTGCAACAACAGCAAGAAACCCCTCCTTTATGCCAAGAAAATAAGAAAAGATTCTCATCGGAAACGTTGCGGTAAAAGGAAAATATTTTGCTCCAGAATATACTGACAAAACCTTCGTGCTCTTAATGTGAAGTGATGCGAGGTATTTCACAGCAGAAGAAAAGACTTTCATGATGGCAGTATACCAAAGGCACCAAGTTCCGCAGAAGAAACAATCAATACCTTTAACTACTTTGGCAAAATAAAATCTTTATCTGTCCATCCATTGGCGACAAGAAAATCTTTAAATGGTTTATATGTCTTAGCAAGATAAGCAGCATTCTCGTGACTGAACACACTTCTTTCACCGTTAGTCTTAGAGTTAATAATTCTTAACAAACTACCTGCAGGTCTTGGATTTTGCTTATTTGCATTGCCGTACTCAATCACTTTAAGAAGAGGTGCTGCAACAGAAAAACTATTGAGATTGCCAGAGTAGATATAAGATGTTGCCCACAAATAATTTGTAAATAAATACAATCGTGGAACTTTTCTTCTTGCAAAATCAGAATTAAATATAAAGACCTCCGAAGCAGAAAACTTAGTTGGAGAAATTTCTCCCATACCGCTATAAAACGCTTGAGCGCTTGCAAACTGATTAAGACCAATAAGTGTGTCTTCTGCTAGCGCATCTGACTCATCAAACTTTTTAAGATCATACGTTCCACCTGTTTCTTTTTTAATAAGCTCATCAGCCCACTTGGAGAACTTAAAAGACTTAGCAACGTATGTGAGACCCAGTTTCTCTTTTTTGTCCATTGTCGATGTTGATCTACCAAAAGTATCACTAAATCTCCTGTAGTTATACGCAAGCTCAGCATACTTATTAGCAGCTGTTCCAAGCATGGCAAGGTTTGCATAGCCGTGCATGTGTGCAATCTCAAAGTAGCTAAGCAAGGCAATGGTAGAAGGCCCATCATAACGAGAAACCTTTTTGCTTTTTATGAGGCCAAAAGCTTCTGGTTCTATTTTTTCTGCCTCTTTCAAAAAAGAAACTTCATCGTGGGAATTAACAAAATTATAAATTTCATAAATGTCTCCACCATTATCAAAAAAACGGTGTGCAATAAGATACATAGCCTGTTTTGTCTTATCATCATTTACACCAGACTTCACCTGTGATACCAAAAAATCTTGAATTGGTTTCTGATCCGCACCTGAGCTACTAAGAGAAACAGCTTCCTGAAAATCAGTTTTAGGATATTTAAGATAATACCGACCGACAGAGACGGATAAGAAAAACATGGCGACGCAAGCAAGGACAGCAAACACGACCTGAGAATATTTTCTCTCCGACAAGAAAGGTTTATTTGAAGGACCTCTCACTTCGACACTATCTTCTTTCTTGACAGAAGATAGTAAACTAGGAAAATACTCTGGATCAAATTCGACATCTTCCACAAGAACTTTTAAGTCACTCCTATCATTGATAATCGTAACCGGAACACGGTGAGTTCTTCCCTTTTCATCTTTCATAATGAAAAGTAGGTACTGTCCTTTCTCTGCGACAAAATCACTTTCAAAAGAAAGATGTACCGTTAAAATGTTATTTGCTAGTGGAGTAACTTCCGTAACTTTTGCGAGAGTCTTTTTTGTATTGTCTCTTGTTGTAATAAAAGAATCCAAAAACGGTAGAGGTTTTATAATGTTCATAAAATATAGCAAATTGCTTACTGTAAAGTATATATCCAAACCAACACCCATTTGTAACAATCATGTACAAGAAGTGTGGATATCTATTTTTTCTTTCTAACTAATGCGTACACTTGATTTGCGTATGTGGCGAGAAAGTACATTTGAGATACCGGATCGTACAGCGGTGGGTCTGTTATTCGCTCAGTAAAGATAGTCTGACTTATAAGATCTCCATAGAGAGTATCGAGCTCAAGAAGATGCCCTGCATTTGTTCCAATAAAAAGTGACTCTCTCTGTAAAGATACGTCGTTGATAATAACCGGTGAGCCAAATATTCGCGCAGACGTACGATATTGCCAGAGGATCTTGTTTTCTGTAAGTGAGTATGCATATACTTTTTTATTTAATGATGCAACGTACACAATACCGTCATGAATAATGGGAGATGATGAAATAAAGAGAAGTGCATCCGAAAATGAAGAGACTTCTGTTCCGTCAGTAAGAGAAAGAATACGTATAAATCCATTAAACTCATTTTCATAATCATGTGGCATACCTCCTCCACCAACAATAACAAAAGATAGACTTTCATCTACACAACCAGAACAAAGAAAAGCTTCTTCATATTTTTTATGCCACACCAATGAGCCATCATGAGCGCGAAGTGCATAAATATCACCAACTTGAGTAGTAACAACCACCATCTTATCGTGAGCACTAACAACACAGTGGCCGATGAGTGTGTCGTCAATCAGGACACTCCACATAACTTTTTGTGTAGGAATATGAAGTGCTACAACATACGACTTTTTTTTAAATAAACCATTGCAAGCATGAAAAAATAAAACATCACTACTTGCGTCATAAGCTAGCTCTCCACCACTGTAATCATAATCAAAAAAAACAAAGACTCTCTTACCTGTTGTGGCATTAAGTACATAAATATTACCATCAGACATACCAAAAATAAGCAGACCTTTATCAAAAACAACTGATGAGAAAGTCCTTAACTTGTCCCGTCCGTAACCGAGAACAGATGAAAACTCTTCCTTACCTGTCGTAGAACAAAAACCAAACATTGTCTTAGAATCACCACCTAGATAAACCTTTCCATGAGCATAACAGGGAGACCCTTTTGATCTAACTGCTGAGTAGTTAGGATCTGCGAGCGACATAGACCAAACCACATCAAAAGTATCTTGATTTACAATGGGTTTCTTCCGGAAACTAAATGGGGCTTTTACCATGGAAAGTATCTCTTTAAGACCAAAAAAAGACTCAATCTCTATTTTCCTTTCATGAAAATAGTGGTAGTCCTTCATATCTCTAAAACGTAAAATAGTAGAAATCTTTATAACAGAAATACTAATATCAACCTCATGCTTGTATCGTTCAAGCACTTCCACCTGACGCACAAAAGTTCCCCCGGAGTTAATAAGGTCATCAATAAGAATAACAGGAATCTCGTTGAGCACCTCCCCTTCCACCATTTTAAGTAGCCCGCTTTTTTTCCTTGATTTGCGAATAAAAAAACCATTGACTGGTTTTTTTTCTTGTACTGACTTCATAACGATTGCCGAAACAAGCGGCAATGATGCGACCTCAAGTCCGCACACCTGAAATGGATATAAATGTTTATTTTTCTCCCAAAAAATTGTTGCATAAACATCAAGCACCTCCGGTCTAAGCATAACCCTACGAAAATCAAAAATCCAAGGCTCTTCTTCTCCTTGAGATGAGGTGAAATATGCTTTTTCTTTAGTAAGAAAAACCTTTGCGAGAATAACGTCTAACAAAAAATCTAACTTCTCATTCATATGACGTAGTGTAGCAGACTACCAACTTATCCACACAACACCTTATTTCATTAATCACCACAAAGATACTTTGCTATACTAAATGGTATATGACCGCTATAAAACGTATTAATAAAAAAGCTATTTTTGGTATTTCATTATTATTTTCTGCAGTGTTAGGATTCTTCTTTGCAACATCGAAAAAATATGACTCGAGCTTGCTTTCGCTTGTAACAGAAGTACCGCTTGGGTCGATAGAGAGAGTAAGTGCCGGTGATGCCGGTGACTGCACCGGAAGCTCTGACTCCTGGGACCCGTCAACAACAACTTCTGGGGTTGGAATAACCACAAGTAAATACTCTGGATCAAATGGCGGTGTAACATTTGGAGGTGGAGGATGTTTTATAGCAGGAACACATATCGAGATGGCAGATGGATCGACCAAAGCAATAGAAGCTATTGTGTCTGGCGATATGGTCAAGACTTCTTCTGGCAACGAAGAAGTGATGAAGATATTTGAAATACCATTTGATGGAGAAATCTTCGCCATCAACGACACCCCACACTTTGTAACCGCCAATCACCCGTTCATGACAAAAGACGGATGGAAATCTTTTGACCCAGAAGGAACAAAAAAAGAAACTCCGGGGCTTGATGTTATGTTGCTACAAGAAGGAGATATACTTATAACAAGTAATGGTGAGATTGATATCAAGACTGTGAACAAAAAAGCATATACGTCGTCAGTTTATAATTTTACCGTTAATGGATCTCATGACTACTACGCTAACTCATTCCTTGTACACAATGTCGGAACTTCATTTACTAAAAGTCAAATCAAAATGGCGGTAATGATTAAATAGTACTATGAAAAAAACACTGCTTCTCTACTCACTTTTACTTGTAACAACAGTACAAGATGTGCGCTATATAAGCGCTGCAGCAACAGTCAACAACACCGGCGATCAAGTTGTTGTAAAAACAGCTATAGATAACGTAGATAGCTGCAGCGTTTCGGCATCTCCTTCCGGAGCACCAGGAGTTTCCATGTCTCCAACTTCTGGAACCGCTGCACAATCAACAATTCTTGATTTTACTAGTGTCACCGCTAACACATACCTCTATACTATTAGCTGTCACAGTAGCTACTACGGGAGTACATTAACCGCTGGCGATACAGTAACTGTGACTGGTTCAGTGCCTGCCCCAACAACAACAACATTTTCTTATTCCCCAACTCACGGAATAGGTTCTGCCACTTTTACAGCAACAGCAGGAGGTAACAACACGCCGACGTTCTATAAATATGACACCGTTGATGGAGCAGCAACAGCATGCCCGTCTCCACTATCAACCAATTTGCCTGCCGCAAGTTCACCATTTAGTGATACTGCGAATAATCAAGGAATGCTTGCAGGCCATACATACAAGACCTGCATTCAAGCTTGCAACGCAGGGGGTTGTGGACCTGTTGTTTCTGCAACATACACCGTTGATCAACCTGCGCCTACCGTAGACATTCACTTTAGTATCCTAGAAAAGACTAAGTCAATACTCTCAAGTCTCTTGTTTTAGTTCAAAGTTACATGGTCCATACTGTACAGCCTACGTACATTAACTAAGATATGTAAATAGTAGTACCAATAAAGCAAAATATAATGAGCATCTCATGGTGCTCATTATATTTTGTGATATCACCTTAGGTAAAACCTGTGTACGTAGATGATATCCATGAAGAAGCTCCTATTCTCGAAGAATGCACTACTAGTATACCGAAGAAACATGAGGAGCTCTAACAAAGACAGCTGCCGGGTACATAATAGGTCCTAGTAAAATCACGATCACGTTTAGGAGGCTGTGTCTATCACGTGTTATACACAATACTCACTATATACCTCCCGCAAAGACATTATCGACAAAAAGATCCTTGAACTTTTGCCACAATTGAGAAAAATGGATACTGACACTAGGAGGTGTTACGTATACTCCACTGAAAGAGATTGTTCCTCCTGATGAAAGAGTAAAGGTTTCTGAGTTTGGTGTCGTATATCCAGGAACAGAACCCCATGTAATAGTGTAACTTCCTGTTGGTTTTGAGGAGTATGAAGCAGAAACACCTGAGCCAGAGATTGCGGATGGTCCTGTGATAGTCCAACTTGCCTCCGCAATATTAGAAGATACGCTCACAGTACCAACAGTAGCATCCACCCAAGCTATATCAAGAAAACCTGTTCCACCACATGAAGCACTGTATGTATATGAACGCCCTGCATACCATACACCTCCACCTCCTGCTCCACCACCACCGTTTTGTCCTGGCTCTGAATTGACACAATCCATCTCATCATAAGCGTTTGGACCAGTACAGTTACCAACTGATCCGGATATCTGACTACTGCCACCTGACCCTCCTCCGCCACCATTCACAGGATTATACTGACACCCTTGATCAACAGAACCATTCTGTCCACTTACTCCTCCTGGTGATCCACCGGACGCACCTGTTCGACCAGTCGCATCTTGACCTTTTGTCAGAGTACTAAGTGAACCTAACGATGTTACCCCTTGTATAGTTACTGGATATGATGTACCCGGAGTAACGGTTATAGGCATATTCTCAACATGACCACCTGACCCTCCTCCACCTCCTCCGTAGCATGCGCTTGCTTGATAACCGCAACCACCTTGACCGGAGCCAGTGACAAAAATCTGCGTAACAGAAGCAGGTACCGTAAATGTGCCACTTGTACTAAATGACTGAGACCCCGCAAAAAGAACAGAGGGTACACTCAGTATAAGAAGCGACAAAGCAAGGATACTATTCTTCGTTGTAAAAGTATTTGATTTCATGCGATTTTGTTATTTCTTGGTAAAAGTAATACTTACCTGTGACTTTGATGTACCTGACGATAGTTGGCTAATAGTTATATTAATCGTGTCTGTCATATATACACCATACAAGTATGATACTGCAGCGTCATTCTTAGAACTTGATATGTACCATTTTTCCTTCTTTAAAAATGATGAATACAAGTTGTAATTTTCTTGTACCGATCTACCAGAATCAAAAACGACAGTGTATTGTTTTTGTTCTTTGTAAGCGAGTGAGTAACTCTGAGAAAAACTACTACCCTCCGGTAAAGGAATGTTTTTTATGAAGACATCTGGTGCTTTCTGTCCAAAATCTTGCACAGGAACACCCCCTCTTGTTGTTGGTGCAGCAACCTTCTGTGGCCCTTTGTGAAGCAGTGACTTCTGACTAAAGAGGAAGGCTACACTTGTTGCAACGATCACAATTGTAACAGCAGTTATTATTAATTTTTTTGTACCAAGTGATGAAAATTTCTCTAACGCAGCAGAACCATTTTCAGGACTTGATGTTGTCTTCGCCGTGGCGCTCAAAGGAGAAGATATTTTTGTTTCGTTTTCCATATACTTAGTGTATCAGAGGCATAACGATTGTCGTTTTATTTTGTCCACAAAGGAAATTGCCTCAGGGAATACAATGACGGTCATTGCAGGGTCCATTGCAATGACCGTCATTGTATTTATACGTGATAATATTTCATAAACTTTGCTACACTTGTCGTATCATGAACACGCGTGACTACAAACCTTTTGCGGAGGGCGAGTACTACCACATTTACAATCGTGGAAACGGACGTCAAAAAGTATTTGTAGATGATGGCGACTATTTATTTTTTCTTCGACGACTACGTGAAGCACTGTATCCGCTACACACCCAGCAACCGTTAGCACAGAATCAACAACAAAAAGAAATAACAGAACTTGCCACTCCAAGAAGAAAACAACTCCCTGAAAACGCATTTACTCTTGTCGCTTATTGTTTAATGCCAAATCATTTTCACTTTTTCATACAACAAAATTCTTCACTTGAGGTAAGCAAACTTATTTCAAAACTATGCACAAGCTACTCCAAATACTTTAATAAAAAATATGACAAGACAGGAGGATTGTTCCAGGCAAAGTTTAGAGCGGTACATATAACGAGTGATGAATATTTTTTATGGTTATCTGCATATATTCACACCAACCCGAGTGTTGCTGGTATTGTTTCGCACAACAAAGACTACGCATGGAGTAGTTACCAAGATTATATAGGCATAAGAAATGGTACTCTTTGTAACAAAAAAGTACTACTCGACAGATTCAACAATAGCACCACCGAATATGAAAGGTATACTGAGTCCTGCCAACCACTGATCATGAACAGGAAGTATCTTAAAAGTCTTCGTTTAGATGAGATTGAAGAAAAGTAAAAAGGACTATGAAATACAATGACGGTCATTGTAAATTTAAAAATGAAAACTACACCAACATACAAAAGAATAAAGAAGATACTGCGTAATACAATGACCGTCATTGTAAGGCTCTTTGCAATGACCGTCATTGTAATTTTGGGTCGCGTTAGACAAGGGGTTGACAAACATGCATCTCTCCGGTATAATGGTAGTCGACCCCATCGATCTTTTTTTGCAGCCGTCTTACGACGGCTGCATCAAACGATCGTGGGAACAGTACCTCTCAACCCCAACCGAAAGGACCTGGTCATGAAGACCTTCCAAGCCTACTTTGGCCGTCTGACGGCCATGTCCCTCCTGCTCACTGCCGCTCTGCTCACCGCATGCGGTGGTGGCGGGTCCGGCGCCACCACGGTGGCGCCTCCCCCACCCACCCCCGTCGCCGGCAACTTGACCATCTCGGTCTCCCCAGCAGACGGTGCGACGGGAGTCGCACGGGACACGAAGGTCGTGCTGACCTACGCGTCGTCGACCGGCACCTACGCGTCGTCGACCGGCACGCTGTCGTGCGACGGAACGTCGATTACGCTTGCGCAATCGACCGACCAGACGACCAAGAAGGTGACCTTCGCGCCGGCTGCGGTGCTTCCCTACGGAAGCACCTGCGTCGCGCAGGGCACCTCCACGGCTACCGGCCTTGACGGCGGTGCCAGCACCACCGTCAACTGGAAGACCACGTTCACCACCGAGCAGCTTGTCTGCAAGAATGGTGAGTCGCTCTCAGCAGACGGCCAGACCTGCATCCCTGTGGCATGCCCCACCGGCACCACCCTCACGGGTGGCATCTGCGTGGCCAACGCCTGGTGGCCGCCGAAGAACATCACGCCCATGGGTGTGAAGGTTCTCTCGAGCAGCCTCAACCAGTTGCCGGCGGGCTGTCTCAGCTTCACCATCGATTGCTTCAAGAGCTTCGTCTCTGTCGGCATGATGACGGCCGTCAACACCACTGCGGTGATGACGGGCATGCCTGCACCGGACAACCGCGCTCTCGTCACCCTGGCGTACAAGGCGCCGAGCGGCAAGCCACAGCTCACGCTCTTCTTCGCCGACAACGGCGAAGTGGCTGTGAGGGATGTGATTGACGTCAACACCAGCGACCCGATCGACTGGGTGATGGGGAATGAACGTGGCTACATCGTGAAGCATAGCGTGGACGGCACCTGCTGGCAATGGAAGTGGAACTACAACCCCACCACCGGCAAGGGCTTGTTCTGGGACTATGAGGCGGCGACCTGCCCGCTGTGATCTTGTCGGCAAGGTCAGGCGGCAAATTGGGCACACTGAGCGATCAGTGTGCCCTTTTTCATTGTATAGTTATTCACAGATAAACAATAAAAAAAGGAATTTTGTCAACCGCACCGTGATAAACTTTACGTAAATCATTAGTATAAAATCTATGCAAAGAAAACCCTTCTTAACCTTATTGTATATCATCATCGCATTCTCTTCTTTTTCTTTTGCAAATGCAGCAAAAAATATCTGCCGCGGGAATAACAGTACTACACTCAACTGGTCTTGGACAAATAGTCCTACGGGGTGTAGTGCAAGTTACCCAGGAAGCGCTTTATGTAGTTTTAGTGTTCCAGCAAATCTACCAGGCAGTGGCTCTGACTCAAAATCAATAAACATCCCCGACACAACAGCAGCATTTAGCTGTACTGCAACCCTTTCATGTGGGGGGTCGGTACAAAGTTCTGATACTTTAAACTGGAACCCAGACCAAACCTGGAACGGTACCGCCTGTGAATTTCGATGTAGTGGGTCAGTTCCATCAAATGCCACCGCATATTCCGGAGATACAACAGGTCTCTCAAGTGCAGCTACGTACGCCTACTCATCATCCAACACTACAGCCAAATGTGAATACTCGTGTAACTCAGGATACACATGGAACGGCTCTGCCTGTGTTGCAGCAGCGGCTTCTTGTCCATCTGGTACTTCAGTTACATGGACAGTTGGAGGTAACAGTTGTAGTGCCAACACCACAAGCTCTACTAACAGTGGAAGCAACGCATCAGTAACCGACTCAATGGCACCAACAACAGGGGCAGCAACATTTCCTTGTACTAATGGAACTTTTAACGCAACTCCAAACGCCGGAGCAACGTGTGACGTCGCCACATACTCCTGTACTGGATCTGATCCAACGAATGCCACCATGTGTAGTGGAGACTCATCTAGCTTAAGTGCTGACACAGCAAAATCAGTCGTCACCTCTTGTACAGCAACCAAGTGTGAATTCGAATGTAACGCAGGATATGTAAAAAGTGGCACAAGTTGTGTGCAATGTCCTGCCGGCTACTACTGTCCAGGACCAGGAGATGGCACAGCTCATCAGTGTCCGGTAGCTACACCGAACTCTCCCGTAGGATCAACAAACGCGGGACAATGTTACAGTGGTGACTCCTGTGGACCAGGTTCTGGAACAACCCCACAACTCACAGAACCAACAGGATCGTCTGCATGTAGCTCAGGAACACTTAACTCATCTTCCCCTGCCGACACTACAACATCAGGCGCACAAGCATGGAACTGGTCGTGTGGCACTGTCACGTCTTGTACCGCACCAAAGTACGGCTGTCGCACTACAACAGATTCCAACTACTCCCTCTCTCAGTATGGGGCAAACGGACCTAATAACAACTACGGCTGTGCAGGCACCTGTGCAAACAGTAACACCAACTACCCGACGTGTACCACCGCCCCTTCTTCCCCTGTTATTTCTTCATTCACCAACAACGGTCCAATCTCTTCTGGTAGCGCAGCTACACTCTCATGGTCAGTGACGAATGCTGACTCCTGTAGCATTGACCACGCTATTGGATCAGTGTCTGCGGCGGGCGGATCAACAGCAACCGCAGCACTTACATCTGCTACAACATATACACTCACCTGTTCTAACACTAACGGCTCCGCTACAGCGCAAACAACAGTTACTATCAGTGCGGGTGGAGATAACTGCGGATCTCAATTTATAAGCTGGGGGTCTGGATGTTCTGGTACCATGAGCGAGACAAATAATGGTCAACAAAACACTGTTACTAACACCGCCGTCAATTACACAGGATCATTCACTGCGAACTGTTCTAATGGGTCATATATACTTCAAAATTCTTCATGTAGTGCAACAAATGTGTGTACTAACGGCGCAACTAACTACCCCACCTGTAACAGCTGTCCATCCAACTACACATGGAACCCGTCAACCTCTCGATGTGACCCAGACCACTGTACAAATGGTGCAACCAATTTCCCTAACTGTGACACATGTCCTCCTGGAACAACCTTCACAGGGACAGAATGTGTGTCAGGAACATTCAAACCAAACCTTACCGCGGGGGCAGCTACTCCTATAACAGCAAGCCCAGGAGTTAACACTCGTCTCACTATACCAGTGATGAACACTGGAACAGCAGCAATTCGCGCTACCTCTTTTGATGTCTATACACAGGTAGCCGATGCTTACAATGGAAGTGGCACGATAACAAAACTAACAACCTGGAACTGGACCTTTGGCCTCTATTGTTCGAATTGGATGACGTCACTATGTAAAGGCGTATACTTCAATGGCAATTCTACTCTCAATCACGTAGAAGACTATACTTTCCCTGCCGCTGGCAACTATAGTATGAGAGTCTGTGCCGATGTTCCCCATAACGATATCGACGAGACTGATGAAAGTGATAACTGTGGACCATGGACTAATATCACTGTCGCAGACCTCCCTACCACATTAGATCTAGCTCCAACATGTACTATTCCGTCGGGAAGCTTCACGTGTAATACATCAGCTGTCGTCGTTCACCCAAAAGCAAGTGTTACTTACTACATCTACGATGAAACTGACGCTACTGGAGTACCGTGTGCATTTTGTAATGTTAGCACAATGACATACACAAGCGACTTTAACTTACAGCATATAGGGGTACACCAAATACTTCTTCGAGATCAAAGCAATCAAGAAATTGACAGGGTCTCTGTTGATGTTCAATGTGAAGCAGGAACAGTCTGGAGTAATTTCTCTGGCAGATGTACAACGATACCAGATTTAACAGCTGGCAACGTAACACCAACTGCCGCAAATCCAAATTCTGCCACAACATTTTTGGCAACGATAACTAATAATGGAACCGCGGCAGCTTGGTGGTTTAGAAGTTTTATACAATACTCAACACTTCCTAATGGAGGAGGAACAGTAACAGATACTCCTTCTTCTCTTATTTTTGCGTTATCAAGTGGCGGAGGAAGTCAAGCTATATCAACTAGTCTAACTCTAAGTGCAGGTACATACTATATGCGAGCGTGTGCGGACAAGAGTTGGTCAGGTGATACTGGGTCTGTAGATGAGTCAGACGAAAGCAACAACTGTAGTCAGTGGACGGCAGTGACTGTAGCTACAATGGCTCCTGACCTCACTGTTTCTCCAGTGTTACTACGAAAATTATCCTCACCAACATATACCAGCACCGTTCCTGTTAATGAACCAATTTCAATTGAATCATCCATAACAAATCAAGGAACTGCCGGTACAGGTGGATCATTCCCCCTACTTTATCAATTTGCAACGGGGAACGACGGCTCGGGAACAGTTACAGATCTAGATTGGGATAATTCTCAGGCAATGAATGCTGGGCAAAGTTATTTATATGGTCAAGGACACACCTTTACTGATGCCACAATAAAATCTGTCCGTGTATGTGCTGATAAATTAAATAGCGCAGATACTGGTGTGATAGTTGAATCAAATGAGACCAACAACTGTAGCCCGTGGACTAACTTCACCATAACAGGAGCATCTTCAGTGCCTGATATAACCTCGTCTGTCACCGTATCAGCAGACAGCCTCTATACAGCAAATGTAAGAGAGACAAACTCCGGAACTGGCGTAACAGGAGATTTCTACGCAGGTGCAGTTCTTTATAACGAAAATGATTATACAAACCCAGCACATACCCATAATACTAAGTTTATTTCAAGCATTTCCCCATCACAAAATTCACTTATATTATTTAATGGCGGAGGTGTTCCGGCACTCTATAACATACGAACATGTGGTGACAACCCTCCAGCAGGAGCTTGGTATGCGACTCACTTCCAAGGAATGAGTGGCTTTAATGCAGTAAATGAAAGTAATGAAGACAACAACTGCGCAATATCTGATACATTTGCTCTAATATATCCTTCAGTTGGAATAGATCTCGTTACTGGAAAAGTACGCCCAACATCTGCTGCCGATATTTCTTTCAATGGAACAATATCAGTAAACGCAGGAGATACCAATACCTACTATGTCCCTGTAGGAAATATCGGGACAACAGATACACCGTTAGATTTCTACACACTTTTTCAAGTTAAAACCTTGTCAGGTGGATGGATTGATATCTCTCCTGCGACAATGGTTGGCAGTGGACTTCGAAGTGGTAGAGTAAAAATAGTAAGCACCTCATATCGCTTCACAACCGAGGGCTCCTACTACATGCGAGCATGTGCTGACAAGTCAAGCGCAGGAGATACCGGACTCGTTGCAGAAGACCCTGGGTATGAAGATAACAACTGTGGACCAACTACTCTTATTACAGTAACAGGAAATACAGGAATTACCCCCACCGGGACCCTCGACGCTACCCCTCTCTCTTGTACAATTGCTATCGGTGACAGCACCTGCCCTGTTTCATTCCACTGGACTACCACAAATCCAGTCGGCACATCACAAGTTGTTCCTGATCTAAACCCATTTGATGGGCTCGCAGGACCGACAAGTGCTCAAGCAAATAACAGTACTCAAAGTCTACAAGTAAGACGCACAGGTCCATCGGGTCAAATATTCAGAGTGTATAACAATGCAGTTGATATGGCACATGTAACCGTTGTTGCAGACTGTGCACCTGGTGTTAACTGGGCACCAATTGCAAAAGTATGTACCAGTCCTGATGTTGTGTCCTTTGGTGTTACGGGTCAGCGATATTACACATCGCCAGAAGCTCTTACCTTCCAATGTTCTGACTCAACACATTATAAGATCATTAAAAACAATGACTTACTCAATCCATGGCGAGCAAAAACAGCTATTACTGGTCCGCAAGGAGTAAACAGCGTGATATCTGTCACACCTGACATCACCCCGAATCCAAATGTAGATGACGACTACCAGGTATTCTGTATCAAAGAAACATTCGAGAAAGGCTCTGCGGTCAAACCGTACAACTCCAACCCTCCAACTAACACACTTCCATCAGTTGATGCATATCCTAAGACAATCAACTCAGGAGGTCAGACAGTTGTTAATTGGAGCATTACACGACCAAGAATTACAGCACCACTTTGTACCATAAAAGCTGACCCTGTCTGTGCTAACGGTACGTGTAGTGCCACAGAAAATACCGCGGTCGCTGTCATTAGAAACATTCTTGCGACAGAACGTGTCGACGGCACAGGAACACAGCTACCGACAATCGCACATGCAGTATCAACTGTAGCAGCGGGACAAACTGGACCAAATGCGAAGGCGCTTGGCCAGAAGACTATGAGCCTCAAATACACAACCGACTTCACAGTTGATTGTAATGGAGCAAAAGCGACAACACGAATCCGTGTAGCTAACAGCTCAGAACGATAATATCTACACAGAGAAAGCTAGCAGCACATCCCCTTGTGCGTTAGTCTCAACAAATGGACAAAGTAGTACAGGTGGCCGCGGAAGCGGCCACCTGTACTGGCTTATACCGCACATACTTTATCTAAAATACAGCACCAGGCTAGCCCGTATCCACACGTCTGCGAAGTCAGCACTCCTCTACGAAGTCCGCTGTACAGTGTTGTGATATACTTTTCTTATGTTTAATATTTGGCCATATTTACTTCGACTTGCGGTAGCACTGTACTTCATCTACCCTCACGCACAAGCGCTTGCGCTTGGTGCAAAAAAAGCAAAAATGGCTCTTTTTGAATGTCTTAGACAGTCCGTTCAGATATCGGAGTCTGTGACATTTACGCTGTGGCACTCATTCTTCATTTTTTTGGGGATCATGATCCTTGTTTGGCCACGACCTATCCTCCCTCTTGTTCTTGTGCTCCTTATTCTCTCCTCTACTCTTTATATCAACTTCTCTATGGCGAGCTACACATCATCAAACATGTTGCTCTTTATTCTCATCCTTGTTACTCTCGCGCTCATCATCTACCACTCAAGACCACAATTCAGATAACAGCTATTTGCCTTTAGCTTGTAGCATGTAGCTACACACAATAACATATAACACAATGAGAGACTACAAAAAAATGACTGTCTGGGAAAAATCTTACACATTTGGACTACTTGTATACTCAGCAACAAAACCATTTCTCAAAGAAGAAATATATGGCCTAACTTCTCAACTAAGAAGAGCCGCAATATCTATTCCCTCGAATATTGCGGAAGGTTCTCGTAGATCAACAGAGAAAGATTTTAAATCTTTCTTGTATATTACATATGGTTCTGGTGCTGAACTTGAGGTACAAATTTTATTTGCTCGTGATCTTGGTTATTTGTCTCAAGAATCTAGTGAATCATTACTTCTTAAGCTTTCTGAGATTATGAGGATGTTAAATGCATTTATTCAAAAATTATCATGAGTAATGAAATTAAAAAGCTACGAGATAACATCTCCACTCTCTTCCGCATATCCCCTGACCATGCCGTAGGATTGTCTCGCCTACACATCGAGACCATCGGTGATCTCCTTCGTCACTTCCCTACTCGCTATGCAGATATCAAAGAAGAAACTCACATTGCGCATATTGAAAAAAATGCACAGGTAACTATCTACGGTGTTATGGAGAAGGTTTCGGTGAAGCGTAGTTTCAAGGGGCATATTCCAATGACAGAGGCACGTGTTGTGGATGACACTGGAGCAATGCGCTGCATATGGTTCAATCAAGCTTATATAGGCAAGATGTATCCTGACGGCACAAAAGTAAAAGTAGCCGGTAAGGCACAAGAGGACGGACGAGGTATATTTCTCTCTAATCCTGCCATCGAGAAGTTACAAGAACTCCCTGCACACGGTGACTCACTCTTTGCTACAAGCACACCCCCTGAATTTCTTACTCCGGTGTATCCAGAGACCAAAGGTGTCTCATCACTCTACCTCTACACACTTCTCAAGAAAGCAATTGCACGTGGTGTACTCGAACATGTACATGACCCGATACCAAAAAGTATTCTAGATAGACTCCATCTTCCAGAACTAAAAGACGCGCTCATGTACATCCACTTTCCGAAGACCGAAGCACTCACTGTTGCAGCACGTAAGCGATTTGCCTTCGAAGAGATTTTCTATATGCAGATCAAGCAGTATCGGGAACGAGCACTCGCGAAGCATTCACTCGCGTATCCTGTCACGATTACAAAGAAAGATTTGAATGCATTCATCAAGCCATTCCCCTTCACACCAACAGACGCACAGATGAGTGCGATCGCATCTATCTTAGAGGATATGAAGCGCAGCGATCCTATGGGAAGACTTCTTGAAGGCGATGTCGGCAGTGGAAAAACATTCGTAGCTGCAATAATAGCATACGCCACATTACAAACGAGGGTAACTGAACATGGTCAACGTCTCCAAGTTGCGTATATGGCACCAACAGAAATTCTTGCCAAGCAACATTTTGAGAGCTTTATCGAATACTTCAAAGATACGAATATTGAGATAGGTCTTCTTACTGGTAGCGGATGCAAAAAATATCCGAGTAAATCTGGAAGTGAAGTGACTGATGTCTCACGCGCACAACTACTCAAGTGGTTAGCGTCCGGCACTGTATCTATTGTGATAGGCACTCATGCTCTTATCCAAAAGTCAGTAACCTTCGACAACCTCGCGCTCATCATCATCGACGAGCAGCACAGATTTGGCGTGAAGCAACGAAAGATGCTTACCAACAAAACAGCAAGCAAAGTACCCCATTTACTCAGTATGACTGCTACGCCGATACCAAGAACTTTAGCTCTTACCATCTTCGGTGACCTCGAACTCACTGTAATCGACAGTATGCCAAAAGAACGAAAGAAGATCATCACTGAGG
>CAZBGU010000011.1:0-25049 GCA_964491805.1 uncultured Candidatus Saccharibacteria bacterium
TTTCCCAAATCAGTACGCCACTTTGATGGTAGCGTTAGTCGCTTCTTTGGGTCGAGATCGTGTGTGTACTTTCCGATTAGCATATCTGTAATTAGTGAGGAAATTACTTAGAAAGTAATTTATTAGGAATCTCCCACTTCCCCCCACTGCTCCCCATTATACCCCACTTTGTTACAAAAGTACTCTACAAACATGTGGATAGCGTACACTCCAACACAATATTCATACAAAAAACCGGGGCGCGAAGCCCCGGTTCCCAGATCAATGCATAACACCCTACTTGCCAAACCATAAAGGCGCCGACGGCGGCAGTTCAGGCTTTTTTTTCACGACATCCTCCATTGTCGGCATGACGTAGGGGATGTCACGATACTTCTGTGGTTCCTTGTTGGCAAAGTAAATAGCAGCAAACAAGCACACAAGGAGAATCGCAATAACGAAAATGAAGAAGTATCTCCAGACAACCCTCTTCAGTTTCGAAACTGTTGAATTGCCAACATCGATACGCGTCTGTCTTTCCCTTCTATTGTTTAGAGCAATTTTGCAACGGCTCTCAAGTTCATAAATCAAAGAAGCCGTCTTCTTCTCACTCATTCCACAGCCACGTAGTCCGGCAAGCGCGTCCCTGTACCTCTTGACGAGGAAGAGAAGCTCTTTCAGATGTGAAAAGTCTCTCGACTCTGAGAATTGTACAAACCCCTCATCACTGAGAAAAATGAACACCTTGAGAAGATTTGCCACACCGATCGAATCAATCCCGACAAGAGGAGAACCGAGGAACTTGGTCGAGAAGATTGTGACAATCTGCTTCGCCAATTCGTTTAGCTCTTGCATTAGCCTGACTACTTCCCCTCTAGCCGGAATATGTCTGACTTCTTCATTTTGCGGCATCATCGATGAAGCAGGTTGAGGCGAGTTAGCACCTTCCTCACCATCACCTCGACTTCCATCTCCGCAAGTATTCACGAGAGACAACCTTTCAAAGATCGAGAGGCCGTCTGAACTCACAATGTTTCCCATGCTCAACTCCGATTGCTGTGTACTGCAGGATGACAGTACTTCAATCATGAAACTAACATGATAGTTACTACATGTCAATGATTACAGTCCCCTTACTCCGTGCTTTTTACTAACAAAAAGATGCAGAGCCTTATTCTTATTATGTAGATTGATACTATTCTTCAACCTTTGGCTTAATGAGTGGAAACATCTGAACCTCACGAATTGGTTTATCTACCAAAAATGCAAAAAGACGCTCACCAAAACCAAAACCACACGTAGGAGGCATTCCATGCTCGAGCATCTCAACAAACTCCCAGTCAGTCATCATGGCCTCTTCATCTCCAGATGCTAAAAGTTCTTGCTGCTTCATGAAGCGCTCACGCTGATCAATCGGATCATTAAGCTCGCTATACCCTCGTCCAATCTCACTGCCTGCTAAAATTGGCTGGAACACTTGTGCGGTCTTTCCATCTACGTTCGCCTTTGCAAGTGGCACAACAAGAAGTGGGTGATTTATAAGAAACGCTGGCCCCGCTATATGTTTACGACAATACTTCCACAATGTATCAGTGAGTCGTTCACGGTTATTACCATCGTACTTCACATGAAGTTCTCGCAGTTTTGATTCAATTTCACCATCTGTTGCAACCTCTATATCAATACCAGTCTGACGAAGAATTTCTTCTTTGTAATCAATATGCTTCCACTCATCTGCAAGATCAAACGTATGCCCACGAGTTGTAAATGATGTAGTTCCAAAAACTTCCTGTGCGATAGTCCTATACAGATCCTCTACGAGTTTCATTCCATCTCTATAATCAGCATACGCCATATAAAATTCACAATTTGTAAACTCTTGAACATGATCCGGCGAAGAACCTTCATTGCGGTATGCACGTCCAATTTCAAATGTACGAGGAATGCCAGAAGCCATGAGACGCTTCTGCCATAATTCACCTATACAAATACGCATATACACATCAAGATTAAAATCATTATGATGTGTTGCAAATGGACGAGCTTCAGCACCTCCTGTCGTAACTTCAATTGATGGTGTTTCTACTTCTAAAAATCCCTTTCTTTTCAAAAAGTTGCGAGTGACATCCCAAAATTTTGCTTTCTTCTCAAATACATCACGAAGTTCTTGATTGGTGAGAATATCTAGATACCTTTCACGAATACGTAGCTCCTCATCTTGTAAACCATGGTACTTGTCTGGGAGAGGCAGTAATGCCTTCGAGAGCATCTTGACCCCAGAAACCTGAATACTTTGCTGACCTGATCGTGTAACAAAAAGTGTGCCAGTTACTTCTATAAAATCACCGATATCAACATATTGCATAAAAAAAGAATGTGTCTCTTCACCAGACTCAGGAAGCTTTATTACCGCTTGGAATTTAGCAGTGCCGTCATATAAGTCGAAAAACACAAGAGCGCCTTGACCACGAGACGACATCACACGCCCTGCAAGAGTAACAACCGCCGTCTGACTCTCAAGTGAAGAAAAAGAAGTGATTACATCTTTCAGTTCATGCGTTCGTGTTGTAGTACTCGGGTACGAAGAGATTCCTAGCGCTTTTAAAGCTTCTAATTTCTTAAGACGCGACGCACGAAGTTCTTCGAGTGATGCCATATAAAAAGTGATAGTAAATTAGTGTAATTAACACATTATCTGGTAATACAGACCGCGTTATAAATTAATCATAGCAAATTGCAAGTAGTTAGTCGACTTAAGACCAATAACATAATTATTAGTATATTAAAATAAAACAAACAGCATATGATAACGTTATGTCATCATATGCTGTTAGTCTTCGTATATACGATAGTGTCTTATTCAGAAAATTATACCGTCGAAACAATAGTGTATTCAATCTCACCCTTTGGTGCATGAACAACGACTTTATCCCCTTTCTTTTTACCAATAATTGCTTGACCTAGAGGAGACTCATTAGAGATTTTACCTGACATTGCGTCTGCTTCTTCGCTGCCAACTAATGCATAGGTAACTTCTTCTTTTGAACCTTTCTTCATGAGTGTGACCGTTGAGCCAACATGTACAAGGTTACCAACCTGCGTATCCATAATGACAGCATTCTTCAGTATCTGCTCGATATGCGTAATACGATCTTCGCAGTTAGCCTGATCCTCGCGTGCCTGATGGTACTCTGCATTTTCTGAAAGATCACCAAGTGATTTTGCATATTCAAGAGCATCAGCAATTTCTTTACGACGCACCGTCTGAAGCATTTTAAGCTCTTCTTCTAGTAATGTTTTCTTTTCAAGTGTTAAATATTCCATAAATAAGTGTGATATTTATTATACCATAAACAATCGTTTTACGTTATATTGACAGAATATAAAATATTAGATATTAACGATTCTCTTTGAAAACAACAACACACATTTACCTTGTGTACGACGTAAAGTCACGCATCCACTCAAGAGTCTCTCTCATTGCGAATACAGCTCCAAAAGGATTGTGCCTATCACCTTTTTCCATAATAATAACAAAGGCATATTTTGGATTATCATACGGGAAATATCCACTAATCCACGAATTAACTAGTTGTTTACTCACGCCAAGTTCAGCTGTTCCAGATTTCGCTGCAACATCTACCCCAGAAATATCAAGCGCCTTGCCTGTACCATTTTCAGCATTCACGACCATATGCATTCCTTCTTGTATAACTCGTAATTTTTTAGAATCAAGATGAAGAGACGTGCTTGCAGTTTCAGTGCGAAGAAGTACATGTGGAGTAACAAGGTATCCTCCATTCGCTATTGAAGCAACACCTCTTACAAGTTCAAGGGGCGTCATCTGAAAACCATACTGGCCAATAGATGAGTGATACGTATTACCTAGTAGCCAATCTTCACCAAAAACTTTCTTCTTCCATTCTGGAGATGGTATGACACCGTAATCTTCCCCAGGGAGATCAACTCCTGTTGTACTAGCAAATCCAAACATGTTCGCATATCTGTTTAGTCTTGCAATACCGAGCCCTTTTTGATCCTTATATCCACCTCCAATTTGGTAAAAGTACTCATCTGATGACTCTGCTAAAGCATTACGCATGTCAATATACCCATGTGCCTTCCAATCCTTAAAAACAGTATCCGGACCGTCATATTTATTTTTAATCACAAGCTGACCGGAACTATAAATATTCTGTTCTGGTGAGATGATTCCTTCTGCAAGTGCGGCGTATGCAAAGAATGGTTTTACGGTGGAACCTGGTGTAAAGAGTCCGCTTACTACTTTATTGATAAACTTACCACGTTTATCGAGTAAATCATCAGAAACTTGTTTTCTTTCTTCTTTTGTTACAGCGTTCGTAATCGTATTGTTGTCGTACTCAGGATAACTTGCAAGCGCAAGTATTTCTCCAGTATGAACATCCATAATGACTCCTGCTCCACCAGTAAAACCAACTTTATGTGCAAGGGCTTCTATTCTTTCATACAACTTACCTTGAACACCTTTATCAATTGTTAAAACAAGGTTCTCACCATGCGTTGGATACACAACAACATTTTGTGCTTCAATAGCTTGCGTTGCTGTAACTTCGATAATACGTTCACCTCGCACACCTGCAAGTTCATTCTGATATTGCTTCTCTACACCATCCTTTCCAAGATAATCGTCCTGCCAAAAAACACCTGTCTGGTCACGTTTAGGATAACTTACGTATCCAAGAATATGCGAAAAACCCTTCGTTTCTGTATAAAGACGTCTAGGAACATCATTGAATGCTGACTGAATCGCTGTTGACGTCGAATCAGTCGTTGTACTGCTTGTGTTGTATAAAGAATTCCAAGCAAGAATTTCCCCGTTTCTGTCTGCTATAGTTCCCCGAAGTGCGAACAGTGGTATTTTCTTTAGCCGGTTATTATCTGCCTTTTCTCTATATTCCTCACCGCTTGTTATTTGCATTGCAAAGAGTCTGTATGAAAAACCAGCCATAATACAAAAACATACGCAAAGCGCAATATAAAAAATATGTTTTCCAAGAGGCCTCTCTAACTGACCTTCCATTTGATCGATGTTTAACTCGGAAAGATTCTGTGAATCAAGAAAAACATCTTCCGGGTCGATTTCATGCGATGCTGCTTTTCTAGCGCGAAGAGTAGATAAATGGCGAAACAATTTCATATAGAACTACTATACCACAAACAACCATCACCATAACCGGATACCTAGATATTCCAAAAATTACATCAAAAAAAAATGCCCCCGCTATCATAAGTATAAAAAGTGCCGGACGAATGAATGGGTATGTCTTACTGCTGTACATAAAAGACTGACGATGTTATTGGACTGTAAACACTTTCGACAAAAATATGCCATGAAGTATCCTGGTTGTTATTGAGCACTTGTTTTACTGTACCTAGTATCATTTTTTGATCGCTGCGCAAATATACTTTCTCTCCAACAGAAATTGGCGTGTCCCGTGCAACATTAGCAAGATACGACTCACCTCTTCCGACTAGAGTAAGTGCTATCGAGGAGGATGAGGTGACGCCTTCTATAGTATTGCCTGCAGAGGTTAGTAATATACATAACGAGGACGAAGTATAGACTTCTTTTATAGTACAAACTGCCTGCAACCCTCTCATATAAACAATACTTCCAACAGTAACTCCGTCTCTAAAACCTTTGGAAAGAGTAATTGTGGAATAAATCTTAGTAACATCTCTCATGAGTGGATACATGACAATATGGCGACTTTTTATACCTAAGTCGGACGATGTAGAGAATTCGCTTAGATTGTTTTCTCGTATAAAAGCATCCTTCTCAGCAAGTTTATTTTCAAGTTCCTCGACCTGAGACTCTAACTCCTTTTGACGGAACACCAAAGACTGATGCGATGTAAGGTATGTGTTAAAAAATTCTGGAAACACAGTAAATGATTGTTTAGCACTACCATAACCAACGACTGCAGGCTCGATAGCTGTGTATGAATATTTTTTTACAATCGGCCATAGCGATACAATCACAAAAAAAATAGCAACATAACTTGCGTAATGTATATATGATTTTCTTTTTTTTATCTTACCTGAAAGATATGTCATTCGTATTTTCTATTAGCACGTCTTTGTATAGGTCGACATTTTCTAATATAACACCCGTACCTCGAGCAACAGCTGTAAGAGGATCATCTGCAACAGTAACCGGAACCTTAAGCTGCATTTCGAGTAACTGAGGAAGGTTTCTAATGAGAGCCCCACCTCCTGCAAGAGTAATACCTTTATGCATAATATCAGCAAGAACTTCAGGTGGAGTGGTCTCGAGGACCTCACGAATTATATCAACAAGCTGCGAAATAGAAGAGTACATTGCCTCACGAATATCAACATCTGTAATAACCGCTTCACGAGGGAGACCTGTGACGAGGTCACGACCTTTGACACTAAGCTCCATACCTTCCTCATCAGGAAGAGCAGAACCGATTGTCATCTTGATATGTTCACCAGTCTTTTCTCCAATCAGCATTTTGAATTCATCACGCATGTAAAGAATAATATCTTCAGTCAGTTTATCGCCGGCAACTTTAAGACTCTTTGCACGAACAACACCAGAGAGAGCAATCACAGCAATATCAGTAGTACCCCCACCGATATCAACAATCATACTCCCAACTGGTTCGTGGATTGGAAGATGAACCCCAATTGCTGCCGCCATTGGCTCTTCTACTATATACACACTACTTGCACCTGCTGACTTTGCAGCGTCATATACAGCACGCATCTCAACATTGGTAATACCAACAGGAATACCAATTACAACCCGAGGACGAAAAACCTTTCTGTCCATATCATTTGCTTTGTTAATCAAATAACTAAGCATTTCCTCAGTCACTTCATAATCAGAAATAACCCCATCGACAAGTGGGCGTACAATACGTATATGATGTGGAGTTCTCCCCATCATACTTTTCGCCTCAAGACCAACAGCGACCACACGATTAGTCTTTGTATTAAGAGCAACAACGGAAGGTTCATTAATAACAATCCCCCTGCCTCGCACATACACAAGTGTATTTGCTGTACCAAGATCGATACCAATATCATTAGAGAAATGTCGTGAAAGTCGCTCCAGCATGAATACATTCTAGCATGTATTCTATTCCTTGCATTGCTTTACAAAATGAAAAATAATTGTGAAACTTTTATTTCGAGACTGTACTAGATAGTGCTTTTTCGTTGCCTGTTCCACTCGTACAATGCAATTGCAACTGCATTTGACGCATTAAGCGACTCACATGCTTCATGTATTGGGATCGATACCTTGAAGTCGCAATGTTCAAGTGTTTTTTTTGCTATACCCCTCCCTTCACTTCCTATTACTATGATTGACGGGGAATCAAACTGTGACTCAGGAAGAAGTGTACCTCCGTCACCCGTAAGGCCATATACCCAATACCCCTTTTCTTTAAGATTAATAAGCGTTGTGTTAACATTACTAATTCTTACAATCGGAATACTAAAGCTGGTGCCAGCAGATGACTTAATAACAGTTGCGGTTATATGTGTTTGATCATGCTCAGGCATAAGAATTGCATCAGCTCCAAAAGCAACAGCAGAACGAATAATGGCACCAACGTTATGTGGATCTTGCAATTCATCAAGAAGTATAAAAAGTGGGAATTCTTTCTTGGATACATAGGACAACACTTCGTCAAGTGTCGTGTAGAGAGCTTTATACGAAAGACGAGCCAGAACACCTTGATGAACTGCGTCCTTTCCTACAACACTTTCAATCTGAGCAAAGGTAACAACAGAGTACGATAGCTTGTTCGCTTGGATAATACTCATAATTACAGGATCTTGCTCAGCACTCTTTGTGATTAGGAGCTCCTCAATAGGCATAACCCCCCGTCTCTTCGCAGAGAGAACCGCCTCCTTAAAGGGATTCTTGCCATAGAGATATGTCGCGCTTTTGTCCTTAGTTTCCATAATACTAGACATACTAACAAATATATGTCAAAATCACAATTTCTATTTTAGAAATCAAAAACCCATACGATGGTTATATCTACCAGAAAACAAGTCTACCTATTGAGATGTAAATGTAACTGTTTTTGGAAGCTCAAAGAATGAATCATCAGCAGACCATGCCTCACAATTATAATCACCAACCTGACCACCGTTCCATGTATATGTTGTTGCTTGATTCTTCAAACCAGAACCTGCTGTAGAAATTTTTGTCTTGTATCCTTTATTAGGAGTGAGGCTGGTCCATGAATACATATAACCATCCTTAGCTATCATCGTTGTATTTAGGGACTGTCCAGCAACAGAATTAGAGAGTTCGGCGCGAACAAGTGCATCATGCATATAAACAACGCCTTTTGTTGTCATCGTTGCGACAACTTGAGTTATGTCACATTTATATGATCCACCCTTACTCATAAACTCAGTGAAAGAAATTTTCTTTCCATTAGACTTTGTTTCTGTTGTGGTGGCGCTCGTAGATGTACTCATCATTATCTCTGTACTTGAGGCTAATGCCTCAGGTGTACTTGTAGAAACATCAACATGATTCGAAGCCTCAATTTCTCTAGCACTATCTTTTTCAACATATGTTGCCACTCCATAAAAAACACCAACCCCAATAATGAGCATACAAAAACCGAGCACCAGTTTACCAAAAATTGTCATAGATTATTTACGTAATGATGGTTCATGTTTGATAATACAAAAAGTATACTGCTGACCGAAACAAGAGACAAGACACGTGTAATCATTTCAGTATGTATATATCCTGATTAAAGCCACCTACACCTATGTACTCTACCTCGGATTCCTCCCCTGCTTTTAATTTCAAAATTTCATCATAAATACGACAGTGAACACAACCATCTTCACCTTTTGGGCACAGGAACTCTTTTTTCTCTCGAGCTTCTTTAACTTTAACCGCAACTGCGTATACATCACGCCATGCTGTATCAAGGTCTGGTAACTCTTTCTCAACCATTTTATCTGTCTCTAAGTACCAGTAGCTCGCCTTGGACACCCTACGTTTCTGAAGTGCATTACAAAGTAACAGGTAAATAGGTAGTTGCAGCGATGATTCTTTTTCTTCATGCTTACCAGTCTTAAAATCAATCATGTGCAATGTATCATCAGGAAGATACTCAATCCAATCAACAAGACCGTTCAAGATAATATTATCCTCTTCCGAAAGATAGAAGTTACACGGCATGTTACTCTGAGGCAACTTGATGCGCTTGTTCACCAGGAATCGCGGATCCTTGATAGCTACATTAATCATTTCTTTGCCACGTGCTTTGAACTCATCTTCTTGCTCTTGTGACAAGAAACCGCCTTTCTTCCCTGTCACCTTCAACCACTCTTCTTCAAACTGTGCACGAAGGTCGCGACTCATTCTTTCAGCAGCAGGATAAGCACCAAGACCTTCAAGAACATTGTGTACAGCGATACCAAGTGACATATGAGGAGTTACCAGTGTCATCTTGCGGTTAGTCTTTGGGTCCTTATATACATTATGAAGATAGTAGAGCCGAGGGCATTTAATAAAATCCCCCATAGAAGAATGTGACACCCACACTGCAGAATATTTATCAAGAGCCATATATAAAAATGAGTATAGCAAAGGAATGACAAGGTTAGTAGACATCAGCATCGAGCAGTGTCCTGCGTTTCTCTTTTTTTTAAAATATTGTAGAATGTATAGTGGCAAAATCGCCAGATACGAGGCAGATACATGATCGCCAAAAAAGAAAAGGGTGCGCAGCACCCGGGCCAAGCGCGCGGTAGCGCGCGCAAGAAGGCAAAGCGGGCCGAACGTTGGCTGAAATATGCTGACGTCAAGGCGCGCCAAGTTGGCCAGCGTGCCATGAATTCTGAACAGGTCAACCAGGAGGCGCGTGCACGTACTGTGCCGACGAGACAGCCACCTGCTGCTGAACGGCGCTGGTATTTCCAATAAGCCGGCACCGCCACACGAGCCCATCCCAACAAACCGGGGTGGGCCGTTCTACTTTCTATTTTTATAATGCAAAACATTCGCAAACCATACACTCGTTCAAGGTCTAGCAACAAGCTATACCCTCCCGTCAATTAGATCATCTTCAAATTGAAGCAAACCTTTGAACGTCTCACCGTATGAAGAAATGTCAGGGACGATATCAAGGGTGACAATTTTTTTATACACCACTTCAACAAGCTTTCTCGTTCGCTCAATCTCCACATCACTTGCATCAAGAACAAGCTCAGTAAATTTCTCTTCTTCAACGAACCATAGTGACAACTTACCAACAGGAAGATCTTTGTAATGAATTGAATTCTCAAGAAGTAGTTTATAGACAATGAGCTGCTGGCGATATTTATGAAGTTTTATTTTATCAGCATCGGTCTTTGCTTCATCCCATGAGGTGTATGCCTTGCCCGTCTTAAAGTCAACTACTTCGTAATGTTTATCCTTCACTGAGAGAAGGTCTAGTTTACCGATTATATGTGCATCACCGAGCGTGACCCCTTCGTTCTTCATATCAACTTCTATTGCATCCTCTTTGGTGAACATGTTCTTCGTCATCAGATGTAACCGTCCAAGTACCTCTTCGCCGCGTGCACTTTGCTTTACCATCTCATGCTTCGGCAACCTTCCCCGAGAAAGCTCTTTATTGAAAACAGTAATAAGATACGCAAGTGGCGCAACTTCACCATTATGATACTTTGGATACATTACAATCTCTTCGATTGCCTTATGAATTGCAGAACCATACACACCTGATGGATTCATAGGCTGTGGAAAGCGAAGAAGATTTTGCTCAATAAAATAGAGAGGTCCACCTTCTGACAAGTTGATGAAGTTATTGAGATGCGTTACTGGCATCTTATAATTCTTAACAAGGCGACGAAGAAGAACCCATTCATCTTCTTTATATGGCTCTTTGTGTAGCGACAGCGCATTCTCATGAGCTTCAATTGGTACATCGTCATGTGTGCCACCAGACTGAATATCATCCTGCGGTAGATATCGTACTTGAGCATCGTGACTCGTGATATGAAGCGTATGCTTTGCACGAGTAATAGCAACATAAAGTAATCTAATAAAATCATCTTCGGTGTCACCTGCTGGTTGCATGAGTGGTATGAGTGGTGAAGGAAGTGGTGCGATGTTGGTGCGCGGCGATTTAGTCCACAATGCATCATGTGTTGACACGATATACACTGTTCCGAACTCTAGCCCCTTTGATGCATGAGCTGTCATAAGTTGCACCGAGTGCTCATGCTTCATAAATGGCGATTCACTCACAAGAGCAATATCGTGATCAATATGCATTTTCACAAATGCTGCAACATCAGTCACCAGAAGTATCTCACCTTCTTTCCATTCCCTGAGCGCTTCAATGAATGTCTTGAGTGATGCCAGGAAGGCAACGTACGTAGTTGGACTTTTCTTAATTAACTCACGAGAAAAATAGTACTCCTTAAATCCACTCACTTCCATGAATTTCTCCAAAATATGTTCAAGTGGCGTCGATACCCCCTCTACTGCAAGCTCAGCAAGAAGTGTACCGATGGTTCGCAGCTTCTCATGTTTGGTTGTGAGAAGAATATCTGTCCAACTTTTATGATTTTCTTTTGCCTCGACAGCAAGCGTAAATAAACCAATCCTATCAATCTGAAAACATGGATGAGCAAGAAGCTTTGGTAAAATATATTCTGCGGTTGTTTCATGCTCCATCACTGAAGCTATGTACTCACACATCTCGATGAGAATCTTCACATGTGGCTCGTCGAACACATTCGCCTTTTTGATATATTCATACGGCACTTGCTCACGATCAAGATATGGCAGCAGTGCACGAAGTTCTCTATGACCACGAGACAATATTGCGATATCGCTAGCGTCCACCCCATCATCAAGCTGCTTACGAATAGATCTAGCAACGTGTGCATACTCAGCAACATCTGACGAGGTGGCAGTGATAGTAATGGTACTTGCAGGAAGTGACGTGTTCTTTGCAGTAAGTATCTTGGTAATGTCATTATACTTATCTTCAAGACGTGCCTTACCAGGAATCTGTGTAACAACAGCACGAGCCAGATCAAGTATCTCTTGCGTCGAACGATAGTTCTTATCAAGTACAATAGTTGTTACATCTTTATAGAGTGCATCACGGAATCGCATCATATGTGAAATCTCAGCGCCTTGGAATTTATAGATCGCCTGATCATCATCCCCTACCACCATGACGTTCGGCCTCCCTTCATGCACCTCTGCCTGACTGATAGCGCGCACAAGTGACATCTGCGCTTCGTTGGTATCTTGGAATTCATCAACAAGAATATATTGATACTGCTCTTCGAGCGCTGTACGAAGTATCGTATGATCACGTAACGCGTGAGCAACTTCGATAATCATGTCATCATAGTCATAGAGTGCGCGCTTATACATTTCTTCACTGTAACGCTTATATAATTCACCAACTGCAAAGATCTTCTCTTCATTATGTGCATCCTTCAGTAATAGTCCGTCATCTCCTTTTACCGTGAACTTCGCCTTCCAGTCACCAAGAGGTTCTGTCTTACCAAGCACATATGATGCGTCAAGAGCACTTGATAACATCTTTGCAAGATAAAGCGATGTTGTTCCTTTGAGGGCTCGTAGTTCATCTACAATTGTTTCGATATCATCTAATTTCTTACTAGAAAGTCTTTCAGGCCAACGTGCGAGAATTGAATTTATTTTTTTATACTCCTTTGGCAATTCTTTGATCACCGAAAGGTACTCATCTGCGGTATATCCATAACTTTTAATATGCTTAATACGATCTGCAACATCACGCAAGTATACGAACCCCTTCTCTGGATGGTAACTAGCAAGCGGATGACCGTGTGGAAGTGATGTAAACAGTGATTCAAGTATTTCTGCACGCGCAACATCATTCGCTTGAGAAAAGTGCGCTGCCGACCAGAAGAATTCTGGATGTCGAGAAATAATATGATTACAAAATGCATGAAAAGTAAAAATAGAAACCCTGTATGCATCACTCCCAATAAGCGCTGCGAGACGCTCACGCATGTTGATAGCACCATTTTCGGTAAAGGTCAGACAAAGAATATTATGTGGCGAGACAGTACCTTGTCGCAAAATGTTTCCGACACGAAGTGACAAAAGTTCAGTTTTGCCCGACCCAGGACCTGCAACTACAAGCACCGGACCCTCGGTTGCGTCCACCGCCATCTTCTGTTCTTTGTTAAGCGATGTATACCGCTCTTCAAATGTCTTCATGGAAACTTTTTTTGGTGTATCATTCTTTGTCGTAGATTTCATGTACTAAGTATACGACATATTAATCGGCAGCACACTTCAATAGCTTTTATAACAAGATCTTTGTTTTCTGTTAAAAATCAGTGCCTTGCAACTTTGCAACAAGAACCCTAAAAGATTCTGTTGCTGCTGAAAATCTCATAACAAGAGGATGCTCGTTGCCGAGTTTTTCGGAAACAACTCCTAGTGTTTGCTCATGGAACCAGAGACGATTGCGAGCGCTCGATCTAAAGCGTGATGCAAATAGTCCATCCTCTTGTTGTATATCTCTAATAAAACTTTCTGTGTTATGAATCTTATCTGCACAAGAAACCATAGCACTCTCCAATCCTCCTTCTCGAAGCGTCTTGAGATACAACTCCTTCCTGGTAAGCCACGGCATCTGTTCGCTCGCACCCTTGTTAGCGTCTAATGGTTCTGTGACATGCTGAACAATCGACGCAACTCGAGCACCACAATCTGCAACCAGGGTATCAAATGTATATCTAGGAACATCTTCCAACGTGTCATGCATGAGCCCTGCAATAATAATATCTTCATCACTCGTCACTTCTGAGAGAATTGATGCCACAGCAAAAAGATGACTCACATATGGAGTTTTTTCGACATCGTTTCGAGTTTGGTCACGATGGAGGCGTGATGCGAGTTTAATTGCTTCATCAAGACGTTGAGTGAATACCATACGTCGGCTAGTATACCAGATACTTACAAGGATCCTCATCTGAATTACTAAATATAGCAGTAGGACGAGTGTCACAGGGCTTCTTGTCCTGTGGTATCTCATTGCGAGCTGGGGCGTCCCACGACCTGGGTACCTCGTCGCAGTCGGAGGATCCTCCATGGGGGGAGTGATCTTCGGCATCTCGACCATGGCCGCCTATGGTGGTCTGGTGACGAAGATGCAGTGGGGACTCTACTTCCTGTTCGCCTTCTTCGCCCTGACGACCGGGAACGGCGTAGGTCTGTTGTGGCACTGCTGTGTCACGAAAAGGCAGGAGATCATGAACAAGCCCGAATGAGAAGGAGGCTTTTGTACGGACAAGGCTCCGGCACACAAGTGCTGGAGCCTTTTCATATGCACACAACCAACCTTCAAGCTACTTCTTTGCAGTCTTTTTTGGTTTCTTTGTCTCTTTTTTATGTGTTTTTGTTTCTTTTGCCATATATATGTATATATAAAGTATAGCGGGCGAACTCAAAGATAGATAGTGGATAACACCTAACTTTTCTACACAACCCATCTTTCTACTTTATAGTCTAATTCCACAATCCAACACTTTTTATATATTCGTTGCCACCCAGCATCTTTTTGCTTTTCAATATCATATCAGCAATGTCTAGTATGATCACATTGTCTCAGTTGCTTAGATAACGCCAGTATCTCTTGACATTTTTATTGTATTCATATAGTATGCTAAATAAGCAGGACCAGAACCCTCCTCCTTCCTCTCCCTCTGGCCAACCACCACATTGGCCTTCGGTCCTGCTGGCCTCGCACTCCGCGTGCGGGGCCTCTTTTTTTTATTGTATCAAGCGAATTTTCTTATTTATTGCAAAGCTTAGAGAGCCTCCTGCCAAAACCTTTAGCCTCCTCTTCTGACGCAAAGAAAATCTTGTTCTTTTGACTAATTCTAGACGAACCTGCACACCAACTAAATGTATAGGTTGTACCTTTTTTACTACCAAAAGGATGAGTTAACTCGACAGGCGGTCTATTTTTATCTTGCTCATCTTTATTACCTTCCAGATAGACAACTGCTTGCCGTTTTTCTAAAGCAACACTATGCACATACACAGTAATAAGTCCAAAACATAATGCCGATACTAACAAGCTTATAATTGGCACTAAAGTGAGCTGCCTATTGATTTTTTTGCAATAGTCTTGTATACTGCTTTTCATAAAACTATATTAATTATACGCTATGGCAACCAGAAAAGCCGCAGGTTCGGCAAAAAACCTAACAGACAGTAAGCCAAAGTACCTTGGTACTAAGCTCTATGCTGGAGAAATGGCATCTGCTGGTGCTATTATCGTTCGTCAGCGTGGAACAAAGATCATGCCAGGAAAGAACGTTGGACTTGGACGTGACCACACTCTTTTTGCTCTTGCAGAAGGAAAGGTATCATTCACTGAACGACGCATGAAGCATCTTGATGGCACAATCAAGCGCAAGAAAGTTGCTAACGTTGGACTTGAACCAAATACAACGAAGTAACATAAAAAGAGCCACTTCGCAAGAAGTGGCTCTTTTTATTGTTGTATACTATTATTTATGTTCTTAGATATTGGTGCTGGAATTCTGTTAGCACTCACTACTGCATATTATACACATACAGACATAACGATCACATGGATTTTCTTTGCGGTTCTTTTTGTACTACTACCTGATGCTGACATGGTCACATACGTAATAAAAAAAATTCTACAAAAAAGAAAGACTACTAACCACAGATCCTGGACTCATTATCCAATCCTGTATCTCCCTATTGTTATTCTTCTATATTTTATCTCACCAGCATACTCGCTTCTGTTCTTTTTGTGTATATATTTTCATTTTGCACATGACACCGTATGGCTTGGGTGGGGTATAAGTTGGCTATGGCCATTTTCTGATCGCAAATTTAAATTTTTCCCAGATAAAAATGGAGTAATAACATCAGAGGTACTTATTACTTGGCTCAGGAAAGATGAGGAGGAGATATTTAAAAAATATCATAACCCAACATGGATTCATGACTTTTATTGTAAACCAAATATAGTTGCTTATACAGAGTATGGTGTATTCATATTCGCAATACTGACACTACTGTATATACTATAAAAGAACCACTTCGTACGAAGCGGTTCTTTTATGTCTGATCTTAAATTTTTGCAAAAATAGAAGTACACCAAAGGTCTATTCAATAACAATCTCTACCTTTGCTGTCTTATCTCCTTGTTTAAGTATGAAGTGGTGTTTACCTGCAGATTTAATTGGATGTTCAATAACGACCTGCTTTGGATCAATCGAAATTTTAGTTGCTGCAAAAATAACATCAACAATATCAATCTCTTTAACTGATGCAAAGAGTTGTCCTTTTCCGTCATGCTTCTTATCTTTCACGATAAGTGTCGTACGTGATAAGAGATCAGTCAACTGAGCAAAAGCACTCGTCGCAATCTCTTTCTTGTGAAGTTTTGAATCCTCCTTGGCTTTCCACTTTGCAAGTTCACCTGGTGTCGCATGAAGTGCCATTTCTTTTTTTATAAGAACATTAATAGCATACCCATCTGCAACCTCCTTCACTTCACCACGCTTACCAATTTTTGCAATATCTCTAAGAAGGATAACTTTCATACCTCACATGATACCATGTCGCAGACCACGCGGACAATAGCAGGCTCTCCAGACTTTACTACAATAAGCGCGACCGTAAGGTCGCGCTTATTGTAGTTTCTGAATTAAGCTAAAAGCTACAAACTAACTGCTAAAAGCTGTCTACTGCATCTTCTTCACCACATCAATTGCCTTCAACATTTGAGCATCGTACACCCCTTTCCACCCCTTTGGGGTACTTGTTGCAACAGGTACTTCAACATCCGGTTTAATACCGCTCTCAGAAATATTAACACCATTTGGTGTAAACCACTTGGCGATTGTCACCTTGAGCGAAGCTCCTCCCTCAAGGTTGACCAGCTCTTGAACAGAACCTTTACCAAATGACTTAGTTCCAACAACTTTTGCAACCCCTTGATCCTTAAGCGCTCCTGCAAGGATTTCTGATGCAGACGCAGAACCTCCATCGACCAATACAACAACTTTGATATTCGAAGGAAGTCCGGTAATACCTGTACTTCTATGGTTTACTACTGCATCATTTTTACCTTGGCGTTCACTAACAACCACTTGCCCTTCCTTCAGAAAATAACTCGCCATGTTAACTGCTGCCTCAAGGTATCCTCCAGGATTACCTCGTAAATCTATAACCAAACGATTGCCCCGTGTCTTTATAAATTCGTTAAGAGCATTCAAGAACAACGCTGGTGACTCTGCCGAAAAGTTGTAGAGCTTAATTATAAATACACCGTTTTGTTTTTCGGTATCAAGTGTTGGAATTTTAATTTCTTTTCGTATTATTTTGATATCAACAGTTGCCTTTGCCCCAGGATGAAGAACAGTGATTGTAACAGGGGTATCTAGCTCTCCGCGTATAATCGAAACAGCTTCATCAGATGATTGACCTATCATATTCTTGCCATCTACCCCAGTAATAATATCCCCCGCCAAAATACCTGCCTTCATCGCAGGAGAATCTTTAAGTGGTGCAATAACCACAATATTACCGTCCTTCATCCCAACATTCATACCAACACCACCAAAGGATCCTTTTACATTTTCAGCGAAACTCTTTGCCTCTTTAGGCGGAAAGAAGACAGTGTACGGGTCCTTAAAGCTTTCGACATATCCACGTATCATGCCATATTCTATTTCTTTTGGAGTTGGAAGTGTTGACGAAGATTTCCAGAAAACAAATTTTGTATCTAAGTTTTCTTTAACTGATCTAAATAGTGAAGTATTAATAAACACCCCGTCAGAAGGAGACTCTGCAGCGCGGAGATTTGAACCCATACCACTCCCCAACAAAAAGCCACCAGTAAAAATAGCAAAAACAAAGAATCCGATTGCGATACTCTTTATTGCAAAGTTCTTTGTAAAATGCGCATTGTTTTTATAAAAATCTTGTATCGTAGACATAGAGAGAAGTATACATGGTATCTATGATAGAATGAAATGATAAACATGTATGAGTAATGAAATAAAACTTTTCAACACAAAATCAAGATCAATAGAATCCTTTATTCCAATCACACCTGGTAAAGTTGGTATATATTCATGTGGCCCAACTGTATACCACCATCAACACCTAGGCAACATGCGTGCAGCTGTTTTTGCTGACACGTTGCACAGAATGTTCCTTTCCGAAGGCTATACAGTATCACATGTTATTAACATCACAGATGTTGGACATTTGGTTGGTGACGGCGACGAAGGTCAAGATAAACTAGAAAAAGGAGCACAACGAGAAGGCAAATCTGTCTGGGAAATTGCAAAAATGTATACAGATTCGTATTTTAAGGATTTATCTCTACTCAACATAAACCTCAATGAATACGCATTTCCTCGTGCAACTGACAATATTAAGGAACAAATAGATCTCGTACAGAAATTAGAGAATGAAGGATATACCTATGCGATTAGTGACGGTATTTATTTTGATACATCAAAATTCCAAAACTACGCAGATTTTGCAAAACTCGATGTGCAAGGATTGGAAAGCGGTGCACGTGTTGTAGAGAATAAAGAAAAACGAAATATCACCGACTTCGCACTTTGGAAATTTTCTCCCAAAGATGAAAAACGTCAAATGGAATGGGATTCACCGTGGGGAGTAGGGTTTCCTGGGTGGCATATTGAATGCTCAGCAATGTCAATGAAGTACCTCGGCAACCATTTTGATATACACACCGGTGGCATCGAACACATTCAAGTACATCATACAAACGAAATCGCTCAAAGTGAATGTGCTACCCACGAAACATACGTGAACTACTGGATGCATAACAACCACCTTCAAGACACAACGGGTAAAATGTCAAAATCATCCGGGGATTTTCTAACTGTACATTCAATCGTAGAAAAAGGATACTCACCTCTTGCGTTTCGCTATTTTCTGATGACAGCACACTATCGCAAAGAACTCTCTTTCTCATTTGAGTCATTATCTGCTGCTTCAGTTGCGTACAAAAAACTCATAGATTTTATACATGACAACAAAACTGATGAAGGTGCGATTTCTAATGACTACATCAATCAAGCAAAACAGGCTCTTTCTAATGACCTTGCTACACCTGAAGTCGTAGCAACACTATGGAAACTTATGAAGGATGATACAGTCACCACACCTGACAAATATAAAACACTGATTGCATTTAGTGATCTTCTCGGCATTGGTCTAGATATAGTAACAAAAGAAAAGCTCAGTATCCCAAATGATATACAAGAGCTTCTCGAGAAACGACTCACAGCTCGTAATGAAAAGAACTTTCAAGAATCGGACCGACTCCGTGACGAACTTTATGCAAAAGGATATAGTGTTAAGGACACCAAGGAAGGACAAAGACTAGAAACACGCTAACTAAATAGACACCCTACAAAGAAATAGCACCCCCAGGTCATCAGCCAAGGAGGTGCAAAAAGGAGACTCTGCGTGATGTTTCAAAATATTCTACGAGCGATGAGGCATTTTTCTCGTAGAACCCCATCTTGCCAAAGGATGGGCATATGGCTGTTATCTACTATAACAGTAGAAGTTATTTTTGTCAAACTTTGTCGACCTCAAATTGCACCAGACAGCGTTTCCATAATGGTCACCATATTAAGTTATCCACAGAATCCCCTACTTTCGTTCATAACACAACACATTTTGATTTGTGCAACAAGCTTATCCTCTAGTACACTCTAGTACATGCTTCCACTCAATCAACTTAGTGCTCAGCCAAAAAAAAAGTACACCAAGCGCTCATACGATGACTACAAAAAACGCGATGACGAGCAAGACCCTCTCCGCGGTCCTCGTATTCCACCTCAAGATCTAGAGTCAGAGAAGGCACTCCTTGGATCGCTTCTTCTCTCATCAGATGCGCTCTTCGAAATTTCAGATATTGTAAGTGCTAAAAGCTTCTATGCAGCAAAGCACCAGATTATCTATGAGTGTATTGAGCAACTTGTTAATAACAAAGAGCCTGTTGACATTCTTACTGTCTCCGCAGCACTTCGTGCTAGTAAGGACTTTGATCAAATAGGTGGAGCACCTTATCTATCAGAACTTCTCGGACTTGTCGGATCAGCCGCGAATATTAAATACTATGCTCAGATCGTCCGTAAAAAGGAACTCTTGAGACGACTCATTGAAGCTAGTACTCACATTACAGAAAATGCATATGATGAAAACGATTCTTTAGAGACTGTACTTGAAGAGGCTGAAAGAAGTATTTACGAAATAACTACAAAAGGGGGTTCGTCCGATCGTCTTATTGCTTTTCAGGAAATGATTGATGAGACATGGTCACGTATTGAAAAAATGTCAGAAAAGGATGGAGGTATGCGCGGTACACCGAGCGGCTTCAAAGAACTCGACCACAAACTATCAGGATTCCAGCCGTCAGATCTTATCATCTTAGCAGCTCGACCTTCTGTTGGTAAGACCTCCCTTGCGCTAGACTTCGCTCGCAACGCTGCGGTGAAGCATGGTATCCCTGTTGCAATTTTTTCTCTTGAAATGAGCAAGGAACAGCTAGTTGATCGTATGCTTTCAGCACAATCACAAGTGGACAGCTGGAAACTGCGAACAGCAAAACTTTCACTTGACGAAGAATTTCAGCGTCTTCAGCAAGGTATGCATGAGCTCATGAAAGCCCCAATCTATGTGGACGACAAGGCTGCGAACTCAATTCTCAACATGCGAAGCACACTTCGCAGACTAAGCACAGACAAACCTATTGGTCTTATTATTGTCGACTACCTTCAACTCATGAGTACATCACGACAGTATGACAACATGGTGAACCAGGTGACAGAAATCTCGCGGTCACTAAAGGGTCTCGCTAAGGAATTCAATGCACCGGTAATAGCGCTCTCACAGCTCTCACGTGCCGTAGAAGCTCGTGGTGGCAAACCACGTCTTTCTGACCTTCGTGACTCAGGATCTATCGAGCAAGATGCGGACGTTGTGATGTTTATTCACCGTGAAGATAAATATGGCGAGAATACTGAACGCAAAAATATCGTAGAAATTTTGATCGAAAAGCACCGTAACGGACCAACGGGCATGGTAGAGCTTTACTTTGACGACAAGAAGACGTCGTTCGTATCGATTGAAAAGAGTGAATTCGGTGACTTCTCGATACCGAGTGTTGCGATACCAGAATTTTAGGGATAGAGGTTTTTTGTCAAGAACTACAAGTATAAAACTTTAGTTCATAGTATAAGATATAAAACATTAAACAGCATAACAGGAATAAAGACAGAAGAGCGTCACTGGAAGTGACACTCTCTGAAAAAATGGGCAATGAAGAAAAGTTACCCAAAAACGAGGACTTCCTTCCATTCACCTCGGTGGTCAATGAGTTGCCAGGGACCATCCCCGACACGGTTGACGGCCACCTCTTTCGGCTCTTCACGCCGCTCGAAGTGGCCAACCTCGCTGAGGAGTCGCTTCTTCGTTTCGGCTGCGTACCACCTCCAGTTTGGCGAACCAGACTCGGCGTTGCTTGCCTTAACAGCCCAGACGACCACAGCCTTGCAAATGCAGTCTGGCTGCTGCACGATTTCTTCCACAGCACATCTCCTTCGTCAATTGTTGATGGGACTACCCAAATTTGTTTATACATAAAAATAGTTCAAAAGTCAAAGATTCAATGCTTGTAGTGGTAACCAACATCACTTCACATTCTAGTATTTTCTCTCTAGCCCTTAAACCCTAGTCTTTGCTATACTACAAAGACTTTATGAACCCAACTGATCGGCTAACCGAACTCTTCATGAGATTCCCTGGTATTGGGCCAAAACAAGCGAAGCGATTCGTGTATTTTCTTCTTCGTGAACATTCTCACTACAAGGAACAACTTATCAAAGCACTCGAAGACCTCAAATTCACCGGCAAACAATGTGAGAAATGCTTTAGATTTTATGGTGACAAAAGTCAGAATCCTAATAATCTTCTGTGTGACATTTGTTCTTCATCTTCACGAGAGCAGTCCACTCTCATGATACTTGAGAAGGAGCTCGACCTCGACGCAATAGAAAAGACCGGCTCATACAATGGATGCTATTTTATTCTTGGAGGGCTTGTTCCTCCACTTGCTGATAAACCGACAGAGATTATTCGTATTCGTGAACTTACAAGTCACATTCATGCAGGACTCACTACTGGAACAATCACAGAAATCATTTTTGCTCTTCCTGTAACCGACTATGGAGATACAACAACAGAGTATATAGAAAAAACAATCAAGCAAATTGTCGGAGTTGAACGAATAAAACTAACACATCTTGCTCGAGGCCTTTCGTCTGGCTTAGAACTCGAGTATGTTGATAAAGATACATTTAAACAAGCTTTAGATCGAAGAAATTAAAACAATAGCCAAGACAGCACAAGAACACATAAAAATTATAAAAAGAAAAACATTCCGTAGGAATGTTTTTCTTTGGAACGTATTATCCTGAGTATTTATATTCTTGTTACCCTATTTAATAGCGTCGATCTTGAGACTCATATATGGCTGACGATGGCCATTCTTCTTGTGGTAACGTGACTTCTGACGGTAACGAACAACAAGAACCTTATCAAGACGTCCTGCCTCAGTAATAGTTGCAGAAACCGTAGCACCTTTAATAAAAGGAGTTCCAAGAACTGTTGCTTTTCCATCATCTGTGAGGACGACAGTATCAATAGTAACCTTATCACCTACCTTATGGCCGCCTGAGAGCTTCTCAACTGCGATTTCGTCACCTACGGCGACTTTGTATTGCTTTCCACCTGTTTGAATAACTGCGAATGACATAGTTGTGAAATTATACACTATTTAATAAAACTCTGCAAGAGCAATCTGTTGACGTAGAGCTGTAGTAATTGTACTATTCATTTAGGGAATTTCCCCTGGAGCGCAACTTCTAGCAACATTGCTACCACCAACACCACCAAGCACTGGAGACAAAAATGGAACTACTAGACGTATTTGCTCGGAGTATCGACAAGATACCGAGTGTCATACTTCTCATCGTGGTAATACTTGCTGTCATCTACTTCTTCAAATACTTTGGAGAGTGAAATGACCAAGCAGTACCAGACAAAGAAAGCCGCCCGTAAGGGCGGCTTGATCCGTTACCGTAAAACACTTATTTATTCTTCCTCAAATGTTGGCTTGTCGAGTGCCATTGTTTCAATACCAATATCACTGTCAGTAATACGAAGTATATCTTTGTCAACCTTCTTGAGTTCTTTGTATGCAGTATTGTAATGATTAACACTCGTACCAAGCGTCACACCAAGTTTTTTCATGTACTCTTCATAGGCTTCGAGATGCTTACCGAGGTCTTCAACACGCTTCTGTATATGTTTTGCACTTTCCTCAATTTTGAACGCTTTAAACCCGAAGAGAACCGACTGAAGGTATGCATAGAATGTAGTTGGTGACACAATAATAACCTTACGCTTGTTGTATGCGTACTCAATCAAGTTCTGCGTGTTCACTGCACCACGTGACACCTGGTTAATAAGAAGATCATAGTAGATACCTTCTGCGGGAATAAACATGAAAGCAAATGGAAGTGTCCCCTCCTCTGGTCTAATATACTTTGACGTCTCGTCGATTCTTTTTTGGATATCTTTTTTAAATTCATTCTGGTAGTATGCAGTTTCTTCCTCGTCTGTCACATTCATGAGACGCTGATAGTTATCAAGAGAATACTTAGCGTCGATTGGAATAATTCCCTCCTTCGTATGTATCACCGCGTCCACCGCTTCACCATTTTTGAAATAATACTGCATCTCATATTGTCCTGGTGCAAGCATGTTGGAAAGAATAAGCTCAAGAGAAGCTTCACCTAAGTTACCACGTTGCTTCTGATGGGTAAGCACCTTCTCAAGATTTTGTAACTGCTCTGTCATGGAGAATACTTGCTTGTTCCCTTCTTTCACCTCAGTGAGCTCACGAGTAATCTCAGTAATAAGTCTTGTTGCCTCAGTATTCTGTCGATGAAGTGTTTGATGAAGATCGTTCTGCGAACGTTCGAGCTTATTCTCTACCGTAGAGCGAAGTCGCTCGAGCTGATCCTGCAAGATAAGGAAAGTCTGATCCTCACCTTCGTCTTTTTTTCCATTATTTTTTACAAGTAATAGCATGAGGAGAATAATGATTCCTCCCCCTACCACCGCGATGAGAATAGCTTCTAATGACATATTGTACAAGTATAGCATGTATGCTAGTACACAAACGTGTGTAAGTGCCCCCTTGCATACTGTTCTTTAACAAAAAACAGCACAGCGAACCCTGAAACATGGATGGGTTCTACTGTGCAGCAACCACCCTTTGTGCCCCTTGGGGCGCGTATGAGGGTTAACTGATGCTGTAAACTTCTTCATGATCTGGAGAAGACAGCTGCATCACGGTTTAAAACCTGACAAAAGACGTTGTAAGAGTACGACGGCTATCGGAAGGCCTTCACACTGAGTTAAGTGCGCTATTCTAGCCACACTCGGCCAACGACCAGGTCAAAAGCGCCAAGATGACTGATCCATGCTCAAGTAGCTGGTGAACATTGAGGCGTTTTTTCCTTTTAATACAACAAAGTGCTATACTTATGCTCACTATGCAAGAAAAAATAAAAGCAGAACTTAAGCCGGCAATGATTGCGAAGGATTCCGTTCGTGTTGGAACCATTCGCCTTATCTTGGCTGCATTTACCAATGAACTCGTTACTCAAGGTCATCCACCAACAGATCCTCTTTCTGATGAAGACTGTATGAAGGTTATCAAACGTCTCGCAAAGCAACGTAAGGACTCTATTGATCAATTCGTATCCGGCGGTCGCCCAGAACTTGCAGAAGACGAGAAGGCGGAACTTACTGTCATCGAAGGATTCCTCCCTGCACAAATGTCAGAAGCTGACATCGAAGCAAAAATTAAAGCGAAGCTTGC
>CAZBGU010000012.1:0-24739 GCA_964491805.1 uncultured Candidatus Saccharibacteria bacterium
CCTACGACCAACGCGTTAACAGCGCGCTGCTCTACCGCTGAGCTATCGCGGAATGTATCTATCACTGCAGAACAATTTAGTTATATTGTACTGTGATAAATTTGGTAGAATTTTGAATTTTCAAGCAAACTATCTATAGATTCCTCTATAAATGTATACATTATCATACTAGAAAATTTGATATTCTGCAAGAAGCCACTTTGTGAATAGTAATTATAAATAACCTAAAATCTCTCCACTTGGAATGGAGAGATTTAGATAAAAACCTAATAACTGTGCTACATTGCTTGATGCTCTGTTAGTTTGGTGTAAACGTGTGCAAGTACAAATGTAGAAACAGGGACTGACAGCAAAAGACCGAACCCAAGTAAAGCTAAGCCTATCATGTTAAGAATAACCACGAGAATGTAAAGAATAAGGACAGAAACAAGGTTAGCTGAGGTTATTCGATAACTCATTTTTATCAGCTCAATAAATTTGGCATTTTCGTGATCGACCACAACAAAAGGGAAAAAGACAAAGCGAATATTGATATACAATGCAATGAGAATGAGAACAATACTAAGTATTACCGCAATAGAGCTTCTCATGAGGACACTTGTCCCAAGAAAGGCAAAAGCCGTAACCTGCGGTAACGAATAAAGAATTGAAAACGCCACAAACTTGAGCACTTTATTTTTTGACAAAAGTGGAGTAAACAGGTCATAAAATGTAAAGTGATGATTTCGTACGATAGCAAGCGAAATAGACGCAGTCGATAGAATCGTCAGCATATAAACAAGTGAAGCAAAACCAGGAATACGTGACACTCCAGCTGCTGTACTAATAATAATACCAATAATAAATGTAAGAGCAATAAACCATGCATGCTGTTTAGTCTTTGCCCACCCGAACATAAAAATCTCTTTAAATGAAAAATATTGCTTTGTCATAGTATGTACCTAATAGTATACCAAGGAACTTACAACACTCGAGTCCATTTTTATTAAAAACTGTGTATAAATTCACCCACACAATTTCTGTTCTCTTTGAAACAATTTGTTATATACTGTACATATTACTCAGTTAAAACATAATTGAAATAAATTATATATGCATACAATACTCACAGGTGTTCACATGGAAATCACAGATGCGATTCGTACTTACACACTAGAGAAAATGCAGCCACTTGAAAAGCTAATAACACAAGGCGACACAAGTGCAAAGCTGAGTGTAGAACTTTCCAAGACATCAAACCACCACGTCAATGGGCAAGTATTCCAAGCTGAGGCGTTACTCCATATTAGAGGAAAAGAAGTTGCTTTAAGAACGACGCAGGAAGATCTTTATAAAGCAATTGATGTTTTGAAAGATATGCTTACACGTGAGCTCTCACAACACAAAGATAAGGAGCGTTCAGTAATTCGAAGAAGTGCTCACAAGGTAAAATCACTATTTAAAAGACTAATGTAAGAGACACATGGATAACGAAACAAAAGTAACATACAGTGTAATAGCAATACTTATTGTTTTCTTGGGCGGACTTGCTTTCACATTACAACCAGCTGGAGTTGTTCCACAGCAAGAGACAACAAAAATTACTGAGCGAGCACCGAAAAAACAACTGACAGCTCAGGTCGCACAAAATTCATCATCAACAATCACTGCTTCTACAACCATTATGGAACCACAAAAATTTTCATCAGCAACAATTACTACGAACAAGGGAACAATTGAGATTTCTTTCAAAGACAGCGCGCCACAAACTGTTAAAAACTTTGGTACACTCGCTAGTTCAAAATTCTATGACGGTGTACGCTTCCATCGTGTAATTAAAGACTTTATGATCCAAACTGGAGACCCTCTCTCAAAGGACAAGGCTGCGCAAGCATCTTGGGGGACTGGTGGACCTGGATATAAATTTAATGATGAACTCAAAGGAGATGAGAAGTACACCCTTGGTACAGTGGCTATGGCGAATTCTGGACCAAATACTAACGGAAGTCAGTTCTTTATTGTTACGGCTAATCCAGGTGTTGGTTTACCGCCAAATTACACAGTCTTCGGACATGTAACAAAGGGCATCGAGACTGCGCTAGCAATACAAGATACTAAGACCACAGGAAGTCCATACGATAGACCGCTTGAAGATATTATCATAGAGAAGGTAGAGGTGAGATAGTCATAAGACTGCTTCGCTAACTGACAACAGAAGAATACTATATAAGTGAGCGACACCTACGGTGTCGCTCACTTATAATATTCTGTATTATATTATCTATTTCAAATACCCTCTCTTGAAACTATCCCAATCCATTTCCTTCTTTCCTTCTGGAGTTACCGTAAGAATATAGTCTCTCGCAAGACGTGATGTCTTCTCAATCGTAGATTCAAGTGAGTTTACTTTGACCCGAATATTTTTACCGTTATGTGTTACAAAAAAATAAAGCATAGGCCATGGTGTTAATGCTCTATATTTTCTCCTGACACTATCAATATCATCGTCAAGATGTATAAGACCAAGCTCCTTAGTTATCTTTTTACAGACTGTTGCTTGTATATGATCTTGCTCTTTTGGAATTAGAGTACCTTCTAGATAATGAGGTAGTGTATCCACAAGAAGATCTCCGCCTAGTTGCCCGCAACTCACTTCAAGTGTACCAGTATTTGATTCAGCATGTATCATAAAAGCACTTTGAGCAAGAATGGGGCCGTGATCCATTTCTTTGTCTAACTTCATAATTGTTACACCTGTAGTAAGCACACCATCTAGCAAAGCACTCTCAATAGGCGATGGCCCGCGATACTTTGGAAGAAGCGATGGGTGTACATTAAGTGTCCCGTGAGTAGGGATATTGAGGATGTCTTCTGGAATAATTTTGCCATATGAGGCCACAATAAATAAATCATACTTTCTGGTATGAAGAGGTGACTCCTGGCTAAGTTCCTTTAATGTCTCGGGTTGAAACACTTCAATTCCTTTCATCTCTGACCACGTTTTTATATATGGAGGAATTAGTTGCATGTGTCGACCTTGAAGACTGTCTGGTTTTGTAACAACAAGCGAAGGCAAGTAGCCAACACGTGCAAGAGAAGCGAGAACACTCTCTGCAAGGGCTCCTGTTCCAAAAAAAGCATATTGTATTTCTTTCATATACAGCAATAATACCAGATAAAACGAAATACTACCGACTTATATCGCTATCTTCTTTTGATTTTCGTGCTGCCTCCTTTACCTCTTCTTCTGTAAATTCCTCAAGATCAAAACCATGATCCACAAAAAGCACCCCGTCGAGGTGATCTATCTCATGCTGGAAAATATGTGCAAGCAAACCTTGTCCACCGTATGTAAACTTTCGACCGTCCTCGTCATATGCTTCAACAGTTGCTGCAATTGAACGTCTTGTTTTACCGTAAATCCATCTTACAGAAAGACAACCTTCTTGCATTACTGCTGTTTTCTTTGATCGCTTGATAATTCGTGGATTAATAAAAACAAGGGGCTTATTTTTTGCGTCATCTTCATACGAACTTTCAGCAACAACAAAAATACGAAGAGGCAGAGCTATTTGAGGTGCGGCAATCGCAACGCCGTCATCCTCACGTGCCAATGCAAATTTCATTGACGATATAACATCACGAAGAAAAACAGATCCAAATTCTCCCGTAGTTACTTCACGTGCACGCATACGCAATGGATTTGCAGCGTCATCGTCAATTTGTATGATTGTATCAGCAATATTCATGTCCGTAATCTAACACAGAGACTATATTTAGTATAGGGGACAGTTCAAAAAAACATTTTAAATAAAGAAGTGTAGAGGATTGACCACTGGGTGAGCATCGTAAACTACACGTTTTATTTTTTCTCGGACGTCAACATTATTTTCCCATTCTGATTCTCTAATATGGACAAAAAGTAATGTTACACCTCGCCCTTGCTCGAACCATAACACTGAATATGGCTCAAGTTCTCGTTCAAAATGCTTCCTTACTTCGTCTGACAAATTATCAAATGATGCTTTAATAACTGTATAGTATGGAGGCAATAAAAACTGTTCACGCTCCTTGAGTAATGCAGCATATACATCTCGAAAGGAAGGTGAACTGAGGTAACGTATAACAGGAAGATTTTTGAGGCGTGTCTGTAGTATAAGAGGTGCATCAACATGAACTCCCCGAGGGATCTTCTCTGCCATTTCTGTAACCAGTGACAATACCTTTTCGTCAGTACGATATTCTGGAAGAGAAAAAAGAGAATCGAGCGAAAGAATTATAATCCCATCACACGAGGTGACAATATTATGCGCCATCTCCGTGCCGATGAGCACACCATAGTCACTTTCAAACCACTCCTTATACACTTTTTTTACTTTTGCTCGTGTTGGTGTCCGCTCACTATCTATAACAAACAGGGGAACTCCTAGACGTAAAAGCTCTTCTTCTATCCCTGTAGTTGCAATACCCAGTGTTGTCATTCTCCATCCTCCACAATATCTACAATCAAGCGATGTTTCTTCGTTAAGCTGGATGATAGCTTCACATCCATGACAAACGTATGTCCTCATTCCAGCTATCTTGTGAAGTACGTACGGGCGATGACACTGGGTACAGGTAAACAATTCTCCACAATCAGAGCAAATTGTTGTTGGGTACATACCTTTACGATGAGCATATAAAAATAAATGTCCACTCTTTGAAACTTTTAGATCACGAATTAACTGTAGAGCGTTCTTTGAGAGATATGGACTACCTGTTCTATTTTCTTCTGTCATTTGTACCACAGTGACATTTGCATCATTACGAAACTGAAGCGGCATAATTTCAGTGGCATCCTTTTTCTTCAGCAACATATGAGAACGTAGAGAAAGCATATGAGATCCGAGAAGACATGGTACTGAGGATGCCTTTGCAAGTAACTCGATTATTCTATGAGTATCATACCCTTGATCTCCGTGTGTATAGTAGTAACTACTGTGCTCCCGTTCAATAACAATAAGACCTAGATCATTTCGGACCCACGGAAGAAGAGATGGAGTCGTCAAAATAAGTAAAGGGTGATCATTTTTTTTGAGTAACGACATAGCTACTCCATACTGTTTATCTGACAATGAACCATTAAGACAAACAACGTACTCATCAATGCCTCGGGAGAGTATTTCTTTTGCATTATCGAGATCAGTTATTGTCGGAAAGAAAAGTACAAGTGACTTTTTTTTAGAAAACATTTCACGAATTGTTGTCTTATATCTAAGCATTCGATTCTCATAGTTCTGCTCAAGGAGAAGAACTTCATATCCACGTCCGTCTTCTGGGATACTAAGTGGAGTAAGATCATCAAACGATTTTTCTGACAGAAGATCAAAGATGATGGTGCCAATGTTTCTTATAGTACACGACGCCGCAAATTGAAGCACCTCCCACAACTTTGGATGAAGAAACCCCCTAATAAGTACTTTGGAAATTTTTTTTGTAACAAATGATGCATTCTTGAGGGACTGTTTTTCCTCATGCGCATCAACGACACTTAAAACAAGAGCCCTGCATACACGTTTACGAATTGTAATTTCAACAAGATCTCCTGGACGGACTTCCTCTTTAGAAAAATATGACAACTCCTCGTATGGAATACCATTTGCAAGTGGAGAGACGGTTAATAAATACATAGCTGGTGATATATAAAGTATATCAGAAAATGATCATAAAATACTGAAAAGGCTTATATGGTAAGCAGAAATATAACTCCTCGAACTTAGGAAAATATGCTATACTTGGCTTAAATATATGGGATTTTTCTTCAAAAAACTTGGCGTTGACTTAGGCACAGCAAACACACTCGTCTTTGTTCCTGGTAAGGGAGTTGTGCTTGTCGAGCCATCTGTTGTTGCAATCTCAGAGACAGGCAACAAGATTCTCGCTGTTGGTTCTGATGCTAAAGATATGATCGGAAAAACACCAGACAGTATCATTGCATACAGACCAATGCGCGACGGAGTTATTGCAGATTACCGTGTTACAGAAGCAATGCTTCGCTATTACATTCACAAAGCGCTTGGTGAATTTAATCTCTTTAAACCTGACGTAATGATTTCTGTGCCAGCTGGTGTCACCTCGACCGAGAGACGTGCTGTGATTGAGGCTGCCCTTAAAGCAGGAGCACGTAATGCATATGTTGTTAAGGAACCAATTCTCGCTGCAATCGGAGCTGGTATTCCTATTCATGAGGCTCAAGGAAGAATGATTGTCGACATAGGGGGTGGAACAACAGATGTTGCAGTAATTTCACTTGGAGGTATCGTGTGTAGTACCTCCGTAAAATGTGCCGGAACCAAGGTAGACCAAGCCATCATTGATTATGTTAAAAAAACATACAACCTTGCAATAGGTGATCAAACTGCAGAAGATATAAAGATAAAAATCGGATCTGCTCTTCCTGTTGAAGATGAGCTTGTTCTTAAGGTGAAAGGACGTGATTTCATAGCAGGACTTCCTAGAACTGTAGAAATCCGCACAAACGAAATAGTAAAGGCAATCGACAAGGAGCTTAAAATGATGATCAAGGCAATTCGTGACGTACTCCAAGAAACCCCGCCTGAGCTTGCTTCAGATATTATAGATAATGGCATAATCATGAGTGGCGGATCTTCTATGCTTCGACACTTTCCTGATCTTGTTGAACGACGTACAGGTGTAAAGGCAGTGCTTGCTGATGATGCTTTCTATTGTGTTGCAAAAGGGACAGGTATCGCACTCGAGCATCTTGAGACATACAAACGAAGTATTTTTGCTAAACGATAGATAACGTGAAATAGAGATAAATTTTATTTTAATCATAGAACAGACTAGTACTTTTGATATACTAGAAGTGTCCACATTTAAGCATCTATGTTCTCACTTTCAAAAACTACACACCACGCAACACTCTTTGTTGACGAAAACAGAAAAGAAATTACCAGTATCCTAATGGAATGTCTCAAGAGAGACCAAACCGTGTACAGTATGCATGATCTCTCTATTCTTGATATTGACACTGCACGTATAATTGCCTCATGGGCACAAGCTCCATATGATGGTAATAAAGTTATATTGCTTTCATTCCATACGGCAACAATTCCTGCCCAAAATGCGCTACTCAAGGTTCTTGAAGAACCGAATACAGGTGTGTATTTTATTATCGTAACAAGTAATCTTGAGTCAATCATCCCAACATTATATTCACGACTTCAGTTACAACAGCATACGAGCCAAGGTATACAGCGAAAAGATTCTGAGCTTTTCTTAGAGACAAGTACTCATGAAAGAATGAAACTTACGTGTGTAACTTCTCTGCTTACAGCAAAAGATGAATCAGGAAGGAAGGATAGAGAGGGTCTGCGCATTTTTATACTGTCTCTTGTGGAACTACTTAAGAGAAAAAATGCCGACCACCGATACATACTACAAACAATCGAAGTAGCCTCCTATGCCAGTGACACGTCGTCCTCAGGAAAAGCACTCATCGAGTACCTTGCCTTACTCTTGCCGCAAATCAAGAGCTAATGTACAATTTGATTACACAGAAAATAGACCCTTGAGGCAAGGTGCCGCTATAATTTTGCAAGCGGGTTTAGTTTTTCTTCATTAACTCTAGCAATCTAATATCATTACATTTTAAACTATATGTCTTACGATTTTTCAAACATAACTGTACAAAAGAACACTATTGTAGATTGGCTTAAAAGCGAGTACCGCAGTATCCAAACAGGTCGTGCCACACCTCAAGTTCTAGATCTAGTTCACATTGATATGTATGGTGCACGTACCCAAATTGCTCATGCAGGAAGTATTACAATCGAAGACCCGCGAACAATTCGAGTTGCGCCATGGGACAAAAGTATCATTGGTCAAATGGAAAAAGCAATTAACGATGCCGATCTTGGTCTTTCTGTTTCATCTGACTCTGATGGATTACGTGTGCACTTTCCGAGTCTAACAACAGAAACTCGTAACAAACTTGTAAAGCTTCTTAAAGATAGACTAGAGGATGCTCGCGTACGTGTACGCGCTCTTCGTGAAGAAACCAACAAAAATATTGATTCTCGTGCAAAGGAGGGGGAGTACGGTGAAGATGATCAGCGAAGATATCGTGAAGAAATGCAAAAAATAGTCGACAGTGTTAATCAGGAGCTTGAAGACATTTTCCAGAAGAAAGAAATTGAGGTTATGGGGGAATAGCAGTAACACAATCAGCACAATCTCAAAATCAGAAAGCGCACCCCGCAGGGTGCACTTTTCATTTCTGGTAGAAGTTTTGACTATCCGATGGAATATATCAAATCTTCTGCAAAGAGCCAGGTTGAGTGGTTGATGGGTTCGGTTTTGTGTTGCTCAAGCAAAAGGCAAAGTGCCCTGCCGAAAGCAGAGAAATGGTTTCCTTGTATGACACCCACGGCAACGCAAACTCAACACTTTCGTAGGACCCCTGCCGTCGACTGCACAGAATCCGGCCGTAACTGCCAGTCTCGTGAGGTTGACCAAGCAGAATATCGGCCTGCGAACCTTGGGCTGCGTAGACTGGCACAAGAGACTTCTTGTACTTCGGGTTTTCGACCATTTCAAGTGCTTTGCTAATGCACTTCGCTGTGAGAAGATGGTTCTCAGAGAGGAGGTCTAGTCGTGCGGTTCGCACGAACACATGTGCCGGCTGGAAGTACGCCTTCTGTGCAGTGCACACGACGTGTCCATACATCACGTCGCTTGCCCAACCGACTTGTTGGGCTGAGACTGTGTAGGAATAGCTGGTCTGCGCGTGAGCTGCAGCAAACGAGGTGCTCATGAGAATAGCAATGACAACCTTCATGATATGAACCTTCTGAAAGAGTGAAAAGGAAAGGAGTGGAGACTTAGAATAATACTACACACAATTAATGCATGTCAAGTTTTTAGGGGGAATTTTAAGAATAATATGTTACACTATTGTAATTATGTCGTTATCTGCTATCGCATTATTTGTTCTTATTTTACTAGTGCTTGTTGTTGTGCATGAATTTGGTCACTTTATCGTTGCTAAATTAGTTGGCATGCGTGTTGATGAATTTGCTTTTGGTTTTCCTCCGCGACTCTTTGGAAAAAAAATAGGAGAAACAACCTATGCGATCAACGCTATTCCTCTTGGTGGTTATGTCTCAATTTTTGGTGAAAATGGCAGCGAAGAAGACAAAAAAGCTCACGGAGCAACACACCACCCACGCGCATTTGGGAACCGTCCTTGGTGGGCACAGCTGTTTGTGTTAATTGCTGGAGTTACCATGAACATGTTTCTTGCACTAGTAATCTTCATCGGAATATCATACGGAGATGTAAAAATTAGTACTGAGGATCCTGAGTATGGCTTTCGTGTAAAAAATGCCGAGATGGTTGTTACTGAAGTCTCAATGGATAGTCCAGCGCTTAAGGCAGGTATTACACCAGGCTCAACAATTCTCAAAGTAGTAAACTCAGGTGTAGTGGCACCACTTACAACTGCATCATCACTTATTGCATTTATTGGTGCACACCAAAATACCCCGTTCACAATTTTATACAAAGCACCCAATGGACTGACACAATCAACTACGATTGCTGCTGTTTATGGTATAGTGCCAGACAAAAAGGTGCTCGGTATAGGACTAGATCAAGTTGGCACAATACATACAACAATCACTGAAGCAGCGATTCTGGGATACGAACATACAATAACAATTACAAAGTTAACGATTGATGGCCTCACAGGTGTCTTCACAGCTGCTTTTAGTGGTAATAATGTTCTAAGTTCTCTTTCTGGTCCTGTTGGTATTGCAAAGATTGTTGGAGAAACAAGTGAGTATGGCTATGTTGCAATACTTACGCTTGTTGCAGCACTATCAATCAACTTGGCAATATTTAACATTCTTCCACTCCCAGCTCTTGATGGTGGAAGAATGGTTGTGGTTATTGTAGAAACATTGATCAGACGAAAAGTTCCTTTCAAATACTACTCATGGGTAAATGTCATCGGATTCGGATTATTATTGCTCCTGCTCTTGGTTGTAACGATTAATGATGTTCGTAATTAATTTTTCTAGTAAATTTCTGATACAATAGCAAGACTATGAGACAAACAAAACTTTATACAAAAACACGTAAGGAAGCTCCTGCTGACGAGGTTTCAAAAAATGCAATATTACTCACACGGGCAGGCTACATTCATAAGGAAATGGCAGGGGTGTATACTCTACTTCCTCTTGGACTTCGTGTTCTTACAAAAATAGAAGACATTATACGTCGTCATATGGATACTGTGGGCAACGAACTTCTGATGCCATCACTTTCCCCAGAAGAGAGATGGTCAGCAACTGGACGCCTCGACACCATCGACGTACTTATGAAAACTGTCCCAGCAAATAATGCTTCAAAAGAGCGAAGTTCTGCGTCGTACGTTCTCAATCCAACCCATGAGGATGTGATCACTCCTATTGTAAAAGATATTGCTCGTTCTTACAGAGATCTTCCTGTTGCACTCTATCAAATCCAAACAAAGTTTCGTAATGAAGCACGTGCTAAATCTGGACTTCTTCGTGGACGTGAATTTAGAATGAAGGATCTTTATAGTTTCCATCGCAGCCAAGATGACTTAATGCACTTTTATGACACAATGAAGATTGTGTACGCAAATGTCTATAATGATATTGGTATTGGCGAAGATACATACCTAACTGTTGCGTCTGGGGGAGATTTTACACCAAATTTTTCTCACGAATTCCAGACACTCACAGAGGCAGGTGAAGACCTTATCTATGTTGACAAAAAAAATAAAATTGCCTACAACAAAGAAGTTGTAAATGAAGAAAACGCAAAAAAACTTGGTGTAGACTTTAACTCTCTCGAGCAGCTTAAAGCTTGTGAAGTTGGTAATATTTTCCCGCTCGATACTCGATTTAGTAGAGCGCTTGATTATACATACACAGATGAGAGTGGTCAACAGCAGATTATTTATATGGGTTCATACGGTATTGGTCCAAGTAGACTTATGGGGGTAGTAACTGAAAAGCTTGCCGATGAGAAGGGGCTTGTTTGGCCTGCTTCTATAGCACCTTTCTCACTTCATCTTCTTTCGCTCTCGAAAGACAAGACAAGTGACTCTCACAAGCTAGCAGAATCAATTTATACAACACTTGCAAGCTCAGGAGTTGAAGTACTCTTCGATGACCGTGAAGTAAGCCCTGGAGAGAAGTTTGCGGATAGCGACCTAATCGGTATCCCGATACGAGTAGTTGTCTCTGATAAGTCACTCGAAAAGGGCGGGGTAGAAATTAAAGAACGAGTGTCACTAGAGAGCCAGATTATTTCAGTCGATGAACTCTATGCAACGTACAAGAAGAACTGCGACTAACGCCTTCTCACTCACTGGTAAAAAGATCAAGAAAATAAATGGCAGCCCAAATGAACAATAAGGACTGCTTTTATTTTATTTAATCTTAGCAAGGAAAGTGATATTTTAAATATTCTGCTAAATCTAATAGTTAAAAAGATCATAGATAACATAGGTAGAAAGTATTTTGCTGCCAGTATGAAATTCCAAAATCTAACAGACAATAAATTCATAGAGTCAACTCCATGAAATAACCGCACACGAGCTTTACTTACAAACATGAAAGGTTATCTTACGTAAATGGAGGGAAATTTGTAAATTGATGAATCATAATATGGACTAATGAAACTAAACTAGTTGAACTATACTTTTTGTAAAATAATTGCACAAATTGCAAAAGCTCTATATAAAATAAAAAAGCTAGGGTACTTGAATAACATAGAAAGGTAAATTTCTGTCGACCGATAGGCTTTTACTATCACACATAGACGTAGGTTAGTACCTTAAATCTATCTAGAAAAGCCTTACATCTGTCCATGGTTCCATTTGCTGTAGAGATGAAGGGTTACTCGTCGAAATATAGAGAAATAGCGACCAAAATATAGACCAGACTTCAAAAAGACGTAGAATCAAAAAACACAAGAATTTGACCTATTAGTAATATAAAATAGTACTAAGCGAGAAATAGGTGTCTGTATTAAGAGAGCATAAGGGTGAGGGCAATGAAAGTAGTCTCGTTATAATTTTTGTTAGCCAAAGGACAGAATTAACAGCTGCTTATTTTGTAATGATTTTAGGGGACTCTTTTGTATATTGTTAATGTCGCACAATATATCTTTTACGACTATTCCATTCCTATAAACAAGATAACACAAGTACAATTGCCAATATGCATGTATCCATATCAGTTTCTAATATTACTGCATAGGCGCTCGTCAATAAAAGTGTAGCTGTAAAAAATGGAGACTGAGTAGATACACACCCTTTTGTCTATACTTATTTTATTTTCTTAAGAATGGTCCAGACCCCAACAATAAATCCTGTTAGAAATACCGCAAATGCTATCATGATGAACGCTGGGATTGTGAATGTTGTCATACAGATATGATCCTGGTTATTACTTTGGAAAAATCTTAACCCATATAAGCCAAATACCGAACATAACACCTAGCAAAAAAATAATTGCAAATATAAGATATGTTGCTGGAGTTGTAAATGTTATCATTTTATTTCTATTAAATACAGTATATTACAAATAACTGAGCGGGTTAAGATATCCTGCACGTGGAGCAATTGGCATAGTCATGTTGGTGCCGCATACCTTACTAACATAATTAGATATCTGTACCGAGTCAGAAGCGTAAACAGTGAAGTGAAGATGAGGACCTGTGCTATATCCAGTATTACCTGAGAGACCGAGCTTCTGACCTACAGTAACCACCTCCCCTGCTTTAACCTGAATTACCGAAAGATGCGCATAAAGAGTTGAAAGGCCATTTGAATGCTTCACAAGAACCCATTTCCCGTATGAGACACCCGTGCAAGCAGTATCTGTATTACCGGTTCCAAGAACAACACCTGACGCTGCGGAAAGGATTGGGGTACCTATCTTTGTACCAAAATCAATACCATTATGACCTGAGCCGTTATAAACTTGCGGGTTCTTACTAGCAAATGGAGTATTGCCGAAATATTGTGTAATAACGACATTATCAAGTGGATAGTGTAATATTCCTTTACCATATTTTGGAATTTTGCTTGCATCAACTATAGTTTGGAGTTTTGCTTCTACGTCTAGCATTTCAACCTCTAAGTCACTTTTTTTCTTCTTACGCTCTGCAATAAGTTTTTGATATGCTGTTTCCTTATTTCTTGTCTCCTCCAAAAGAGTACTCTTATCCTTAGATGTCTGATCAACAAGAAGCTTTTGGTCTGTGAGAGTCTCATTAAGATTTTCAAGTTTGTCTTTATGTTGCTCGTATGAGGCTTTCTGTATTGCAAGTGTAGTCTTAACATCAACAAGCGCTCGAGCTTTTTCATTGATTGCAGAAGTCACATCTGATGTACGTTTTGTTACATCAATTGTATCAGAAATGTGTGACCCTGAAGCAAGAGTAGCCACAAACCTAGGAAGTGTTTGGTCACCTTGAACAAGGACACGAAATGTTCCAGCCAAGGCGGCCTTTGTTCTATCAAGAGCAGATTCTGTTGTGTTAATTTTACTTTTTGTAAAAGCTATATTTTCTTCAGCTTGAGTAATTCTAAGCTTCGTATATGCAATATCCTTTACCAAACCGAGATGCCTAGCCTCAAGTTTTGCAAGTGCTTGTTTTAAAGTTTTCGCCTCACCTTGGGTTTGGCTAATTTTTGTATTATACGCTTTTATTTCTGCATCAAGTGCCTTGATTTGTGCAGAAAGAGTATCAAGGTTGCCCTTAAGTTCATCCGCTGTTTGTGCCAAAACGCGTGGCAAGGATAGTACTGGTGGTGTACTTAATAATCCTATAAGAAGCAGTGAAATAAAAGGGCGTCGTATCATACAATAATTATAAGAGCATCAAGAGATAAGCACCTTACATACTTCTGTAATACGTTTTTTTACTTCGTCTTTTCCTAGAACATAGCAGATTGTAAATGGATCAACCGACTTTTCCTGTCCAGAGAGTGACACGCGAAGTGGCCAAAGAACGTTGCCCTTACCGTGAACTTCAGCATATACCATGAGACTAGCCTTAATAGACTCTGGTGAGGAAAAATCAATATTATCAATTAAAGATAAAACTGCTTCCAAATGTTTCACGGCTTCAGTCTTTCCTGAATCCTTCCATGTAATACGAAGAACTGATTCCGTGTCAAATATTGGACGTTCTACAAAAAAACGGAACTCTGTCTTTTCAATAGACATAAGTTCCCCGTATACAGAAATACGGTCAATAATTGTTGGAAGAAGTCTCACAAGAATTTCATCTGGATACTTTGGTAAGTACTGCTTAACACGAACAAGCTGTTCCCTTGACGACTGCTTTTTAATATGTTCTTTATTCATCCAGAGCAACTTATCTTCATTAAACATAGCACCAGACCTATGTATTCTTTCGATACTAAAAGAGTTAATAAGTTCTTCTGGTGACATTATTTCTTGGTCTCCGCCTGGGTTCCAGCCAAGAAATGCAAGGAAATTAACCATCGCTTCTGGTAAATACCCTTCTTCGCGATACTCCAAAATATCTTTTGCACCATCTCGTTTACCAAGCTTTTTATTGCCTTCCGGGGAAAGGATTGGAGGCAAGGTAACAAATGTTGGAGGCGTTATGTCAAGAGCCTGATACAAAGAAAGAAATTTTGGCGTTGATGCAATAAACTCATCAGCCCGCATAATATGAGTCACACCCATCTCTAGATCGTCAATGATATGAGCAAAATTATAAGTAGGGTATCCGTCGCTTTTCATGATAATAAAATCATCCAATGCTTCAGGACCAGCAGAAAGATTGCCTCTGACCGCATCATTCCATGAAGAACTTTTAATTTCTGGAACTTTGAAACGAAGTGGTTGTTTTCCATCCCATACACCAAAAAATTCAGGGCGATGATCTCTATAAAGAAATGTTTTCTTTTCAGCTTCCGCTTTTTTACGAAGCACAGTTATTTCTTCCTCAGTGTATGGATCTGGATATGCCAAACCTTTATCAAGAAGCACTTGAATATATTTTTTATATGAACCAATTCTTTCTGACTGTAAATATGGTGCGTGCGGACCACCAATATCAATTCCTTCATCCCAGGAAATACCAAGCCATTTTAATGATTCTATAATGTGAGAGATTGAACCCTCGACCTCCCTCCCCTTGTCAGTATCTTCAATACGAAGGATAAATCTACCTCCATTTTTTCGAGCAAAAGCCCACGCATAGAGCGCTGTACGAACACCTCCAACATGCATATATCCGGTAGGACTTGGTGCGAAGCGAGTAACAACTGGTGCATTTGATGACATATAGAGTAATTATAACGGTTAATTGTGACTTAAGCCAATACGAATAATCTCCCGAGCAATGACAGTAGAAGCTGTTATTGAGTTATTAAAAAAATCTGCATGTTTTATCATTTCGTTATAGTTATGTTCTGAATCAAGAATTCGTGAGATAGTAGACAAGAGAATATTTGGGGTTAGATTATTCTCCTCAAGGACCGAAGCAAAACCATGGGATGCCATTGTGTATGCATTTGTTCGTTGATCACGACTTACTGTCTCTGGGATTGGAATAACAATCATCGGTAGTTGCCATACAACCATTTCAAACATTGCAGATCCGGCACGAGTAATTACCAGGTCAACTTTTGGATAGAATCGAGATATATCGAGAAAACCATCAGCAAAATATCTATCCTTGTATTCATGGTTTTTTAGGAGTTCATTGACCGAAGATTTAAATTGATCAATGTTGTCTTTGCCAACTTGATGCACAACATCATAAGAGTTAAGTAGCGACGGGAGTACAGACAACACAGCTTGATTAATTCTCTGACTTCCTTGTGATCCACCAAAAATCAATATTACCGGCCTATCCTTTTTTTGATATATACGTTTAAAGTTAGCAGGAGGAAGTAATTCATCTCGTATAGGCTGCCCCGTCAACGCTGTTTTTTCTCTAGGATAAAACTGGGCAGCTTCTTGATAAGAAACCGCTACACGAAAAGCAAATCTTCCAGCCCACAGCGTGGTTCTTCCAGGGACTGTATCACTCTCGTGAACAATAACAGGAATTGAAAGGATCCTTGCGGCAAGGAGTGTAGGAAAACTTGCATAACCGCCTTTAGCAAAAACTACATCTGGGTATACAGCGTAGAGCTTACCGAGTGCAACCAGGCATCCATACGCTGTCTTAAACATGTCGGTGACAGTTTCAATCGATGGATAGAGACGAAGCTTACCAGCAGGAACCTCCACAAATTTACATTCGATTCTAAAAAGAGCTTCTTCGTCATATGGTTTATCTGAGAAAAAGTAAAATTCAGGCTGTTGTATTTTTTGAACAAACGCCTCCTTACGAACCCTCTCTGCAACTGCGATTAGTGGGTAGAAATGACCTCCACCTGCCCCTGTTATAACTACCTTCATAAATAATTAGTTGTTGATTTTGATATATTAAGCAAAACCCCTAGTTCGAACAATGCTGCCATAAGAGCTGTTCCACCATGTGACACTAATGGTAAAGGTACACCAGTAAGTGGAAGCATTCCAAGCATCGAGGCTATATTGAGAGTTGATTGAATTAGTATTATCGATACTATACCTGAAGCTAGTAGTCTACCAAATTGATCACTAGATGTTTTTGCTATAACATACCCTCGTACACCAACTATAGCATAAAGTATTACAAGATACATTGCCCCAAGAAAACCAAGTTCTTCACCAAGCACAGCAAAGATTGAGTCGCCTATTGGTTCAGGTAAATAATTGAACTTCTGCACACTTTGGCCGAGACCTCTTCCCACAATACCACCACCACCAAGAGCTATTAGTGATTGATTAAGCTGCCACGACGATCCACGTGGATCATGTGTATTATTAAAAAAAGTTTTGATCCTCTCAAGCATGTAAGGCCTAACTAATATAAGTATAACAAAACCAATGACTCCAGAAAAAATAAGATATTTAATATGCTGTTTTCTTGCTCCACCAACAAAATATGTTATGAATGAAGCTCCAACAATAACCATATACGTTCCAAAGTCTGGTTGAGCAAGCAGTAACACTGAAACAATGACAAGGCCAATTAGATACGGCAAAAAACCATACTTCCAGTTCTTAAACTGATTTCTAAATTTTGTGCACCAGAATGCCACAGCTACAACAAAAGCAAACTTGAGTGCCTCACTTGGCTGTAGAGAGAACGGCCCGATGTCGATCCATCTATGGGCACCACCATGGTACCGTGAAAGACCAGGCACAAATACTAGCATTGTTACAAATGACGCAAATCCAAAAAGAAAATATGCATACTTTCTATAAAAATTATATGAAACAAGAAGACCTGTACAGAGCGCCATACCCCCGCCAAGAAGTGCATAGATAAACTGTGTCTTGACAACTGCAAAAAATTTTACTTCATTGCTCGCAAGAACACCAAGCGCCGCTGATCCGAATACAACCAGTCCACTAACTAATAAAATAATGATCGTAACAAGAAGTGATTTATCTACTCTCTCAAACATAGGCTAACTTATAAGAACAACTACAACCCCAAGTAAAGCGCACATATATGACACAATCCAGTATCGCATTGCTACTTTTGATGCAGGCCAACCCTTCGCTTGAAAATGGTGATGAAGAGGCGCCACAAGAAATAACTTTCTTTTAAAAAACTTCTTCCAGAGTAGTTGCAAGATAACGGAGAGAGTCGTCATCATAAGTGGAAAAGCAATAATGGGAAGATAAATAACCGCATTAGTAAGAAAAGCAATTACAGATAAAGACAAGGAGAGCGCAAGCATTCCCGTCTCAGTTAAATAAAACAACGCAGGCGGAATATTAAACCACAGAAATGCCATAATTCCACCGACAATAACAAAACAAAGGGCGGCAATGTTGACTTGGCCGTGTACGTAAGCAATCATACCGTATGCAGTAAAGACAGCCGACATAACACCTCCAGACAGGCCATCAACACCATCTATCACCCCGGTTGAAAAAGTTGCCAAAGTTACAACAATAAAAAAAAGAATGAAAAGCAAACCCCCTAGATGATAGTTACCATAAAATGGGAGATAGACATAATCAACGCCAAGCTTTGAGTAAAACCACCACCCAGCAAAAAGACCAAGAGAGGAAACTGCTAATAGTCTGACTGGAAAAGAAAGACCCCCTCCGATATATGAGTTAAGTCTGCCTTTAAAAATTTCTACAACAAGTAAATCATCAACCCCTCCAACGACCGCACCGACTAACATTGCAAAGAGTGGCAGCCATGTCTGATTACGTGAAATAAAATCTAGTTTTTCAGTAATTTGATGTGGAAAGAATCTTGCAAGTGACCAGAATAGTAACGCGGTAAAAAAAACTGAAAACCATACGACCACACCGCCCATTCTAGGAACTGGTGCTTTTTCATCGTTATGAAGTGACGCCGTAATTGTTGCCTCCTTTCCATCGATTGTTTTATGGACATTTTTCTTTTTCCAAAGTTTATGACGAACAAGAAAACGAGCAATGTAAGGTGCAACAAAAACCCCCACGACGAACGAAACAACTGCAGGAAGCAGTACTTTTGAGGGCTCTAAAACAAGCATAGTCCACCAATTATATCATACAATCTTTGATTTTTTGAGCTTACGTACAGTGGATACCGCAGTAAAAATAAAAGAAATACTTATAATTATTGTCTCTCTATACTTTTTCGTAAAGCAGAATACAGTAACGAAACATCTCTAAATCTCCCCTGTCGTGTTGATCCTAAAACAACTATGGCAATTGGTCTACCGATAGTAACATCAACAACAACACCCAGATTACCCCCTGCGAGATCCGTGTATCCAGTCTTTGATGCAACTGCACCGGACAGATTTTCAATTTCCTGATTTGTGTTTGGTATACCGCTAACTTTTCCGGTGCTAGACGTAACCGTTTGTCGTTTCTTTGTGGTGGCATCCAAAATTTCTGGAATACGAACTCTAGCAATAGCAAATAACCTTGCAGCATCTAAAGCACTACCCTTCCCCCCAATGTTTCCATCAAGATCTCTACCTGCTGGATCAGTAAAAATAAAATTTAACCCAAGCGAATGTGCGTCATTATTCATCTGTTTAACAAAAGAACTCTTCCCACCGAATGTATCCGCTATTGCTTCTGCACCATCGTTTGAAGAAAATATAAGTGTGTACTTTAATAACTCAGACAAGGACCACTCCTGTCCCTTGCGAAGACCTAGATCGTATCCACCCTCTATACTCTTTGAAGATATAACGACAACATCTTGTCTACTGTTATGCATGGTAGACGAGACAGCGGTCATCACTTTAGTTAGACTAGCAAGAGGGAGTACTGACGTTTCATTCTTTGCAGCAATCACTTGATTGTGTGTAATATCATACACAACAAAAGCATTCCCCTCGATACGAATGTCACTAAACGCTGCTTTATTAAAAATATCAACATATTGAGATTGCTCCTTGTTTATTTCCTTTTGTTCGACTCTTTGTTGTGTTGAAAATCTAACCAAGTATATCGTCAATAGTGCTATGACATATAGGAATGCAAAAAGAAAAATTGCTGAAAAAGTTATATGTTCCTTTTTGATATGATGCACCATGTGACAAATATTCTTACAAATTACGGGCTTGTAACTTCTCTAATAAATCATTATGCATTTTTTCATAATCAGGAAGTTCCTCAACCTGCGTGACACCTAATTGTTTTAGAGAATTTTCCGTTAGAGAGCATATCTCTCCAACACGTGTAATCAATCCTCTGACTGTTAAGGCGCGAATAGACTGAGATGACTGAACTCCGCGAATATATGATATCTGCTCTCGTGTTGGGTAACCAAGGTAGGCAACAAGAGTAAGCACCTGAAGTGCAGCTGGCGTTAACTCACCCTGAAGCTCTTCCTTTGTCCATTGCTCAATAAGTGCTGATTGTTCTGGTTTAGTTGCCATCGAAAGACCTTCGTTGCTTACAAGTAGTGTGAGTCCGATTTCTTCAAGTTTACTTTTTACAAATTGTGTATTTTCATTAACTTCTTCTTGACTAATCTGTAAGAACTCCGCCAACTTGCGTACAGGCACAGGGTCTCCAGACAAAAATAAAATTGTAATCACTTTTTCGAGCATATGTAGTTTCTAGTGTAGCATACAGTTTTGCATCCTACTGTTGTATAGAAGGTGCGCCAAGAATTGTAATATCGCCACCGTCTGTATCTTGTTCGACACGAATTGTGCCATTTTTTAGAAGCTCTAGTAACGCAATGAAATTAACAATAAGAAGCTTCTTCTGCTCTTCTTTTGTCTCAGCTAACCCTGCCAAACTTTGTAAACTCACAGACTGTGTATTCTTAATTCTATCCAAAAGTTTTTCGATAACATTTTCAATACGCATCGCCTGCTCAACCGCAACTTTGACGAGCGCCTTCGGAACAACAAACGAAAGAAGTGTTAGAGACATTACAGATTGAAGAAAAGCCGGAGTAACTCTTTCATCTGGTACAAAAATATTAGTAAGTGTTGGCTTCATGCGCTGTCGAGTATATATGATATTTTTCCCGTAGTGTGAACGTATTTTGTTCGAAGCAGATGCAAGTAGTGCATATAGCTCTAATTTATATTCAAGGTCGTGTACCTGTTTCTCTTCTTCTTCGGTATACACAACGCCAGGCAATAGGGATTTTGCCTTCATAAGCATAAGTGTTGACGCAACTACAATAAACTGAGAAATATCTACAATATTTTTTTCACTATCAAGAGTCTTAATGTAAGCAATATAATCATCTGCTACTTCAGTCAGCGTAAGTTCAGTTATCGAAAGTTTCCTAGACTCGATTAGTTCAAGCAGTTTTGTATATGGACCCTCATATCTATCAAGCTTAATAGTAAATTCCATATATCTAGTATACTAGCATACACAAAGAAAGCTTATACGACACTGTGAATGAAACACCTCATAAACACATTACAGCAAACTAAAATATGAGTATATTTTCCCTATAAAAAATTGATACTCGTCGTGAAATACAGAATTCCCATCCTTATTTTTGAAAGCAACAGTAAATAAACGAGATGAGGTCGCTCTAATAAGAGAAACGCCAAAAAGACTTTGGTCATCCGATGAAACCAAACTATATATCTTAATAGACGCTTTAGTGTTTTTTAGTAAAGCTCTTCCTGATCCAAAACATACTGATTCCTTGTAAAAACGAGGATCACATTCTTCAACAACCATAACAACCTGCCTTCCTTGAGGAGAAACAAACTCAATCGACTGAAAGTTTTCTATAGATACACTAGAAGAATCGCTAAGGACAACCCTTCCATTGCCTAGAACATTATTCTTATTAAATTCTTGCGAACTACTTTTTAGAACATACAGAACCCAAAATATAATAAAAAAAGTGACCGCCATCAACAAACCAAACAAATACTTATCTTTTACAGGTATATATTTCATATGATTAGTTTTATCTTAGTACATTCCAAAGATTGGCATCAAATCCTCCATCTATCTTGAAAATAACTACACCACCTAACTTATACAGTTTTGCGATTTTTACTTTATCGGCAATCGCCTGCGCATCAGAGTACCACACCAAATACTTCTTATACACGCCAAGAGACCTTCCTTCAAAGTCGGTTGATGTTGCATATAAAAAACTTAGCTCACCACTTTGATGACGTGTCGGAGTAATAGAAAGACTTAATGCAAGATCATTTGCATAAGAGAAATTCATAGAACCAAGACGGGAATATTTTGTCGATGTTCCATTCTGAGTGACCTCATATTTATACCCATAGGTAGGAATACCGAGAATAATTTTTTTTGCTGGAATGTCACGAAGTGCAAGTGTTGCAACTTTCTCGACCCAGTCAATATCAGCGACAGGCTTATATGCTTCTCCTTGATTTTTATAATACCCTACCAACTGTTGGTCATCATTTGCTTGGTCGTATGCCATAATACGCACCTGGTCACACACCTTGCCGATAACCTTGTAATCATTTGAATACTCAACTTTAGACAACACTTCCTTCGAAGTTGTTGCGTACCTACTCTCAGGTGGCGTCCGTGCTTCGACTGTACAAATTAGTGATTTTTTTTCTTTATGAAGTGCCAGTGATAGCTCAGTAAGGAATGCGGAAAAGTAGGGTCTTGTCTCTGCTGTTTTTGCTTCGTAATCAATATCTATGCCATCAAATTTATATTTTTTGACTAGCGCCACAATTTCTTTAACGTGTGCAGTACGGCGTTTCCTTTGTGCAAGCAAAAGATAAAAATCATACTTCTCGCCATCATTGTGTGGGTATGACAAAATACTTGGGTATACTTTCACTTTCCTTTTCTTTGCGGCAGTGATAAGCGATGTCCATGGCTCATCTTCAATCTTAAGTACATTTTTTATTGTCCCATCACTTTGCAACTCAAATGCAAACGGGCTTATTTGAGTGAGCGTTGCCAAATTCTGAAGTGTTGAACTTGCTCCATCTGTTTTTCTCCAATACGGAATCCAAACAGCTTTATCAAAAGAAGCCGCAGATACCGTTGTAACAGAAATAAATAAGAAAATAAAAACTATAAGATATCTCATAAGGATGATTATAGCACGCTATAAATTACATAGCTGCAACAAACATATTACATAAAGCAATATAGAAAAGGTGCCTTATTTTGGCACCTTTTCAGTACTTTATATGCTACCAACCTTCGACTAACTCTTTTTCACTTCAATGCCAAGTTCTCTTAATGTTTTAGATGTTGCTGGTGCTGGTGCCTGCATAAGAAGGTCTCTACCCTCACCTGTCTTTGGGAATGCCATCACTTCACGGATATTTGGCTCACCAAGAAGGATCATAAGAAGTCTGTCGAGGCCCCATGCAATACCTCCGTGTGGAGGAGTGCCAGAACCAAGAGCTGTTAACATGTGGCCGAAGTTCTTCTCTATTCTTTCGTCGTCATACCCCATAATCTCAAAGACACGACAAAGAGCAACAGGGTCATGAAGACGGATGCCTCCACCACCAATTTCATACCCGTTAAGTGCTACATCATACTGTGTTGAAACAATACTACCGATATTCTTCTTATCCAGTAGATCCTGCTTATATTCATCCTTAACACCAGTGAAAGGATTGTGGGTAAACGTCCACTCCCCTGTACCATCCACGTTATCCTCGCCCGTCTTTTCGAATGCAGGAAAATCAACAACCCAACAAAAAGCAAGAAGATTAGGATCATTTTTATCTTCGCGAATATCTGGCTTATCAGAGTTATATTTCTCCATCACTTCCTTATACGTAAATACTGGGAATGGCACCTGCTGAATTCTTTTCTCTGGAAAAAGTTTAGTAACGATACCAATAAGAAGATCCTCATTTACTTTCATCACATCCGCGCGGCTTACGAAACTCATTTCTAAGTCCATCTGTGTGAACTCAGGCTGACGATCCCCTCGAGTGTCTTCATCACGCATACACTTCGCTATCTGGAAGTATCGTTCGAATCCAGCAGACATGAGAAGCTGCTTGTACTGCTGTGGTGACTGAGGAAGCGCATAGAAACTTCCTTGCCAAATACGAGATGGTACGATATAACTTCGTGACCCTTCTGGAGTTGGATTAGTAAGAAGCGGTGTCTCAATCTCAAGGAAGTTTTGTGCATCGAGTGAGTCACGAATCATCTTGATCACTTTGTGACGCATGCTAATATTACGCTGTAGACGGGCGCGACGGAGATCGAGATACTTCTTCTCAAGCCTCACCTCTTCGCCAATTTCATATCCATCTGTTGTAATATCAAAGGCAGGAGTACTTGCTTCATTGAGCACTGTAATTGCGAGGACTTCTAGTTCTACATCACCATTAATCACACCCTGTTTTATATTACGGTCAGGGCGTTTGTTTACCATCGCACGAACTTCCACAACCCACTCTGTACGAAGTTTTTGCGCTACCTCGAGTGCTTCGGTGTGATTTGGAAGTACAACGCCTTGAACTTTACCTGTTACATCACGAAGATCGAGGAATACCATCTTTCCTTGGTCGCGACGAACATCGATCCACGCTTTCACCGTAATTTCACTGCCAACATGTGATGCGATATCACGTATATATATTCTTGTCATAAAAAATTAAAATCCGTATAACAATTGTACGTATTACTTTACGTATTCATTGTTGTACGGACGATTACGGGAACCGCGGTGCCACCATACATTGCTACGGTTAGTGTGTAGCCACTCTTAATAATAAAATGTGTAAGCTCCGGAGTTGTCAGTTCCATCCCCGCTTATTTTTATACTACCACACTAAAATCTATACGTAAAATACAAACAACATTGCCGGCCCTCAAGTGTTGAGGCCGGCATTACAAGATAAGAGACGTTCTTGCCAGGATCACTTTGCTTGTGGAGTGTTACTCTCATCAAAGACCTGAAGAAGCTCTATCTGTTCATCACTCAGGGGAGCTCCGTTGTCACGTGCAATGAGTGCCCTGCCGAGCTCAGTGTCACTAAACTGGCTCCTTGCTTGGCTGTCAGGTTCATGGTCATTTTCGGACATCTTTGCCACCTCGGCGTTATTGAACAGCTTTATAGTGTAAAGCAAAAGCAACAAAAAATCAAAATTTTAATGAACTACCTCGCAGCAAGCTGACGAGGTATCCATTCTTCGTTTAGAGTATGG
>CAZBGU010000013.1:0-1410 GCA_964491805.1 uncultured Candidatus Saccharibacteria bacterium
CATAATACCATTCCGCAGCAAGCTGACGGGGAATATGACCCTAAGAGAGATTTAACTTTTACTTAATTAGCGCAGGGTAAGCGCGTGATTCTTTATTCACAGCTACTGTTTAAAAATTTTCCTTAAAAACTTTTCGAGTTTGTAGTGAAGTTCTTTTGTAAATTTATTCTTTTCTGTAAGACTTGCAAGTCTTTTTTCGACATATGAACTTTCAAATGAAAGTAAGATTAGCCCAAGTATTAGAAAAATGACACCATTAAGAATAGGGATAACAAGTCCAATTATGCCGATGATTAGCAATAATATTCCGATAGTTATATGTATAATTTTTTGAAGCGTACGTTTTGTCATCTTAGCGTGCAACCTCCTGAATCAACTCATCTTTAAATATAAAGTATTTTTTATTATGTGTCACAACCCCGCCGGTATTCTTTTGATTATACTCGACCTCTAACTTATTGTCTTTAATGTTTATCGTTGTTGAAGAAACATCTAGACCGAGGAGGGATGCATTTGATCCAATATAGCCATTATTGAGACTAAGAAGGGCAGCTACATAGTACGAGCTTTTCTTTTGGCCTTCCTCAGTAAGCATTAGAAGGAAAATTTTATCTCTTATCATATCTTTGTTAATGTCAAATAACGCAAATCCGTTGGAGACACTTACTGTAGTAGTTGCTCGATTGCTTGAACTAGGTGGCAGTATTCCAATACCGTTACGTAACAAAACTTGTTGACCGTCAATAAAATAAGCATTGTTTCTTGGGTTAAATAAACCGTACGTTGATGTGGAGGAATTAGTAGTGTCAGTATTGTTTCCCATAGCAACCTTTTGTCTTGGGTTTGTAAAAACTTTACCAGGCACTCTGCATGTCTCTGGGTACGTAGGAACTACAGCAACACCTGCTTGTACACAATCATCAAATGAGTTTATCTTCCTATATTCTTTCTGGGTTGCGTTAAAGTAAGTAAAGCTTATTGGTAGTACGCCAAAGATAAGAAGAAATAGAAAAATATAGTTACTTGATAACTTCATAATTCACCAAGTATACATCTTAAAATTAAGAAATTAAAAGGGTAACCTGCGTATTTTTTTTAAAATACGAACAATTCTTGTCCACACGCTCTCTGTCCAAACTTGGTGGTGATCCTCTAGTACTTCGTAGGTTTTGCCTGGATACCTAAAGAATAGCATCGGTATAAGTACTAGTGTTAAAAGCATTGCAAACAAAAGTCCAAACATAATTGCAAATGCAAGTGGTCCCCATAGTGCAGAAACTCCAGCAAGCGGAATCATACCGACCACAGTTGTTATTGTTGTGAGAACAATTGGCCTAAGTCGTATTGCGGAAGACTCAATAATTACTGTGTGCAATGAAACTATTTGACCATTTTCCTTTTCTCTCTCTA
>CAZBGU010000013.1:1510-23857 GCA_964491805.1 uncultured Candidatus Saccharibacteria bacterium
TCAATAATTACTGTGTGCAATGAAACTATTTGACCATTTTCCTTTTCTCTCTCTAGTCTATGCAAGATTGAGTCAAGGAGAATAATTGCATGGTTAATAATAACACCCGCAAGTGCAATGAGACCGAGCATAGAAGAAAATGATAACGTTTGGCCAGTAATTGTTAAGCCACCTAGAACACCAATGAGCGAGAGAGGTATCGTAAATAACAAGTAAAAGGCATACCTAAATGAATTGAACTCAAGAACAAGGATTGCAAGCATTCCCGCCATTCCAGCAAGAAGTGCAAGGGCCATTTCCTTAAATGTCTTCTGTACGTCTTCGTTTTCACCACCGTAATCAATTTCTACACCCTTTGGAATTTCAATTTCAGATATTTTCTTTTTGAATTGAGAAACGACTTCAAGGGCTGTAACTTTACCTTGTAACTGACTTGAAACACTTGCGACTCGCTTCTGATCTTTATGGCTAATGACCGCTCTACTTTCTGAAACTTTAGTAGTAATCACAGATCCAAGTAAAACAGAACCAGACTGAGTAGGTATACCGAGCTGTTTGATAGTATCTAAAGTCGTCTTTATTGTATCTTCAGGGTTTATGAAATTTGCATTCAGATCAAGTTTTACAAGAACATCAATATCGCTACCTTGTTTTTTTATAGTAGTTGCCGTTACTCCAGAAACTGACGTCCTAAGTACTTGAGCAATTTGTGCGGTCGTCATGCCATACATTGCTGCTTTTGCCTTATCTACCACAAGTTCAAACTGTGTCCCGTTGTCTCTTAGCGATGTTTCAACATCGAGTGTTCCTGGTATGTTTTTAAGTATTCCTTCAGAGATATCTGCAAGTAGTGACAATTTTTCCAAATCATCACCCTTAAATGTGATAAGCACAGGCGCACCACTAGGAGGTCCATTATTCCCTTGATCAACTTTAATTACTGAGTCATGTTGTAGCAATAAAAGTTCATCCCGAAGATGATCTATTACTTCTGTTGAAGTTTTCGACCGCTTCTCTTGAAGCAGTACAGTAATATTTGCTAACTTTGTCGCAGAACCACTTCCGTTTGAGGAAAAGGCTGAACTCGCTCCAACTGTTGTAACAAATGACTTAACGTCGGGTTGGTTATAAAGAACTTCTTCAACTTCACGTACTGATAAGTCAGTAATAGATAGAGGTGTTCCTTGCTGCTTCTCGATTGATATGAAAACAAAGTCCTGGTCATCTTGAGGGAAAAATTGAACCTTGAGCAAGCCAACTATTGGAAGTGAGACAGCGACGATGAATGCAAAACCTAGTGCTATAAGAAATTTGTTCTGTGCTTCTCTTTGACTTAAAATTGTCCCAAGGAAACCCTTATACCATGTTTGAATCTTAATGAACCAGACTTCTTGTAATTCAGTGAAACTGTTTTTATGCTCTTCCTTTTTTGTGAGTAGTATTGCAAGAAGTGGCACCATACCCAGCGCAACAAAAATGGAAGCCACAAGTACGAATATTATAGTAAATGGAATAGATGAAATAAATTGCCCTGTGACACCTGAAAGAAAGAATAATGGTGCAAATACAGCAACTGTAGTCATAGTGCCTGCGATAAGTGGCCAAGCATATTCTTTTATTGACGCAACTGCAGCTTGATATACATCTCCAAATTTTTTGTAACGTGTGTGTATTGCTTCTGCGACGACGATACCAGAATCAACAAGAATACCAATTGCAAGTATAAGTGAAAATAAGGAAATAAAATTAATTGTATTTCCAGAAACATATAGACCGATAAAAGCAACAACAAAGGAGAGAGGAATAGACAGCCCCGCTACAACTGCTTCTCTCCATCCGATCGTCAAGAAAAGGACAAGCATAACAAGTATGACCGTTTCGAAACCAACCCGAGTTAACTCTTTTAAATCTTTTTCTACTCTGTCACCAGCATCATATGACACCACAACATCTGCGCCTACAAGTAGGTTTGATTTTAGTGATTCAAGCTTTTCTTTTACTGCGTTTCCGATAACAGTAATATCGCCTCCCGACTTTTTGTATACATTTAGTGTCAGAGCGTTATCTGATGGTTTTCCTTGCACAGATATTCTTGAAAATGTCTTAGGTGCTTCAAGCCCATCAGAAATAAAGGCAATATCACGAAGATAAATAACTGTCCCTGATGGTGAAGTGAGTGTAATATCGGGAATCTCAGTCGTCTCATCTACTGATCCTGAAAATTTTATTGGGTAGTCTATATCAGTAACTGTTATCGTACCAATTGGTAACGAGGTATTTGCGCTCTGGATAGCTGCTACAACATGCCCAACCGATAAGCCATATGCAGTGAGTCTATCCTTTCTAACAACGACCTGTACCTGTCGCTTTCTTGTTCCTGTTATCGTCACCTTTGATACACCTTTTATTTTTTTCAGCTCTTTTTCCAAGTCATCACCAAGTGCGGTAAGACCAGCAGGGGAAAGATCCTGGGAAACGGAAACAATGAGAATTGGTTGCTCAGAAAAATTTATTTTTGTGACTGTCGGTTCTTCTGCATCTGTTGGCAAATCACTTTTAGCTCTGTCTACTGCATCCTTTAAATCCTGGATAGATTTATCAATATTGGCAGATGCACTAAATTGCGCAGTAATAATCGAAGCACCTTCTTGAGAGGATGAAGTTACACTATCAATATTTTCAACATTACTAATTTCTTGTTCGAGTTTATTTGTAACAAGTTTTTCAACATCTTCGCCAGAACCACCACGAAGAATAGTCGTCACAATACCAACAGGGACAATGACCTCAGGGGCAGATTCTTTTGGAATCACAAGAAGAGAGTAGAGGCCTACGCTACTTAATACAAACATCACCATGTAAGTGAATGCTCGCTTTTTTAGAAAGAATAGCCAGAATGAGTACATACTGTTTTGTATTTTTATATGTAGAATTACTGTGTTTCTACAATCACTTTTGTGCCATCTTTCAGGCCACGAGCGTCTACTACAATATCCTCGTCTCCGACAAGTCCTTTTAGAATTTGTATCTTGTCAGCAAAGATTGCACCTACTTCTACTGATATGGCCTTGACTGTGCTAGAAGAAGTAACTTCAAATACAGTTGCTCCTCGAGGCGTGAGTTTTAAAGCAGAGAGTGGTATAACAATTGAATGTTGCTCTTTTTTTATAGGCGTATTTATTTTTGTATCATTAACAATAATACGAACAGCCTGACCGTTCATGAGTGAAGACTTTATATCTTTAATACCAATGCGTACTTCAATTTTTTTTGTTGTTGGATCAATTGCTGAAGCAACGCGCGTAATAACACCAGAGACTGTTCCATCAATGGTGACCGGTGTACCTATAGCAACACGTCTAGCATCATCTTCTGTTACAAATGATACAACTTCAAGTGCGCCATTATTGGAAACTACAGCAATTTGTGTAAACGCACCAATATAGTCACCAGTATTAATTGATAATGAGTTAAGAGTTCCTGATATTGGACTACGTATAATTGTCTTTTCTAGTCTAGATGAAGCTGCATTATACGCTCCAAGAGCCTGTTTTACCTGCGCATCTGCTGATGCAAGAGATCCACCGACCTTTACTTCACTGTTACTACCTGCGACTTGAGATGCTGTAATACTTGCTGAAAGTGCTGTTTTAGCAGCAATAATTGACGAAAGAGATCCCGCTATTGCCTGTCTAGCAGATTGAACATTTGACTTACCGGCCTCAAGCGAAGCAGAACTAAATGTTGCATCGGGTACTGCTTTGTTGTATGCAGTGTATAAATCGTCTAGATATGTTTTTATTTTATGTAACTCATTTTGAATTATAATAGTCTCACCGACAAGATCACTTTCTGCAGTAAGTTTTTTGTTTCTCATGTCACGAGCAACAAGCAATGTCTCAATTGTTCTTCGTTTGTCCTCAAGTGCAGTAGAAAGAATTGCATCTGGAACTGCGATAATTAATTTGACTTGCTGAAACTTTGGATCAGAAAAGGCTGAATCAGTCTTGCCGTGTATTGCATCATCCATACTTGCGTATGCTGCCATAATTGTATTTAGCGCCTGACTCTTGGAATCACCCAGTGAAGAGCCAGACTGACCACTATTTAGTACCGCAATCTCGCGTGCAGCTTTTGCTTGTTCATACACTCCTTCTGCCTGCATAAGAGCAGCACGCTCACCACTATTATCAAACTCAGCAATTACACTACCAGACACAACTGTATCACCAAGTTTTTTGTAAACCCTTGTGAGACGTCCTCCGCTTTCTGAACGAATTGTTGCCTCGCTTGCAGATGAGACGATCCCAACAAGAGGGAAACCCTGACTAGTATTTGTTAGATCTGTGATAGATGATACCTTAACATGCCGCAAAACCGTGTTTGAATTTGATTGCTGCAATGCATCTCCGCCAATGCTATGAATTAAACCATATAGAGCAAGACACCCTGCAATAGCTACCAGAATTTGCGTACCACGCCCTTGCCTTGTGTGCCAAAAAAGTCCCTTTAAATAGATGTTTTTACTATGAAGTTTAAGTTTATTAAGACAATTATTCATATAGCGAATCCTATCATCTTGCAATTTTGCGGTCAATCTGTGACATATGTATCAAATAACAAAAATACACACCATTGCGATGTGTATTTTTAAAAAACTTATTAATCTTGCTCACTTTCTCGTTCGTTTTCTCGCTCGTGCTGCTTCCTTTCTTTGCTATTTTTTTCAATAGAAATATTTTTTAACTTTTTTTGCTCGGTTGTGTTTTTTCTTTCCTGTCTCTCCTCGTCACGATTTCTCTTTGCATCCTTTACATTTCTCTTATCTAACTCTTTTGCATAGTTAATACAATTTTTTTCATTTCTAAATTTGAATGAAGTGTAGGTTTTCCAAGCTCCATACTTACAATCTTTTTCCTTATGAGGAGTATGCATGAGCGGGGTTGTTACAGAGGTCATTGGAGTAATGCCAACCGTAGTAACAGTAAATAACCCGGTAGAACTTGTGCTTCTGTTACCTGCATAATCAATTGCGCGAACAGTGAGTCTTCGGACACCGAGGTCAAAATGTGTAGTAACTGAAGTTGATTGATTGCTCGATACCCAAGAAGCACCACCATCAACACTGTACTCGTACGAGGCTACTCCAGATACCGTGTCAGTTGATGAAGCAAAAACCCATATCTGTGTTCCGGTTGTTGTAGCTAGTGATATAGGTGTTGACTCTGGCACTGTCATAAGATTGCCAACATAGTACGTACCAAGCGTAGCTTTTGCAGAGCTTGAGTGCATACCAGTTCCACCTCGTGAATTAAATGCATATGTCGCATCTTGTCCACAAAGACTAGTAATCGTCGTCTTTCCTCCTGGGTGCATTGAAGCATAACTTCCAACCGAGTACACTTTACTAGAAACAATTATCCAGCAATCAGAAGCAGTAGCATGTGTTGCAACTGCAGATGTAGTGATACCAGTTGTGTGTGATGAAGTGGCCACAGCAGTTACTGGTGGTACAGCAGAAATGACAGAGGGTATCCCAGGTGCAGTTGGTGCCGTATTATCAATGGTCACCTTCCATGAATCAGACCAAAGACTCTTAGTACCGCTAAGATCCGTAGAGCGTACATGCCATTGGTATGTTCCATTTGGCATCCCAACCGTAGACACACTAGGTACGTCAAGTTTTGGAGACAAGAAGAACGGTGATGTAAAACTACCGTCGGCATTGGTTGTGCTTGAATATGACGCCTCATAGTAGTATGAATATGCTGTCGTACTCGACGTTAGTGACTGCCATACTGCCTGTATAGAGTTATTTGATGTGAGTGTTACATTGTTAGCGGGGCTAACGTGAACAGGGACTGGAAGTGCCGCTGATTGTGCTTGTACCAAAATTGGAATAAAAAATGTCGCTAAGCAAACGATTAGTTTTTGTTTATATTTTTTCATAGACAGTTCACACTTAATTTATATTTTTATCATCTAATTATTTGCAGATATAATTCCTATTGTATCAGCAGTGCTCTCTTTTATAATTTGCATGAGTTACTCTCATGTCATGTACGACGAACTAGTGGTCTGACTATTACAACTTAGTTATCACTATCAATATAGCCACCAGGAAGAGAGTGCCCTCTGTACCTATCTCCTATATTTTCCTCTGAATAACTTTCTGCATTAGCTCCGCTCATTGTATGGTCAACACTTGCACCCGTTTTATGATTTATATCACTATTGCTCTGAGAAGGTTCACTATAGTAACTTTCTACTTTATGTTTTAGTTTACGAGTACTCTCTTTATTGTGTTCTTGTTTCCTTCTAACACTTTCAAGTAGCGAAGTCTTTTCACGTGGTTGAAGTTCAGTCTGCTCAACTGTCGATGAAGCTTGCTCAGAAGTTACCGTGTACTCATGTTTTTCCTCCTTTTTCTCTTTTCCATTTTTTTCTTTCTCTTGAAGAAGACTATAACTTCTGGAGAGGCCTTCATCGAGAGCCTTGTGGTGCTTAATTGCTTTCACATAATCACGATCATCCATTTTAGCTATCTCAACGTCTACCAGATCAACGGATTCTTCAAAACGTATCTGCAGGTCACGTGTTGTAGTAGCATCGAGTTTGCCATTTTTATATAATTCCTCAGCCTCAGAAAGTCGTCGTAAGGCATGTTTTGTTTTCACTTCCACTTTTGCTTCTGATGTAAAAGCTGTAGCAAGTTCAACTGCTTCATTAACATGGATTTTAACTGGATAAAGCAAATCACCCGGTAGTGCTTTTGAGGCGGCGGACGTTGTACCAAATGAAACTGTAATAATTAGGACGGATATTGCGGCGGCAACATAGCGAACATTACTATAAGGTGACAAGATGGCGGCAGTTTTTATCTTAGTTGCATATGGATTCTCTAACATATATGCAGCAACCGCACTATCAATACCACGCTTCTCATCTTTGGTAAGCGATATTTCTTTTATGATATTAAAAGTTGTTTCTGTATTTTTTTTCATATATATGCACTCAATCTTAACCTTCTATAAGCACCTTAAGTTTCTCTAGACCTCTGTGTATGCGTACTGTTACCGTATTCTTGCTATCGTGAGTAACTTCTGCTATTTCAGCAATTGAAAGATCTTCAACATATCTCATAAATACTACGTCTTGATATTCCTTAGGTAAATATGAAATGTACATCATTGCTTTTCTACCATCAATAATATCAACCAACTGATCACGGGAATCCAATGCTGCATCGAACCCTAGCTCCATTAGAGTATCAAGTGAAAGTGATTTCTTTTTGCGATAGTAGTCGATGACTTTATTGTGCAATATTCTAAAGAATAGCGATTTAAATGAATTTATTTCCTTACCTTCAAGAACATACTTCCATGCATTCATGAGCACGTCTTGTACCATATCTTTAGCAAGTTCTCTATCACTGACTTTAAATAGTGCATACCGAAATAGAGCATCAAGATGCTCATGATAGGCTTCTAAAAACTTTGATTCCATGGTGCTCATAGACTATGACGAATGTAATTAAAAGTTATTACTGACTTTACTCTAGAAGTTATACCTCCCTATATTCTTACACACATAACAATAAAAAGCACCATTCGTAGATAGTGCTTTTTATTAAACTGCTACTATATGGACAAATCCTGAAGTAGTTTTTGAGACTATTGAGTGTTTGTTCTTACTGTGCTATTTGGGCCCCAGACACTTACATTCCCAGACAGATCAGTCACTATAATTGTATAGTAATAGACCGTGTTTGACTGTAGATTTGTAAGAGTTATGGAATGTGACTTGCTTGCATTGCTTCCACTATATGAAGTCATCCCTCCTATAGCTCCGAAACCGGTACTATTGATATCTCCTTCATTAAACATAAGTGGGCTTGTATAATACACCACTCGTGCTGACGTAACTTCATCCGTGTTAAAACTAAATGTGATTGAAGTGTTTGTCTGTGATTGATAAATGTTATAGAAGGTTGGACTTACGCCGTCAATGTTTACAGAAACACCTCCTTGCCAACCACCGGACAAAATAAGTGCATTTATTTTATCTCGAGTAATTGGCCCAACTCTCCCAACTTGATCAAATCCATAGAGTGCCTGAAAACGTATAACAGCCGCTCTTGTCAATCCACCATAATATCCAGTGATCAATCCTGAAGGATATATCTGAACATTGTCCGTAAAAAATGTCTGAAGGCTAGTGACATCGGCATTTTTTTCACCAAAGTCTAGTTGCGAATTAATAGTTGTATATGCATATACTTGAGCAGATAGCCCGATAGCTACTGCTGTCGAAATCATAACGAAACGTGTGTTCATTTTTTTCATAGCTGTATAGATATATTAAATTTTTAAAGAAACCATAAGACACAGTAAATACTAGATCGTACATCTTAATCTAATACACAAACTAATGTGCATTCTTCTTTTGCAATATAAGAACATTCGACAGTATGATATCTTGTATCGCGATATTACTTCTGTCACCAATAATTGAATAGTGATAAGTAGGTAGTTATTACTACAGCAGGGGAAGGATATTCAACATCCTTCAGATGTAACCGTAGTATATCATGGTTGTTGTCTATCCCCGAACATGCAGTACATAGATGACTAATATAGAATCGTAACGAGATTGTTTGAAACCAAACTTTGATTGGTATAATTTAAAGAAATGCAGTTTTAACGTTCTAATTTTTTTCTTAATTCATCAATAACTGCCTTCTCCCAGAATTTCATGGAATACCAACCAATGAGTGGTTTTGCAACTATGCGAAGCCAACGCTTATGAATAGTCACCTGATAGAGGTAGTCAATCATTGTTCCATCTTTGTGTGATGATAGCAACAACTCTTCATGACCTGAGGTTCCGAACTTCGGACTCTCGTTATCAGAAGTATACCCAACACCTGGCAATATTCTCGTCTTCATTGTTACTGGAAATAACTGACCGAATGATTTTACTGTAGCTACTATTTCTAGATAGTTTTCTTCACGCTTAACAACATGAATAGTATCTGCAACTTTCGGAAAGTACTCAGGGAATTTTTCGAAGTCAGTTATTACAGAAAAAACTTCCGCAAGGGGAGCTTTGACTAGCCATGTAGCATGAAGAGTAATGTCTTTCATATATAAAACTATATCAGAAAACAGCTACTAAAACTATTTATAGTGATAACTGCAATTATACAATTTTGTCAGGCCATTAAAAAGATTGCGAGTAATATAAACTAATTGGTACAATGGCTTATATATTACCTATAGTTCCTAATATGGACACATAATTTTGCAGTAGTAGAATAGTAGAATGAATCAATACGTAACAATATACTATGCATAATCATCACTATAGAGCATCTTTTGATGAAATTGTTCACTTTTATGACGAGGTGAGGCCTAGGTATCCATCTGAGTTGTTCACTACGATGGATCAGAAGTGCGGCCTACTTCCTCATTCAAAGATACTAGAAATAGCCCCCGGTACCGGACAAGTTACTTCCGTGCTATTAGAAAAAGCCTATGAAGTTGTTGCCGTTGAACTTAGTTCAGAAATGTCCTTAACACTAAACAGAAAGTTTGCACAGAATCCATTACTTGAAATACGAAATGGCGCTTTTGAATCTGTTCCCATTGAGCTAAATCATTACGATATGGTCGTAGTTGCCACCGCATTACACTGGATTGATGAGGAAGAGAAGTTTACTAAGCCACATAAGATACTTAAGGGTGGTGGATATTTTTCAATTATCCATACATTTCACTTCATCACGGACGAGTCTAGATGCTTTGCTAAAGCAACGGAACATATATACAAGAAATATCCATGTGCAAACGAAAATATTCCGAGATGTATGCCCATTCTTCCAGACGAGGTAACGCCAGATAGCTTAGATAGTAAACTATTTGACCAAATTTTTTTTGATGTATTTCCAATGATATGTGACTATACGACTTTAGACTATATCAAACTTTTGCAAACCACCTCAGAGGTAGCTACTATGAACAAAACTGATCGTGATGATTTTTTGAACCAAATTCAACTTGTAATAGATGAGCAGTTTAGTGGAAAAATTAGAAAAGAGTACGGAATTTCACTTACTATAGGTAAGAAAATCTAAAAGAACTAACATAATGAGGGAACTTACAATACCTCGACCCTACATACAAGTGACGCAGGTCACTTGTATCGACTGAAACGAAATGAAAATACTATAGATTCGTTCTCTAATATTTCTCATTTGCCCAAAACGTGGGATGAAGTTAGACAGGTAATTATTAAGGAAAGCAAATTACAGTAGATATTTATACGAAAGTAAAATTATACCTAACAATGAAAAGATAATAGCGATAATTTTTGCATGTTTGTCAGCCAACTTATCTAAAAACTTTTTTCCAAACATTTGAACTGGTAGTAAAAGTGGAACAATTGTTATTATAAATACAATATCTTTCGTAGTTAGTCGATTGTGTAAAAAAATAATCACTCCGGCAATAAAGAAGTTTACGATGCCTATTACAGAGCCAACGGCACGGACTGACACTTCAGAAAGAGTAGTTCTAAGATAGTTGTTTCGTATGTCAGAACCAGGCATACCAGAACCTTGTAAGAAGCCTGATATTATAGATACTGCAACTTTACTCAAATGGTTATCACTTTTTTGAATGTCTTTTTTCCTATAAATCTGTAAAAGAGTTTTACATATAAAATAGAGAGAAACTGCAACTATTATAATCACTAACACTTTTATGTTTAAGTAAGATATAAAACTTCCTCCAAAGATAGCGCCAATTATTGAATAGGGTAATATTGTTGTTATTGTTCTAATGTTGTTATCGTCAGATACTATCTCTCTTCTAAAAAGATATACACGATGTAGCCCTGTAAAACAAAAGATAAAAGCCCCAATTCCAATTGCTCTCTGAGGGTCAGTAAGATACGCTGTAACTGGATTAACTATTGTAGAACCAGCAAGCGGAACTATTATATTTACAAAAGTAGTAGTAATTAGCCAAAGATACACGTAGAAGTAATCTTCTATAAAACTAAGTACTGACATCATCACGAAATTATATCACATTCAGGTTAGAACTAGATTTATAGTCAAACAAAAACACCATTGATAATAAGGGTATTTTTTGCTAACTCCAAATTATAGACAGGTTCAGAACTTTTGATTGGAGGAAGTGTGAGAATATGGTGAATATATAGACAAGAAACCGCCCGACCGAAGCCAGGCGGCTCTTGGTGGGCGGAGAAGCAACTTTCACCGGAAGACGTACAGCTTGCCGGCGTTGACGCTGCTGCGGAAGGTCATGATGCAACCAATCAGTAGTAGAGCAAGACCCCCCAACCAGCAGACGACGTTGAACACCGGAATTTCCGTCCATACGGACAACAAGGCCGGGGCAACGAGAAGTGCAAGGACAACCCCTGCAAACTTCACGACAAACAATTTGAAAAGCATGCGTGTCTCCTCAGACTGGTAACAAAACAAAAGCAGTATAGCAATATATACTGCTTTTGTCAATAGTGCCGTTATGGTTCACTACCTTGAGAACACCCCGCGTGTTTTACTAAGATATGTACTCAACCAACAAACATTTACCAAGAATACGTAGAGATGTAGCTATATTTGCAAAGAAGTATGGAATACGTAAAGCAAGTAGACATTATGGATATGCAGTAAGTGCAATCCATAGGTGGACTAAGATACTGGATAAGATGGGTAACAACCCCATACCCACACAAAGTTCAAGACCTCACTACCATCCAAGAACTATAGATGAATCAATTATCAACAAAATTGTAGATAAACGATTAGAAGTAAGAAGAAGTGCAGAAGTAGTACACGAGTATCTAAGACGTGAAGGAACAGTAGTGTCACTTGCTACTGTAAAGAGAACATTAGAGAGAAAGAAGTTACTTAACAAACGTAGTCCATGGAAAAGATACCACCCACCAGTAGATAGACCATATCCAGAAAAAGCTGGTGATTTGGTCGAAATTGACACTATACACACTATGCAGAGTAAGAAGGTACGAATGTATACCTTTGTACTCATTGATGTATATTCAAGATGGATATATGCAAAGAGTTATCAGAAGATTAATGGAAAGACTACATTACGATTTGTGGTAGAAGCACAGAAGAGTGCATCATTTCATTTTGACATGATTCAAACAGATCATGGACCTGAGTTTGGTAAATGGTTTGTATCTCAAGTGAAGAAGAAACATAGATACATCCGCATTGGTAAACCAAATGACAATTCACATATTGAAAGAGTTAATAGAACATTACAAGAAGAATGTTTAGATAGATTAATTCCTAAACCTCGTATATTTAATACTGCACTAAAAACATATATTCCTTACTACAACACTCAAAGATTGCACTTTGGAATTAATTTGAAAACGCCAGAAGAGATACTTAGGTGTTCTCAAGGTATTGACTAGAATACGTAGTGCTCCAACTGGTACACAGGTTCAGAACATTTGATTGGATGAAGTATGAGAATTTGGTGAGGCTATAAAAAGAAAAGGCTCCGCACTGTGGCGAGGCCAGTTAGGTGAGACAGTGAACGTCTACACCAGGGCGAGATCGAGATCCTTGACCTTGTTCGGATCGAGCTTGCTTCCACCTTTCAGATCTTCTCGCTTGAGAACATCGTCCCACGTGAGCTGGCTCATACTTGCCTTTCTGCCATATTAGATGGCGGTTGAGGGTTCAGCCACCTTTGAATTAGGACACTCAAGTAACTACACTTGAGTCATGAAAAAAAAGAAATTTCAAACAATTAACATATGAAGAAAGAATACAAATAGAGACTTTATTGAATGAAAGGAAAAGTCTTAGATACATAGCACAGGTATTAGGGCGAAGTCCTAATACCTTGTCATATGAATTACAGAAAAAAGTAAAAGGAATATACAAAGCTAAGAAAGCACATCATAAGAGCTATTACAGACGATATCTAGCCAAACGGCAGTGTATGAGACTAGCGCTTGCGCATGCATTAGCTAAGGAAATAGAGCAATTAATTGGAAAGAAATGGTCACCAGAGAGAATCTCAGGATATCTTCGCTTACAACATATCTATGTAAGCAAGAAAGCTATATACAAATATGTAAAGAGTAGATGTCTGGAGCATCTCCTCTTCTGTAAAGGAAAGAGGAGGAGACTAAAGTATGTCTACAGACATGGAAAGAAAGATGAAGAGAAACGTCGTATTGATCAAAGACCTATCGCCACCGGTACTGGACACTTTGAAATTGACTTCATTGTCTCAGCACAGAGTACCTCTAGTCTCCTTGTCTGTGTGGACAGATGGAGTAGAAGGACATGGATATACAAACTACCAAACAGAAAGCACGCACCGGTATTGCGTGCTCTCCAGAAACTTTGTTTAGAGACAAAGGTAATAACTATTACCACTGATAATGATATAGCATTTAGAAAGTGGAGACAACTAGAGAATGTTCTCACCGCCACCTTTTACTTCTGTTCTCCTTACCACTCATGGGAGAAAGGATTAGTAGAGAATACTAATAGATGGATACGGGTCTTCTTTCCTAAGAAGACAAATCTAGAGAAGATTACTGAGAAAGAGTTGCAGCAAGTACATTCCTTTCTCAATGATATTCCGAGACAGATACTTCATTACAAAACAGCTACCATGCTACACTTACAAACAATTGAGGTGTACTAATTGAGGGGTGCGGGGACGAACGAACAATACTCACATAATACAATGATAATGTGAGTATTGTCAAGTGACCCGAACTTGGGACGATGTTCGCTCTGCAATTATTGAAGAAAATGCCAACTTTTAATACCAGAAATGTAAGACGTACCCTGTTAGAACAAGAACAGCCACGTAAGTCAGTATAGAGCCACAAACTCCAATCAATATCTTTTTTAATTTTGAAAATTCTTTTGACAAAAGCCATTTAATTAAAAAAATAATTGGCAAGAGAGAAATAATACTTCCCGCAGTTAACGTTAAATCAATGAAGCGTTCTAAACTTGGCATAAATGATAAATATAATTTATATACTATAAAGTGTAACACGCAATAAAATTTTTTAGGGGTTCGAACTCGCTCAAATGTAATACAAAAACACCTAGATTTATCTAGGTGTTTTTGCTGGCTCCGCGAGTAGGGATCAGTCACGAAACTGCTTCCTCACTGCGTTCGTCAGAGATAGTTTCTCGACCCCGTATTCAACCCTACACGCAAGTGACGCAGGTCACTTGCTTCGGTGGAAAGTTAATACAAAAAGTCCCAAGATTGAACTTGGGACTTTTTGTATTAATGCTCCCCACATTCCTTCTATCTCGAACTTCTTAAGTTGTATCCGAGTGTGAGGGTAGGGATGAGTAAGATTGGAAAATTAACTTTTAGTTAGGATGACCGTCGTTAACCCACTGATTATTAGTCCACCTCCAAACATCACCATTTTTATCTAAAACCATTTGAAATTCCCAGTCAATAACTTCTGAAACAGGAACAGGAATACTTCTTGGCTCGTTAACCATTGGAATCCAAATGTCACCTGTCCACTCCCAGATAGTTCCGTCAGTTTTAAGAACTGCCTGACAGCTTGATCCATATCTTGATGAACAAAAAGCAATATTACCCGCACCATGAGTAGCATTATCTCCTTTGTCACCCTTCATACCTTGAGGCCCAGTATCACCTGCGTCGCCTTTTATGCCTTGTGTCCCTTGAGGTCCCATATCACCCTTGTCTCCTTTTAATCCTTGCATTCCGGCTGTGTTCCAACTAAGGAGGGAGTCATTTTTCTTACATTCGCTTCGTCTGAATTCTTCACCGATTACATACACAAGACCAGATTTTTTTACGCACACCGTAATCTGATTACCTTCAGCCTTTATGTAGGCGAATGTTCCACCACTAACAACTAGGCCGAAAAGCACAAATGCTGAAACTTTGTATAATGTTGAGTATAATTTCATATATTTCTAGGTTAATGTTTATTAAACTGTTAACTGGTGAATATTATTTAAATCTAGATAATATCATCTCTCTGTACAGTTTGTTGTATAGTTGCCATGTATACCAGTGTAACGAGTATCGCAACTTATACTTGTCGGCATCTTTGGCATTTCTATCTTCGGTATCATTATAATCTGAACAGACGGAGCGTAGTTGTTGACACTTTTTCTCTGTGCTTCTAGATTATTAATATCAACCGTGATACTTTGTTGCATTCTAGTTAAAACATCATAGACTAAGTCGTCATTCTTTTTTATGTAGTCAAAGTAAGCGCTTCGGAGTGAAGAAAAGCTTGCCATATATGGGTCCAATTTATCATAGAAAGGCATTAAACTTTTTGCTTCTTGTGTTGCTGCACTATTAGAGTAGAAGGAGTTCTCTTTTTGGGTTCTATACTGTTTTAGTAACAACGTAAAGTTCTCAATGTTAGATATATTTTGCTGATTAACTGTCTTCAGTGACTTTATATACAACAATTCATCAGAATATATTTTAGAAAGCATTGTATAAACATTATAGTCACCAGGGTCCATCATCGAGCCTTTTTCCCTTAGAAATGAATCAATTTTTTGTTTAGATGTCGTAGTTTCTTGCTCTCTTTCAGTAAGAACTGGCTCAAATTTTTTAAAAAAGGTTGAATAGTCTGTATAAGTTTTAATAAGAGAATCAGTTACTGTTAATATTGTTATATTAAAGTTTTCAGCACTAACAGACTCTTTTTTAATAGGCGATTCAGTTTTTTTACTTACAATACTCTCTGAAACTTTTATTACAGAAGAATCTTTTAATATAGGTGTTTTTATTTCATCTTTGACACTTTTTTCACAAAAAGCATCTCCAGTTGTAGGGCAAATAAATATTTGTCCTGACGGGCATTGGCTATATTTAGACCCGTTACATGATAGCGTATTATTTTCATTTGCATTCTGTAACCCCTGTGAACTTGTCGTAGTGTTATCTATTTTCTGTTCAACACTAATCTTGTTATCTCTTCTAAAAATTTTCCAAGTTGTTGGATTCCACCATGACGCAAAAACGGAGGATGTTGTGCTGGCAATAATAACAATTGCTACAGTTGTTAATCTAATATTTCTCATATATTTTTTATTAAAATAAGAACCTTTCTTTCTATTTTTTTATAGCAAGATAGGCGCCCCAGTAGGTGCGCACAAGCTAACAGTCGAGACCGTTAATCCTGTATTCCTACATAGAGCGCCTATGCTGAACACGATTAACGGGAAAGACCTATTTAGGGTCCCTGAAACTTATTAACTTGTGCGCACTTATACAATACCATGAAATGGTTAAAGTATAAAGGTTAAAGTGGTACACTACAGAGATATTATATGAAAAACCAAAAAGCGGAATCAATTTGGTCAAAAATTACATTAAATAAAACTTTCAGTGATTTAGTTATCTCTTTTAGGGAGAAATTTTTCATTCCATCTGGTGGTTTTAAAAATGATGATGATTACCATAAATGGCTTGAAGCGATAGTTAAAAATAAGCGAGTTCAAAGAGGGATTGAAAAGGATTTGAATGAACTTAAAAAGTATGATTTTGGTCTTGATTTGACTGGAATGTATTGGATACTTGATCAGTATATTCATTTCGGGATAGTGACTCAAAGCAGTTTATTTAACGCAAATACTACAGGGTGTGAATTAATTCTTATTAATAAGGATAATGAAGAGCGTCAAAAAGAAAGAATTGAGAAGGGGTATATTTATATAAAAATGAGCCCAACATCAAGATCAACCGACATAGAATTATTTTTAAAACAAAACAAAAAAAGGATTATAACTCTGAAAAAAATTCTTTTAGAGGAGTCTGGTAAGCAAGTAAAGAATCCTAAATTTAGAACACCTAAGTATGAAAATAGAGATACTATTATTCATTATCTAGATACACTAGATACAATAGACACTAAAACATTAAGCATCTACAGTGGTCTTGTTGGTATAAAAACTACAAAGTATATAAAAATACAGAGAATACTGAAGGATAAATTTAGTTATAAATTAGGTGCAGATAATATAAGAAAAATATGTGAACGAATGAGAAAAGCGACAAATAAACCAATCCTTTAAATGTCGTATGTCGATGTTTGGATGTTTTTTAGACTGTAGTAATAAGACTATCAGTCTTTTTAATATTAAAACGTATCTATATATGAAAAATTATGTACACATCGATAAAGGCATTGAAGACCTTGCATTAGCTTCTACTCTTTATTATTTAGGTTTCTCCATTATTAGAATAGAGGAAAAAGGTAATCCAAAAGTTAGTTTCATCTTTGAAAAATCAAATGAGCTCGAAGATACAATAGGCCGTTACTGGGATGGGTTACTCCTTGTTGATCCTAAGCTTTTTTGGGGCACTGTTCGAGAATTGAAAAGTCGAGTGAAAGGCCATTAAACATTTAGTCGAACCTGATATGAACATGAATGATAACAAAACTAGACGAGATAATTTAATTGACCGTGCAATCAAATACACAAAGATCGGACTCTCGGTAATTCCTCTTGGACCAATAACTAGAGGAATAGACAATAAGAAAATAATTAAGTACCCGTTACCATGGAAAAAATATCAATCAGTTATAGCCACAGAGAGCGAAATTAATAGTTGGAGTAACTTTAATAATCTCGGTATCGTAACTGGTAGGATTTCGGGCATCTTGGTCCTTGATGCAGATACTTACAAGCCAACTTTCGACAAAGAGCTCTTTTCTTCTATTGCTATACCGATTACACCAATGCAGGAGACAGCTTCAGGAGGTAAGCAGTATTTCTTTAAACTTCCTAAAGATAAAGTAATTAAAAATGATGTTTGTATTGGACACAAAAGCTCTGGCATCGATATACGAGGGGATGGAGGAATGGTTATAGTTGCTCCTACAGTTACTTCGTATGGTGAATACAATTGGATCGTAAGCCCAGAAGATGAACCTTTTGCAGACATACCTCCTAAGCTAATGACACTACTCAGTGGACACTTTAGCCAAGAACCAAGCAGGAAGAGGTTATCGGAATTAGTAGGATTAAAAGAAGGTGAGGGTAGGAATAATGCTATGGCATCCTTCATAGGAGGTCTTCTTAACTCAAGAAATATAGACCGATGGGATAGTGAAGTGTGGCCTATGGCGCAAGCTCTAAATAAAACACACCTCCCACCACTGGAGGATGATGAACTATTAAGTGTATATAGATCCATTACAAAAATTGAAACAGAGAGGAGAAGAAATGGAATAAGAAATGGTAAAGAAAAACAAACCGAAAAAAAGGACTACACGCCCGCACTTCCTCACCAAGAACTGATGACAAGGGTCTTTCCGCCAGCTAGATATACGATTGATCCTTTTTTCGAACAAGGGACCGTTAATATGGTATCAGCGCCACCGAACACTTGGAAGTCATGGCTTCTCTTTCTTTTTGCCAATCACATAGCTACTGGAACGCCCGTTCTTGAACAATTTATGACAGAGAAAGCAGGCGTGATGATTGTAAACGAAGAAGACTCTTTAAGGTTGATACAGGACAGAATCAGGCTTCTCAAGATAGAAGACACCAGCATCCAAATATTCTATCGTGTGGCACAAGGCTCTAAACTCACCGAAGAATTTGTTGATGCATTAATAAATGAAGCAAAAGAGAAAAATGTTGGGGTGATTATGTTTGATAGTCTAAGGGCAATTCATGAAGCAGATGAAAACGATAGTACCTCAATGCAAGGTGTCATGGATTTACTAAAGCGAATAGCTCGTGAAAATATTACAGTTATTTTTACTCACCACAACAGAAAGAAATCAATGTTTGGAAAAGGAGATGATGCTGAGTCTATCCGTGGATCTTCAGCAATAAATGCGGCAGTGAGTGGTCATATTTCACTAGAGGAGATCGATGGCGATACTGGTACGAGTCTTGTTGTAAAACACCTAAAAAGTAAAGTAGGAGAGAAGCTAAAACCATTTGATATTAGTGTTAATGTCGACGATGATTCTGTTTCTTTCGGGTATCTTGGTGAGCATTCTGTAAAAGAAGAAGCGCTAACCCAAGCAAAGGAAAAAATACTCGAAGCTCTTACCAGCCGAAAGGAATTACTATCAAGAAAGGATCTTGTTCACATGCAGATCGCAGGTAATTCAACAATTATCAAAGCGACAAAATCTCTAGTTTCAGAAGAACTCATTAAAATGATGTCACGAAAGGAGGCTCTTAGACTTGGACTCAAGTCATTCTCTTCAGGGAAACCAAATGAGAAACTTTATCAAATAACAACAGAGGAAAATGAGGACATTAATACAACTGATGATATTTGGCCAAGCTATGAAGAAGCGGTTCCTGCTAATGACTTATGGACACAGGAGGATTTGTGAGAATCTGCTTGTTACTGGTTATCAGTATATATAGGAATAACTAGCAACAAGCACAATTATTATGTATCCACCTTAGAAGGTGGTGGATACAAGAACATTAATGGCTCTGCCTGTTACTTGGTTTTTACTAGGTAAAACAAGCACCACTAAACAAGCTAAATTTTATGAAAAATGATAAAGAATTAATACCACGCCTTAACGGCAACCAAACCAAAGAAGCACTTATTAAAAGTGTCCAACTTCCAATGGACCTCAACCTTCTGTTGCGAGAAATGAGTAGTGTTCTTGCAAAGAAGAATAATGACATAACAAATATAGAAGTTACTGATGAATTTACTAAGAAAACGCTTGAAATCTTTCGAGGGCTTGAGCTTGAAACTCACATAGGATTAATTGAGTCAGTTGAAGAAGTATATAGGCCATTCATTAAAGAGTTTTGCTCTCAAATAATTAACGACTACTCATGTACAACAAGTATTGAAAAAGCACTAGCTGAGCAGATCGCGAACGCCCATGTTCGAATAATTGATAATTCAAGAAGGCTAAATGGTGAGCTTAATTGTAGAGACATGAACCCACACAGAAATAGCTATATCGCAAATCTTAGCAAGCAGTTAGATAGAGCGCATAGACAATTTGATTCAGCGCTTTTTGCTCTAAGACAGATTAAACAACCACAACTATCGCTAAATGTTAAAGCTACTAATGCTTTCGTTTCTCATAATCAACAAATAAACACTACAGATGAAAGTGAAATCATTGAGTCCTAATAATTTAGGAAATAAATATCTAGTTGAAGGTTGTCAGAAAATATCAATTAGCAACTTTACAAAAAACGCTAAAAGAAGGATGAAGGAGTCATTCATTTATTCGGAACTTGAAATAGCTGAGATACAAGTAGGGCTTACAACCTCGAAGACTCATTTCGGTGGAGTTAGATATTGGTTTAAATGTCATTGTGGGAAGCGTGTAGGTGTCCTATTTGTGCACCCTATAAGCCAAAATTTGGGCTGTAGAGCGTGCCTAGGGTTGGAGTATAGGAAACGTCGATATAAGGGGATGATAGAGAATGTTTTTAAGATTTAAGATGGATACATATACAGAAAAAGAGAATATTTTTTCGGAAGAAGGCATAAAGAATATTGCTTCTTTTTCTAGTACATTAGGTAGGATTCATGCTCGTCTTATTAGTCAAGGTTATGTTATAAAAAATGGAAAAGTGTACAAGCCTCAATAATTGTGGTTATTTAATGGTAAAATATGTATATGAAAAATAAGGTTAAAACTTTTGAAAATGAGTACCTCATCTATAATCGTAAAAGTACAGATGATGCTGACAATCAGAAGAATTCACTTTCATATCAAAATTCTAGAAATATAGAATTTGCTCAACAAAATTCTCTACATATTGCTGATATGACTATTACTGGTTTCTCTCATAACGGAGTAATCAATGAGAGCCACTCTGGATATAAAGAAGATGCTGATTTTGATATTAATAATGATGGGTCTATTCAGTATAAAATTGAAAGGCCAAAATTTTTGAAACTTTTAAGACTACTCAAAGACAAGGAGATCAAAGGTGTTATTTTCTTATGCTGGGATAGAGCAAGTCGAAACAAGCAGGATGATGTTCTTATTAAGAGACTCATAAAACTTGGCTGTGATATTCGATTCTCTCAGGCGAGTTATGATAAGACGAGTTCTGGTGACCTACACATGGATATTGATGGCATGTTCGCATCACATTACTCAAGAGTAATCAGCGAGAAGGTAAAAAATGCCTCTGAGAAGCTTCGGTCCGAGGGAAGATGTATCTACTTCACCCCAATAGGATATTTGGACCATGGTTCTAATAATAAACCTTTTGATCCTGAAAGAGCTCCTATTGTGAAAAGAATCTTTGAACTCTACTCAACAGGAGAATGGAGTTTTTCTCAGTTATCTAAATGGGCGAATCAGCAAGGGTTAACAACTAAACCAGTACGAAGAAAAAGATCAAAGGAAGAAATACTTACCAATATCACACTAGACACACTCTCTAAAGTGTCTTTACCAGTTACCCATAAAACCATTGAGAATATTCTCAGTAATCCCTTCTATATCGGTAAAATAAAATATAAAGATGGGTATATAACTGGCAAGTTCCATGCTCCTCTCGTTGATACTGTGCTGTTTAACAAGGTCCAAGGTGTGCTTAAATCTAGATGTGTGAGTGTTCACTATATGGATATGGCATTTTCTCCTTATCGAAATATTCTTAAATGTTCGTGTGGGCGAGCCTACTCACCATACCAACAAAAAGGGATCAACTACTACAGAGTACGCTGTGTTGATGGATGTACAAACAAAGACAAGAACCTTAAAGAGACTGATGTCCATAAAATTATTCATGAGTTTTTGCTCACCATCAACTTTACAGATGATGAAGTAGCCGAGATCGAAAGACGAGCCAAGACAGAACTAGGAGCAATTTCAGTAAAACGTGATAAGGAGCTTGATGACCTCCATGCACAACGAAAGAGGGTATACAGTGACCTAGACTACCTAATGAACAACAAGCTTACACTCCTTAGAACCAATACAATGAAGATAGAAGATATGAAGGCTGATGAGGAGCGACTTACTGCTAAGCTAAAAGAAATTGAAAGTAATATTGAAGCCTATGCAGTAACAGCACAAGAAATGATTAAATATGTGATTACTTTTTCCGAACTCGTTAAAAACGCTAGTGTGTATTACGAATTCGCTCTTGATAGCGAAAAGAGTGAAATTATCAGAAGTGTATTTACCGAACTCGTCTTTACCAATAGAAAGCTTGATAAATATATAGCAAAAGAGGGCTTTGAGGCCCTCCTTTGCAAAAACTGGTTATCTGGCTCCGCGAGTAGGGATCGAACCTACGACCAACGCGTTAACAGCGCGCTGCTC
>CAZBGU010000014.1:0-22415 GCA_964491805.1 uncultured Candidatus Saccharibacteria bacterium
GAATGGGTATTTATTATTTTGTGCCCAGGGCGGGACTCGAACCCGCACGCTGTAATCAGCCGAGGATTTTAAGTCCTCTATGTCTACCATTCCATCACCCGGGCATTAAAATGATTCTATTCGAACCCCGACACAGATGACGAAGGTCATCTGTTCCCATATCTAAGTAACTTTCAGTTACTTGAGACGCGGGCGGGATTCGAACCCGCGAATGACGGTTTTGCAAACCGCAGCGTTGAGCCACTTCGCCACCGCGTCTTATTCCTTTCATTATGAAAAGTTTTTTTATTCTACCATGTTTTTTTGTAATACTCTAGAAAAAATATCAATATCGTGGTATAGTATTCCCGTGCATCACACGCCCCTATAGCTCAGCTGGTAGAGCATCGGACTCTTAATCCGCAGGTCCTAGGTTCGAGCCCTAGTGGGGGCACAACGAAAATACACGAGGTTCTACCATTGGTAGAACCTCGTGTATTTTTATATATCAAGTGCAAAAAATGCAAACTATGAAAAAATAGTTTTCTGATAGTTTTGTGATACTATTACTCGCGAGCCGTTCGTTACCAGACCACCACCCGATCAACCTTTGGACTACATATGTAGTCCGCTCTTACAGGGGCACATCATCATGTCCATCGCACATTTGGTACTCAAGGTAAGAACTCCTTTGTTCCTCGCCTTGATCAGCTTTTTCTATCTCTTCCCGTTTGTCGCGGTACATTCTGGAAAAGAACACATTGTCTTTCTCACAGCAGTTCTGTTCGCTTGTGCCTCGTTTGGGTACAGACTTGTCGTCACAACGGCAAACCCTGCAATCCTCACCTGGTTTGACACCGAGGTGTACGTAGACGGCACCCCGTACTACTTACAGCCCGGTGTGTATTACATGCCGACAATACCATCGTTACACCTGCTGACAAATGGAAAAACATGCCCCGGCCTGTGGGCGAATCAGCACTTCACGAGAGAAGACGTCGAGCCAATACGCATTCGACACGACAGTCGTCGAAGCGATATGGACTACAAGGGTGTGGTGCACATGACACCCTGGCAAGCATTCATGAGCAGGACATTTGGAGCACTCATGGACTTCTTCTCTTTGAGCAAGGTTCAGGAAGAACACCCGAGAACCTTCTTCCAGAAGTTATCACTTCGCTTGGTGGTCCTTGTGTGGATAGTTGCCTTTATATCTCCAAGCCGAGGCGACACCTGGTTCTGGGATAAGCAGCATGGGCAACAACACACAGAGACAAGTGAGCAACAAGGAGACACGGTAAGTGTCACCATTGAACTCGACAAGCAGGAAGCGCCCGCATATCCAGGAAGAAGGCTCTTCATTCCTCAACCGGGAAAAGTGTGGCTGTATGAGATCATCGAAGGTAGAAAGTACTTCTACTACCCGAGGGACGGAGGCAAAATACCAACAATGTATGTCGATGACTCGCGGTGCGTGGCAATTCCTGCAGGCAGGAAGGCTATCTTTCACGGCAGCTATGCGCCAACATTTGCACTCAGCATGAACAAAAAAATTACCTACACGGTAACAGGAGAAAGCATGCCACTCCACAAAAAAGTCGGGAGACTGTTGTTTGAGGGTGAATCTTTCAACTCACCTCTCTACATTGTGGAACGGCCGTGGGAAACCGCATACAACGAATGGAGCAGTGCAGTCGTCACTTCCAATGGCTTCCTCGTTGAGGCACAGCCACTGGAAAAACTGAGTCCACGGGTCTACGGCGGACTAGTCTGCTTCTAGACCTAAACTAGACTGCGGACACCAAGAGAACCACGCACCAAGGTGCGTGGTCTTCGTTTTGATAAAACATGATCTATACTATACATATGTCAGAATCTGCAATTATCCATCGAAAGAACTTTAAAGATCATCCTATTCTTTCAAGACTTTTAGAACTCCATAACCCACCTGAACAACTTTATATTCGAGGACGACTACCTGATGTGACAATTGACGAATACGGAAGATCGTCGCCTCGCATTCTTACTATTGTCGGATCACGCAAGAACACAACCTATGGCAAACAAGCGCTCGAACTATTCATCTCATCTCTCAAAGGTGAAAAAGTTATCATACTGTCTGGACTTGCACTTGGTATTGATGGTCTCGCTCACAAGGCCGCACTAACAAACTCGATCAAAACTATCGCTATTCCAGGTAGTGGTCTTGATGAAAAAGTACTTTACCCAAGTGGTCACCGAAATCTTGCAAAAGATATCATCTCATGTGATGGCGTGCTTATATCAGAACTAAAACCTGAAACTTCAGCCGCACCGTGGACTTTCCCAATGCGTAACCGGATTATGGCTGCACTATCTGATGCTTTGCTTGTTATTGAAGCAGAAGAAAAGTCAGGCACTCTCATCACAGCAAGACTTGCCCTTGAACTTGGCCGCGATATTGGAGCAGTTCCTGGAGAGATATTTTCCCCAACTTCAGCAGGCACCAATATGCTTATTCATGAAGGTGCTTTCGCAGTTTCAACTAAAGCACATCTTTTTTCACTTCTTAATCTCTCCTACAATGAAGATGCAGATGAACCAACATCGTTTTTTGGTAACGAAAAAATTATCATGGATCTTCTCCGAGAACCACTCAACAAGGATACACTTTTAGAAAAATCTGGGTTGCCTTTTACAGACTTTCTCACCGCCTTCTCATCACTTGAAATCAACAACTGCATACAAGAAACATTTGGCGAAGTACGAAGAATAGTGTAGTGTACGTAACAATGAGCGGAACTGTCTGCTTGTATAACTGGGTATACTGTACGTACAAATAATGTATGCATATGGTAAGCTAGTAGCTACAAGCTAACAGCAAATTGCTGTCCATATGAAACTCCTTATTGTAGAAAGTCCTTCAAAGGCAAAAACAATTTCCAAGTATCTAGATGGCGCGTACGAGGTACGCGCTTCTGTTGGTCATGTCCGCGACCTTCCAAAAAGTAACAAAAAGGCAGTAGACATCGATGGAGGCTTCGTTCCACATTACGAAATCAGCCCCGGAAAAGAAAAAGTAATCGCAGATATCAAGGCGCTCGCAAAACGTTCCAATGAAGTTATTCTCGCAACTGACCCCGACCGTGAAGGAGAAGCGATCGCGTGGCACGTTAAGGATGCCTGTAAATTAGACGGTGCAAAGCGTGTCACTTTTCATGAGATCACAGAAGATGCAATCAAGGAGGCACTCAAGCACCCTCGTGAAATCGACATGAAAATGAAAGAGGCTCAAGAAGCGCGTCGTGTTCTCGACCGTCTCGTTGGATATGACCTCTCTGGTGTTATTTGGAAAAAAGTTCGCTACGGACTTTCTGCTGGACGCGTACAATCCCCTGCACTTCGAATCATCATGGAACGAGAGCGTGAGATTCGTGCTTTCATCCCTGTTGTATACTTCGTAATAGCTGGAGAATTCAAAACCTTAGGCCGTATGAGCGAGAGCAAGACGTACACTCTTCTTCTTGAATGTGACAATCAACCAAACAACAAGGAAGAAGCAGAAAGAATTGTCGCTGATGGCAGGAAAGGAAAATGGGAAGTACTCAGCGTCGAAAGTACAGAAGTCTCCAGGTCACCAAAGGCACCATTCACCACTTCCACTCTGCAGCAAGCTGCTTCATCACGACTTGGCTATGCACCATCACGTACTATGGGTATCGCTCAGAAGCTTTATGAAAAAGGTCTCATCACGTACATGCGTACCGACAGTACAACACTAAGTTCTCAAGCGGTTGCAGAGATAGCAATGGTGATCGAGAAGAAGTTCAACAAAGACATGGTGCAGATCCGTGAATACAAGACCAAATCAAAGAATGCGCAAGAAGCCCATGAAGCAATCCGTCCAACACACGCAAAGACAGAATTCGGTGGCACAACCGACGATGAGAAGCGTCTCTATCGCCTCATATGGGAACGCACAGTTGCTAGTCAAATGAAAGATGCTAAGTTAAAGCGCAGCAAAGTAACAGCAAATATTCATACAAAATCTATTCCTAATTTTTCTGTAACAGGATCAGTTCTTCTCTTCCCCGGATGGCTTTCGGTTGATCAAGATGCTCGCGGTGACGATGTTATTTTGCCTAACCTCACACAAGGTGATGAGCTCACACTTTCAACATTACAATCAATTCAAAAAGAAACAGAACCACCACATCGCTACACAGAAGCCGGTCTTATTAAGGAACTTGAGAAGCGCGGTATCGGACGACCTTCTACTTATGCGTCGATTCTTTCTACTATTGAAGCTCGTGGGTATGTAGAAAAAGTTAACAAAGCACTTCATCCAACTGACACCGGCGAAGTTGTTATTTCATTCCTTGAAGATAACTTTTCTCAATACATCAGTGACACATTTACTGCAGAAATGGAAGACAAGCTTGATCTCATTTCAGAAGGAAAAGCAACATACCTAAAAACATTGAAAGATTTTTACGGGCCATTCATAAAAGACGTAAAGTCAAAAGACTCACTCGAGAAAGCAACAAGTATGGGTGACGCACCAGAAGGAATGCAGTGCCCACTCTGTGATGCGAATATGGTTGTGAAGCTTGCGAAGAATGGCAAGTTCTATTCATGTATTCGTTACCCAGAATGTGTTGGCGCACGTAAGATAGACGGCAGCATCATGGAAGGACCAAAGAAGCTCGGCAAGAAATGTCCGAAGTGTGAGAAAGGTGAACTCATGGAGCGAGATGGGCGCTACGGTAAATTTATTGCGTGTGATACTTATCCAAAGTGTAAATATATTGAACAGGATGAAGAGATGCGTAAAGCAAATTCCACAGGAGTCCATTGTAATAAATGTAGTGATGGATATATGGAAGAACGTAGAGGTCGTTTTGGTCTTTTTTACTCATGTTCCAACTATCCAGACTGCAAACATATTGTTAAAACACGCCCAACAGGCAATAGATGCTCATATATAAAAGCCGACGGCACGAAGTGTAATGAACTGATGATGGAAGGGACAAAGACGATTCCAGAACGATGTAGTGATAAATTATGTCCAATGCACAACCCTCACAAGCTAGATAAAAGCACTCTTAAAAAATAACCTGTTCTGGAAAACAGACAAACTGCTTTGTCTGTGTTCGTCTTTGTCTGGCGGAGTTATGTTTTTTCTTGCAAGAAAAACAAATGAGCCAGGGTTGCAGAAATTTCAAGTGACGACGAGAAATTACCCGTGACCAAAAACAATTCCAGAACGATGTAGCGACAAAACTTGTCCGAACCACAGTCCGCACAAGTTAGGTAAGTAAACTATCTTCACATGCTGGCTCCGTTCTGAAACTGGAGGAATAACATGCTACACTAACGACGGACATGGCGAAGGACGCCAAATTGCCAAACAGAAAGGATACCGACGTGCGACAACCAAATGGACATGAAATCACTTTCAGATGGTGGAGGAACAGTCTAGGACGACTGACGTTCATGACACTCCACGTCTCAAGTGAGATGGCAGAGCAGTTTGTCTTGGAAACAAAGAAGCGTGGGTGGGTGTCGACACCCACCAAAACCCTTCACAAGGCATTTGTCTCTACAGATCAATTTATCGAAATATGCGATGCGATTGCGGATGGGACCGGCACGAAGATGTCTCTATCGTGGTGATTCGCATACGTGGCACCTTCAGATGAAAAAGAGCGTTGACGCACGACACGTCTTACGCTCTTTTTGTTTTTACACTAATAACAAACGTCACAGCACTAGTAACCATTAACTATTTTGTGGTATTGTAGATATATGACAGCCTCTGCGGTACGCTATACACCGAATGATCCAGATCGTATTTTTGCACTTCTACCTGACTTAGGAGAAGATGGCAAGAACCTCATCAAAAAAGCATGTGCATTTGCAGAAAACGCACATGAGGGTCAGCTTAGAAAATCAGGAGAACCATACTACAACCATGTTTTTGCGACAGGTATAAATCTTGCAACTCTTAAGATGGATGCAGACACTATTGCGGCTGGCATAATGCATGACGTACTCGAAGACACGATAGTAACCAATGAACAAATGACCGAGGAGTTCGGAGAACACATTACAAAACTTGTCGAGGGTGTAACCAAACTTGGAAAGCTTCGATACTCCGGCGCGGAGCGACATGTCGAATCTCTACGAAAATTTTTCATCGCAATGGCAGATGATATTCGCGTTGTGGTTATAAAACTGTGCGACCGTCTTCATAACATCCAAACACTTCAACATGTATCCCCTGAAAAACAGAAGCGTATTGCACTCGAAACACTCGAGATTCATGCACGACTTGCTGACAGACTTGGTATGGGTCGTCTCAAAGCCCAACTCGAGGATGCAGCATTTCCGTATGTTTACCCAAGCGAGTACAAAGAGACGGTCAAAATTTTCGAAACAATGCGTCCTATTTCTGATGAGCAGTTAGAAAAAGTTGTTAACACTCTCAAAGAGGAGCTGTCGGTCTTCGATGTAGAAATCGAACGTATTGATCATCGCGTCAAGCATCTCTACTCTTTGTACCAAAAACTAAAACGTTACAAAATGGATGAATCAAAAGTACACGATGTCGTTGCTCTTAGAATTATCGTACCCACAGTATCTGACTGTTACCAAGCTCTCGGTGTGATTCATGGTCTATACAGACCATTCCCTGGCCGCTTTAAAGATTACATAGCTGTACCAAAGCCAAACGGTTATAGATCCCTTCACACAACTATTTTTTCTGGTGACGGTAATACGCTTGAGATCCAAATCCGCACGCAAGATATGCACAAAGAGGCTGAGTACGGTATTGCAAGTCATCTTTCATATAAAGAACTTGGGAAAGGGAGAAGTAAGGAGGAAATTATTAAAAAAACAGGATGGACAAAAGATCTTCTTGAGTGGCAAAAAGATGTTAACCAGCACAAGGATTTTATAAAGAATCTTAAAGAAGATTTTTTCGAGCACCGAGTGTTTATTCTTACCCCAAAAGGTGATGTGATTGACTTGCCTGACGGGTCAACACCAATTGATTTTGCGTATGCAGTTCATTCTGACATCGGTGATCATACAGCTGGATCAAAAATTAATGGCAAACTTATGCCTCTTGATACAAAACTTAACAATCGAGATGTTGTCGAGATTGACGTGAAAGAGTCTGCGACCCCTAAGCGAAAATGGATAGACATGGCAAAGACAACTCTTGCAAAGAGGAAAATACGTGCCTACATAAAGGAACATGGAACTGCTCTTGATAAATTGTTGACACGTTAAAATAATACTTGTAGAATCGAATATGATTGACCTTTCGAACTGGTGTCTAGTTGTTACTTGATACCAGCATCATCAACGATCACGAGGAAACCAGAATGGAACTGGATCAACAACTCGACCATGAGCAGCAGCAAGCACTGAGGCTCGTGTACGGCATCAGAGCATCCAACACGGACAACCACCTCAGTTCAGTCGGCGTGGCTTTCAACAAGCTCATGTCAGAGGGACCTAAGGAGGAAGCCAAGAACCTTGATGCTCTTGCGGAATGCCTTTCACCGAGGTGTGGCGAGGGGTACTGGGTCGATGGAACATTCCGACGACTCTCCCACCAAGAGGTCTCCGCAATCACAGGAGTGGACAGCACAACGAAGGTGGTCCACCTTGGGGATAGAATCCCCGGCGTACTTACGCGCATGCGATACCTTTCTGTGCTGTTCGCAAAGGAACTCAGCATACCAGTACACGCTGAACGGAAAGGAAACCTCCGTGATCTTGGTCTTCAGATCGAATACCTGCTCACAGAGGTGTCTCGTGAGAGACCCATCGACGAAGTGGCTCAGGGGAGTCTGGTTGACAGGACAGTCTACCTCTACGGAGAAGACTGGACAGTTCCGAGTCTGGACTTCCTCGAGAAGCTCGCACGGAGACTCTTCAAGCTTCCTCTTGAGTGACCCCACCGAGGGACCTCAAAGCGCCCCACATGGATGCCCCGCGGAAGTGGGGCGTTCTCTTTTTTAATATACACCAAGACGAACAAATAGGTATGGTAAGCACAAAACTCTACGAATTTAAATCTAGTCCATTCTTATAAACACATAACGCTCAACCTCCTTACCATCAACAACTGGTCTATTAGACCATTGTGAAAATGAGCGATTAAATTTGGCAGCTACCGCACCTTCATACAGGGGGATATACTCGACATACCATTCATGGGAATCAGTATTACATGATATCCCTGTAACCTTATATTCTTTCTCTCGATTTTTATAATGCACATATATGCCACCAATTTTGGGAGAGTCTTTAGGTGCTTCAAAAAATTCTTGTAACATATCTAGTAGACAACAACAGAAATTTGTGTTTCAAGATTTAGGCTATAAACTATAACGCGAAATTTTTCACATTGTACAAATCATCACTTTGCTCCCCTTCCTTTACCTCATCAATTGAACGATCATCTTCTGCAACTTCTTCTACATGTGTTTGCTCAGGTATGTTTGGAACTTCATTTGAAACATAATCGTCAAGCTCGATAGCCTCACTCGTCGTTACAATAGAATCGTTATGTGTGCTTTTAATACTTTCTTTATTTGCTTCACGAATAGTTTCTACGGAATTTAAATGTTCTATCTCGTACGCAACAGTCGAATTAGGCAAGACCACTCGTGGAGAAGAAGCAACCGCTTGAAGTGTCTCCATGTCTTCCTCACGAATCGTATCAAACATTCCCTTGTGAGTCTTTTGTTCCCCTGCCTTACGAATAGCTATAGATAACGCAAGTAGCTCTTCATGAGAAAAATAATCAATAGAAATGCGACCACCACGTTCACGTGGCTCGATCTGCACGCGAGTACCAAGTGTCTCAGCGAGGCGTTCTTCCATATCTACCACCTCTGGTGTCATAAAGAGATCTTTCTTACGCACCTTCTCGTATGCTATGCGGCGTGCTATTTGCTCAGCTTCGCGAACAGTCATCTTACGCACCATCATTTCCTTGAAGAGGGTCATCTGCTCTTGAGGACGGTCGATAAGCATGAGAAGTGGACGTGTATGACCTTCGGTGATTTTACCTTTAGAAAGAGCATCAAGAATATCCTGAGGAAGCATAAGAATACGCACCGTGTTAGATACATACTCACGACTCTTTCCCATCTTGCGACCGACCTCTGCCCACGTCAGTTTGAATTCATCAGCAAGTCGCTGGAACGACTGTGCGCGTTCTACTGCGTTAAGATCTTCACGTTGCAAGTTCTCAATGATCGCAAGCTCAAGCTTTGCACGACTGTCATCTCCGGTACGCACAACAACAGGTAACTGTGTTACGCCAGCAAGCTTAGAAGCGCGAAGACGTCGCTCACCGGCAATAAGTTCATACTCCACCTTAATACCACCATCTTCTAACATCGTTTCTTGTCGAGAAACCACTAGTGGTTGGAGAACACCGTACTGTCGAATACTTGCAGCAAGCTCCTTCAATCGATCCTCATCAAACTCACGTCGAGGCTGGTACGGATTAGGTACGATTTTATCTATTTCTATCCAAAAAATTGACGATTCTACGTGTCCCATATGTTTGTTATAGAGAGAGTATATCACGGGATGAGTCTTGCGTTTAGTGAGTAGATGTTGGTAAGACAAGACCGTTAAACATAGTAAAAAGTTTATGGTATCTTTAGATTATATTGCGACAGTTAATGAAAGAGGGCTCAGTCACTGTTTCTATTCCTCACTCTGTTCGTCATAGTAGAAAACGCGACCCCTATTCGAGTCCTCACGCAGATGACGCAGGTTATATGCTTCTGTAACGTCACAGTGTACTAAAAAAGATGCACTTCGTTATGCATCTTTTTTAGTACATGTGCCGGAGAGAGGACTCGAACCTCCACACCTTGCGATATTCGATTTTGAGTCGAACGCGTCTACCATTCCGCCACTCCGGCATTTTATTGCAAAAACCTTACACTTTTATAAAACATTTATCAACACCGCATATCCGCATCCGGAATAAGGTCATTCGCTAGTCCTACGCTTGGTGGCTACGGACATCTTCGTCGCTCTCCGCTCCTTGACCACTCCGACATATTTTATTTTTCAACAATCTTACACAACCTTGTGCACAATCTTGTGCCAACTGAATGCCGCTCACGGCAATGATTATATCATGTCACATATAAAATAGCAGCCAGCAACAAAAGACCGTCAACATTAGATTGCATTATATTAATCTTTTCTTTTTATAAAAATGTGTTATAATATGACTCCATCAACAACAAGGAGGCAGCATGCCACCACACAGTAACAACGAAATGAAGTTCCTCCGGGGACTTCAATGTCTGGCGGAGACCAGACCACCGAGTGCGAACAACAGGGCCGGCTTTCCGTTGCATGAAGTCATGTGCGCGGCACAGTGCACACACATGGAGCTCGCCCAAGCGGCCGGTGTCCTACTTGCACTGACCAGAAGCGGAGCAGTAGAGACTACGATGGTCGAAAAGCACGGCCAAACCTTTCTCCGCTACCGCGTCACCGACAGCCAGCCGGCACTGCTGCAAGCGGCCTGACGATCAACCGGCTGATGATGGGAGGCCGCCCGACTGGGCGGCCTTTTTCTTTTTGTTAATTTAAAAACTAGACAACCTATAGTATTTTGCATATAAATTTACTACACAGAATTGATATTTACTTTTTTTCATAATGTGGTAGTATTATAATTCTGTAGCTCGAAATCGTTCGAGAAACAGATAGCCAAAGGAGATCCGATGAAAAAGAATGACGTGGCCCTCTTCTATGGGGTTACGACTGTGATGCCGGCTCAGGACATGAACCGGCGAGAGCTGATTGCTCTGCGTCGGAAAATCGGGGACGAAACCCATCGTCCTCTGAACGCCCTCAAGCAGACTACCTTCCACGTCTGTGCGATCTGTTACGATCGCGGTGTTCTGGTCATGTTCGAGGGGAACCAGGTCTGGGTCAAACCCAACCTGCTGCAGCCGGTAGCAGGCAATCCGAGCTAGAACCAGAACAAGACCTTCAACATGAAGGCAGAGGGCCGTCCGCCACGAGCGCCGGCCCTTTCGTTTTTTATAATTTACACATAACTACCTAATTTCAAAATGAATACTCAGAAGCATAGTCAATAATGTCGTCTGACTCCCCCATCGCAACGTTCGCCGTCGTATCAATAAGAAATGGCATCGTGCGAGCGCCGTGACTTCTTGCCTCAGCAAGATTATCTTCATTTTCAATATTCTTCTCTTCATAGGTCACATTTCGCTCGAGAAATGCACGCTTCACCTTGTCACAGTAGACACAGTTATTTTTTGTATACAGGATTAGCATATAAATATATATTGCCGACAGTTTCAAAAGTACTTCTGCAGTTTGTAATTATTCGATTACAAATAGCGAATTAAGACTTCTGCTTTTATATTTTGTAAGTACATTGTAGTATATCAACAATGAAGACTTCACAAAAGGTAATCGTAATTGTAGGCCCTACAGCAAGCGGTAAAAGTGACTTTGCTGTGAAGTTAGCACAGAAATATAATGGTGAAATTATTTCTGCTGACTCACGACAAGTATACAAGGATCTCGACATTGGTACTGGTAAAATAACTTCTGAAGAAATGAAGGGTGTGCCGCATCACATGCTCAGTGTCTATGATCTTGATGAAGATATAAACGTCGCGCGCTTCGCGCGCGACGCTACTCCGATACTGAAAGATATTCTTTCTCGTGGCAATACTCCTATCATCTGTGGCGGCACAGGCCAATATATCGATGCACTTATCTATGACACCAGACTACCTCAAGTACCACCAAACAAACTGCTCCGTAAAGATTTAGAAAAGAAGACATGTGAGGAACTTTTTTCACTATTACTCGCACGAGACCCAGCTAGGGCAAAAACAATCGATAGGCATAACCCTGCTCGTCTTGTTCGTGCACTTGAGATCGCAGACACACTTGGTGCTGTCCCAACATGCAGTGAACCAAAACTTATCTACCCGACTGATATCTATATCTTGTCGCCAACAAGAGAGTTGCTTCGTACACGAATAACAAAAAGACTAGAGAAGAGACTACTCGCCGGCATGATAGATGAAGTTCGTGAAATAATGAACCGAGGATACACTTCAAACTCAATGAAGCGATTCGGTCTAGAATATGTTGCAATTGGAAAATATATCGAGGGGATCCTTACAATGGACGAAATGAAGAGTGAACTCATTACAAAAAGCATGCAATATGCAAAGCGTCAGGAAACATGGAACAAAAAATACATACCATCTGCGACAATCGTTACAACGGAAGTGTAAAACGTACAAAAACAAAGTGCCGAACGCATTCACGTCCGACACTTCCGAACCCTGGCACCAACCCCTACGGAGTGGCGCCAAGCCGATACTTCAACTGGTAGAACCAGTAACCTGGTAGGGTCCAGGTCTTCATGACCAGGTCCTTCGACCTGTCATGTAGAAGAGCAATGCGGCACAAATGCCAGCGTTTGGTCATCCGACCAAGCCGACAGACCGTCTTCCAACCCTGATGAAGTTGGTCGCTCAAATCTTCAGGATGAAGCAAGAGCTGAGAGAGGCGAACATCAACCTCTTTAGCAAGAACCCTTCTGTACGCCGGAGAGACGGAAATGTTTGTGCTGTGTCTCGCCTTCAGAAGTAGCTCCGTTGCCAACGGACAGGTCTCCTGCTTGCTCTTGAGCGCTTCTATCGCCTGCTCGCCGACAGTCTTTGCTGTCTTCTCGTGAGCCATATCACCACCCGAGAATGTAACCCGCTCGATGAATCCGACCCGAAGCAGGCACGCAACATAGACCTCGTCCATCGCAATGGTTGCTTGTAGAGGGAACTTGACCCTCGCTTCCGAGTACTCGCCGCACAGGGCTTTGAGCACCGGAATCAGCTCGACAATGCGAAGCATGTTCCACACTTGCCAATACGCCCCGACCGCACTGAAGACAGTCGACATCGCGTGAACAAGTGAATCCATGTACCACCCCGGCGAGTACATGTCCAGTCCCGTTCCTGAGACTGAGTAGTGCATCACCCTGTCGCCATCGAGCTTGTTCAAACTTCTGGCGACTGAGTCCTTTCCTTTGCCGAAGTATTCACCCTGCCACTGATCTGGTGTCACGAAAGTCTCCTGTATCAATGCTCCCCGGACCATCCGAAGAGTCATGACTTTAATCAAATAATACAATAATTTAACATTACGGTCAACATATAGTATAATTCTCCGTATGTCTACACCATATATCACTACCATTGGACTAGAAATCCATGCAGAACTACACACCAATTCAAAAATGTGGTGTGGCTGCAAAAATGACCCTAGGGAGGTTCGTCCTAACGTAAACATCTGTGAGGTCTGTATGGCACATCCTGGTACTCTTCCTGTACCAAACAAGGAAGCAATCAGGAAAGTGATTGAAGTAGGATTAGCAGTCGGAGCCAATATTGCTGATTTTACTGAATTTGACCGCAAAAATTACTTTTATCCTGACATTCCAAAAGGCTATCAACTTTCTCAGTACAAACTTCCTATTGTCTCAGGAGGTACGATCAAAGGATTCGAACTTACTCGTATCCATCTTGAGGAGGATACAGCCAAGTCATCACACGAGAACGGTATTACACTTGTTGACTACAATCGTGCAGGAGTTCCACTCATGGAACTTGTAACAGAGCCAGTGATTCATACAGCAGAAGATGCAGGTGCATTTGCTCGTGAGCTTCAGAGAATACTTCGATATGTTGGCGCATCAGAAGCCAATATGGAAATGGGACAGATGCGTGTTGAAGCCAACATTTCGGTGTCGAAGGATCCGAACAAATTTGGCACCAAGTGCGAAGTGAAGAACCTCAACTCATTTAAGTCAGTAGAAGATGCCATTCGTTACGAAGTAGATCGTCACATCGCACTCATCGAGGAAGGCGGCACAGTTGTGCAAGAGACACGAGGATGGGACGAAGTGAAGCAAGAGACTTTCTCACAACGCAAAAAAGAAAACGCCCACGACTATCGTTACTTCCCTGACCCTGACCTACCAAAACTCTACCTCTCTCGCCTCTTTGATATAGAGGCAATGAAGATGGGCATTCCAGAACTTGCAGAATCACGTAAGACACGACTCGTTGCAGCTGGGCTCAAGGATGATATAGCAGAGATCATTGTAACTGATCCATCTACTGCTATTTACTTTGATGAAGTAACGAAAGGTAAAGATGCAGCATACACAACACTCGCTGCCAACTACCTCGTTGCTGACATCTTCGGACTTCTCAAGAAAGAAAGTAAAGAACTTATTGCTAAAAATTTCCCTACAACTTCATCATTCAAAACACTTCTTGAGATGATCACTACCGGAGACCTCTCATCACGTGGAGCGAAGGACCTTCTTCCTTTTATACTCGAGAACAAAGATCTTGATGTTAAGAAGACAGCTGAAGAGAAAGGTATGATCCAGAAGAATGACCCTGAATTACTCAAGAAGATTGTTGCAGAGGTTATCGCAGAAAATCCTACGCAAGTCACTGACTACAAGAGTGGTAAAGAAAGTATGTTCATGTTTTTCGTTGGCCAGTGTATGAAAAAAAGTAAAGGCGCAGGGAATCCATCAATGTTCCAGGACCTTTTGAGAATAGCACTTAACTAGTCAACAATGACGGTCATTGTATTTCTGTATTTCTAGTTGAAACCTGACGAAGACACTTTTCTCTTGCCCTATGCCCTATTACTTTCATTGTGTTTGCTATACACTTACTAGCATATAGGATGCTAACGAATATACTACAAATAACGTAACTACCTTAACCATGCGTCTCTTTACTCCGCGGTTCATCAAAGACATCATACTTATTATACTCTTTGTTGCTGGTTGGTATATCCTTGTCAACAATCCGATTACACACCCAATACCAGAAGAGGTTCGCGGCATGTGGAGTATTCAGCTTATGCAAGCACCACTTGTTTTTGGTATTGCAGGACACAACTTTATTACGCTTCGAAATGAAAAGAACATGATCGTTGGGGAACTTCACGGACTTGCTACAGACGAAGCGACACGTAACTGGAAGTACGTTGGAGATCACGAAACTGACAAGCTCAAAGTGTGGTACTTTAGTAATCCGCATGAATATATTACTCAAAAAAATTACTCGGGTACCATAATGTATAAAGGTCAGAAGCAAGACGTTGTCGTAGCATGGCAAAAAGCACTCGTATGCAAAGAAAAAATCAATAGTCTCAACATTCCGTACCCACCCTATGGTGTAAAAATTTCTGGCGATACAGAAAACTCGAACTCGGTCGCATACACTCTTATACTATGCATGGGTCTCGACGCAAATCACCTTGGACTCATCACCCCAGGATGGGGAAAGAATTTACTAGACAACCACTGAGTACCAACACTTAGAGAAAAGTCGTAATACACACGGGCGACACCTTCGGTGTCGCCCGTGTGTATGTATACACCAACCGGTCGCCAACACTTACCTTGCTAATGACTATTGCCCGCCAGTTGCTTAATAAGATTATCTCCAAATGCTTTCACGGTCGTGTCATCATAGAGAGAAAGTAGCACAACTTTTTTCTTTGAAGCTTTTTCAAGTGCGGTAACTTTTTCTTTTAAAGTCTTCGCATCAACAGTATCAATTTTTGAGAGCACAAGAATCTCATTGCGCTCAAGGAGCGCTTTATCATATTCACCAAGTTCCTTGCGAATAGTTTTGTAGACCGATGCAACATCTTCATTATCCGCAGCAACAAGATGTACTAATGCCTTTGTGCGTGTGATATGACGAAGGAATTTATGTCCAAGCCCCTTTCCTTCACTTGCTCCTTCAATGAGGCCTGGGATGTCTGCGAGTACATACCCAAAGTATGCACCAAGGTTAGGTTCAAGTGTTGTGAAAGGGTAATCACCGATCTTAGCACCTGCACGAGTGAGTGAGTTAAGGAGCGATGACTTACCTGCATTTGGAAGACCTATAAAACCAACATCAGCAATAAGCTTCAGTTCGATATCAAACGTAGCATACTCACCTGGTTCACCTTTTGTGAATTCCTCCGGTGTGCGATTAGTTGATGATTTGAACTTCTCATTTCCTAGACCACCCTGACCGCCACGAAGCACCAAGAAGTCACCTTCTTCCATGAATTCATAGCGCTTATCATACTCACGATTGTAGACCACGGATCCGAGTGGAACCTGAAGATAGAGATCATCTGCACTACTACCGTGCATACTTCGCTTCTGACCATTCTCACCAGGAGTAGCTTCCCATTCTTTCTTATGCTTATACACAGCAAGTGCTTGAATATCACGAATTACACGGAAATAAACATCACCACCCTTGCCACCATCACCACCAGCTGGTCCACCATACGGAATACCCTTCTCACGTCTCCAACGGACGACACCGTCGCCGCCTTTTCCGGCTTTTATATTGAGTGTTACGTTATCGATTAGCATGGTTTTTACTTAGAAAATTAGATTTTGATGTGGATACTCCCAACATCTACTAGAAATACCATACTACCAAATTTTTTTACTTTTGTCCATGGAGACATTGACATACTGTATAACTAATTACATTTACAAAATAAGTTTTGAGAACATCGTCAAGATTGACCGGCAGTCAAGGAAGCGTACAATTAAGGTGTATGAAAACAATTATCACTATTACATTTGGACTATTATTAGCCGTAAGTACTGCGACTACTGTTTCCGCTCAGGTGTATTCTGATTCGTATATGGGTGGGCATCACCACACTACTACTAACTGTGGTGGTAATATAACTCTATATCCACTTATTGGTGTAAGTGTTGGTTGCAACAACTACTACAACTACCAAAACAACTACAGATACCAGCAACCACAGACTGTTTACTCTTATTACTACACGTCTGGATGTTACACGTACTACTACGACGGAGTATCCCGCACATCATCAATCTCAAGCTATAATTGTCAAACTCAACCAACATATACATATACCCAACCCGTAACGTATACGTACTATACACAACCAACAACATACACCTATACAACATATCCTTCATACTACAATTCTGGTTACACTAATACCGGTTATTACAATAACTACAACAACGGCACATACTACGGTGGATCATCATGCTATTACAGTAACGGGTACCAGATCTGTCCATAGTGGCCAAAAACAAAGACGCCACGCAGGTGCGTGGCGTTTTCGATATTGACACCGCAAGATGATGTCTAGGATAGCTTGGGCCAGAAGACCTTGAAGTAACCCCAGAAGGTGTCATCAAGCGTATAGCCCTCATACGGGGAATCGGTGACAGGACTGCCGTCTACCATGTCATACCTCCCAACGAGACAGTGTGTGTCATTAAGGTTGATGACCTTGAACACATCACCTGCAACACCGTAGAGAAAGGAGTCTACTTTTGGCCTCGGTGGCAACACCCCGATGATCCTGTATCCGCGGTTACCGCCGTCGCAAACACTGGATTCATAGATCGGAGAGGTAGTTGTCGGACCGAATGTGCCCGTATGCACATTGCATGTCCGTGCAATGAAAGCCCTCTTTCCCTCGCGAACAACGTCAACTTCAAGCACGACAATGTGTGGAGCGTTTGGATTTTCGTTTCCAAGACGCTCCATCACATGACCAGGGATGATCCACGGCGGACCACCCTCGAGCAGAGTAATTGCAGACATAATACCTCACTTGAAAGAGCCAAAACACACATCGAAATCCTACCACATTTACAAATACAAGTAAAAACAAATACTATGACACTTTGAGAAAAATATAGACAGAACTTTGTAGAACTATCCAAGGGGCACAATCAAAAAAATGTCTGCCTACTGCCTGACGTATGATCAATACCTAGCGCTATATATAAAAATTTAGAAACACAACACGATCCACAAATACAAAAACACGATATCATAGACATCGTGTTTTTGTATTTGTACCAAGAGATACAGACTAAAACTTTTGACACGCCAGACCCTACCTTCCAAGATTAAATAGTAGAATCCCAACAATAACGACAAACAGGAAGATGACAACCACCCCAATAAAGACATACTTTTCAGTTTTTCGGCTTAAAGAAGGTATCGTGTTGCTACCTCCAAAACCTAAAAGGTGACCTAATGACTCTAGAATATCATCCATAAACTTTCCTTAGGCTAGTAATTTCTCAAGCGCCCACTTTTCTCGTGTGACCTGATCTTCTCGTGAACCTTAGCCTCAATCTGTCGAATACGTTCACGAGTAACACCGAACTCTGCACCAACTTCCTCAAGTGTATGCATAACGCCATCGAACTCACCAAGACCATTACGCATCTCTACAATTTTACGTTCCTTTGGAGAAAGATCATTAAGAATCTCATTAATTTGATCAGACAAAATACGGTGCGAAGCTTCTGCGTCCGGTGAGAGAATCTTGTCATCCGCAATGAATTCACCAAGCGTTGACTTGTCATCATCATCACCGATTGGCTTCTCAAGTGACACTGTATCTTGATTGATATTTTCGATAATATGAATCTTATCAACATCGACATTCATCTCAACTGCAATCTCTTCAGCAAGAGGATCACGACCAAGGTCCTGCGAAAGACGGCGAACAACCTGCTTATACTTGGCGATTGTTTCTACCATGTGCACAGGAATACGAATAGTACGTGACTGATCAGCAAGCGCACGTGTGATCGCTTGACGAATCCACCATGTCGCATATGTTGAAAACTTGAACCCTTTTGAGTGATCAAACTTTTCCACTGCTTTAAAGAGGCCAAGATTACCCTCTTGAATGAGGTCAAGGAGTGTAAGATCAGAGCTTCGTCCAACATACTTCTTTGCAATAGATACCACTAGACGAAGGTTCGCTTTAGCAAGTAATGTTATGGCTTCCGGGTCACCTTTTTCTATTCTAATAGCAAGTTCACGTTCGTTGTCGCCAGAAATAAGTGGGTACTGTCCTATCTCACGAAGATACATTTGAATACTATCATGTGTATTCTCACGACCCTCAAGCTTGAGCAGTTCATCATCCATATCAAGAAGATTGCCTCCTTCAAGAATATCAATACCCGCTTGGTTGATTTTTTCATAGAGCTCTTCTAAATAGAGAATATCCAGCTCTATATTTGGAAAATAACGAATGATCTCATCATATGTAATAAAACCACGCTCCTTTCCTTTTTGGATAAGCTCTTGTTCATTTTGATCACGCGTTGTGATCTTCTTTGGCTTTTCTGCCGCCTTTGGCTTTGATGGGCCGGTCTTAATTGTAAAAGCCTTTGGTTTATATTTTTCTTTTACCTCTACGGTCTTCTCAACTTTTTTTGGCTGAACAACTTTCTTCTGTTTAGTTACAACCTTCTTCGGTGCAACTTTTTTGCTAGCAGTTTTTTTTGTAATTACTTTTTTTGGAGCTACGACTTTTTTTGTAGATTTGGCAACATGTGCTTTAGCTACGGTCTTCTTTTGTACTTTTTGAGTAGTCTTTTTGACTGGTGTCTTAGTGACAACCTTTTTAACATTTGCTTTTTTTGCTACAGTTTTTACTGTAGTTTTTTTTGGTACACTCTTTTTTTGTGAAGATACTTTTTTCGCCATAGAAACGGTACCCCGGATTATAACACAAAGAAACTATATAGTCCATATAGTTATACACTTCAAATACACCATATTTTATTAAAATATTACCATCAAAAATCTATGCAGATGACCTTATCTACTCGAAGAAAAACAAATGAGCTATTCAGCAGCTTTCTTAACATGCTCATAGATTTCTTTGAGAATTGACTCATGATCAGCGCCATCTTCTCTCAACTTCTTCTGAAGTTCTACGAGTCGTGCCTTGTGTTTTTCTCGCTTGTGACTATCCATAAGATCTCTAAAATATGCATCCTTGTTTGCTAGAACTTTTTTTTCTAGCTCAAACATCTCTTCTTGTAAAATTGCTTCCGGAAACTGGCCTCTGTCAATCTTCAAGGACAAGAAAAGTTCGTCGCTTTCTTTGCCGTTTAGTAGAGCGTACGCTACTATTTCTCGTTCGAGTCGTTCAATACTCGGAAGAGGTACTACTGTTGTTTCTGTTTGTATTACCTCTTCCTTAGCTAGTATACCTCGACTTACTTCTTCTGTTAATGTTGATTCAGGTATAGATGTAAGTTGTGAAATAACGCGAATAAAATGCGCTCTATCAACAGGAGACTGTATAGCACGCACAAAAGGAAGAATATCTGTTACCACCCTTTTTCCTTGTTCACGAGTATCAACAGTCGATGATGTAATGCGACGAGTAAGAACCTCGATAACATGTCTTTTCTTCTCGATGGCCTGCAGCCATTTATCCGGATCGTCCTTTATAAGATCCGCCGGATCTTTTGTACCAATATCTCCCACCACATACACATCAAGTCCACCGAGAATACATAACAAAGCCGTCTTCTTAAGTGCATTCTGTCCGGCATCGTCCGTATCAAATGAAAGTATAACCGTATCACAAAATCTCTTCACGATATGAATATGTTCATCTGTAAACGCTGTACCAGAGACCGCAATTGTGTTGTGTACACCTGCCTGATAACTCATACAAAGGTCCATCTGTCCCTCAACTACAACTACACTTTTCGTCTCTGCCATTTTTTTCTTTGCAGTGTCATACCCAAAGAGAATCTTTGACTTATGATACAGCGGAGTCTCTGGAGTGTTAACATATTTTCCTTGTGCAACAGTTGGGTCGACAAGTGATGGCATAATACGGCCAGAATAACCGACAGTGGCACCAGAAACATTACGTATAGGGAACATTATGCGACCTCTGAAACGATCATACCACCCTTTTGTCTTTCCGTGGTCATCTTTCGCTTCTATTACGAGCCCCGCCTCTACCATTTCTTCTGGTTGGTAGCCTTTCTGTGCAAGGTAGGTGAAAAGTTCTCGCCATTCATTCTTAGCATAACCTATATGGAACATCCTAATTGTTTCTTCAGTAATACCCCGACCAAGAATATATTCCTGGGCCTCTGGGCTACTTTTAAAATTTTTTTCAAAGTGTTCTGTTGCGTCCTTCAAGAGCGAAATAAGTCGCGTCTCTTCTTGCGACTTTTCACGATTAGTAAGCGTTACCCCTGCGCGGTCTGCTAGGATCTTGAGTGCTTCAAAAAATGGAATATTTTCGATCTTTTCCACAAAAGTAAAAATGTCCCCATGAGTCTGACAACCAAAGCAGTGAAAAGACTTACGCTCTGGGGATACGTAAAAAGACGGTGTACGCTCATTATGAAATGGGCATCTCGCGCGAAACTGTGCACCCGATTTCTCAAGACGAATATATGTGGACACCACTTCCGTAATAGATAAATTCTCTTTTACTTGGTCTTTTGGGTTCATTCCGTTATTCTACCATATTCACAAAAGGTGCGATTGGACCGTTAGGACCTAGACACCTGTTCTCAGGATAATCGCATACAAGAATCACTAAAATAAACTCTGATTTATATAGATAAAAAGTTGTAATAAAAACAGAAGAGAAACTGCATAAAAAATATGTCTAAGATGCTGCTTACGTATCTCGACAATAAGCATAATAATAAGCGCAATAACAGTAACCCCAAGAATGATCTTATACAAGACATCAAGATATCGAGACCAAAAGAAAATTATTTTATCATACCATGTCGAATAAACTGGTACAGTAAGCTTTTCTAACTCTGATATTTGCATGGCACCTGTATTTTTTACTGCAATAAAATCACCACTGTTTTCTACATTTTGCAATACGGTTGTTGCACCAACTGAATCACCTTTAACATCACCAGAAATAACATCTCCAAAAGTCGATGATGTTGTTGATGTTAGATGAAGAACTTTCTTGTCCTGTGTTGCGGTTTTTCTTTCCTTCACAACTTCAGAGTAAGGTATAGAGGTACTTGCTATTTCTGCATATGCTGGCGTACCAAACATTTGCACAATATAAATTGTCTCTGCGTTATTATAAACACCTTGCACTGCAGCAATCCCTATCTCACGGAATTCTCCATTAAGAATATTCGCTCGATGTTTTGGAGAGTTAAGCCACGCTTTCTCCACATCTGATGCATCAGTAAAGTCAATTGCCAAATTCTCACCCGCGTAGAGAAAAGAATAGCCAACTTTTTTAAACCAATACCATGGAGTCACGCCGTCTGGTGAATTATGTGCAAAATATTCTTTTGCTGCCATATCTTCGCCTTTTAACTGAGCAGCTTGTGTTAGCTTCTCATTCTTTAGAAGAGGAATCTCATGTTCGCGTATACGACTTTCATTCGTAAGATCAACAAGTACAGATGATGCTATCGTGGCGCCACGTACGGTCTTATGAATAAAGTGAGAACTACCAAACGATACACCAAGTAGAAAAACACT
>CAZBGU010000015.1:0-21819 GCA_964491805.1 uncultured Candidatus Saccharibacteria bacterium
AAGTTATTCATACCAAAACCAATTGCCGCAAACGCAACACACACAAGTGCCGCAGTACCTGCCATCCACGTATATTTTTTATAGTTAGTTTCCATAGTTATTGTAATTATTTATAATCGGCCATTACTGTACATATATCCGAGTATTAGAATTATAACAAAAAGCATTAAGCCGGCCAAGAAAACAAGAGACTCATCCCCTTTCGTCATCGGAGTCTTCTCTAGATCTATCTCTATATCATCTTCTGGCCCAATTCTTTGTGTTGGAGGTATACCTGGACGAATATCCCTTTTATCCTGGTCCACTTGTTTCTCAGTAACAATGCTCGGCATTACTTCCCCATGAAAAACATCTTTATACTTGGAAAATGGCCAAACTTGTTCTGAGCTCTCAAATGGAAGAAGCGGCAGGCCTTCTGGTATCTCTGGCTGTTTTTTTGTTATCTTTTGCGTTACCGTCACATCAGGTACAACTAGTGACTGTGGTTCGTTTTTAATTTCATTGACTTTCGGTAATTCCTGCTCATGTTGAATATTCACTGTATCAACAACAGCAGATGTATCAACATTAAGCAAAGGATCAACTTCTTCCGACTTCCTATCTCCAGTAAGAAAATCAACTTCTTGTATAACTTGTGACACTGGTATTTGCGGTTCATCGCTAGAAGTAGGAGCGGTAGAATTAGACTCTTTCTGTTGCTGTTCTTCTATAGCAACCTCTTCTGCTTTCTGTTCTACAATATCTATTACCGGTATAACCTCAGCAACTTTTGAAAGTATGGTCTGGTTAGTTCCCGTATCCCTGACAATAACTTTCTCACTTGTGTCTACATTATGTAGATCCTTTTCTTCAACACCGTCAGTGTCATAAAATGTTATCTCCTCTACAGGTTTAGCTTCCTCACTTTCTTCTCCGGAATCTACTTTATTCTGAAAGCCAGAAAAAGCCTGTTCGGCCTGTTCTGGAAGATCCAATCCGCTTCTTTGTTTGAAAAGCAAGAGAGCATCTTTAATATTCTTTTCTTCCCACCCAGCGGACTGCAGTAGCGTTGTTAATAGTTCATTATCCAGGTTTTTATGACGTGCAATCAGTTCCTCTAGAATGGTTTCAATTTCAGAAAGTGTCATTGTACATGGAAGAAGTTTCTACCCTAAAGAAAGTTCTTATTACTCAAAGATACTATTTCTTAGAAGACTTTGTGGTCGACTTAGCAGGTGTAGGTTCTGGAGTAACAGGTTCAACACTCACGAGTGACTTAATGAAATTTTCAAGATCAACATTTCCAGGATTTCGCTTTAGGAGCTCTTCTGCGAGAGGTCTTGCAATCTCTGGATGCCCTCCATCACGAAGTGCAAGTGCAAGGAAATAAGCCACATTTGCATTGTTAGGATCCTTTTCAAGAGCAGTCTTGAGTGCAAGAGCTGCATTATTAAAGTCCTTCTTACCGTAGAGAAGAAGACCCGCCTGAACATACGTCGCTGGATCATTTGGAGCACTCTTGATAGCTTCAATTGCATATGCAAGCGCTTCATCAACGTTGCTTTCAGATGCCTCCAACTGACTCATGAGATATAGAGCGTCAGCAAAATTCTGCTTTCTCTTGAGAGCGTCGGTGAGGTCCGCTCGTACAGCCTCACGTGTTCCTGCTGATGTTTCAAGGCGTGCAAGCATGAGATATAGGTATGGGTTGTTTGGGTACAACTTTATTGCATTCTGATAGGACTCTTTAGCCTTAGCAAAACCACCCTCCTTATCAAAAGGAATAGCAAGCTCATATGCGCGACCAAGTGACACATAGTTTTGATAATTGTTTTTATTGAGATTTGTCGCAGCAAGCCCTGCATCCACAGCAGACTGAGCCTTCTTAAGGTACGCATCTTTAAGTGCTTCCTGGTTATCAGTTTTTGTTGTAAGAAGGTTTCTATTAAAGGCGATAGCATACTCAACAAGCAAACGGTAAAAACCGTCAAAATTGTAGATAGTTGCCGCATTAGATACAAGAGCCTCTGCGTCTTCAATTTTTGCTGCACTTTGAGCAGTGTTTGAAAGAGAAAATGCTCTAGCCTTGTTTATTGTAAGAACTGCATTGATCAAAAGGATAACAGCAAGCGGGACAAGAAGAAATGCAAGCTTCTTACTTGGATGAAACTCTGTAAGACGAGCTTTTGCAAGACCAAGCCCTGAGACAACCATCCACATAACCAACATTGAATAGGTAAATGGAACCATCCAAGCCATTACGGTGAAGTAGAAAAGAACAAGTGTGAGAATACCAAGAACAATGTGCTCCTGCCCTTCTTTATTCTGTCTGTAACTAATCACAGTACTATAAAGTGCTGTTAAGACAAGCATCATAAACGCGAGTAGACCGAGAATTCCAATAGTCACAAAGAAGGTAGACATTGTATCTGCTCCTTGGTTGAAGTCATAGCCAAAGTACGGAGAAAGTATGACATCTTGAGGTCGATGGAGCTGCCAAGCACGCGAAAAATTACCAGAGCCGATACCAAAGAAACCGTCAGAAAACAAGACCTCCTTGCCCACAAATGCAGTACTCTTAAGATTTGGACGAATACTGTTCTGTGTAGAAACAGTGAGCAAAAAAGCTACAAACACAAGTGCTGTTAGAGCAACAACCGCCTTCCATTTTTTTGCAAGTTTTGCTTTTCTTATAAAGTAAAAACACAAAACAGGAAACAAGCCGACAAAAACGGTAAATGAAAGTGAACTTGAGAAGCTTGAGAAGAAAAACTTTGAAACAGTAACAATCATTCCACCGACCATAATCGCATTTATAAAGAAGAAGGAAGAAATAGCAAGCAAGCCGAGCATTACAAGCTTAAGCTTGTGTCGTAGATTTTCTGGTAGAGACCGCACAAGGTACATCACTGCTGGAAGTGATAGAATTGATACTCCAGAAAACTGATTGAAAGCTTCACCAAAAAAAGTAATCTTTGGTGTAGCAGAAAAAATACATGAAGCAACAATAGAAACAGAGAAAAGGATGTATGAGAAGAACTCAAGTTTCGAGACTGTTTGCCACGTACGAGTAGCAAGAGCTACGAAAACATATGAGAAAAGAGCTACGGCAACCAATACCATAAGAGTGATGTAGTATGTAACATCAGGAGCAAAACTCGTTTTTGGTATAAAGAAAAGCGGTGTCGCAACGACGATACATATTGTCGCGTAACGATAAAGCTTAGAAAAGAAACTTGTGAGTAATTTCATAATATTTTTTGTATTTTTGCTATTAAAATCTATATGAGATAGTATAACTCGTTTGGCTTATTATTACTGTGGACAGAAAGTAGATAAACACAGAGCAAAAAGAGAGTATACTGTTACTGTAACCATGGAACAAAAAACCCTCCAAAACTCAATATCAAATGAGATGGCACATGTACCCACGCCACATGCTGAGACGCCAGCCAGTCTGCAAGAACCTTCTCAACATCAAGCTCTTCACAAAAGAAACATATATCCGATTGTTCGACACTCAATCCTGATTGCCATTGTACTTATCACACTTTGTCTAATCTTCTTTTTAGTCCATCAAAATGGAAAAAGTATCTATGAAAACGGTATCTAGTTTTATTACAAGAGTTCCTCCCCTTTTCACCGACCTCTCAAAAGTGCTTGAGGGAGAGATTGATTGTGGGCATGAGACACTTTCGAAATACAGCAAAGACGGCTCTCCATATTTTGTACTACCGCAAGCAGTGATATATCCAAAGAATACTACTGATATTAAGCATGTGCTTTCATTTGCACGAGAATATGCCATGCCAGTCTCAGTAAGAGGTTGTGGCGGAGCAAGAAACGGTGCTTCTCTGGGCGAAGGAATAATTCTAGATATGACACGTTACTTTAACCATATTCGTAATGTGAACATGGTCGAAAATACTATTACCGTGGATGCTGGTGTTTCTGTCGGTTTACTTCTAGAAAAACTTAACAGTTGGCATTTTGACATTCCCCTTCTTGCATTTGGTGATAGAGATGCATCCATTGGTGCACTTGTTGCGACAAAGAGCAGCTCACCTTCTTCATGTAGACATGGTTCAGTTCGTGAATGGATTGAAAGCCTTACCGTTGTTGTTGACAATGGAGAAGAGCACCATCTCGTTGATGGTGTAACTCCAAGCGGTCGCTTGCTTGGTATTTATCAAGAAGTCTTTCCTCTTATTTCTCAAGAAAGCAGTGTTCTCCGTGCAGCAAAACCAAAATCACGCGACGATAGCACTGGTTACAACCTTTGGAGTACTTCAATTGGGCCAAGACAGCTGATCGATCAACTTACTGGGTCAGAAGGGACGCTCGGTATAATTACCTCAGTTACATTTCGTATAAGCCCTCACAAACCATACTCAGTCACATCATGTATCCCTGTTTGTGACAAAAAAAACATCCCAACCTACGTTGCAATTGCCGAACACCATACCGCCGATTCTATTTTTTTATACGACGAAGCATTTATGCAACTCAGCGAACGATACCACCCAACACTTACTCCTTTTTTTGTAGACACACCGTACGTCTTACTCGTAACACATACCTCAAACGATAAGGAAAAGTTACACCGTACGGTTTCAACCTTTAGAAAAGCTATCCCTGTAGATGGATACACTATCAAAACCATTGACGACAGAAAAACTCTCACCCGAATAACTAGTTATGCATTTCTTTTTTCGCTCTTTTCTCTCTATACTAACGATTCACTAACTCCGATAACTTCTTGTGACGGCATCATTATCGATATACATCAATGTCCTAATTTTCTAACTGAACTCGAAGACTATCTCGGTACTCTTGGTAGACTTTATATGATCACAGGGAATATTGGTAGCGGTCACATATCCCTTGTCACGCTTTTTGATCATCGTTCAAAAAGTTACGATAACGAAGTTCTTTCATACACCAGAAATATTTTTGCTCTTGTAAAAGATTACGATGGGGGTATTAGTGCTCAAGGAGGCGAAGGTCTTGCTCGTACACCATTTCTTTCATATATCTATAACGAATCAGCACTCCAGTTATTCAAAAAAATAAAAAATATATGGGACCCAATCGGGATTCTTAACACTGGTAAAAAAATACACATTACTCAAAACTATCTACAACAACATCTTATTAGAACGAGCAATCAACAAGATGCTAGCTCAACGTAGCCCGCCTTACAAAGAGATTTCGCATTATCGTTCTCTCTTAACAAGATGTTTTACTTGTTCTTGAGGATCATAACTTTCACGAACAACCTGACGTGCCCAGATACGGAACTCCTTCCCCCATTCACCCTTAATGCGAAAACCAAGAGCAATCACAACATCGGTGTTGTATACAAAAATTTTTCGGGACACTTTTTTCTTACCTTCTTGTTGTGTAATGACCAACTCACGCTCACTTGAAGCTCGTAGCAACTCTTTCTCTTGATATATCTTCTTAAGATGATCATTGATTGTTGGGATACTTCTTCCATAAATACGCGCAATTCTTTTTTGCGTACTCCACACCTCTTCATCAAAGATAAACACACCTTCTTTCACAAGGTTTGGTTGATTGTCGATATGAATTCTAGGTAATGATAAATATTTACTCATATACATCTTTATATAAAGTATATCAGAGAACCGCCTAAGATTTCTTCTTGAGTGAATCCTCTAGTGCAAAAAATTCGTAGTCCTTTTTAAAAAGTTTCAGAGCAATATGATAAATACTATACGTAATAAAAAATGCAGAGAAAACATCAATCGAATAATGGAGATGAGAAAGAAGAACAATGATCCCCATCACTATAGATGATGATAGAAAAAGAGTGCGGAGATATGTATGATCCCAGAAAATAAGGGCTATAAGAAACGGGAGCCCTGTATGACCAGAAAAGAACAAGTCGTTGCCAGAAGTAATGAAATTAAGAAGAGGAGACTCAAGAGCAAGCTTTGACGGATATGGTCCAATATGAGTAAGTGAGACGAACATTGCACGAATAATAATAAAGAGTGACGCTGTCTTGATAAGAAAAGGCGCAGTTTTTCTAAAACGAAAACAAAGCGCAACAACAAACAGCGACAACATGATTGCACCTTGTACAAAAAGAAACTCAAAATCAAATACTGGGGTATTACTAAGAATAATGTCCTCTACGTGGTTACTGGCTCGAATGTTCGCATACTTACTTGCATAATGCGTTACAAAAACACTCACAATAAACAAGAGTATTGCTTCAAGAAGAGATGCATAATAGCGCCATTTTGATACAGGTTTTGGAATATCACTTTCCTTCATTCTAATGAGTATATCAGTGAAACTGCTTATTTTATGGGTATAGCACGTACAGGCTTTACAAAACTTGACAAATTTACATAAGTATGATATATTATTAGGTAGGTGTTCCTTGTATTTTGAGGAACCGCGGGCATTCAATTTCGAACGCCTGCACCTTGATTCGCCTCCTGTGCAGGCCAAACAAACACTGGAGAGAACAACCATGGTGGAATTTAAGGTAGCGAACACAAGGGAGGCAATCGGCGCCTTCCGACTGGTGGTGAAGAACTACCAGAAAAAAGGATACCTTCCTTCTGGGAACCTGATCAGCTTCTTCCTCGTACTTGCGCGGCTCTGTGCATTCATGTGGAAGACTACTTGCTTCAAGATCTGGAAAGACGGGTTCGTTCTTGTTGCCGTCGAAAGCAGCAAGGTCGTCGGTACGGTGACGCTTGAGTTCAACCCAAGCAGACTATCCATTGACAGGCTGTTCCCAAACGAGCTAAAGGAAATTCGTTCTTGCGGCTGTAGTTTCGTCTACTTTGGCTCATTTGCCATTGACGAAGAATACAACTGCACCCGCACGAGCATGCGGATGCTGAAGGAGCAATGGAGACTCCTCAAGGAGAGAGGCACCGAGTTTGGTGTCTGTGTCGTTAATCCTTGCCACAGTGCACTTTACGAGCGGTTTGGTTTCAGGGTTATCGCAACCTCGGATGCCATGCCTGGACTCTCACAAGCACCAGCGGTTCTGCTTGCCGTCAGCGCAAGCGACGTCCGCCTATAAGGGGAAGACGTTTACCATGTCTTCCGTCCCCCGAACACAAGCGCCGCCCTTTGAGGTGGCGCTTTTTCATCTCGTGTATTAAAACCCTCAAACCATACTAAGTAAGCTACAGTAGTTCACTTGTTTTTTGTAACAGATCCCGTACAGCAACAAGCGCCACCACATACATACTCTCTGCCCAGCCAAGAGGAATGTTATCGTTTGATTGATTCGTATGTGAATACCACAACTCAGGAATGAGACCGTCTTTGTTAATAGTACCGTCGCATTGCTTGAGATATTTTTTTGCTTTCTCTATGTCTCCCCTCTTTGCATAAATGATCGCAAGCCACGCTAGACCCATTGACCACTCTGCCTCTTCACTGTAGCCATCTTTATTCTTGTTGTAGTATCTGTCATTGCGATACCGTATCACACCAAGGTCACGAGTAAGGAAGTACTCAACGTTTGAAAGAATTATTTTTGTCTCTTCTTCTGTGGTTACCTCGAATGGAAAAATGAGGGTGAGAAGTGCAAGATCACAAAAACGGTTCACGGTCTCACGAGGAAGTAGTGCATGAAGTGCATCTTTACCTTTTTCAATCATTCCTTCTGGAATAGTTACAAATGGAAGCTTAGATGCTTCAGTAAGAGCACACACAACTGAACCGATAGATGACGCACGAACTTCTTGATTCTCTTCCCAGATACCTGAGTCAGCATCATTCCAATATTCGATAGCGTTTAGATAGTTAACAAGCAATTGTACAAGTTCTCGTTCTTCATCTGTTTCAACAACGGTGTGACCAGTGTTCTCGCAATCTGCAATGAGATACAACACCTCACCCACAGCATCGTTCTGCTTATTACCCCACTCTTCCCAATACTCCTCGAAGGTCTCAGGATTATAGCGTGCATGAATATACTGCCAGGTTTCAAATGGCTTGTTATGCACCGCCCACGTTATCTTTTCTTTATGCTTTGCAAGAATTTGAAGAAGTGCCTTTGCTGCACTCTGTACAACATCCCATTCACCGGTATGCTTGAACCCAAGTGTCATGAAGTAAATATCACGAAGCCACGCCTTGTTGTACCCAGTAGTTACGTCACTAGCTGATGCTGTGAAGAGTCCGGTAGGCGCACGGAGCTTACGAACCTGGTCGAGATGCCAGCGAATCGCAGCATTAAAATCAAAATTATCAAAAGAGCTATCGTTATTCATACAAATATTGTATTTATGCGGCAACTAAATACTTTTCATCGTTTGCTGCACCTGAGCGCCCTTCAACAACCGATGACAACGCTCCATATGTTCTCGTAATCTCTCCTCCACGCATATCAACTTCGTTCTTCATAGTAAGATATTCGAGCACTTTCGCTATCGCTTGTTCTTCTCGATAATTATTACCCTTCACTTCTTCATGTACCTTGTGCGCTGCGGTAAGTAAACTAAGTGAAGAATCTTCCTTCATAATTGATTCGAGGCGTCCTGCTACAAACTTCCCTGCTTCACTTTTTTGTCGTTCTACTAACGATATCTGTGGTGCTTGATTGATTGTTTCCATATACCTAAGAGTATACACCGAACATCAAAAAAACATTACCGTCACCTTTGATGGTTTAGTGAGCATGTATTAGACATAGTGCCACACTCAATAATATCAATATAATAATAGGCTTCTGGTGACTACTGTGTAAATAGGTACCTCTAATCTACTTAAATGCTAGTGACGTTACCAGGCTATTCCATTCATTTTCTGAAAGAGGTTTATAACCAGCCAATTCATCAGGTGCAACAAACTCTGGTTCCGGCTTATAATTATGAGAAATTTCGAGATAATGATTCTCATCAAGTGGAACTTGAACGACTTGCCAAGAATATCCATTTTTTGTAACAAACTCGTGAAGATGTGCTTTTCTTCCGTAAACAATAACCTCTCTTGAGGAAACCGCCTCGTCAGAAAACTGATGCACAATAGAGTCCGAGAGCTTTTGACATCCAACTATAACAGAAATATTTTGTATTTCAGCAACGGTGACACTCAAGAGAGACGCGCCGTCCCATGTCCTATTATTAAGACATTTCTTTTGTTCTGGGGACTCACGCACCTGAGAATAATTATGAGGGAGCTTGAAAGAAAAACCATAGACGGTGTTCAGGTATTCTGTTTTTACCTTTGTTGCTCCTGTTTGGTTTTTTGTTACCTCTGTCAGACGAGTTCCTTTATACAAAAAGATGAGCAGAAATAGAACAAACACTGAAACACTTGTAAGAATCGGCGATGGTATTTTTTTTCGGAACTCTGATGCAAAAATAGAGGTTGCGGTAATGTGCGAAGGGATTCTTTTTTTGGAATGGATATGATGAGTGACGTTTTCGACTGTCTCATGAACCTTAGAAACAGCAACCTTTGTCACTTTTTTTTCTTTTTTTATGTCAGAGGAGGTAGTTCTTTTTTTCTTTTTTGGTTCCTTTGATTCCATATCAAAAAGTATAACACCACATATCAACTTATAAACAAGAGTTATCCCAAGAAACAAGAACTTCTTTTTGGTTCCATTAGGGTCATTTAGTTTTGTTATGGTCTTTGCGCAACAAACTCTGGTATACTAACAGAAATATGGAACAAGATATCAACCAAGCAGAGACGATAGAAGCTTCAAACGCGACAATATCAGTAGAACAACCATCTCCTGTTTGTCCTGTGTGTCACCAACCTACCCTGCCAGAATATTATTTTTGTCCAAACTGTGGGACTAAACTTGCTGAAGCGCCACTCTCGGTTACTGTGTGGTCTCAAACACAGCTCTACACCTTTAGTGTTATTCTTCCACTTATTTGTTTCTTAACAATCGGGAAATGGAAGGGAATCAAATACCTCACATCAAAAGATAAGGAGGCCCATACTGTTGGGATTATTGCCTGTGTTCTACTTATACTTTCAACTGTAATCACAGTATGGTTTACGTATGTTTCAGTCAAAAAACTAATTCACATCTCTACAGAAGGTGTTATCCAAAATCTTGACGCATACTAAATTATCAACCTCAACCGTTAGCAGTAACAGCTCTCAGTTAAAGAAACTCATTAGCCCCTCTTGCAGGGTAACCTGTTGACACGACAGTCATTGTTCTGGTTCTTAAAAGCATATAACGATCTCTGAATATAGTTATTTCATCGTAACCCTCATCGAATTAAGAAGTGGAAAAAAGTCAGAAATGAAATTATACGCTGCAGCGCCAGCAGGCCCGATTACTCCACAAAAAACAAGAACCAGACCAAAAGCATTCGTAATCACCCATATACCAAAATCTTGTAATGATATTGTATGGACATCCCGCGCAAGTTGAATAACTTTTGGAAGTGAACTTAATGAGTCATGCATCAAGACAATTTCGGCTGACTCAATTGCCGAATCAGAACCAAGAGCGCCCATCGCTATACCAACATGAGATATCGATAGCGCTGCGGCATCGTTCACCCCATCACCTACCATTGATACCACATGACTTTTATGGAGCTTTCTAAGTACATCTAATTTACCCTCTGGCAAAAGACCATATTCAAAATCTTTAATACCAACCTGCTCAGCAACATGTCTTACCACCCGCTCATTATCTCCTGACAAAATTACTATTTTTTTGATACCCAAGGAGTAGAGAGCTTTGATAGTTTTTTTTGCATCAGGTTTAATGGTATCTGATGCAGCAAAAAAACCTATCACTTCGCCATTTTTTTCTATATAGGACACACTCTCTCCTCTCGCTTCACAGCCCTCTGCCTTTCGACGGAGACTATCGCTCACAGATGAACCCCTTTCTTGCATGAGTACCTCTCTTCCAAGAGCAATATTATCATCTCCGATTCTTGCAACAACCCCCTTTCCTTCGATAACCTCTGCCTGTTCTGGGTACGTTTCTTTTCCGTTGCGACTGTCCCCGTATGCCGTTATCGCAATCGCCAGAGGATGATTTGACCTTCTCGATACAATCGAACCAATACGGATCACCTCTTCCTCTCCCTCTTCTTTTTCAGAAACAACTGATGTCACCTGCAGCACCCCAGTCGTGAGTGTTCCCGTTTTATCAAAGACAATCGCATTCACCTTTCCCAGTGCCTCTAGATGCTTTCCACCTTTTATAATAACACCCTGTTTTGCCGCAGATCCGATCGCCTTTAAATACCCAAGAGGTATTGCTACAGCTACATCGTCCGCACACACAACGAGGACAACCGACAGAACAAGTGGGAGGTTTCGTGTCCACAAAAAAAGTGCAGTCGCCACTACAAAGACAGAAACGAGATAAACTTTACCGAACCTCTCTCCTAAGGTTTGTGTCTTTGGTTTTTCCTCTTGAGCCTGTTCGACGAGTCTAATTATTTTTTCTAGCGAAGTATCCTCACCTATATACTTCGTTTGTATTTTTAAACTACCAGAAACAACAAATGTTCCGCTTGAAACAAGATCTCCTTTTTCTTTTTCAACAGGTAACGACTCGCCAGTTAACGAAGACTCATTGATAGATGCGACACCATCAAGGACAACTCCATCGATTGGTATATATTCACCAACATCAACAATGATATTGTCTCCAACGTGAATGTCTTCAGTTTTAACTTCTCGCAATATACCACCAACATCTACCTTTGCTTTTTCTGGTCTCAGTTTAAGGAGTGAGTCAATGTTTTTTCTCGTTTTTCTCTCTGTGATATTTTCTAAAATCCTCGAGAAGGATAACATAAGTGAAATAAAAACAGCAGAAGCAAACTCATTACTTGCAATAGAAAGAATAAGAGCAATTGAAGCAAGCATATCCATCGACGCCCAATCTTTTTCTCTAAGCGACTGTACGGCACTTATAAAAACTGGAAGCGTCCCAAGACATGTAGCCGCTACTAGTACCTCAGTATCAAAAACGAGGAATACACGAGAATAATGAAGTATAAGTACCGCAACAAGAGCAACCGAAAGAATAACATCAACATGGTACTCAAACTTTCTGTAATAAAAAGCAACTGCATCAATCATGCCAAATAGTATATCAGCAATAGATAAAGTTTCTGCTTAGAATAAATGAAGCACACAACCCATAAAACAGAAATCACCCGTCATCACGTGTTACTCCTGTATACCCATCTAACGGCGATAAGGGTCAATAGCTATTAAAGTTGCATCATCTGCTTTGTTGGGACAGTTTTTAACAAGCGCTGAAAGACTTTCTACGTCGGTAGCTTCTAAAAAATGAGCTAAACTAAATGCCATCTCCTTATCGAGAAGTTTCATAAAAGCTCTATTTCCAGAATCGTTATTCTTCTGCTTATCTCGCTCTTCGTCACTCAAAAGCTTGTACCTTAAAATAAAAGCACGTGTGGATTTCATGTGTGCAAGATGAGCTTCTATGTCTGGATTCCAAGTAATGAGGTCTGCACCTCGGGGCACTTTACCTGACTTATAATCAGTCATTGAGTACTTCTTGCTACCCGTAGAATACCAACAGCCATCTCTCTTTGCTTGTTCACAAAAATCAATATCTTTAGTAAGTTCCCTCTCACTTGTTAAAAGATTGTCAGAAAAGAAGTCTGACCCCATGACAATTCTTTGCCCCTTTGCAAGACTTACATCAAAAATACGAGGTGTATCGACAAATATTTTATCACCTTCGCGGTATCCAATAGCACCTGTCCCTCGGTCTCCTGCAGTATCATCTCCATACGCTTTAACAATCGAACCATTCTCATCAACAATATATACAGGGCTATCTCCTAGGATAAAAAATCTCCACTTCTCCTCCAATTCATAGGTAGACAGACGAAGAGAAAAGCTTACAGTTGTTGCTCCTCCTTCTGTGCCAGATACCTTTGCGGGTAAGGAAATATTTTGCTGTCTCTTTTCAACAAGAAGCTCTTTGGCAATTGCTTTGAAGATACTTTCATATTCAGATAACGGGGTTTTGGCATCTATGCACTCAGCAACACGACGTGCGACAAATTGTGACACAAACGAGCTTTCTCTTTTGGAGCCTAATCCATCTGCTAAAACATATATACCCTTCTGTGGATCTACAGCAAAGGCATCCTCCCCGGATTTTTCATTGGATTGGAAAATCCTAAAGCCGTTTCTCTCAAACAAAACAGGCGAATGGACACCTGCTTTACTAGCAAACCTGTTTGGCTCACTATGAAGATGCTTTGAGGCTTGAGGGGTTACTGGTTGAGATGTAGGATTTTCGTTATGGGATAAAGGTTTCATGTCTGAAAGTGTAACACAAACCACATAAAGCTTTGAAAACTACTGTAGCGCAAATATAACCGTATAAGATCTTTACTTCAGAACACTTGCCAATAACCAACTACACCGAGGCAGGGCATCGGGGGATTCTTTCGATTACAAAACTTACACTTGCCAAGCAGCTATTATTGCACCCATCGCAAGAAAACAGACCAACGATGATACAACCTCAAAAAGCCAAAGCTTCGTAGACTTACCCATCCATATGACATCCATAGATGTCGCGGTAACAAGGAAACCGAGCCAAGCAAAGAATGCTATACCCATACCTCCGACAATATTCCCAAGATTGTGATAATAACTTTGTATGACAAAAATAAACATTGCTAAGACATACGCGCACACAATATTTGCCACAAAGTTTTTCACCATATGTGGAATCATGTCAGAAAACTTTTCTTTCCCAGTCGGGTGTATATTTGCTAATTTCATCCAAAGTTTTCCAAAGAGAGGACCGTGGAACATGAAGCCAATAATAAAGTTTGCAATTGCTGCAACAAGTACAGCTGTATAATGTATTAATAGCATATTTTGATTTGTTAGTAAGATGGCAAAATGAATAATAGTGAACTAATCTTTTATATTTCGCAAGCAAAGGAATCAAAAGGATACTTTTATTTTGACACTTAATATAAGGACCCTCCATTGGTAATAGTATACCAACTAACTCGTTTGTACGCGATATACTATCTTTCAAAGTAACTTCACACTATCAAATTCACGCCTTAGAGAACCTACCTTTTCTTTTTAAAAGCAAGAAACCCACCATACTCTACACATGCAGTATCTATTCTAGGGTCACTTTTTCTCAGCATGTCTCTACTCGAACGCTCTACTTCTCTTACTAAATTTTGATCGACCGGCAATGTCTCAATGTCGACGAAGCCAGACACATGTAACAGCTCTTTAAGTTTATCAATTGTAATAATTGAAGAAGGATTAATATTATTATTGACACCGACCAAGACACCGTCTTTTAACTGGAGCATGTATCCAAAACTATTTATCAAGATAAAGCCACTCTCTTTAAGAACTCTGTATGCTTCTGCTAAAAGACCTTTTACAAACTTCTCTGCCTCCAGACCTCTCACAGGAATATTGACGAGGTTAACTGATGTATAACCATCAACTGAAGCATCGTTAAACGGAAGCCTTCTACCGTCTGCAACAAGTGGGTTCAAAATAATATCATCCTGTTTGTCTTGATTATTCGTATCAAAAAGAAATCAGCTTTTTGCCATATCAAATCTGGCATCCACTGGAATAAAGTGAACCTTCGGCGCTACACGACTCATTCCTCTTTGTAAGTGATTCTCCGAACCAAGAGAATACCCTGCACCAACATTAACCACGGTCTTCCCATCTAACGTAAGACTTCGAAAGATCTTTGCATAATCACCAACCGTAACAAAATCAGTATGCGTATAATATCCTTTTTCAAAAGAGTGGACTAAAAATGCTTCCTTCTCTTCCTTGCTCATCCTGTCTCCATCACCCAGAACGTCAGATATTTCTTTTGCAATTTCTTTTTGACTGAGATGCCCTTCATTAACAAACTTCATATAAGGATGAGTATACCATTTTGTTATGTGCCGAGAGAAAGACGTTGACTATCCAGTATATGTAAACTAAAGATATATGGATTAAATAGTATCAAAAATAAATCTATGTCCTTCAGGAAGTTTAAAACTTTTCATCTCCTCTTTGTTCAACCAAACATGATCATGTATTTTTTGTTCATTGTGTGAAATTTCGTCACACGCATCATTCTCTAACTCGAAGAGAAACGATTGAAAGTGCGCGAAGCGGTTGACTCCCTTTGGCGCATGATAAAACATAGCGTGGTACCTAGGCAGCTCTCTAATCAATCGTAGATTTTTATATCCTGTTTCTTCTCTAATCTCCATCCTTGCTGCCTCTTCTCCAGTCTGACCCTCTTCTATTCCTCCGGTGATAAAAGTTTCCCAGTCAACCTGTTTCCACCGAAGTCCTAAATATCTTTCTGTTATAGGGTTATAAACTATCGCAGTAATTGCCTCCCTCTCAACAGTTTCTTTATCTTCACGTGGACCATTTTCTCCAACGTCTATAAATAAAGGTTCCTGGGTATTATTATAAAGTTCTTTCATTGCCACAGTATACCAGTTCCAACCTCCCCTGTAATTCTCTAAAGGCGATTAGTAAATCACGCCGGGAGACATAAATATATTTCTAACTAAAAATCCCCCGTTTAATAAGGAGATTTTGAATTAGCAAATTCAGGTCTGAAGTAGCGACTTCATGGCTTGGCTATAATGACCAAAATAGATTTGATTGGTGCGTGCGCCGCGAAGTGTACTCACGAAGTGGTGTACTGTCGTAGATTCCCTCAAAACAAGGAGCCCTGCGACTATGTTTTTAGCAACACCCTTGTGGTACGGGATTACGTGTCCCTTCGTAGCTGAACTAGCAAGTTCATGTCTTGGACCAAAGCGAAGAGGGAGAACTCAGATGATGCAAAAATAATTTACCCTACTCGTGTTTACACTGTATCTTTAATAAAGACTTTCATCATTAATATAAATAGAACATGGAGTATCACTGGTACGACCAAACTTGTAGTGATATAAAAACTTAGTCCTAAAAAAATACCAGCCAAAAAAGTCATAGTGACTAATTTCCAATTCCAATTTCTTGGACTGAAACCTTTTGCTCCATTTAGAATGTGAGCAATGCCAAAAATTAGTGAAGAAACACCTATAAGAGAAATAGTACTTTGAAAATACAAAAACAAGTATGTCTGGATAATACCCCTAAAAAGAATTTCCTCTGGAATCGCAATCAGTAAACTTGCATACAAAATAATTATAGGTAACTTAGATAAGTTTCTTTTATTTAAAGCAACTATTCCAAACTTCAAAAAGTAGTTGGCAGCAAAGAATATACTTAGTGAGACAACTAACAAAGGAAACAGTATGATTAAGTCCTTAGTATTAAATGCGAACAGCTTTTGCGGTAGTTCAGTAAAAAAGAAAAAGCATGTACAGAAAAGTATATAGAAGGAAACTATGATTACATGGTATTTGGACTTAAGTAGTATCTTCATTTTGAAATAAAGTATACCAGTTCCAGCCTATACCATTATTCCCGATTGGGTACAAAAAATAACCTTTGAATTTATTGATGTTCTCGATTAGCGTACTGTCGTAGACAGTATTAGAACTGGGATTACTTTTTTACAAACAAAATAACTCTTCAAACTGTTTTATGGTATTTGGATAATTTTTGCAGGAACTTTCCTTACCTTCGCTTAATGCGGCTCCATAATTTCTTAACATCGCAACATACACACCTAACGCTATTCTTTCCTTATAATGTTCGTAACTTTTATCTTTATAAAAATCTAACACTACTTGTACGGTAACTTCTCTGTTTGGACAAAATAAAACAACCCTTCCTACATCCAAAAAATGATCCCCAGCTCTAGTTCGTTCCCAGTCTATGACACCAGAAACTTTTCCATCTTTAATAAAAAGATTATCATTTCCAAAATCACCGTGAGACAGTTCTCTAATATTATCTGAATACTTAACTAAAGCTTCTACCTTTTGAACCAGATAATCTAAAAAGTCTTGACCAAAGAATGGTAGCAATTTTAACTTTTCCCAATCAACAATATCTTTACTGTTATATATGCTTTCTAAGTATTCTTTAAATGAGTTAAATCTTGTATTTCTACCCATTTCAAATTCATCAAAGCCAGTGTATTCTTCTGGAATTTCAACATCTTTAATTTTCTCTATCATTTCAAACTGAATTTGTAATGAACTAAAATCCCCTCTTTTATATTGCTCCTTCGGAGTCTCTCCTTCTACTTTTTCTGAAATACAATAAAAAATATTGTCATTATAATTTCCAACATCATATATTTTTGGAATTAATATTTCATTTGTTGAGAAATAATTATAAGCATACCGATCTTTCAAAAATCCCCTATTATTTTGGTTATACCTAATAACGTAATTCTTTCCATCTTGAACATACGAAAATGCTTCAGAGTGTTTACCGCCTGAAATGTACCTTAATTCTGAAACAGGACTTTCATAATACTCATCTAAAAACCCCTGAACTTCTTCTGTGGAAAGTAATGTTTGTTCTAAACTCATCCATTAAGTATACCAATTCCAACCTTGCACGTTATTCCCGAAAGTGTACATAAATGTTGTAACTAAACACCCCTATTTGATAAGGAGATTTTTAGTATTTATGAATCAGGATTTGGTCACCTCGCATATGTTTTTCTTTTCGCACTTTGTGCTCAATAAAAACATTGCTCCTCGACCCCCAGAAAAAGTGACAAAAATAACTACAAAGAAAAGTCATGTACCCAACTTCTCATGTTCATAATTTGTGTACCGGCATTTCGTTCAAACCCCACGCAACAAGCATTGAGCTTGTCGCTGATAGTCAACCAAGTTCAAATCCCGATAGGTATACCTATCGGGATTTGAACTTGTCTGTGTGGCTATCGGGATTTGAACCCGAACTGAGGGTTCCACAAACCCTAGTGCTAACCATTACACTATAGCCACCATCTACTTCACTTGCTTCGTATGGACCGCTGCAAGGAGGCTTTTACTCTACCACATTTTTTCATTTTTAGGAACTCCCTTTTAATAATAGTCCAAAGGATGTAGACTTTGGTACTATGGCTGGAGAAATCCCGCTTAAGTTCATTTGATCAACCGATTTCGTATTACGTGGAGACACGATGAAACCGACCATCTTTATAACCGCACTGTTCGCGTCCTCGTGCGTCTTTGCGGACAACGGGTTTCGGACAGACATAACCATTGAACAATGGTGTCACAAGTTTTCCGCCGAGTACTTCTGGCAAGCTTTTCATCCTGGCAAAGGAAATAGGCAGAAAGTCTATCGTGGCACTTTGAACGAAGTAACACCTGGGCGAGGTGCCGAATGTCAGCTGAGAGATGGACAACTCCTTGGGGGAAACTTCTTCGTTCACGGAGGGAGTCTGACCAACAGTCAATGGGGGCACACCGTCGTCGCAGCTGTCGGCTACCAGAAGACCCTCGTCGATGAACGTGGTCTTGCTGTCACTGCACGACTGGAGTTAGCCCACCTTGAATATGGGGTGCCACGACACAACTTCCAAGTTGTGAGGGGTTACGTCCCTCTTCCGTCTGTCCAGGTGACCTACGACTTTTCTTCACTCCCGAAGGAGGTTGGCATGCTGCGAAAGGTGGGTACGTTTGGTGTACGGCAGTACTTTCTGCCAGTTGGGAACATCACACTGACTTCCATGATCTGGCAGATCCCATTCTGACACCAAGGGAAACCATGAAGCTGGTGTCGCGCTTTTTGTGCGACACCAGCTTTTGACTTTTGAGCTGGGCTTGAAATCCTTGCCTGGTCCTCGCAGGCTACGACCCGCGGGTTCTAATATCCTGACCAAGTAAAAACAAAAAGACAACACAAGGTTTTCTGTTGTCTTTTTGTTTCTATGTGCCCAGGACTGGATTTGAACCAGCACACCATAATCGGCGCTACCACCTCAAGGTAGTGTGTCTACCAATTTCACCACCTGGGCATATCAAGTTTTATTTCTTGAGTATTAAAATACTACCATAAACTTGGGAATAAAACAAAACAGGGCTATCGCCCTGTTTTGTTTTATTCTGTGACTTCTTCTGTCTCTACAGATTCTACAACTTCTTTTGTCGTCGTACTTCCCTTCTTAACAACCTGAACATCTTTCTTTAGCTTACGACGTACGTCTCGAATAGCTTTATCTCGAACATAGTAGAGCTTACTGCGTCGTGTTCGTGAGTGACGAACTATTTCAATTTTGTCAATCATTACTGAAAAAAGTGGAAAAACACGCTCAACGCCAACACCAGAAGCAACGCGTCGAACAGTAAAGGTTGCTCCGATTTCAGTACCATGCTTTCGTGCAAGAACCATGCCCTCAAAAGCTTGAAGTCGGACCTTACCATCGTTCTCCTTGATCTTGTTCCAGACACGAACAACGTCTCCTGATGCAAAATCAAGAGCTTTTCTTGCTTCAATGTCTACCGGTGTAAAATTAATCGTTGTTTTCATAGAAATAGCGCTTAGTAGGGAAATACTATCATAAAAAAGAAGACATCGCAAGCCCTCATCAGGTTCTCAACATTGTAAATTCAATACAATAGAATGGACAAGATAGTGTAATTACATCTTTGTAGGACTTCAATTATCTCCTGAAAGACCAAGCACCTGCAATACGTCCCTCATATCCTTTGGAACTGAAGAGGTTATTGTATGCTGCTTACTGCCTTCTATGTCATCGGGAATATCTATTGTTATAGAAAGCGCATGAAGCATTGAACGTGGTGCATCTGTTTTTCCTCTCGATGAACCGTACAGTTCGTCGCCAATAATAGGATGTCGTATTCCTCGAAAATGCGCCCTAATCTGATGCGTTCTTCCTGTAAGTGGGTAACACTCAACATACGAATACTGCCTCCCATTTGGAGCAACCGTGCGAGCAAGAACTTTGTAACGAGTCACTGCGTCGCGTTCCTCGCCACGTGGATCCTGAGAAAAGCCATCCACAACAGTACGCTTTCTAAAATCACTCTTTGCGCGCGCAATAGGTAAGCTAATCATACCGGTATCGTGACGAATATGACCCTCAACAATAGCTCGGTACACCTTACGTACCGTGTGATCTCGGAACTGTTTTTTTAACGACGTAAAAGCAATCTGATCTTTTGCAAGCACAAGCACACCTGAAGTATTGCGGTCGAGACGGTGGACAATGCCTTCTCTCCCCTCGTCACCAACACCGACCACACCATATGTCTCTTTCATCCAAGTGGCAACTGTATACTCATCTTTGCGCTCGTCTGGATGCACAATGATACCGACAGGTTTGTCGATAGCAACCACGTGACTATTTTCGAAGAGAATGACTGGGTTCATACATTATATGTAGAATACTCTACCATAAAAACAACATTTGCGCATGCTGTCAATTAGGGGGAGGATTTTATACGTGAAAAAACTCACACAGTAAATAATAATATTTGTTTGCTGATTTATAGTATTATTGAGTAATTAAAAAATATAGTTAATTAGTAGAGTCGTATTAACTCGAGTGAAGATCTTCCATCTTTAGGATTAATTAAATCAAGCACTTCTTGGCTTTCTTCATGAATGAACTTTCCATCTGTAAATTTTAGATATGGTGTTGTTGACGCTTTAGGATAAATTTTACTTTCGAAGTCTTCTTTTTTCTTTAATTCTAAATCTGTTCCATTTTCTTCTGAACACCAACTGAACCTATCTTCACCAATGACAATACTTTGTGTCAGATCAAATGTCAGATAACTTTGCCAAGCACAACCAGCATCTCCACTACCGTTTGATAAAATTAACTTATTACCATCCTGAGTAAAACCTGAAATAGTATTTTCTTTAATACCGTCTGCAAGCTTAATAATTCTTCCGTTAGTGATGTTATAAATTTTTAATTCATTATTACATACACCCATATACACATCACAGAATGGTCCAGACAAATAATAGATAAGATTGTCTTTTATAAAAAAATCCGCAACGAAATCTTCTTTATGTAAACTTAAATTTATTTGGACAACCTTATCTAATTCCCCACTTTCTATCTTACTTAACTTCCCGTCTTTGTTTATAAAGTATATTACCTGATTATGGTAGACAAAGTTTGTCGCTGGGTAGACACCCCCTTTTGCACCAGACATATGGATAAGCTCCTTACTTTGAGGGTTATTCACATCTCTAAACCTTAGATCAATCTCAAGGCCGTTATTAGAGTCATTCCAATTGTTAGTGTTTGTGTATTGAAAATATACAATTCCGTTTTTATTAGATGTTTCAAAATTTAAAGGAGAAACATTAGAAGATGATGCTTTTACTAGCCTCACAATGACTGATGATTTGCTATTTTGACTCATCGATGAAGATGCGGTTCCGTTAATTTTACTAACTACATTTACTGGTTGTTGCGTTGTGGTTGGGGGAGATGCGTGACCTAGCAATCCTGAAAATAAAGCTATAATACTTGCAAAAAATGTAGCTAATGTGTTCATGTTCAAAGTTTAGCATGATATTTTAACAGAAGACTTCAGCTAGAATAAAAACACCGATTTCGAATCCTCACGAGCATGAAGCAGTTCATTTTCTTATAGCGCACAGAAATATAAAACACGATGTCATGTGACATCGTGTTTTATATTTCTGTGGGCAATAGAGGATTCGAACCTCTGACCTTCGCTGTGTAAAAGCGCTGCTCTACCAACTGAGCTAATCGCCCTCTTTGTGTACACATAATACTACATCATATAGAGATATTATTCAAGTTTTTTATAACCAACTCTCGCCATCTTCCCGAAAGTGTGTTTTTTTGGTAGTATAGGCACTATCTTGCCCCTGTAGTTAAATGGATATAACTGCGGACTTCTAAGCCGTTATTCTAGG
>CAZBGU010000016.1:0-21063 GCA_964491805.1 uncultured Candidatus Saccharibacteria bacterium
AAAAACTCAACAATTTTTTCTTTTTGTGTTTTTTCTTCCATATCTATATTTTACCAAAAAACAGCAGATTAATCTGCTGTTTTTTGGCACGCGAGTCGCACTACTTACTTATGCAAGTGAGTTGACTCCGATACTAAATTGTGTTGGCGGAGGATGAGAGATTCGAACTCTCGGACAGGTTACCCCGTCGCCACCTTTCCAAGATGGTGCACTAGACCGCTATGCGAATCCTCCGTATATTTTAATTTCATTATTCTAGCACAATCTGACCCAATCCCCTCTTGGAAAGTTCCAAGATGACTATATACTGTTCGCTCTGCTCATGCTAGACCGCGTAGCGATGCCTCCGTATATTTTAATTTCATTATTCTAGCACAATACAACCATATTTTAGTTGTGCCAACAATGACCGTCATTGCATCCATTGACGCTTCTACGACAATTAAATTAGTGTAGGTCCAGTATCAGGGTCCTCATGCGAAATGGTCGACGTTATAGTGTAGTCTTTTTTTGCAAGCCCTTTGATAGTAAACGTGAAGGTTGTTAACATCGCAGGACAATTGATGTAGTGACCGATACTATGCGCACTCACATGGAGAGTATTTCCAGACACTTCAAAGGATGGTTTCCATACTTCAAACCCACAAGGCTTCTCATCTACCACGGTGACAGTAAGCACGTCAACACCGTACTCATTAGTCCATACCTGCGTTATGGACCCCATAGGTTTGTTACTTACCGTATGTCCAACAACAAGAGTTACTTTCGGTGTCGTCGTGGCAGCGGTTGGTGTATTACTTCCTGTTAATTCAAGTGCTTTCGCATCAAGCTCCGCAAACTTCGCGTCTTCTTCTTTGGTATCCATTGTAGATGCGCGTCTTACCTCTTGTGTTCCACTATCGTTACTTGTACTACTCATAGGAATAAATTTTTTATAAAAGATTTCTTTAATACGAACCATTAGTGGGTCAGTCTCACCCCAAGCGTCACTAAAGAAAAGAACCATCGTCCCAACACGTGCAATCCTCGGTGAAAGTGGATCAGTATAAAAATGATTTTTTATATCATAATCTGCAGAGGCATCATCAGCGTAGATCTTCAAGTGAAACGATCTGTTGTTATTATCACTTCTTACAATAAAAAGCGCATTAGTCATTAACCCTGCGGACGTTATTCTCACCAAACCAGGCATTGTTTTGATGCCATCTTTCGTAAGAGTATCACGAAGTAATTGCACGCGTTCTGGTAACGAATTCTGAAATATATTCATTACAAAAAAGAAACCGAGCCCAATCATAGCAATACACACCGACAGAACTATAAGTAAAGTCATAGATTGTTTTTTAGGTTTGATTACTTGTTCCATATATACTGTATATTAACAATCATAACACGAAGATGTAATACTCTATAACGTGCTAGAAGTTACTCTCTAAAAGACTTATTCTAACTTTTTTGTTATACTGTTATATCTTGTGCATATAACATAACAAGCATGATAGAAAACATTTCTATACTAGAAAAATACTCAGGAGTAATCGCAATGACTATAGTCTGGTTTGTGCTGATACTGTACCCGTATACACAAAAAGATCTTGGTTACTCCAAAGAAACAATAAGTATGTTATCAACAAAACGAAAAGGAGTCCTCCGTTCCGTCACATTCTCACTTTTTGTAGGAGGTTTTTTCCAAATGTTGTTTCTGCTCTACATACAAAAAAGTTTTTTGGTGAACACACTTTCGTTCGGATCACTTCTTTATATAAGTATGGGAGTTGCAACTCTTCTTGTCGCTATATATACAGCAAAAAACACCCCATCCTTCATTTTTTGATTGCTGCATATTATTTTATAGTCGCACCTTTTACAATGATCGTACTCGGTAAAGAGATGTCACTCTTACACAGACATACATTACCTATATCAATTTTTATGAGCACACTCTATGTTACGGGAAGCATATATATGCTATTCCGTTTTAAGAAAACAAATGCTCTTTTAGAAATATGGTGTTTCTTTATTCTTACAATCTGGACACTATATCTTACATTTATTTAAGAAAATAAGTACTATTTAGCACTAGAAGGTGACCGCTCATGCTGTGCTTCTGTTTCACTTACATGTATATGATGAGAAGGAGCTTTAGCGTACTCATGCTTTTTCTCAGTAAGGTAGTATGTAATACTCCCAATAAAAGGCACACCGAGAATAACAACAACCCACCAGAACCTATCTTGCTTTGCCGCATCAACCATCATCCACAACGTAAACGAAAAGAAAAACAAATATGCACCATAGATAGCAACAGTGCTCACCAGTAACGCAATAAAACCAAGTCCTTCTAGCATAGTATGAAGAGTATACAGATTATTTTGATAATAAGCGAGCAATACGATCCTCAATAGGAGGATGCGTCATAAACATTTTCTGCAACCAAGAAATCTTTTCCTCCCCCCGGAGCTCTTTCTCATCATTAACACCTGTTGGATCAGAAATAAAGAGGTGTGCGATTGCCTGGTTTTGAACCTTCATTGGCTGATGAAAACTACTAATTTTTTGTAGCGCCGACGCAAGACCTTCTGGATACCGGGTAATAAGAGCACTTGTTGTATCTGCTAAGAACTCTCTCTCGCGAGATACTGCGAGTCGTATAATAGTTGCCGCAAATGGTGCAAGCAAAAAAGCCACAACACCAATTGCTATAAAGACAGGATTTTTCTTCTCATCATTCCCTCCTCCAAACATTGACGCACGAAGAGCAAAATCTGCAACAAACGAGATCACTCCAGCAAACATAACAATAACTGTTTGGAGTAACATATCACGATTGCCAATATGAGCGAGCTCATGCGCAAGCACACCCTCAAGTTCTGATTTATTGAGAAGTGGAAGTAGACCTGTGGTCACAGCGACAACAGCATTGTCTTGATTGCGGCCGGTTGCGAATGCATTCGGTGCTGGATCGTTTATAATATACAAAGAAGGCATCGGAAGTCCTGCTGCGATACACAGATTCTCAAGTGTGTTCCATAACTCAGGATATGAATCTTTTGACTCAACAGGAACAGCATGTGCCATAGAAAGCACAAGCTTGTCAGAAAACCAGTACGAGCCAAAGTTCATAAGTAAACTAAGTGCAATTGCACCGTACAAGATCACCGGTGTTCCATAGATCAAAGAAAGCACAAAGCCTAGCATGATGATGAGAACCAGAAAAGCTGTCATCATGAGCCATGTCTTTCGAATGTTAGACGCTTGATTAGAATATAAATTCATAGTGGTGTAGATAGAAAATCAAAAAGTGATAATCTCGTAACGAAACATCAATCCTTTCAGAAGACTAAAACTTTACCTCGACAGGATTGCGAGCTGCCTCCTCACCATCACCAAGTTCAAAGAATTCTTTTTCTGTAAAATTAAAACGTTGCGCAATAAAATTCGATGGTACAGTTGCTATCTTGGTGTTGTACGTCATCACATTACTGTTATAAAAGCGACGAGCAGCCTGAATTTTGTTTTCTGTATCTGACAGTTCTGTCTGAAGTGCTAAATAGTTCTGATTACTCTTAAGGTCAGGATAACTCTCGGCAAGAGCGAAGACACTCTTAAGAGCTCCTGCAAGCTGATTCTCCGCATCTTTGTGCTCGACCATTGTCCCTGCACCCATTGCTTTAGTACGAGCTTCGACCACTTTCTCAAGAGTCGACGCCTCAAAGTTAGAAGAGCCTTTAACAGTATTAATAAGATTAGGGATAAGATCATAGCGACGTTTTAGCTGGACGTCAATATCCGCCCACGACTCTTTGATACGCTGGGAAAGCGTAACAAGATTGTTGTACATTCCAATTACTACAAGACCAAAGACAATAACGATTCCAATAAGCACAAAAAGTAGTGACATATTCAATTTCAATTAGGCGACTTCCCTCTCTCGTATCAATCTATGAGAAGTCGGTACCATCTATGGTACAAAAAACCCTCTCAATGTCAAGCAAAATTACTTGACATAGTGCACTTTTTTCATTTGAAATAGTATGAGATTCCAACACATCTGAAAAAGACTTATTTTCCTTGCCATTTCTTGCATTTTTGGTACCATGAGAAGTATCTATGAAAAATAACGAACACGATCTTTTACTCACCAAGAAGCGACATTCACTCGCTCACCTTATGCTCATGGCAATTCATGAGAAATATCCTCACGCTCTTCCAACTATTGGACCAGTAACAGAAACGGGTTTTTATTATGATGTTGACTTCGGCGCAACCAAAATTGGACCAGAAGATCTTAAAGTGCTTGAAGACTCTATGCAAGAGATCGTCAAGAAGAAGCTTGCTTTTGTGCGAGAAGTTATTGAAGAGAAAGATGTTCGTACTCTCTTTGCTAACAATCCTTTCAAGCTCGAAATCATCGACGGCATTGTCGCCAACAATACCCCTGTCACTATCTACAAGACCGGTGATGACTTCCTCGATCTCTGTGAAGGACCTCATGTGGAGAACACAAGTGAAATTATGCCAAACTCTTTTGCGCTCACCTCCGTTGCTGGAGCATACTGGCGGGGAGATGAGAAGAATAAAATGCTTACTCGTATCTACGGTATTGCATTTGATACCAAAGAAGAACTTGATGCGTACATTCTTCAACAAGAAGAAGCTAAGAAGCGTGATCACAGACTCCTTGGCAAACAACTCAAACTCTTTACATTCTCTGAGCTCGTTGGACCAGGGCTTCCACTCTGGACACCAAAAGGTACTTTCATACGAAAAAAAGTTGACGATTATGTACAGGAACTTCGTAGTACATATAACTACCAAGGAGTTACTATTCCCCACATTACCAAAAAGGATCTTTATGTAAAAAGTGGTCACTGGGAAAAGTACGCTGAAGATCTCTTCAAGATTGAAACTCGTGAAGGACACACCTACTGTATGAAGCCGATGAACTGCCCTCATCATACGCAACTCTATGCAAGCGAACTTCGTTCCTACCGAGAACTTCCTATTCGTTACTCAGAAACAACAATGGTGTATCGTGATGAACAATCAGGAGAACTTTCAGGTCTCTCAAGAGTACTTTCCATCACACAAGATGATGCTCATGTGTTCTGTCGTGAATCACAACTTGAGGCTGAGATCGAAGGTATCTGGGATCTTATTACAACCTTTTATGGAACATTTGGGTTCAATAATCTTACACCACGATTCTCACGTCGTGATAGTGATCCTAAGTTCAAAGGTGCTGATGAATTCTGGAACAAGGCAGAAAGTGCGATCAAGAATCTTATCGAAAAGAAAGCCAAGGACAACTGGGTAGACGGTGAAGGAGAAGCAGCGTTTTATGGACCAAAAGTCGACTTTATGGCGAAGGATTCTATTGGTCGTACATGGCAAGTTGGAACAATCCAAGTGGATTTCGTACAACCATCGAATTTCGGTCTTGAGTGTGTTAACGAAGAAGGCAAGCGAGAACCAATCGTCATGATTCACTGCGCAATCTCTGGATCACTTGAACGATTCTTCTCGGTATACATTGAGCACGTTGCCGGAAACTTCCCCCTTTGGATTGCCCCAACACAGGTTGCAATACTTCCTATCTCTGACAAGCACCACGACTACGCGAAACGCTTTGCGGAAGAACTCCGTGCGAAAGGTCTGCGCGTTGAACTTGATGATAGCAAAGAAGGTCTCGGCAAAAAGATACGCGCAGTACGCGAAATGAAAACTCCTTACTGGGTCGTAATCGGTGACAAAGATATCGAAGCAAAGAAAGTGACTCTCGAATCCCGTGACCATGGACAGCTCGGGCAACTCTCAGAAGAAGAAGTAACTACACGTCTGACAGAAGAAGTGAAAGAAAAAAGATAAGCACACGGCTAAGATTACTGAATAAAAAAATGGCACCCCGAAGGGTGCCTCTTGTGCCACATTCATTCAGGTTGATGTGGAAACCTACTTCTTCGATGAATCTGACACTGGGGGCCGAACGGGCACCGGTGAACTCCCCCCCGGAGAATCCCAGCGTTCGAAGGTTCTGCTGGAATCCTGGAAAGGCTGCAGGTCATTCGGAAGCGTCAGCCGTCTGCACGGTGGCACGGTGCCTAAGCATCCTTGGCACATCCTGGAATCAGGACAGCACCTTCCCATAAGCTGTGCCACCGATGTGCCTGGAAGAAAAAACTGTTTGCTGCTTGACATGAGGTCTCCTCATTGTTGGCATACGTACATTCTACACAGAATAACAAAAAAGACAATAGAAATTGTACAGTGTCTATATCTAAAAGAAGTGTGGCACATAGTTATGTGCCACACTTCTTTGTATTAGAATTGCCCTTTTTCTCGGGAAAGACTATCTTCTCTTTTCCTTTAGATATCAAGATTCGCCTGCTTTGCGTATGTCTGAATGAAACTCTTACGTGGACCAACCTCGTTACCCATAAGCATTTCGAATATCTTGTCTGCCTCTTCTGCTTCATGAACAGAGACAATCTTAAGCGTGCGAGTCTTTCTGTCCATCGTTGTCTCCCAAAGTTCGTCAGCATTCATTTCTCCAAGACCCTTGTAACGTTGAATTGATGGCTTCTTTGATGATTTCTTAATTGTCTTCTCCTCTATCTCCTCTTTTGTATCTTCCTCATCAGCTTCGTCACCACCATCTTCTTCACCAACAACTTCTGCTTCATCTTCAGAAAAACCAAGTTTTTTCATGACAGCAAGTTTTTCTTCGTCTGAGTATGCATAGTGAACTTCTTTACCAAATGCAATCTTATAGAGTGGTGGTTGTGCGATGTATACATACCCTGCCTCTATAATAGGTCTATAGTAGCGATAGAAGAACGTGAGGAGAAGTGTACGAATGTGAGCACCGTCGACATCGGCATCTGTTGCTATGATAAGCTTATGATAGCGACACTTTTCAATATTAAATGTATCACCAATAGCTGCACCCATCGCAAGTACGAGGTTCTTGATCTGTTCACTACCAAGCATACGATCAAGACGAGCGCGTTCGACGTTAAGAATCTTTCCACGAAGTGGAAGAATGGCCTGTGTGACACGATCACGCCCCATCTTGGCAGTACCACCAGCAGAATCACCCTCTACTATAAAGAGTTCAGAGTCACTTGGGTCGTTACTTTGACAGTCAGCAAGTTTACCTGGAAGTGAAAAGCCTTCAAGTGCCCCCTTACGAAGAACTGAATCCTTAGCAGCCTTAGCAGCCTTGCGTGCACGAAGTGCAAGAAGACCTTTATTAACAATTTCCTTAGCATCATCTGGATTCTCCTCCAAGAAAAGAGTAAAGGCGTCTGAGAACACAGTTGCAACAGCACCTTGTGCCTCCATGCTTCCGAGTTTGGACTTTGTCTGACCTTCGAATTGAATTTCGCGTAGCTTTACGGATATAACAACCGTAAGACCTTCGAGAACGTCATCACCGGTAAGATTCTCATCTTTCTCTTTGAGAATACCTGCTTTACGCGCATAAACATTAATAAGACGCGTGAGGGACGTCTTGAATCCAGTTACGTGAGTACCTCCCTCTGATGTGTTGATGTTATTAGCATATGCAGCAACCTTTGTAGAAAGATCGTCAATATACTGAAGTGCGATTTCAACACCGACGTTATCTTGGACCTTATCAACATAGAAAATATTTTTATGAACAGGCTTTGAAAGCTGATTGTAATGCTTAACGAGAGATTTCAAACCACCTTCAAAATAAAATGAAACCCCTGGCTGCTCAAGACCAAGATCAGAAAGATAGGTTTCTCCTTCTATATCAAGCTTACCTTCATAACCACGTGCATCGATCACATGAATCTTGATACCGCGAACAAGATATGCCTGCTGACGAAGGTGAGATACTATTTTTTCCCATACAAATGTTGTGCCTTCTTTAAAAATTTCTGCATCAGGCTTAAAGGTTACTATCGTACCATGAAGCTTACTCTTGCCAATCTGCTTCACAGCTGCCTTACGTACTCCCTGCTTGTACTCCTGCATAAAAATACCTCCGTCATGATGAACTTCTACCTTACACATGATAGAAAGCGCGTTGACAACAGACGCACCAACACCGTGAAGACCTCCCGTTGCACCTGCGTATCCATCACCACCAAACTTACCTCCAGCATGAAGTGTACACATAATAGTCTCAAGTGCTGATACTTTGGTTTTTGGATGAATGTCTGTTGGTATACCTCGACCATTATCGACAACCCTGATTACGTCACCAGGCAAGATGGCTACCTCAACGCGGTCAGCATGACCATTCATCGCCTCATCTCGAGAGTTGTCGAAAATCTCCCAAATAAGATGATGTAACCCATCAGGCCCGGTAGACCCGATATACATACCAGGTCGCTTTCGTACTGGCTCTAGCCCTTCGAGAACCTGGATTGAACTTGCATCGTATGCCCCCTTTTTCTTATCGTCTTTTGTTGCCATAGTAATAAAATTATATCTGTCCATCATACCATTTTTTGCATAAGATTACCAGAAAAAAAGAGTAGAAAACATTGACAAAAGTTGATAATACTATAGAGTAATACTAAGTAGTTCACCCAAACACAACCTGCAAAGAGGGCCGCAATGGCATACGTCACAGCAACAAAGATCGAAGATCTGTGGGGTGGGATTACCACTCTCGCTGCGTTTGGTCTTCATAAAGGAGACGGGAGCAAGGAGATCATCCCTTGGTCACTTAAGATGTCAGAAGTGATGACACTGATTAACGGCACCGCTTCGTTGGCAGTCAGCGCCTTTTCATTCAATGCGAGGAGAATCTTCTTGCTTGAAAGCGGCGACCACGAGGCCATGAAGGGGCTGCAAAGCCATGCACTCGTTGAGATGGCGAAACCACAGATCTCCGCGGTGTGCAAAGGTTACGCAGTCTTGTCACCTGGAGACTCATGTGCACTTCTCACTGATGGGCACGCTATAATCGTGGCGAAGTTCGTTAGTAGAGACGGTGTACGCAAGGTGCTCGTCATGAACCCGAAAGGAACCATGACAAGAAGAGACCTGACTCCCATCATCAACGAGCTTCCAAGCGGAAGATCATCGCCACTTCATGTCTGGGTAGGTTTTCTCAAAACCGCAAAGGACTATGAATGGGAATGTACCAAGGAAGGTGTTGCCATTCGAAAAATCCTATCTGACTGTGGGCTCGACTATCACAACGTCACAGTAGATAGGACGATTGATGTATGTGGAGGCTGCGATTCTGAAGGCACCCCTCTCTGGCACTCAGGCAACAACCAACACAACCTGGTGGTTGTGAACCATCATTACCCGTGATCAACACGACTACAACGCTCCCCCTGCTGACACCAGGGGGTTCGTCATTTTGTAATAACAGCGCACGACAGGTTAAAGTTCTGGTGCTAGTTTCTTTACAAGTTCGAGAAACTTATCGTTCTTTTCATACTCATTTGCAAACTCTTTACTAAATGAAGTAAACGCTGGAGAAAAGACAATAATATCACCTTCCTCCGCAAGTGATAGGGCCTTTTCGAGACATTCTGCAAGTGTTGGAAACAAATAATCCTTTGGGAGTTTTATTCTGTCGGTGCCAGTCCCTTCAAGATAGATAATTTTCTTGGACATAACAAGCATCATCTCTTCAAGTGCTGTAAGTGGGAGACCTTTATCGGAGCCACCTATAATAAGTATCGGTTTCTTGTGATAAACGTCAGTAACTGCCTCGATAGCAGCAAGAGTCGCATCTGGTGTTGTGGCATTGTTATCGTTGATAATCCTGATATGTTTCTTACCATACACACCAAGATCTTGAAGTCTACCTTCAACACCAGGGAATTTTGCAATTGCCGAACGAATCTCCTCATCACTCACACCACACTGAGATGCTGCCTCATATGCTAATTGAGCAGCAACCTGATTATGAACACCGATCAACTTCATCTCGAACTGCTGATGACCAGGCACAACCATTGCAACTTTCTCTCGTTTGAGAATTTCGTGACTTGCCTGCTGACTAGCAATAAGAACATCATATTCAGTTTGGTGGCGATAGATATTAGCTTTATCTTTAAAATATAACTCCTTGTCATTCTTGTAATAATTCATGTGATCATCAAGGAAGCTAGTGAAAACAGCTATGTGTGGACTAATTTCCATATCACCAAAACCTTGCAACTGCCAAGAATCAAGTTCCATCACCAAAAAATCACCCTCTTCAACTGAATCAAGCAATGGAAGATTCGCAACCCCTCTAACATTACCTCCAATATGAACACGAAGCCCTGTGCTAGCAAGAATATATGCAATAAGTTGTGTGACGGTACTTTTTCCACGTGTTCCTGTCACTCCAATAATTGTTACCCCATCAACACGCTTCATGATTATATTTGAAAGAAGAGCAGCAGACATGTACACAGGAATCTTTAACTTCTTAGCATATTCAATGTATTCACTGTCATACGGAACACCTGCCGCCTTCATAATAAAATCTTTACCTTCAAAATCTTCTTTTTGGTGTCTGCCAAGCGTGTACGTTAAATTCGGGTATTTTTTGAGTACTTCAAGTGATGACGCTAAGTCTGCTTCTGTCTTAATATCAGTAACAGCAATATGAGCCCCGTTCTCTGCCATAAAAGCAGTATCTCCAACGCCTCGACCAAGAACACCGAGCCCCATTACTGTCACACTCTTTTGATCAAAAAATTGCTGATACAGTTCTTTTTTCATACTATTACACAAATGTTATTTTATTAATTTCTTGAAATGCATCTCCAGCGCCCATATTCACGATGACAGATTTCATGTTAGTGATAGATTCAATCGTTGCAGGAATCTCCGTAAGTGATTCGACCCTTCTTGCATGACCACCTGCCTGGTTAATAGAATCAACAACAATATCTTCATGAATAATTGTAGTATCTTCTGCCCGTGCTTTATAAATTGGAAGAATAAAAACTTCGTCGATATCTTTGAGTACACGGACAAAATCTGTTAACAATGCCTTTGTCCTTGAATAAAGATGAGGTTGAAAAAACATTACAAGATGATGTGACTCATATGGATATTTTTCTCTGATTGCTTCCACTGAAGCAGCAATTTCTCTTGGATGATGACCGTAGTCATCGTACACAGGGACACCGTGTACTGTCTTACCTTTATACTCAAGTCTCCGCCATGTACCTGGAAAAAGTTTGAGGCCGCTGCGTATTTTTATTTCATCAAAACGTAACAAAGAAAGAAGCGCGATCACGAGCTGAGCATTACGTTTATTGTGTTCGCCAAGCACAGAAAGATCAACACTTCTCGTGTCGACTGTATCAGCGTTAACCGTCTTACATAAAGAGCTTAATTGATTGTCAGCATGTGCAATAAGAAAACCATGTACAGGAAGCTTATCTGCAAAGGATTGGAATGCGCTCTTGATATCATCGAGGTCTTTGTAGTAATCAAGATGATCTTCGTCTATGTTAGTAATGATTGCGTGTGTTGGATGCAGGTTAAGAAATGATCGCTTGTACTCACACGCCTCAACGATCATGTACTCGCTATCCCCTTTGATGAAGTTGGTTTGCTTGCCGTGTTCATCTTTTAAAAGACTTCCTACAATAACCGTTGGTGTAACACCGCAGGCCTTCATTGCATAATACGTCATTGCGGTTGTCGTTGTCTTCCCATGAGTTCCTGCAACAGCGATGGTAATTTTATCTTTAGTCACCTCACCGAGTGCCTCTGCATAGGTCTTCGTTGCGACACCAAGTTCTTTAGCGTGAACAAATTCTACGTTATCTTCTCTAATCGCGATGGTGTACACGACAAGCTCAACATCAGATGGTACACACGATGCATCATGAGGTACTGTGACAGTAATCCCCTCTTCACGCAAAGTATCAATAAGACTAGAAGGTGAGATATCTGAACCAGATACCGTATGCCCTTGTGATACGTAATACCTAGCAAGTGCCGAAAGTCCTATCCCCCCAATACCAATACAGTGAATTTTCATAGTTATAATAATACCATAGGATAGATATGTGAGTACAACTTAAAAATAACACTACCTCCACCAAACAACATCTCTACTTCATAGATGTATTTGCAGTGCACCATTTACAGCACAACACTGTCGCTGTCATGCTTTAAGGGCTAACTACTGGAACCTGATCACCTACAATGTTTGTTGGAGCAAGGACTGGTGGAGTCACACCGCTAACACCATCTGGTGAAGAGGTTGGTTCTGTGGTAGGGATTGGTTGTGTACTTGTACTCGCTGTACTACTTGCGATTTCAACTGTTTGAGGAGAAGTCGTACTGACCACACCTTGGGTACTTGACCCAACACCTCCGGTTGTATCAACCTGTACACTTCCATTAGTCGATGGTTGCATAAGTGGTATTTGTGAAGCGTTCATCATGCTTTCCACCTGATCGCCGGTGAGACATACGTTTGAACCATCAGCTTTCTTAATACATACTTTGTCAGTATAAATTTCCTTTGCAAAAAGTTTGTCGAAATATCCAGAAACAGCTTTGACGCTAAGTGAAAGATATTCCGTAACAATAGAATTACCTGCTTTTATTTTTGAGACAATAGAGTCGTACACAGAAACAGAAGGAGCAGAAACAAGAGGGCTTCCTGTTGCCACAAGATCAGCAATGCCTGAGAGAGAACTAATAGTTACCGCTTTGTGACGATTCTCCACCACCATGAGAACCGAGGTTGTTGTCGCAGTTTCATCAGCATCAGAGATAGCGCGTCCAAGAGAGTACCCTGCTTCTGTCTGCTTCATTGCATACCCTTCTGTTGAAGTTGAGATAGTAAGAAGGTCACCTTTCTTTACGACACCATTTTCATTTGTAACACGAACAGGAACACGACCGGAGAATGCAACAGGAGCACCATTTGTGGTATTACCACTAAGTAAGATACCCGGACGTGTCGAGATAACACCGAGAGCTTCTTCACCACTTCTTGCTTTTCTAATCGTAGACATGTGGTACTGAGAAGATCCTGTATCGTCAATATTCCATGACTCAGTTGTAGTAGAAAGCGCAACAACGGTTCCTGGTAAAAGCGCTTCTTGTGGGTTCTCTTTTGGATAATTTTCTGCGAGGTCAGCAGGAGAACCAATTGTTGTCGCACCATCAGTGAAGACATCACCATTTGCTTTTATCTTAAAGACAGTATTACCAGTACTTGTCACATCAGAAATAACACGGAACACGTCAGTACTTGTTGCAGACGTTGCTTTGTATACATCAAGAGTTGACGATGGCGTTGAGGTGCCGATACCTACGTTACCATTTGCTAACACTTTCATGTATACAGATCCAGACGACGAAGCAACAGTGAGAGGATTGAGGGCGCCTCGCCCAGTTACTGAAAACATTGAATCCGTGTTAGATGTAGAGGTGCCTACTACTACATTACCTTGAAGAGAAGCCAGAAAAACAGAGCCGTCAATTAATCCAAGTCCAGGATTAAGGATAATATTACCACCGTTGCCAGAAGTCCCTTCTGTTACACCAGCAGAACCAGCTAACACAGTAAAGTTTCCACCACTTCCGGAAGTAGAACCACTAGCATCGCCTCCGTCACCAGTTACAAAGCTGATATTTCCACCATCGCCTCCGCTAATAAAACCTGAGTAACCTCCTTTCCCTGTTGTTACTGTGAATGCCCCTGCATCTCCAGAATTAAATGTTAGAGCCCCACCATTACCAGTAATAAATGAAACACCTCCTCCTAATCCATTTTCAGAAGTTCCACCACCGCCACCAACAACCTCAAGAGCAAGAGGAGCGTTTCCTGAACAACAGTCACTCGCATTGATGATCGCCATTCTTGCAGAAGGGGAAGTTGTACCTATTCCGATATTACCATTCACAAGGATAGAGAATAGACTTTCACCAGATGACGACAAAACTCTCACAGGATCAGTTACACCGTCCCCGGCAATAGCAAATTGTGAAGAAGGGGTAGACGATCCAATACCTACGTTACCATTCGCAAGAATAGAGAAGAGAGTAGTACCTGTAGATGATGCTACAGAGAAGAGATTATACGCGCCACGTCCAACGACAGAAAGCATTGATGCAGAATATGTGTCACGTGTTGAAGTTCCTACCATAACATTACCATAGGTATTTGCCAAGACCACTACACCCTCACTACTTATCGAAGAAGCTTGTCCACCGTTAAGATATACAGAGCCACCATAATTTTGTGCAGGACCAGAACCAGCAGAACCACCAGTAACAATAAAGTCTCCACCAGCCCCAGCCGCTACTACAGAACCAGTACCTCCCGTGCCGCCAATAAAACTAAATCCTCCTCCTTTACCACCTAGCGCTCCATTACCACCAGTGCCACCAGTCATAACAACACCACCACCTCGTTTATTACTACCTGACCCAATACCACCAGTGAGAACAAGGGCGTCGATAGCGTCAGAGGTACTGACAGCTGATTGCCCAATTACACTAAGTTGTGCATTTGGGGAAGATGATGCCCCTACAACTGTCATTCCATTTGCAAGAATAGAGAAGAGAGTGGCGCCAGTAGAGGATGCAACCTTCATAAGGGTACTTGTACCTGTTCCAAAAACAGTAAGCATTGCATCTGGTGTTGAAGTACCAATACCAACATTATTTCCTCGTATTGCAAGCGTAGAAGAACCACTACCAGCGTTAGTGTTAAACAGTATCCTTTTTGACGAATCCTCTACCCTCAAAACGAGATCACCATTGACTGAATCTTTGCTCCATTGACTGTTCGAAGTAGGAAGAGCGATAGCACTCATTGCACTACCACCATTAAAGAATCTTAATGCTGGGTTATTAGAACCTTCAATAATAAGACCATCTGCAAGTGATGAAGTATTGATATGTAATAACGCAGACGGAGCAGCAGTACCAACCCCAACATTCCCATTTGCAAGTATAGAGAAGAGCGTAGCACCAGTAGAAGAGGCTACCTTCATGAGATTGTTAGCATTCGTACCACGAACAGTAAGCGTTGAATCTGGTGTGGTGGTGCCAATACCTACATTTGTATAATAGGTTCCTGTTCCACCAAGAGCCATACAGTTGGAGCAACCAACCTTCGACTCAAAGCCGACCGCGGCAAAGTAGGCCATTTGTGTTGTGGAAGAAATAACTCCATCTCGAGATGAGTTAGCTCCAATAAGTGTTCCACCATAATCATTATAGCTACGCATATTGTTAGAAGATCCGACACCAGCACTGTCACCTATACCAACCATAAGAGATGAAGACGATGAGTAACGTAGAGAATTCTGTCCTATCGCACTGTTACCACTTCCAATTTGATTATACTGAAGAGCTGTATACCCTATCGCCATGTTGTTGTTACCTGAGAGATTCCCATATAAAGCATAGTTACCAAATCCAACGTTACGATATCCAGAAATATTAAGACTAAGAACATTCGTACCTACTGCGGTATTCTCGTAACCAGAAGTGTTAGATTTAAGTGCGTAGGCACCAACGGCTGTGTTCTCAACAGATGACGTGGCATCTTTAAGGGCTTCGTATCCCACTGCGGTTGCAAGCAATGACGGGTTGGAGACAAGTGCGTTCCCTGCACGAATACCAACAAGCGTTGTGAGATCGGTTGATGAGGCGTACAACACCCTAAGTCCCCCTATCTTATAGGAAGAAGTGTTAGAAAGATTAATATCTCCGTTGACAGTTAACGATGATGATGGAGACGATGACCCGATACCAACGTAACCGTTAGATAAAATTTTAAATACCGAAGTTCCTGATGATGACGTCACTGAGATAAGATCATTTGTTGATGTGCCGACCAAAGAAAGCATAACTGCACCAGTTGTAGTACCGATACCGACCGTACCGTCATTTTTAACCCGGAGAAGCTCTGTATTAGAAGCGTTAAACAGACTAAGAACGGAACCACTTGAGGTATTAGAGTTTGCTTTTACATTAAACTTAGCATTAAATGGCCCACCTTGAACACTTCCGACCGTCATGTTCCCTGTTACTCCATCAATAGAAAATAGATTACCGTACGGACTAAACTCCTGCGTCATATCAAATCCCCCATTTCTTGAAATAAAGGAGTAACGACCATTAGTTGGATTAGAGGTGTCATCAAGAATAAATGACGCCTGTGAACCATTCGCATTACCGTTACTTCCTCTTATCAAGATACCGTATGATTCTCCTCCAGTATTATCCACCTGGAACTTCGATCCAGGGTTAAATACTAGATCGTTACCCACAGCAACTCTACCGTTTGCAAGCACTGTAAAAAGAGGAGATCCTGTTGAGGATGCAACACTAAGAGGGTGCTGCACCCCCGTACCCTTTACAGTAAACGTATACGAAGATGATGTTGCGTTTACTCCAGCTACTGTTCCATTATCTTGGAAGAGGCCAGTAGAAAGAGTATTAGCCCCGGTCCAACGTGTAAGGAAACCGTTAATACCACCAGAAATAATTCCAAGTGATGATGTGGACGTCCATTGTGTTGAAGTTCCTGTTGAAAGAAGTACTTGCCCTTGAGCGCCAGAAGCATTAGAACCATCAAAGAATCCACCGGCAAGACCAAACGACCCCGCAACAGTGAGGGTTCTCGATGGTGTAGAAGATCCAATTCCAACATTCCCACCAGCAAGCACGGTAAAGAGTGAAGAGCCTGACGAAGAAGCTACAGTAAACGGATTAAGAGTAGATGACGCTAGACCTGCCACATATAACGTCGCACCATTAACTGAGGTTGTTGCACCAAGACTAAGAGATCCATTATTCCAGAGCCTCATTCTTTCAACATAATCCATATAGTAACGAAGTGGGGAGCCACCTGACACACTAACAATAGACGTAGACGCATTCAAAAAATCAAGGACAGCTAGACGCTTACCCGAGACACCGTATGATGCACCGACAAAATCAAAAGTGGTTGGCCCGAAGTAACGCATTGAAAGAGAGTTTGCATTGTCTGCATAATCAGACCCTTCAAGTTCGATAATAGCTTGATCTCCACCAGCAATAGACGAATCACCCATCACATCGATATTTGCCCCATTTGACCCACCATATACAAACATTCTACTGCCATTTGAAGAGATGTTAGTACTCGTTCCAACAAGCACCATACCATCATTACGAATCGATAATCTTGGTTTATTATTGGTAGCGTCATAGACTTCAAAACTACTAGATGTGGTACCCGTCCCACCTCGAATCTGCCATGATTGATTAAATGTAGGATTAAAAAATGAAATATGAGGATAAAGCCCAGCAAAAGAAAGTAGTGATCCTGGTGTTGTTGTCCCTACCCCAATATTCCCGTTCGCAAGCACGGTAAAGAGTGAAGAACCTGACGAAGAAGCAATAGAAAGCAGGCTTGTCGTAGGCAATGATGATGTTCCTTGGACGGTAAACGTAGCTCCTGGAGTTGTTGTACCAACACCAACATTGCCATTCACAAATGTGGCAGCATATGTTTTTCCTTCACCTACATAGTCTCCTTCTCCTGCATTAACATACAAACGAGAATTTGTATCCAAAAAACTATACGATGGATATAAACTAATCGTACCTCCCGATGATACACCGAGTCGTGCCTTGTTGTTAGTAAAGAAATAAAAATTCTGGTTATCTTCTGTACCAAAAGCTGTATGTGCTCCCGAAGAAATAAAATAATTCCAATCGTTAGAGAAACTGCGAAGCGACAAAGACCTCAAACCAGAAGATACGGTAACCTGTTGGCCGTTTGACGAGTAATCACCAACTAAAATATTTCCATTAGCTCCTGTTTCTTTTATTGAGCCTGATACTTCTAACTTTTGACTTGGTGTTGATGTTCCTATCCCCACATTCCCATTCGCAAGGATAGAGAAGAGGGTGGCGCCAGTAGAAGATGCTACCTTCATAAGATTATTAGCACTCGTACCACGAACAGTAAGTGTAGAATCTGGTGTTGTGGTGCCAATACCTACATTTGTATAATACATTCCTGTTCCACCAAGAGACATACAGTTGGAGCATCCGACTTTAGCATATGCACCGAGTGCTACAGAAGAAGTTAAGTTAGAAGAAAGCGAATCAGCGGCATCTCCAATAAAGACGTTCTCACTTCCTGTTATAGTATTTATACCTGCATAATCACCAATAGATACGTTATACTCCCCCGTAGTAGAATCGCGTAAAGCGTTAGATCCGACCGCAATGTTACCAGATGTTGAGGTACTAAATTTAAGAGCGCCTGCACCAACTGCTACGTTGTAACCACCACTAATATTGGAATGAAGTGCATAGTGACCCATAGCAACGTTTATTACTCCTGTTGTATTAGATTCAAAGGCACCAGATCCAAACGCTGTGTTATATGCACCAGTTGACACAGAACCTGCACGTTCACCAACAAACGTGTTCTCAAGAGATGAGGACGATGTTATGAATTTAACCCCATTCCAGTAGAGCCAACGTTGAGCTCCTGGAATAGCTGCAAAGTTAACCTCATTAAATGAAGACATTCCAGTAGATGATGACGAAACAAAGGTATCTGCAGTTACAGTGCCGACAACAGACAACTTAGAACTTGGTGTTGTGCTACCAATACCAATATACCCAGTCGAAAGATTACCGAAGATAGCTCCTCCGATATTAAGGAAATTAGAAACACTTCCTCCAGTAATATCCTGGTTATATCCGATAATTATATTATTATCCCCTGAAAGAAGAGAACCTCCAGCAAGTGTTCCAATCACAGTGTTATAGCTTCCTGAGGTGTTATTTTCTGCAGCATTTTTACCAATAAAAATGTTGGACTCACCTGTAGAGTTGAAATACCCACTTGATTGCCCGATAAAAGTGTTACGAATACCTGAGAGGTTAGAATACCCTGCGCGATCACCGATAAAAGTTAAGTTAGAGCCATCAACATTTGAATACCCTGCCTGATACCCAATGAATGTTGCATTGACACCACCGCCAGAATACCCTGCTTGGTTACCAATAATTGTCCCATTACTTGTTGTAGTACTTAACTTTCCTGCTTGGTAGCCAAGGAATGTAGAATTATTACTGTTGTCAAAATTAATCAAATCAACAACCTGTAAGAGACTGTTTGGTGTCGATGTTCCAATACCAACATTCCCATTCGCGAGTACCGTGAAAAGTGATGTGTCAGTAGACGAAGCAATGCTTAGAGGGTTCTGTGACCCTGACCCTTTTACTGTAAATGTCACAGCTGACGACGTCGCGTTCACTCCCGCTACTGTTCCGTTATCCATGAAGAGTCCTGTCGAAAGTGTTGTAGGAGATGTCCAACGTGACAGGAATCCATTTATACCACCAGAGAGCGAAGAGATTCCAAGCGACGATGTCGATACCCATTGTGTTGAGGTTCCTGTAGAGAGTAGTACTTGCCCTACTGTTCCTGATGCATTCGTAGCGTCGAAGAACGCTCCTGTGAGACCGAAGGATCCAGCGACAGACAGCTTTTGCAAAGGAGTTGTTGTGCCAATACCAACATTTCCTTGTGTGGAACCAAGCAAAATATTACCTGCGGTAACCCCACTACCACCGTCTATAAAAACATCACCTCCGGTATTACCTACCCCCCAATATGAATTCCCTCCAGTAATAGTAAGACCCATACCATTTGCTGTCCCTGAACTTAGAAAACTAATTATCGCACCATTACCTGTACCGTTTGACCCATCACCACCATACAGAGTCATTGTTCCCGGATTCCCTATACCCCAACCCGCAACACCACCAAGAGTAATAGAAGAACCTCCCAAAAAAGACCCTGAATCTCCAGAACGTATCAATACTGATCCTCCTGAGTTCGCTGCATCGCTTGCGCTTTGTGCTTTAAGTGTGACCCCTGCCCCATTCAAACCACTTGGCGCAAGTGAGGTCTCTACATCTAAGAGACCTGACGGTGCACTATTACCCACCCCAACATTCCCATTCGCAAGTACAGTGAAGAGTGAAGAGCCTGATGAAGAAGCGATACTAAGAAGACTTGTTGTAGGTGATGAGGATGTTCCTTGTATTGTAAGAAGTGAGGCTGGTGAAGTGGAACCTATACCAACATTACCACCGTTTAAAATGGTAAACAGTGTTGCAGTATTGGCACCGTTGTTAACAGTAAGAGGATTTGTTGGAAGTGTGTTATTTGACCCGTTAATTGTTACACCGTTTGAACCAACCCCAAAATGAGTTGTCCTGTTAACTTGAAGCTCTACAGAGTTCCCAGATAATGCGTTGACGTTCGTCTGACCTCCTTCGTACCATAAAGTGTAATTCGTGACTGATGGCGTAACTTGGTTGAACCAAATACCTGGGTATGTACCTGGATCGCCCGAAGGAGAAAGGAGTCCTATTTTAACACTGCTACCTGATGCGGCCTCTCCCATCACAGAGAACAACCCCGCACCAACTGATTTTGTTATAGTCTTCCATATTTCCATGGAATTCGATGGGGTTGTGGTACCAATCCCCACATTCCCATTCGCAAGTACCGAGAGGAATGAAGTTCCAGAGGAAGATGCAACATTAAGTACTGCATTTGATCCTGCGTTACCTTGTACAGTGAAGGTGGTTGTAGAAGACGTCGCATTCACTCCAGCAACTGTTCCGTTGTCCATAAAGAGACCTGTCGAGAGTGTTGTAGGAGACGTCCAACGAGCAAGGAGACCATTCACACCGCCAGATATAATGCCGAGTGAGGAAGTAGAAGTCCAAAGAGTAGAGGTTCCAGTTGACCAGAGTACTTGTCCTACAGTACCGGATGCAGTAGTAGAATCACGAAGAGTACCAGTGAGTGCAAGGTTGGTAGAGAAGAGACTAGTTGCAGTGATACCTGTAGCTGATGCGGTGTTAAGTGTTGTTTGTCCGGTAACACCTAGAGTTCCTCCTACAGTTGCATTACCAGAGTTAGTAAGTGTAGTAGAGAAAAGATTGGAAGTGGTAAGACCGGTAGTGGACGCATTCACAAGATGTGCAATGGTTCCGTAAATTGTGTCAGCAGTAAGTGCGGTAGCGGTTGTTGTTGCAAGTGTTGAGGTGCCGGTGACCGTA
>CAZBGU010000017.1:0-20844 GCA_964491805.1 uncultured Candidatus Saccharibacteria bacterium
CAACTTCTTCTACTAGTCCATCTGCAATAAGCCGTGGAAGCGCAAGATAAACATATTGACGATGAAGACCTGTACCAATAGCAATCTTAGATCCACCGGTTTCTGTACCTTTTTGTAAAAGGTAGAGATAAATACTGGCCTCTGTATGGGAAAAACCAAAAGAAACAAGACGTTCAAGAAGAGGGTTTTCTGCTTTACTTTTTTCTTCTATTTTTAGTCGTGTATTTTTAACTGTCATATCTATAATGACAGTATATCACTGTAACCTTATTTTACAATATGTAATGTAATATAAAAGTGACATTTATATACTTGACATTTGACACCAAAAATGTCATAATATGACCAGGGCGTTAATGAGGAAACTCATCCTCCTTACCAAGTTTTCAAGTTACTCATAATTTGAAAATTTGTGGAGAAGGTAAAAAATGTATAGACAATTAATACTATACTTATACAATAAACAAAAATGAAAACCAAAAACATATTACTTACATTATTAGTAGTTCTTATTATCGCTTCCGGTGCATACTTTTTAAATGGAAGAAATACTTCGCACGAAACAATAACGACAAGCAAAACTGTGAACATGGGAGCGGTTCTTGCTCTTACTGGTTATGCGGCAGTTGATGGTGGAAATATCAAGGACGGTATCGAGCTTGCTAAGGCAGACCTTAAAAAGGAAGGTATCGACCTCAACATCGAATACTATGATGACGCCACAGACCCAAAGAAAACTGTCACCGGTGTAAGTTACATGAATGGCAAGGGCATCAAAACAATTTTTGGCCCAACATGGTCATACCAAATTTCTGCCGCCCTTCCTGTAATAGCACAGAATGGAATGACAGCAGTAATTGCGGACACATCATCTGATGTTGTGGATGGAAGCGATCAAGACAAGGCACATCTCATTCACGGTGTCTCTCCTATTTACCAAATCCAAACACCTACAGAAAAATGGCTAAAGGATAACAATGTCACAAATCTAGCTATTCTTACTGTTGATGGCACATGGGGAGTAGCACATACAAATGCCTGGGCCAAAGCTGCACAAAATGCCGGTGCCGCTGTAGGTATGAAGGAGCAGTTCACTTACGCAGATGAAGCAACAGCACTTTCAACTCTTATTGTTAAAGCAAAGTCAAAAAAGATTGATGGAATTGTCTGGACAGGAACAGAAGCGGGTGCAATTACCCTTGTTAAAAAAATGCAAGAACTTAACTACAACGTGCCAGTTCTTGGAACAAACTACTTAAAGGTTGCTGTTGATGAAAAGAAAATTGAAGTAAAAAACAATAACTTGAACATGATAGAAAGCGCGAGATCTGATGAGTTCAACAAGAAATACGAGCAGGTATACGGTAAAGTGCCAAATAAATATGCCGAGTCCTCATATGATCTAACCATGATTGTTGCACGTGCTGAACTTGCAAAAGGAAATACTAACATTCACGATTATCTAGTTTCAAAAGAGCAAAGAGGTTTTGCAAAAAGCTACGCCTTTGATCAAAAGGGCGATATAACAAACCTCTACTGGTCAGTCACAGCCATTAAGTAACAGTGTGACCAAAAAACGAGACACAGTCTCGTTTTTTTGTTGTTATTCTATTTTACATCAACCAGAACCGTCAGTCAGAAATTACTGTATAGTAACAGGCTTTCCTTCTTGTATCATTTGTATCTGAACAGGTTTCTTAACATCTCCATTTTTATCAAATGAAATAACACCGCTTGCACCGTGATAATTTTGTCCATTTTTTTCAAGATTAGACTTAATACTTTCACTACTTCCGTCACTGGCTAGTGCTGATTTAATGGCAAGCAAAGTAGCGTCATACGCCTCTGCAGCAAATTGTGTCGGATCAGAACCGTACCTGACTTTGTATAGAGAAGCAAAATCATTAACCTCTTTATTAGTTGGAGAAACAGATGAGGGGAATATAAGACCATCGGAGGACTTTCCTGCCGATGCAATCATCTGTGGCGTGATTGTTCCTTCCGTTGAGGCCATTGTTACAGTGATTCCAACCTCTCGTGCTTGCTTAAGTAATAAAACAATTTCATCTGGTAAACCACCAATCACGACGATATCAGCGGCACTCTTTTTCATTTTGTTCAATTGTGTTCGCAAATCTTTATCTTTTGCAACGAATGCCTCATCAACCACTACTTGCCCACCAAGTCTTATGAATTCTCCTATAGTATCATCTCGTTGGGAAATTGATGCATCTTGTGATGAATCATGAACAATTGCCATTTTTCTGTACCCTTTTTGGTATAGATACCTAGCAAGTTCTATACTTTTATCTGCATCAGATGCATTTGTTCTAAAGATATAGTCACCTGCATTAGTGATATTCTTGCCAGAAGCAGACGGTGAAATTACTACAACTTTTTTTGACTCAGCAAGAGGAGCAAACGCAAGTGTTGGACTGGTACACACTGCACCAATGATTATTTTCACCTTATCAACATCAATGAGCTTTTGCGCAGCAGTAACATCATTCTTTGTTTCACATCCATGATCATCCTCCACAATGAGTTGCACGTTATCTTTTGAACCGCTCTGCTCAATTGCTAAATTAATTGCCTTTTGTATTGATTCACCGTATATGGCAAGTCCGCCACCCGACAAGGGAAGGATTGCGCCGATTTTTACCACATGAACTATCGAACTACTGTTCATCGAATTAATCATTAACCATACACCACATATGACACCAGCACTTACTACTATAGTTAGTATATTTTTCATGTTTATTTTATTTTTGTAATATTATACATTGCATGTCAATGTGGTCAACTTTTTCAGAATATGTAAGCCACAACAACCAAAGTATCTTTATTTTACAATACTGCTATGGTATTATACATAGTGTCGATAAAATCGACACTACTATGGATTTAACAAAAAAACTGATCAAACTTGGACTTACTGAGAAGGAAGCTTCCTTGTATCTCACTGGTCTACATATTGGACCAGCAACAATACTGGAGCTGTCAAAGCATGCGCAAATCAAGCGTGGAACAGTATATGAGATTATGACACCGCTTATTTCCTTGGGTTTTTTTACAAAAACTTTAAAAAACAAAAAAATACTATTCACCCCAAGTGATCCGAATATTCTAAAAGTAATTCACAATGAACGCGAAGAACTGCTTCAGTCTGTCTTTCCGCTTCTTCGCCAGATGACCAACCCGCTCACAAGAAAACCTCAAGTATATTTTTATGACAACATAGAAGACATTCGAAGAGTTCATTATACTTACCTAGACCAACAGAAAGGTGAAATTATAGGCATTGAAGATGAAGACTTGGCAGTACTCTTTGGAACAGAGACGATTGATGGTTACATCAAAAAAAGAAAGAAAATGGGTATTAAAGCACGTAGTATCATGAAATACTCTGCCAAAGAATGGGTTGAGCGAGGCGAAGAAGACTATCGCACAACAAAACTCCTCCCCAAAAACAAAAAATTTGGCATCAGTATCGAAATTTACGATGAAGCAATTATCATTACATCATTAAAAAAAGAAATTCTTTGCCTAGCGATCGAAAGCAAGCTTGTTGCAGACGCACTTAGGACCATGTTTGATATTATGTGGGATGGGATATAAGTTTTGTTTTCACTGTTCAATAACTGACATACGTTTCTAAATTATTAAAAGCAAATGCTACACTTATACCCATGGAATACTTCCTTCAGATAGCCCTTAACACTGTAGTGCTGTCGTCGACATATGCGCTGCTTGCGCTTGGTTTTAACTTTCTCTACAGCACCAACAAGTTCTTCGACCTCTCGTACGCTTCGTATCTTATCCTTGGTGACTATCTCTTCCTTGTGCTTTCTAAGGCACACATGCCATTTACTATTACTGTATTCCTCACAATCATTCTCACGATTCTCTTTGGATTGGCAATCGAAACACTTCTCTATGCGAAGCTTCGTGTGAAAAAGTCTTCTGGTTCTGTAATGATGATAGCATCTCTAGGTGCACTCACGGTTACACAAGCACTCTTAGCAATTCTTTTCACATCTAATGTGCAAACATTCGGTACAGAAATAAAAGTACTACCATTGACAACACTTTCAATAACCTTTGTGCAAGCAACAATGGTGGTAGTTGCTGTAGGAATCTATCTTTGTGTGTACATCATCCTAAAAAGAACACGATTTGGTCTACAACTTCGGGCGCTATCTGACAATGAAGAACTCGCCACCACATCATATCTTCCGATTAAAAAGATTCGTTACGTCGCGCTTTCACTTGGAGTTGCAACTGGAGTTATCGCTTCTGTGCTATGTGCTATGGACACGAGTTTTGACCCATATACAGGAATGTCACTACTCTTGAAAGGGGTTATTGTTGCCATCATTGGAGGACTTGGTAACATGCTCTACGGCGCGATAGGAGCAATACTTCTTGCCACAATTGAGACTGCTGCGGTCTGGTATATCGGGGTGAATGGAAAGATGCTGTTGCATTCCTTGTTCTCATTATCATTCTCCTTATCAGACCTACTGGTATACTCAAGCAATAGCCATGGACTACATTATTCATCTTCTTATTATCATAGCACTCTTTACCCCGTTCGCGCTTTCACTTAATTTGATCGTTGGCCACACGGGAATACTTTCTATCACTCATGCAGCATTCTATGGACTAGGTGCATATGCGACTGCGATACTTACGAAGTTCTATGGAGTTTCTTTTGTTTCATCACTTATTGTCGGTATCACCATCTCTACTTGTGTTGCAGGGGCTATATCGTATTCATTAAAAAAAGTAAAAGGTGATTACTATGCACTCGCATCAATCGGACTCTCAGTTATTATGTACTCACTCTTCATGAATCTCGATTCGGTCACAAAAGGACCTTTCGGAATATTTGGCATAAGCCGACCTTCATTCTTTGGTTTCACACTTTCTTCGAGTCTTTCATTTTTTATCTTTACCGCGCTCATAGCTGTTATTTCTGCGTATATACTTGATAATATATCACGTTCACACTTCGGACGAGTGTTACACGCTATTCGTGAAGATGAAGACGCTCTCCTTCCGTTTCATTACAATGCTAATGCATATAAGATGGCAGTGTTCGCTCTTGGTGCAATCTTTGCTTCTATATCAGGATCACTCTATGCGAGCTATATTTCTTTTATTGATCCAACATCATTCACGCTTAATGAATCCATCTTCGTGCTCACCGTCATAATCCTAGGAGGACTCGCCTCTACTCGCGGTGTTATCACTGGTGTCATCGTTCTTACATTGCTTCCTGAGGTGCTTCGTTTCGTCGGACTTCCAACAGAAATTGCAGCTCAAACAAGAGTTATTCTGTATGGTCTCGCACTCATCTATCTTATGTATAAACGACCGATCGGAATCTTTGGTAACTATTCACTATAACTATGATACACGCACAGTCTATTTCAAAACACTTCGATGGTATTCGTGCACTATCATCTGTTAGCTTCACAGCTAACAGTGGGGCCATCACGGGTATCATCGGACCAAACGGAAGTGGCAAGAGCACCCTCGTCAATGTGCTTACGGGTATGATTCAAAAAGATTCTGGTATGGTACGCATGGAAGGGGCCTACTCGAGAACGTTTCAAGACTCTCGTTTGTGGGGACACATGACCGTAGAAGATATCATACTCCTATCTCTTGAAACAAAAAATGTATTCCGTTCTCTTTTTACCTTTGCGCCTCATAAACATGAAGCACACGATGTCATCGAACGTATAGGACTTAGTCATCACGTGCACACACAAGCAAGACATCTTTCGTATGGACAAAGAAAGCTTCTTGAGCTCGGAAGAGCTCTTGCAGGGGGAACGAAAATACTTTTCTTGGACGAACCATTCGCAGGGCTTTTTCCAGAAACCATTAATACCATCAAGGCGATCCTCAAAGAAGAGAAAGAGCGTGGTTCCGCCATTATTCTTATCGAACATGACATGGCAATCATTCGAGAACTATCTGACTATGTATACGTCCTAGACGGTGGCAAGAATATTGCCGAAGGAAAGGCAGAAGAAGTACTCGAAAATCATATTGTAAAAACCGCCTATCTCGGCGACTAATGTATGCAAGAAACAATACTCGAACTTCATAACGTTGACGCTGGTTACAAAGACCTTCAGGTTCTTTTTGGTGTTTCACTGCATGTAAAAAAAGGTGAAGTGGTCGCACTCCTTGGCCAAAACGGTGCAGGCAAGAGCACGATACTTAAAGTCATCGCTGGACTCCTCGACAAGAAAGCTGGACGTGTCACCGCATGTAAAAACATCGCATATGTCTCCCAGGGTAAACGAGTGTTTCCAAGCCTTACTGTTTTTGAAAATGTGATTGTTGGTGGTACTGTGCGTGATATACCAGAAGATCTCTACTCTCTTTTTCCTATTCTTCGAACAAAGAAAAACACCCTTGCAAAAAATCTCTCAGGAGGGGAACAACAGATGGTAGCGCTCGCTCGCGCACTTATCACTAACCCTGATGTACTTCTCCTTGACGAGCCATCACTTGGTCTTTCACCAAAATTCGTGCAAGATATTTTTAGGGTGATTGATACGATACGAAAAGAAAGAAATTTAAGTGTACTCGTTATCGAACACAATCTCATCTCGCTTCTTACTATTGCTGACCGTGGATATGTTCTTGAAAAAGGAAAAGTGATTGAAGAATTGGATGCAAAAGATTTTAGAAGCAAAGAAGCGGTATACGATGCGATTATGGGGAGATAGTGGACCCTACCTCTTGCTAAATTTTTTTGCATCTTCAGACACCTCCCATACAGCACTAAACTGAAGTTTCATCATCTCGGCAATCCCTCGACTTTTTATAATAAAAAGAGTTACTTCTCCTTTTTCGGCAAAGTTTTCCTCAGTGTATTCACCTGACTGCATACATACATACTCGCCAAAAATTGTGTAGGTGGAGATGTCACTAAACTCCTTCGAAAGAATGCGATTTCTTGAAGTTGGGCCAAGATGTCCAATAACATTTGGATTAGTCGCAGCAACGCTGTTTCGATACAACACATTTGCTGGAAGGTTTTTCTTTGTAAGCATCACAAGAAGTCGCTCGAAAGTGTGAACAACTTTTGGTGATAACGAACCACCGAGTGCGCCATACAAATATATCTCCTTTCCTTCGTGCTCCATAAGACGGATATAATTTTTTACTCCTTCAACGCCACGATAAATGACAACACTTTGTTCGCTTGCAGAGGAAGAAAACTGCTTCAGAAGTTCCGGCATAAGTGATTCTACTTTATTTCTCTTTTCTTCGACCATCTCAAGTAGTTTGTGCGGGTCAACGGCATAGTACTTGTTCTCCCTATCTCCAATTTCTTCATACACAAGACCCTTTTCAAGGAGTCTCTGCATGCTATCGTAAACGTTTCTTCGGTGAACACCAGACTTGAGAGCAATGGAGGCGATACCCATTCCACCTGTCTTAACAAGTGCCACGTAAATGAAACTTTCGTTCTTAGCGAAACCTAATTCTCCCAATATTTCTGTATACATATAGTATTTTATACTAATATGGTGTAGTATATCACCATGTGGTGATATTTACCACTATAGTAATAAATGCTACACTATAGCAACAATGTCAAATAAAGTCCTGACATTGGACTTTCAAAAAAATATGAAAAACAAATATATCACCGGAATTATTCTACTTGCACTCATTAGTGGTGTCAGTTTCTATATACACAAGAAGGAAACTACAAACACTCTTAAGATTGGTGTCATTCTGCCAATAACAGGAAAAACGGCATCTCTTGGAGAGACATCCCGCAACCTCATGGAAATGGCAAAAAAGGATCTGCAAGTGCAATACCCAAATTCACACGTAGAAATCATTGTTGAAGATGGTGCGGGAGACTCTAAAACTTCTGTAACTGCGGCACAAAAACTTATCGAGGTAGACAAGGTGCAAGCTCTCTATGTCATGCTCACGGGACCAACGCTTGCAACATTACCCCTTGCTCAGAATAAGGGTATCGTCTTTGGACATTCAACCTTTACTGATGTTCCTATTACAACCTATGACAAAGCCCTTAAGACTTTTATAGACTATCGAGATCTTTGTTCAAAACAAGGTACACATTTTACCTCTTTAGGTTACACAAAAGTAGTAACCATGAGCGTAAGCAACGGCCTTGCAGAGATTTGTTCTGACTCGCTTAAGAATACTTTTAACGGGGAGATCAAAATAATGAATCTTACAACAGAGACTGACATAAAGACAGAGATGGTCAAATTAAAAAAAGACGGATACAGGGCGATTATTACAACTGCATATGAACCAGATATGATTAAGGTGGTAAAATTTTCAAACGAGATTTCTTATAAGCCAGACATTATCTGCAACATAGCAACATGTGGAACTGTAAATTTCCTCAAACAATTCTCAAGTGAAGGTCTAAACAACATTACTCTTACCACCACAGGAGTGAAGAAACAATTCGAGGGTAGGTACATTGCTGACTACGGTGCATTACCAGCCTCCGGACTTACCACGCCTGTGTTCGACTATGAAATGGTAATGGATATTGCACAAGGTCTTATTGCTTGCGGACCAGATAATCCAACCTGTGTGGTAGAAAAAGCGCAAGTGAGTAAAGCAGAAAATGGTGGACTAATTAATTACGCATGGAAAGGGCGGTCTATGATCCCCGAAGTTGAATACTACAGCATCGTTGATGGGAAACTCGTCAGGAAGTAAATATAACCACTTGCAATTCAAACAAAAACAACGTCTACGGCGTTGCTTTTGTATTTATGGTATTAGCGCAAAAACTTACTCGTGTTAAATTCCTCGCTTCCAATTCTTGACCACAACATCTCAAATATCTGACGTAATGCTTTCGCAACTGTTTCTGATTCGATAATAATTGCAATTGCTGTATCAAAAAAAATTATTTTAATAAACTTAGGATAAAATTCAAACGACGCATTTGAACTATAAATATCCTTCCCGACAATCTTCGCATTGATCGCAGCCGCAGCAGGATCTTGTAAGTTAAAAAATTTATCAAACCCCATTTCTTTTAATTCTTTTGTGTCAGTTACAAAACCACGGACTTTAATATTGTGTGGAGCAAGATACTCATTAAACTCCTTAGTTACTGGCAAAAGTGCCACACTTGCATACTCAGGGTCAGCATAAAATCCTAAAATTTCTGTGTTACCAAGTTCCTGTATTCTATGAAATAACGCTTGTCTAATACCCTCAACTCCTTCAAAATAGAGAACGGATGGCTTTTCTGCAATGCCGCCGCGAAGACTTCTTAATTCTGGTAAATGTTTTCGTGATTCTCCAATTTTCTTTTCAAACTCATCAAAGATAACTTCCGGTGGACGTGCAATATAAGTATGTTTCTCACCTGGAGCCTGTATAACAAAACCTTTCTCAAGAAGTTCTTCAGCAATTACATAAGCAGTTGGTCGTTTCAAGTGTGCCCTCTTAGACATCTTATATGGCGTAGCAGGGCCAAGCTGAAGAAGAGCAAGATAGATTCTCGCTTCCTTTTCTGAAAGTCCAAGATTCTTGAGTGGTGGAATAAGGTGGTCCATATCTCCTAATTATATATGTAAAGATTAAATAGTCAATAATTTTGACAAATATAAAGTATTTAATGAGAGCAGTACAAAATATGCTATGTTTTATAAAGACTATTTTTAAAGCTACACCAAATATTATGTAAAAAAATAGACACATATGTTGACACCTTGCATAATATAGGGTACACTGATGCCCAGAAGATAAGCAATGATGCTTGTCGACTGAGGAGAAAACATGACCGCAGATTCTGGTTCCTGCGGCAGAGGGAAACCACTTCGCCAGCCAGTGCAGACTGGCACTGTCCAAACTCCGAAGAAAGAGGAGTGAGAGCTCATGGGAACACGACTTCCCAGCTTTATCAAGTTTTCAAGGTATAAACTATGAAAATTTGTTGAGTATTACAACTAGGCACATGAGTTTTTCATGTTAACCTTAATTACAAATATAAACTATATGAAAAAATATATATCGTTTGGTGTCGTAGTTTTGATTATTATTTGTGGAGCTTGGTTTGTAACTAACTCACCTTCAGCTAGTACAACGAAGGTGATAACAGCCAGCAAAGAAAAACGAGTTATTAAGATTGGTATTATGCTTCCATTAACTAGTCAATTTGGCACTATTGGTGAAGGCGTCGGCAAGGCTGCAAACATGGCTATTCAAGACTACATGAAACAGCATCCCAATGTAACTATCACAACTGTGCAGGAAGATGATAAGTTCGATGCAAAAGTAGGTATTGCCGCATATACAAAAATGACATCACTCGATAAGGTAGATGCGATATTCATGGTATCAACACCTGTTCTTGATGCAGTGAATCAGAAGATGAAAGAAGATGGCCTTCCTGTAGTCTGTGTTGGTCTCCAAAACTACGGTGTTGGCAATGACAATATTTTTCAAATGTCCGCAGATGCCAATGGTCAGATTATGAACATTGCAAAATTTGTTGATGCACAAGGCAATCATAAGAAGTTAGCAATAGTTCATTCCACAAACGCACCAGCTTCTATAGGGTTCTATGATGCATTTCTTAAAACGTATACAAAGGAGCATGCAGACTTCCTTCTTAACAATAAAGATGATGCCAAGACTATAGCAACAAAAATTGTAGCTTCAAAGGTAGATGCTGTAGTTTTTCTAACTGACCCATCTAATGGATCAGCCATCACAAAGAATCTTCTTCTTGCCGGCATGACACCAGATAAAGTTACATACTACTATGATGCACAGCTTCAGACAGGTTGGGCAGAATACGAGAAACAGGTAGGTGACATGAATAAACTAAACAAAGCCTATACACTTCAATTCACTACAAGCGACCTAACTGAGTTTCGTTCTCGTTACAAAGCAATGTACGGCACCGATCCTAGTCCATTCGCTGAATATGGTTACGATGGCATCATGACGCTTCTCAATAACTACGATGCAAAGAATACTACGTGGGTAAATAACATTGCTCATGCAAACTTCAAAGGATATTCTGGTAATGTAGATTTTGATCAAAGAGGTATTCGTAACCAGGGAACAGAAGTGTGGAAAGTTGAAGGAGGAAAGGTGGTTAAGCAGTAAGATATAAAATAAAGAGCGACACCTAAAGTTGTCGCTCTTTATTTGTATTTTTTGTTGCTTACACAACATCTGCAAACGTCAACCGGTGCAGATGTTGGATGAAATGCGACATTGTTCTCTGAGGGTAGAGATGAAGCATATAAGAGTGTGCGATGAAAAGTAAATACAGGGCGACACCTTCGGTGCCGCCCTGTATTTTGTATTGTCTGCGTTTCGTTCGCGTTAGTCTGCTGCCTTTTCCAAAAAGGCGAGAACCTTGTCATTGGTGAGCGCCTGATAAAGATACGCTTTTGCGCGTTCTTCGTCAGCATCCTGCACTGTTGCAAGAAGTCTAACGAGTTCCACTTCAACTTCTTCTTCAGTTGCTGTTAGCTTCTCTATCTGACCGATCTTATGAAGAAGGAGTTGACTGAGTGCGCGCTTGTGAGCATCGTCCTTCCAGTCTGCCTTAATCTCTTCCTCAGTCTTCTTGGAGTGCGCAAGATACTCTTCCCATGTTCCACCGAAGCGGGCGATATCTGCACGCATCTGCGCAAGCATGTTATTGAGTTCACCTTCTACAATCACTTCTGGAAGCTCTGCCTTTGTCTCAGCAACAAGCTTCTCCATGATTGCAGAGCGACGCTTCTCGCGAAGCTTTTGTTCCTTTTCAAGCTTAAGATTTTCACCAACCTTTTTCTTAAGATCTACAAGTGAAGTGAAGTTTTCGCCAAAACTCTTAGCAAAATCATCATTAAGTTCTGGAAGCACAGCTTCTGTTTTCTCATCCTTCTTTGCAGCAGCTGACTCCTCGCTGGTCTCTTCTTCAGCGTGATTGCAATTCTCACCATGAACATGGTCATGTTCATGTTCATGCTCATGCGTGTGAGCATGCTGTGTTGCACGACCTTTGCGAAGTTCTTCAAGAACCTCATCAATATCCTTATCTGTTACCTCAACCTTCTCTTTGTTATCAACTGCAGTCTTTGCAATTTTCTTGTAGTCAGGAAGAGTGATCTCAGGCATTACAGGAACAGTGATGGTGAGCTCAAGTGGGTTGCCTTTTGCAATCTTGGTGATAGTAACTTGTGGATCAGAGATAGGATTAAGCTTATGTTCTTCAACTGCCTTAACATATGCCTCACGGAGCGCAAGGTTGGCCATCTCTTCGAGAATTACCATATCACCATACTTCTTAACGATTAGATTTTCTGGTGCATTTCCTTTACGAAAACCATCTATTTCAACGGCCTGCTGAACGACAGCAAGAGCTTTATCATGGTGTGCCTCAAATTCCTTTACGTCAACAACAATTTTTAATTCTACCAATCCTTTTGGAAGGTCTTTCTTTTCGATTTTCATATGGAGACAAACAGAATTATTTACTAATGTGGTTTACTTTTTATTAAACTCCTTTTTATACAACCCAATTGATTCAACGATCACCTCCTTCGCAGCTTTTGCATCACGTATGGTAGGAATAGTAACAACTTTATTCTGAAGCTTCTTATAGTTCTCGTAGAAGTGAGTTACTTCCTTAATAAAATGAGGATTGATATCATTGAGATCTTTAATGTGAGCAAATCGTGGATCGCCGACTGGAACCGCAATAACCTTGGCATCACTTTCGCCAGAATCGATCATATCCATTACCGCAATAGGACGAACATCAACAAGCACGCCAGGCATAAGTGGAGAAGTGGTCATAACAATAACATCAAGAGGGTCGCCGTCATGCCAATGAGTCTGTGGAACAAAACCATAGTCGAATGGAAACGTTTGTGCTGTATGTGATACACGGTCAAGTTTTATAAGACCAGTCTCTTTATCAAGCTCATATTTGTTAAGAGAACCCTTATTAATCTCAATAATCACTGTCATTTCTTCTGGAACATTTTTACCAGGAGTAATATCGTGAAGTAAATTCATAGGTGTAAATAGTTATATGTGAATAATGTATAGATCTTATTGTACCTCTTTAGATTCTTCGCTGGAAGATGACTCTTCTTTAACAACTGCATCCACGGTATCGCTTGTCATTTCTTCAACAACGTTTTCAATTTCTGCGTTCTTTGGGGTAACATCCTCTGTTACATTAAGTGCCTCAAGAACTTCTGTGACTTCCTCATCAAGGGTAGCGTCGGTAAAAGCACCAACTTCTGCAAGAGTTCCATCTTCATCGGCTTCAGCAACCATTTCACCGCCAGAAACGATGTCTATCTTCCATCCAGTAAGCTTGGCTGCGAGACGAACGTTCTGTCCACCCTTACCGATGGCAAGTGATTGCTCATCTCGAGAAACGGTAACAACTGCTTTCTTTTCTGTTTCATTGAGCTCAATAGAAACAGCCTTAGCAGGGGAGAGTGCTGTTGCAATGAAACGACGAGCATCAGATGACCATTCGATGACATCGATCTTCTCACCTGAAAGTTCTTCTGTAATTGCTGACACACGAACACCGCGCTGACCGACGCATGCTCCGATCGGATCAACACGTTCGTCGTTTGACTTAACAGCGATCTTAGAACGACTACCTGGCTCGCGAGCAACTGCAACAATTTCTACAACGCCCTGTGCGATTTCCTGGCTTTCGTTCTTGAAGAGTTCAATAAGGAATTTTGGATGTGAACGTGAAAGACGAATTGAGAGACCACGGAATCCTTCCTCGATAGAGAAAAGATACGCACGAATACGCTCTCCAGGACGGAGACGCTCTGATTGGATTTGTTCCTCGTATGGAAGAATAGCTGTCGTACGACCAAGATCGACGAATACTGAACCACGCTCTACACGCTGAACAACACCTGACACAATTGTGTTTTCTTTGTCAGTAAACTCACCAACGATACTCTCACGCTCTGCTTCACGAAGCTTCTGAACGATAACCTGCTTAGCAGTCTGTGCAGCGATACGACCAAAGTCATCTTGGTTGTCGAGAGGGAATACAATTTCCTCATCAAGCTCTGCATTTTTCTTAAGAAGTTTTGCTGATGAAAGAAGAATATGGCGCTCTTCATTATAACGAGGGAGCAAACCTTCGACATTTTCTTCAGATTCCTTGGCCTGCATGTACTCACTAACTGGGGCGGCCTGGACTTCTTCTTCTCCTTCTACAGGCATACGAACGGTTGACTCATCGACAACTATTTTTACTTGTTCAAAATTTGTCTCACCAGTGTCAAAGTTAATATGACAACGCACAATCTGTCCACGTTTGCCATACTCCTTCTGATATGCTGCGGCGAGAGATTTCTCTACTGCATCTACTACTTTTTCGTGTGCAATCTTCTTTTCTTGCTCAAGCTGTTCGAGCGCAACTTTGAGGGCTTTGATATCTAACATAATGAATAGTGATTAGCTCGTAGTCGTTAGGTTATAGCAACAGATGTTCACTATAAGCTAACTTCTACAAGAGTTTTATATAATTTTTAATAATACGCAAAAGTAGAAAAGCTATCCTAAATACGAGGTGTATGATTTTTTTTACAATCAAAATGTACTTCTACGTATGTCACATCAAGAAAAATCATACAGCAAAGCAGATACGATACTTTTTGCAACTTTTAAACTTTTTACAAAAATGGCCGGCGCTGAACTTAACAGGCCGACTCACAACACACATCCAAACTAACTACTTTAGTATACCACACTGGACAAAAAGCGCAAGATTTGTATATAAATTTAATGTGGAAGGTACCTACACACATGCTACACTACTTCTAATAGAACCTTCCAAGGAGAGCGACCGTGAACATGATTTTCACACCACCAGAAAGACTTTCGCTTCGAATCCACTGCCCGTCAATGGTGCGAGCAGTTACAGAAGGTGGCCACAGCTACTCTGCTGAAGTATGCAGGTGCGACGTGCCAGACCAAAAGAGAGTCATTCACCCGTCACGATGCAGCAGCCTCGGCGGATGTCCGGTACAACAGCACGACGCTCAAAGCTACGCGATTGTCAGAACCGTGTGACAAAATCGAAAAGTAGCAGCAAAAAGCTGCTGTTTGAGCCTGAGGCGGCATGACACAATGTTATGCCGCTTCTTCATTTTAGAAAACCATACGTATTCAAGCTGCTAGTATGGCACTCTAATCCTAATCAATAACAAGTCCATCTGATAATTTGATAATTCTATCCGCCATTTTGCCGTAGTCTTCTTCGTGCGTTACCATCACTATAGTAAGACCTTCTTCTTTGTTTAGTTTTTTGAAAATATCCATAACAAGTTTGGACGAAAATGTGTCGAGGTTGGCTGTTGGTTCATCTGCAAAAACTATCTTCGGACGATGAGTAACAGCACGAGCAATTGATACACGCTGTTGTTCTCCGCCAGAAAGCTCAGAAGGTAGATTATCTTTACGGTGAAGGAGGTCGACACTTTTGAGAACTTCTTCTGCGCGTTTCATTGCATTTTTTTGGCTTACTCCCTGCATAAGAAGGGGGACCATGATATTCTCAATTGCCGTCAGCTCTGGAAGAAGCGAGTAGTCTTGAAACACGTAACCAAGTTCATGAAGTCTGAACTTTGTTTTTTCTGACATACTCATTGTGTCAACAAGCTTTCCGCTCAAGTGGATAGAACCACTTGTTGGAGTATCGAGCAAAGACATTTGGTAAAGAAGTGTAGATTTACCCGCTCCAGAACGACCCATAATCGCAACGAACTCTCCCTGATTAACCCTCAAATCAATACCTTTCAATACGTGTGTTTCTGTATCACCATCAAAAAAACTCTTTGTGATTTTCTTGATATCGATTATTGGCAATGAATGTGTCATACGTTGAATATCTAAATTATTTATTTCTTCCTAAGATAGCATTAAGTGTGTTAGTGCTTACAATGAAACGTGCAGGGAAGTAACCCGCAAATACAGAGACGATAACCACAAGAAGGAATTTAAATGCAACAGAAACCGGTTCTGCAACAAGAACAATCTTTGAAAACGGAGTATCAATAGGATTGGCGTCAATAAATGGTTTGAGGAATACAAAAATAATAAGGAGTGCAATAAAAGAACCAGCTACTACATAAAAAAGTGCCTGGCAAATATAACTAAACTCAATAGCAAACTCTGTAACACCTACTGCTTTCATGATGCCAATCTGACGGCGACGTGTCAGCGCGTTGATGTAGATAATAATGAAGATGGTAATAAGCGCCACAACAACAGATACCGATCCAAGAATGTTGCCTATAATTGTAAAAAAGAGTTTGATATTAACCAAAAATTCAGGAGCTCCTTCTTCTGCTGTGTTGATCTTTGCATAATCTGCAAAACCATTATTGATGAGAGGTGTTTTCACTACGTAGGGGTCGGTGCCTTTGTTCATAACAATAGCAATCTCAGACACATCACCGTCTGTTTTACCTAACATTTTTTTTAACTCACCATCAAGAATGTATGCACGAGATGCGACAAATTGAACTTTTGAATTAAGAATCCCCCTAACAGTAAAATCCTGTGTTACAGACCCTGTAGTTGATATATCTTCTTTTGCTGTCATGTTATCTTCAGGAACCGGGCTACCTGATGACATTTTCTTACCACTTACTGTCACCCGTACAACAGTCCCAGGGTGGACGTCATGAAGAAGCGACACAAGATCTGCAACACGACTATACTCCTTAAGGTACCCTGAACCAATCACAATACCGTTTGCATCTCCTGGCTTAAGCCATTCACCTTCAACTATTTCCCTAGAAAGGTGTGTTGTCGCATCTTCCTTTTCTGGATCAATTCCCGCTATTTGATTAGAGACAACATTAGCATCTTCTGGTTTTCTCTTTTCCCACCAATTTGCCTCGATCTTTGCCCCGGCAATGATTCGACCTGTATAGCTCTTTATTTGTGGAAATGTAGACAAGACACCTTCTATGTCACTTGTGTGTTCGATGTATTGCTTCTCATTACGATTCACAATCATAAGATCACCAGTCCACTGCTCCTTAAATGCGCGAGACGAACCTTCAATAATACCGACAAGAAACCCGCTCGTTGCAACAAGATTGAGGAACGTAAGCATCATAATAAAGACAATCAAACCTGTTGCCCATCTACTCGACCGTGCTATTTGCCTAACTGCTAAAAAAAACCCAAGAGAAATAGTGTTCCAAAATTGTTTCATGGTGTGCTCTAGTTAGTTTGTTTTTGTGCCTGGCGAGAACCTGTGGTAGGGGAGACAATCTCGTCGCCGACGACAAGACCTTGTTTGATTTCGATTAGCCCGTCGGAACCACGGATACCTAAAGTAACCTCTCGTGCTTGGGTTTTTCCTTGCAAAGAAATAGTTACAACACCTTTATCACTAGAAAGAATTGTAACGAAACGAGAAGGAACAACGATTGTCCTTGATTTTGATTCGGTGACTATCTGCACATTTGCGGTCATTCCTTGTTTAATACGAATATCTTTTCCTAAGAACGTGACAATAACTTTATATACAGGAACAGTACCTTCTGTTGTTGCCGTAGGATTGATACGGGTCACTGTCGCTGGAAACACAACATCCTTACCATATGCATCAAGTGTGACATCGACTTGTGCACCTATTTTGACTTTTACAATATCAATTTCTGGCACCTTAGCTTCAACCTCATATCCATCTGTTGCTATCATACTAATCACCGTCTTTCCAAGACTAATTGTCTCCCCAACAGAAAGATCAACACTGCTAATGACACCAGGAAACGGTGCAACAATCATTGTTTTTGACAAACCAGAACTTGCTTGTGCAACTTGCGCCTCCGCCTGTGCGACCACCGCCGCTTGAGCCTTTATTTTGTATGGATCTGTTCCAGCCTTCACTAAATCAAAATCCCTCGATGTCTGACTAAATGTATTCTTTGCAACTATAAGCGCAGAACGTTTTACGGTAATATCAGAAAATAGTGCAGTCATCGATGTCTTAACGAGTGAAAGACTCGCTCGATATGAATCAAGTGCTTGATTGTTACTGCTACACGACGCAAGCAAAAGATTCGACACTGAATTAACAAGCTCATTAGTGGCAATCGCTGAACGATATGCAAGCTCAAACGTTGCATCAATATTTTGTACTGAAGAAATCGCCGTGATAACAGAACTCTTTGCCTGAAAGGCGGCAAGCGTTGTCTCAAGAGCAGTACGTTTCGCCTCAATTTCACCTTGCAGGCGTTGGTCACACGAACTAAAAGCAATATGATACGTTCCGTTATTCAAGGAAAAAAGTGGTGCGAATTTATTTTTAACAACATCTGCTGTAACAGCGTCTACATTTTGAATCGCGTCTGGAAGTGATGCATATGCTTGGTCAAGAGAACTTTTTGCATTCTCAACGAGCTGCTCTTTTAGTGCAACTTCTTCTTTACGGGGCCCTTGTTGCAGTTGGGCAAGAACCGCTTCTGCATTTGAGAGATTTGCTTTTGCTTGCAAAAGTGCAACCTGTGCATCTGCACCAGAAAGAGTTGCCAGAACCTTTCCTTGTTCCACTGTGTCGCCAATTTTTACCCCGACGAAGGCAACGTTCCCAGTTGATTGAAAAGCAAGATTCGCATCCTTAGAGCTTGCAACCTGCCCAGACACTTTGACGTACTGCTTAATGGCGCCGAGCGTAACTTGCGTTGTTTCATTTGTAACTTTTGGAGCTGAAAACAATACAAAAAAAATAATACTTGTTACCATTACAAACAAGAACGCAGTATAGGTTTTGTGTCGTGATAAAAAATGAGTTATGGTTGCTAGCATGATACTCAAAGTATACCACCTGATGCACGATGAGTGGCGTGTAAAACATTTTTGAACTTTATTACTTTTGTCTATAGATTTCTTGTACATGCTATACTCACCTGTATAACAACAGTATGACAAAACGAACTACACCGATTATAGTTGGCAACTGGAAATCAACACCAAAGACTCTTGACGAAGGTATAAAATTTATCAAGCAGCTCGAAAAAAAACTCGGCACGGCAAAAAAAATCAAGATCCCAAAGAAAGCGTACTATCTCGCAGTGCCTGAAGTTTTCATTCCACAACTTAGCAGCCTTGCAGACCACGGCTATATCGGGGCACAGACAGTAAACGGAACAGAGTACGGTCAAATAACGGGCGCAACGACACCTTCACAACTCATTTCTTCTGGTGCGTCATTTGCCATCATCGGTCATAGTGAAGTTAGAGCACGTGGAGAAACGAAAGAGGAACGCAGTGCAAAAGTAAAAGCTTCGCTTACCTCAAAACTGACAACAATTCTATGTGTCGGTGAACACAAACGAGACAAAGAAGGAAAATATCTTGAGGAACTCGAGAACGATGTCAAACAAATCTTAACATCGACAGAACGTGAATTTTTCGGCAAACTCATGATTGCATATGAACCAGTTTGGGCAATTGGGGGCAAGGACCCGGCCACGTCTGAAGAGTGTTTTGAAGCAGTAATCGCAATACGGAGGGCACTTGCATCAATTGCTGGCATAGACCATGCAAAGAAAGTACATATCTTATACGGCGGTGCCGTTCTTGAAGACAATGCTTCTGCCTTCCTGGAAGAGGGAGGGGTCGATGGTCTCCTTATAGGAAGAGCCTCACAAGATGTAGTCTCGCTGATGGGCATCATTACTGAGCTGTATACTAATTAACAACAACCATGAATACTACCTGGGATCAACACTGTGTACCAGACTTGCGTACACTTTCAGGCAAGCGCGTTATTGTACGAGTTGACTGGAACTTACCTGTCGTCAATGGTGTCATTACTGACACAAGTAGGTTTGATATAACCGTACCTTTTCTTACAAAGCTCTCTACAGTAAAAGCAAAGATTGTGCTCCTTACTCACTTCGGAGAAAAAGGAGAGAGTCTTGCAGTAATTGCAGCACATGCAACTTCGAAGCTGCCTTTTATTACTTTTACACCGTCTCTTGATTTCGCAGAACTTACCACTACCTCCACGTCACTAACAGAGGGCAATGGAATACTTCTTGAAAATGTACGTCTATTTAAGGGTGAAATAGAGAATGACGAGGATCTCGCATCATCATTTGCTTCTCTTGGTGACGTGTTCATTAACAATGCATTCTCGGTTGCACACAGAAAACATGCTAGCGTTGTTGGAATCCCAACAAAAACCCGCTCATACTTTGGACCAACATTCATTCACGAACTTGAGAATCTCACAAAGGCTCTAACACCTAAACAGCCAGCACTCATGATAATCGGCGGAGCAAAAATCTCCACAAAGCTTACCCTCATTAAGAACTATCTTGATAAAGGAGTAAAAGTATTTGTTGGTGGTGCTATGGTACACAACATCTGGAAGGAACGCGGCCTTGAAATCGGCCAAAGTCTCTACGATCCTGAATATAAGCTACCAGCAAATTTCATCAACCACCCGCTCCTTATGACACCAGTTGATGTTGTACTTGCAACAGGTGAAATTGCTGACATTACTGCTATCAAGAGCGATAGTGTTGTTGTCGACTGCGGACCAAAAACTACCGAACTCGTTGCAAGCACTGTTGCTATGTCAAACACCGTGATTGCGAATGGGCCACTTGGTCTTTACGAAAAGGGGTGGCTTCACGGAAGTGAGACGATTCTTACCAACCTTGCTGCATCAGGCGTAACCTCATATATCGGAGGAGGGGACACCGTGACAGTCGCTAATTCGCTTCACTTACTTAACAAATTTACCTTCGTATCACTTGGAGGCGGGGCAATGCTCGA
>CAZBGU010000018.1:0-19471 GCA_964491805.1 uncultured Candidatus Saccharibacteria bacterium
ATGTTGGTTGCTGAAGCATTAGCAAGTACCGTGTTACCAGATACAGTAAGTGTTGATGCGGTTGTTGTTGCAAGAGAGGAAGTACCGGTAACTGCAAGAGCGCCTCCTACAGTTTCGTTACCGGTAACAGAAGAGGTGGTGGTGGTACTGTTGGTTGCAGTGAGGTTAGTTGTAGTGAGATTGGTGGTGGTAGCGTTGGTTGCGGTTAGGTTGGTGAAGAGGGCCGAAAGCGAACTAAGAATTGTTGAAAAGAAAGTAGTAGCGGTAGCATTTACCATAGTCGACAATGTTGCCGACAATACACCAACCGAAGCAGAAGAGATAGACGTCGTAGAAAGACTAGTCGAGCCAGTAAACGTTTTATTTCCTGCGAATGTCTGTGTTGTTGTTGAGACGACACCACGTGCACCAGCTCCTGCATTAGGAATGTTGAACGTATGAGTCGAACCAGATGAAGAAATGGCGATATCGCTTCCAGATACGCCTACTGTCAAGAACTGAGATACCCCCGACAACCCATTGAGAGAACTTATACCAGCACCAGCAACACCAAGCGCAGACCAGGAAGAGCCGTTGTAGACATACAACTGGTTATCGGTTGTATCAAAATAAATTTTACCCTTCGATGCAACAAGACCGGAACTTGTTGAACTAGTAAGAGCGCCATACGAAATCATCGAAAAAGGAGCTGACCCCATCTGAGAACGAAGACCACCGGCAAGTGTCATCTCTCCCGTATTAAATGGCGCACCGAGCTCGACGGTCACATAGTAGGACTTATCAAATGCCAAGTCAGAAAAAGCCACCGCTGCTGTCGATCCATTAACATCGCCGACTTTTCCAATTGGAATAGTAAAGTACCCGTTTGTAATCGTCACACTTCCCTCAACTTCTTCAAAGAGAAGAGTTCCTCCCGTTGGAGAATCGTAGACTCTAACAATTACAGAAGCGCTGCCTGACTGAGGGATACCTGACGCATTAGTGATGTACCCCTGATAGTTAATAAAGGTTGGAGTCGCAGCAGCAGATACAACAGCCCCCCTCCCCACAACAAGGAGAGTTAGAAAAAGTGCAATTAAAAATTTTCTTATAAAAAGCACTGTCTGCATGAGGTTTGGGTAGAGTCTAAGCTCATTATGATAGTATAGACGAAAAACTATTGTAAAATAAGACTATTAGTAATTTTTTTGGGGATAAGTAGGTCATCATAATGAGACTATAAAAGCAAATAGATATCCACAGGAAAAAGTACTTAAAATACAAGGTTTTTTGGAAAAACTTGAAAATATAATCTTAATATAAAAACAGCAGAGTACTTGTGTGTGTTCAAAAACACTCGCTTGACTACTTTTTTACGAAAACATAAGCGCTGATGTCCTAAAACACCATGCAAATGTTTATCTCGTTAAAAATGTCCCCTTTGACACTTACGTAAGTTGACGAATTGTATGTATCTCCATTCTGAACTTCCAAGAAGTTGCAGTGCTGGTTCATTCTCGGTTCGAAAATAGGAATAACTATGTTTTCGCTTCTCTCTTTACATCGTTAATAAACAAAAAAATATTCGTGCAAGTTGATCGCCGGTCGAGTATCGACGATAACATGCAGCGTCATGTTTGTGCCTGTGGAAAGTTAACTTGACTTTGTATCGTGCAACATCTTATCTTTATAATAAAAGATATTTGTTACACCAAACTTACATAAGTCAATAGTGACAAGTAGCATAATCTATTGTTTGTCTTGGTAAACAGAGGACAAAACTATAAGGCAATACCATCGCACCCATCTGTGTATAAAAAAGCTCACCAAGTATCCTCTATACAAAAAACACAGCATGCATACTGCTGTACTTTCTGTGCACCTCTTAGGCAAAGAGTCACAACTTATTTCATTGCTTCTTCTTCACGCTCCTGATCCATTTCTTGTTTGTACACTTTAAGATGTTCCCAGAAGTGTGGAACTGTCCCTTTGTTTCTCACCGCATTCTTTACAAACCAGTTACGAGACTTTGCATACATTTTTGTTGTCAGAATATCAAAATGATACATAAAGCGTACAAGAATATGAAAGAAATACTGCGCCACAAATTTTCGCATCATTACACTCTTTTTGAGGAGAAATCGAAGTATCGTATGAATTGTTACCGAGACATTTTCTGGACCATTGTATGATTCGTCAACAATAACTATACCCTTTTTTATACGATAATCTTGCAACAGGAAAATTGCACACGCACTAAGCGCACAGAGTATTCCTAGTGTTACTAAAATAAGTATAAGCATGGGACTAAGCCGTCATAGTTTTATTGCAAACTATGCAATACTGTAGCGAACAAAACGTGTGATCTTTGTATTTTCACCAAACTTCTGAATTGCACCCGACAGACGCTGTTCCACGGTAACTGAAGGGTCCTTGATGAAAGACTGCTTAAGTAGAGCAGTTTCTTCTCCAAGACCATCCTCGTTATCAATCGATGTAGGAGCCATTGCACACACATGCATAGCAAGATCCTTACCAAGCTGAACGAATTCTTCATTCTTAGCAACGAAATCTGTCTCACATGCAAGCTCGAGAAGTACACCAATAGTTCCAGTGCCATGTACATACGAAGCGATAACACCTGCAGCTAGTTCGCGATCAGCTTTCTTCTCAGCCTGAGCAGCAGAGTATTCTGCAAGTACAGCCAGTGCTTTCTCTTTATCACCCCCTGCTTCTTCAAGAGCCTTTTTAATTTGGGCAAGTGAGAGACCTGTTTTCTCACGAAGTTCTTTGATAGTGTCCATAGTAGTTGTTGGTTATCGTAATTAGTTACTTGATAATGAGTTGAAGCGAAACCGGTAAATCATCATTCATAAAATAGTCCAGTAAGACCAATTACGAATAACAAATACAAGCTAGAACCTTACGCCTCTACTGCGAGAGCTCCTTTGATTGTTTCGAGAACGTACCTGACAGCAGAAACTGAACCGTCATTTCCGACGATTGGATACTCTATACCTTCAATTGTACAGTCAGTATTAGAAAGTGCAACTACAGGGATGTGTAGAAGTTTTGCCTCCTTAACGCACATCGATTCGTGACGTGGATCAATGACAACAATAGCTGCAGGAAGATTTGTAAGTGAAGAGATTCCACCAAAGTCTCGATCCAAACGATCAATATCACGTTGAATAAGGAGCTGTTCCTTCTTGGTGTATACAGAAAGCTCACCAGTCTCTTTCTTCTTAAGAAGATCATGAAGCTTCTCAATACGCTTCTTCATCTGTGGGAAGTTCGTAAGAGTCCCGCCAATAAAACGCTCAGCAATGTATGGCGAGTTAAGTGAAAGTGCTACTTCCTTAATAATCTGACGAAGTTCTGGTTTAACACCAACAAAAAGAATAACCTTACCAGCACTAGAGACACTCTTGAGAAAAGCCACGGATTCTTCGAGCTGTTTCTTCGTTGATTCAAGGTTAATAAAATCGTTACCATTTGAATTACCTTCAATGAAGGGCTTAATAGATGGGTGGCGACGTGTACGTGAATATCCGTACTGAAGTCCTGCTTTTTTCAAAGCTTCGATTGTGATTGACATACGATAATAGCTAATTGCCTGTAACTAGAAACCCTCAGCAAAAAATACATACTGTATTCCTAAGTGCTAATGGTTAACAGCTAATGGCTTTGATTTATAATACATTTCATCGTGCCACATCATTTTTCTCCGTAGTGCCAAGGTTTTGCACGCGTCAGTAATGCTCGAAAGTGATGCTCAGGTGTCCAAATCCTGATTTGCCCGACTGGATGAATAGCTAGTATTCTAGCACAAAACAAGCAAACTGTGAAGATCATGTAATAACACTTACACCGTCGTCACAAACAAGACTGGAAAACATTCTTTTAGTCCTTTACAAGCATACGCGCAGCCTCTCCTGCAATAACTTTGTTATAAAAATCTCTTGGATCGGTGTATCGCTCAACAATGTCACATATCACACGATTAGTTTTTTCTTCGGCAGCTCCAAGGTTAAAAAAAGAACTAGATGTATCACTCGCCATAGCGTGCAACTGATCATCTACGATCTTATCTGCAAGTCTTGGATGAATACCATTATCCAAAAGATCGCCTTTTTGTGCCTTTACGGCCTCTTCCGCTATTCCATATTGTTTAGAAAAAATTTTTACCATCCTCTCAATACTTTCTTCATTGCGCCTAAACTCTTCACCTGAATTAAGACTCTCAATAGCTGCTCTGTCTTCTTGATTGAGAACAAGCATAACCTTTGATGGAACCACCTGCCCGCTAGCACAAAGCCACTTTGCAATTTGATTTATAAACTCTCTTCGACCTTCTTCGAGAGCAATATCGTAACCGTGTTCCATCATACGATATACGAACATCATACGAGCTTCAAATATACCTTGTTTTAAGTCAATTGAATCAACACCATCGAAACCATGCAGATCTAACTGTAGATCAATAATTGTCTGTTTAAGATCTACGTACTCATCGCTCAAATCACTTATATCAAATGGACCAAACGGTGGTTGTAGCATTACAACTCTAACCATCTTAAGAAGATCTGTGTCAGACAATTCAATACCGTTCCAACCTGTCAACAACAAATACTTTTCTAAAGCCGTTCTATCAAGAGATGCAAACCTCTCTACAAGAAGGGTGATATCTGCTTCTTGTGATTTCGAAACAAGCTTACATAACTCTCCGAACTTAGCACGCTCAACCCCCTCGTTGTGGTCTCCTCGCACAGATGGTGCATCTTCGTTTCTAACCAATTTCATATTATTTTTTTGCAGATTCCAGAACTTCGTTCATAACACTTGTGGAAACTTCTGTAAGTATCGCATCAATGTCGACGTCACTTTTTTCCATAGTAGCAACGACGGCATCAATGTCCTCCTTGTTGAGCAGATCGACGACAGTTGTGCGCATTTCTGGAGACAGTGCAGAAAGAGCTTTTTCTAATGACTCAACCCAAATCGTCTCCCCCATCTTCGCTATGATATGTTCACGATCACTTGCTAGAGGAGAAATATGGTATAGCGCGGCGTGAAGTTTGTTAATAATTTCATCGTTCATATATTTTTGTTGATTGTGTGGATAAAGATAAGTTCGCATTATTTAGAGCCAGCATCAATATTGGCTTGCAATACTGCACTGTTGTGACCTGCCGCATTTTCTATGAGGGTCTTTCCATCGAGATACCCAAACCTTGCGTTCTTTACAACCTTCGCCCACTTATCAGTATCAATAGCTGCATCGACCTGAATGTTGTTTGGGTCTGCAAACTGATTAATAACATCGAAGTCCGTATCTTCCTTGTTTCCTAAAGCGTACTTGAGAAAATTCTGGAACATATTCTCTTTTTGAGCATCGGTAAAATGAGATACACCTGGTATCTTAGAAAGAACCTCATCCTTAAATATTTTTGTAAGATTATCTCCTGGTTTTACACGATAGGAAGGAAGAGAAGGTGGTGTTGGGAGTGAGTCACCAAAAAAATGTTTTAACCCTTCTTTAAGTTCAGACATCTTTTCTCCAGCAGCATCAAGCAAACCATGTGTGTCTACATATGAAGCAAGTGCAGAGAATAATGATCCGGCAACAAAAGAAAACACGACACCGTATGCGAGAGCTGCTACCTTAAGAGATTTTCTATCAGGGTCCTCACCCTTTTCTTGTTCATTCTTAACAAGTTTGTCATAAAAGCCTGCCGACGACGAGCCAACTGAAAGCAACCGTGACACACCAGCAATAGCCATTCCAACAGCACCTCCACCAGAAAGAACTGATACACCTGCAAGCGCTGCGCCAAAAAGAATCTTATTCCTTGGCTTCATGCTTCTGTAGTAATCAAGACCTTTCTTTATACTCACACCCATCGCCTCAAGGCGACCAACACTTCTTTCCTGCCTCCTATCAAGAGTTTCTCCGATATGCTCAACAGTAGTAGCAGCATCTGTTTCCATACTCGTAAATGCGGCACTAGCTCTTGCCGGAGGGTATTGCGGTGTAATTGCAGCAACATTTTTGAGAAGTTCTTCTGCCTCTCCTATCGCCTCGTCTGCGGATATTCCAGCATTCTCCAACTGACTATCTTGAGAGCCAACAACTCCTGCTTCCTCCATGTCTCCTGCTTCCACACTGTGAGATTGCATTGACCCTGCTTCAGCTCTAGCTTCAGCTTTGTCTTCAGAACGTAAAAGAGCTGCTTCAAGACTAGTTAGAAGCTCACCTCTATTCCTCTTGGCACGTGCCATCTCAATTATTTGTTCAGTTGTAGGCTGGCTAACTTTTGACACTTCATCATGAACAGGAACAGAAGGAGGTTGTTGGTTTTCAGTATTTGCTGGATTTTCGTAAGGATGCTGACTTTCGGTGCTTACTGACTTTTCGTTTAATGTTGATACATTCGTACCAGGAGTTTTGGGAAAGCCCTTTGTAACAAAATCAACATAGCTCATATCAACACCATCTGTCATGTTATCTCCACGAAGAACTTGTTGCTGAAGGGCGGTTTCTCCCGCTACAAGTTCAACAATTTTTGGATCGTTGGCAGCTTCTAGTCCCACTTTTCCCGTTTCCCTAATTGCTTCATGCATAGCAACAAGAGTCCCAGAAACTCCAGCATTGTTTAAAATATCAACACTCTCTATTTGTGCCCTATACATTCCATACGGATCGGTACCAAAAAAAGCGTCATGAAGACTTAGACGTTTAGCGGGGCTAAAACTGGTTGTTATGTTTTCTTTCATACCGTCTACACTTTCAGCAGAGTTGAGAAAAGTATTAGAATCGATCTTACCAGAAGGAGACGAAATACTGATTGATCCTAGTGTGCTCTTTATACTGTTCCCTTTACTATCAGGATCTTCCTGAAAAAATGTATCTCCTGGTCCTTTCATAAAAATTTAATATGTATTAAAAAATAATGACACTATATAGTGTATCATGTTTCAAAGTCAAAAAGCCGCCAACAACACCAGAAAGTGTTAAAGGCGGCTTCCTCCAGAAGACACAGGGCCTTCCGGTATTATCGCTTCGGCGTGACAAGACGCATAGCCTCGCTCATCGACAACGGTTGAACACCGATGAGTGTACGGAGACGCACAAGAGTAGCCTGGGCCCTCAAATGCTCGTCAAGAAGGTTGTACGCGACACTCTGCAAGTGCTCAGCTGCTTCGTCACTCCTGAAGTCTTGGATGGTTGTGTTTATTGCATGAAGCAAATAGCTGATCCTGGTCCCCGTCTCTTCGAGATGCACTGCGTACACACCGACGATGCCAGTGTCAATTCCTCCCGCCATCTTTGAGTTGTGTGCTTCGAACGCCGTTGCCACGTTCTCAAACAGGGTGTTGATTGGACCGAAAGTGCTCGCAAGCACCTCCAGACAAACGACCAACCTGTCACTTGTGGATCCAGCAAGCGTACTACTTGCCGATCTCACATCCGTCGTGGCCGTGACACCTGCCGAAGGCTGGCCGACGAGCCTCTGGTATCGTCCGAGGATGGCAGCAGACCTTTGGCGCTCGAACTGCAGGTGGTCGAACGCCTTCTTCGACGCCTTGATGGCATCGACATCCAGCGCATCATCATTGACGACAGAACTGACAGCCTGGTGAGCGATGTTGAGCAATGCCACCATCTTCTCCAAACTACTGGAGTAGAGGCTCACCACTGCCTTGGGAACCGCCCCCGAAGACCCTTTGTGGGCCTCGAAGGCTACCACTAAGGCCTCAAGCAAGGCATTGACTGGACTGATCGCACTTGCGCACGAGTCCAGGCAAAAGCCTATCCGGTTTGTTATCCTGTGCATGTGGCCTCCTGGCCAAAAGTTGGTCTTACTATATAATACAACTTTTACTATAAAATGTCAAACACTCCAACATAATAAACTAGTCATCTTCTGTATCATCATAATCAGATAGATCACCGGTAAAGTTCTGTAGAGCCTCAATAATTGGACCAATACTACCTTCCATAATTTTTGGAAGTCCATGCCAATTTTGACGAATACGGTGGTCAGTAACTCTATCTTGTGGAAAGTTATACGTACGTATCTTCTCACTCCTGTCACCGGTTCCAACTTGTGACTTCTTCTGGTCAGAGTGCTTCTTGTCATCTTCTTCTTGTGCCATCTGATCAAGACGTGCCTGAAGCATTTCAATTGCTCTCTCTTTATTTTTTAGCTGTGACCGCTCGATAGTACAACGAATTGCAATACCTGTCGGCTTATGGATCACACGAACTGCAGTTTCAACCTTGTTAACATTCTGGCCACCTGCACCGCCTGAACGAGATGTTTCAAATTCAAGGTCACTCATAGGAATTGTTACTTTCTTTACAGTTCGGATCGGCATAACAGAAACCGTAACTGTAGAAGTATGTACACGACCATTCTTCTCTGTTTCAGGGATACGCTGTACACGATGTACGCCTGTTTCAAATTGTAGAGCATCATAGGCATCACGCCCTTTAACTTCAAATGACACATCCTTGTAGCCGCCAACATCAGAGACCGACTCATCGAGCTTGTTCCATCCCCAGCCACGTTGCTCTGCGTAGTTCTGATACATGAGTGCAAGCTCTGCAGCAAAGAGTGACGATTCATCACCACCTGCTCCGCCTTGAATTTCAAGAATCATTGCCTTTGGTTTTTCTTCTTCCTCCTTCGCAGCTTCAGCAGTCTCCTCCATTTGTTTCCACAAGGCTTCTATTTGTGGAGTAAGAGCGTCAATCTCGTTTTGTGCAAGCTCTTTCATGTCTTCGTCTACAAGCATGGATACCGCTTCTTCCTTCGCACCTAAAAGCCGCTCATATTCTTGAGCTGTATACATGGTACGTGGATTTGACTTGAAGTCTTCGAGATTCATAATGTAAAAAGTATATCAGAACTTGTTAATCAAAAAAGTAAGAAATTGATGAAGATACGCGAAGGGCGCATAGTTTTGGAGGAAGATGTACCCGCTGTACACTGACCGACAAAACTATGCGCCCGACAAGGTTGCTTCGCAATTTATGACTTTTTTGATGTAGCAGCTGCTCGCTTCTTGAAGCGGTCAACACGTCCTGTTGTATCGAGAACCTTCTCAAGTCCTGTGTAAAATGGATGACATGTTGCGCAGATTTCAACAGCAATCTTCTCAGTTGTAGAACCTACTGTATATGTTGCTCCACAAGCGCATGTTGCCACTGCTTGTGAGTAAAATGTTGGGTGAATATCTGCTTTCATACGATTTTGATTTAGTTAATGGATTATACCACGTCTTTCTACAAAAAGCAAAATTATTACAGCCTCATGGTTTTAGGATAATCATATAAAAAGTTTTAAAACTTTTCACCTTTCTACAGGTTACACTTAACCTACGTCAAACTAGCGCTGCTGAAGTTTATCAATATCAGCTTGGATATTAGCTATTTTCCTCATCACAGAATTACCATAGGAAGCGCCAGGACCTGAAGCGCATGAACGGCCAGAATAATACTTACATGCTGCATTACGTTCGCTTGACTCATTACCCTCAACTGCTCCTAGATCAGCCAAATAAAGTGCTGTCGCCGTGATTGCATCCCTCGGATTCCAAGGATCAGCAGTACTCGACCCAGTGATGTGCTCAATCCTATCTTCGAATAATTTCCATGTTGAAGGAATAAACTGTGAAGGCCCCATTGCCCCTCCCCATCCGACCGGATTACCACCACTATACATTGCTATCCAACAAGAGACTGGGGTCTTCTCCATTGGGCGGCCAAGTCGGGAAAGGAGAGATGAGAAAATAGGAACATCACGAGAAGGATTCATCGTTCTTTTTTTGATTTCTCCAGATTTAATAGAGATACCGTCACCGGTCATGCTATCTTTCAGGTAACATGCACCGACGTTAATACCAAGTGATGATTCTTGCATAAGAATAGCAAGCACAAGAGCAGGACGAACCCCTGTACCCTTTGATGCAAGGACTGACAGATCATATGCCTGTCCGAATGAAATACTGCCGGTATCACGAAGTTCAAAAAGTCTAGTACGTATTGTGGCCGCTTCTTTCTGACGAGCAGCAAGTACTTTTTTGTATTCAGATTCCTGATTCTTTGTCATTGCCAACAATGTGTTCTTTTCTTTCTGATTATTCTCAACCTTTTTCTTTTCAAGTTCCTGCGCAAGCTTCTTTTCTGTTTCTTGATCTTTTGCTTCAAGCAGTTCTCCTTTCACCGCCTCTAGATCTGACTTAGTTGCACGTATATCTGAGAAACTTTGCGCGAGAGCTCTATTAACAACCGCGAATGAATCAATGTCCTCAAAGAAAGACGACAGACTTTTTGATTGAAGACCGAAGTCAACAAGTGAGTAGTCTTCCATATACATTGTCTTTCTAATGATCTGTCCAAGTGAATCTCGTTCACGTTCTGCTTTTGCATCGAGCGCATTAATGGTTCTATTCTTTTCAGTGATATTTTGATTGAGCTGACTAATAGCTTTTAAATGTTTTTGTATCTTCAGCTTACTCTCGGCTATCTTCTGGGTCAAAAGAGTAATATCCTTCTTAAGTGATGTACCTTGTTGCTGTGTTGTGGAAATATTCTGACTAATTGCTTTAATCTGTGCTTCAAGATCAGCAAGCTCTCTCTCAAGCTCTGCCCTTGACTGAGATTGAGATGAAGGTGCACCTTCTGCAAACACAACACTATTTGTGAAAAATGACGCCGCAAAAAATGAGGCGAATATAAAAACAGTGAGCAGTTGTCTCATAACTTACAGTATACCAGGGACAGTGGCTAGTGAGTAGCGTTTAGTGCGCAGAAGAAAAGAGCGACGCCTACTGCGTCGCTCTTTTCTTTCATTATTCTGCACCCATCTCTAACGGCAGCCTGTTTTTTAAAATGCTTTAGACACGAGACGTTGGGTAGTGAGTGAGGCGGTGTACAAGTAGTAGTACGTTGACGAACGAACGAGCCCCGCAACAAAGTAGATAAAGTATTTTAGGGCAGGTGCTATTCTGCAGGCACAACCTCATCTTCCTTCTTTCCCTTCTTCTCTACCTCAATTGCAGAAAGGTCAACAGGGGTGACAGTCTCACCAACTTCCTGTGCACCTGATATAGATGCAACAATATCATTCTCTGATACATGATAAAGCTCAACTCCTGAAGGAAGCTTGATATCACCAACCTTGATAACACTCTTGCTATCGACTAGTGCCGAAATATCAACCTTAAATTCGTGAGGGAGCTTACTTGGATCACCGTCAACTGATAGTTCATACATAACTTTAACAAGAACTCCACCGGCCTTAACTGCGGCTGATTCACCGACGAACTCGATAGGAGTCTTAACGTGGACTTTTTGCCCCTTTTCAAGAACATAAAAATCAGCATGAACAATAGCACCCTTAACAGGATGATACTGAACATCCTGTATCATAGCTGTCTCATTACCAGTTGCAGTCACAAGAACGACCGACGAAGATGAACCTTCACTTGCTAGAACCTTTGTAAATTCCTTTGCATCAACAAAGATTGGTGTTGATTTTGTTTGTGAACCATAAAAAACAGCTGGGATAAAACCGTCTTTTTTTGTTTCTTTTGGGGCGCGAGGCGCAGTTTTGACTTGCATCATAGTTGTGCAATTATACAGTATTTTATAAACAAAATCAAGCATACAAAGCACACAAACGAGGTGTATGCTTACAGCAGAAAAGCCTTTAGCTCTGTTGTTCACACGCAACACCTTTTTCAGCCAGTATTGTATTCACAAAGTACACAGCAGTGTTAGACTGTGAATATGAACAACACTTCGCCAAGGGTGATCAACCTTCTTCTTATTACCGCACTTATAGCAATACCTGTTGGGGCTTTTTACTTTCAAATTACATCAAAATCAAATAGTGGTATTCCAAAAATAAGCATCACATCCTTTGTTGAAGGAGCTTCAGCTAAGATGAACACGGCTGATATACAGGGCGAACCTCCAGTTAAGTATGACACGTCGTGGAGTATGTACAACAACACGACATACAATTATCTTTTCAGATATCCTGCTGCTGCAAAAGTACAGACAATACAATTAGAAACTCAACCAAAAAATACAATAACAACAGAAGTTGCCGGACCTGAATCTAATGATTACATCACATTTACCACCTGGATAAAACAACCAAATGGTGACGGCTACGGACGCCTTGCAACACTTCCAATTGAAACATTCGCACAGGCAATGAGAATGAAAGAAATTAACACTGTCGACCAGTCGTACCCAAACAAAAAAGTCAGCAACGTGGAAGAACTATTTTTTGCCGGGTACAGGGGCCTTGCTATGACTGTGACCAACTCAACAGACGGACACGGCAGCTCCAATATTCGTTATATATTCCTCGACACAGCCACATACAAAATGGTAATTCAATATTCACTTAACGGACAGAATGCAGGTACAATTGGCAAAACATTCAGGTTCACAAAATAAGGCCATCTTATATTCCAACGTAATACTGTCTATTTATACGTTTACTGCTTTGCCCTCGATGAGGCCGTATACTTTTGCTGTCTCTACTAACATTTTACTGTAAGAAAAATTTTGTGCTACATGTCCATGTAGTGACTGACCTAGCCGCTTAGCAAACTTACGATCAATAATAAGGCGACGCATCTCATCTTTTAGTTGCTCAACATTCTTAGGTTGAACAAGCAATCCTGTTTCCTCATGACGAATAACTTCCGGTATTCCTCCTGTAATGGTTGATATAACTGGTAACATTGCCCTACCTGCCTCGACAAGAGTATACGGTAAGCCTTCTTTGACAGATGGCAAAAGAAAAAGGTCATGGTTTGCCCAATCGCTTGCTGTTGGTGGGCCAAAGCCTCGCAACGTAATATGTTCATTTAAATTTTTTATCGCAATATACTCTTCAATTTTCTTTCTATCATCACCTTCTCCAAAAATTGTATAATAAATAGGATACCCTTCGCCTACGAGACCCTCAAAAGCTTGCAATCCATACATATACCCTTTGTTTGGGTGAAGCTCAGCAACAGTAAGAATGCGGGTTTCTCGCGTTTTTGGAATGGTTCGTTCATGAGTCCCGTTAAAGGTAATGCCTGGATAAATTGTTGTAACCTTCTTACGAATAAAAAACATTCTTCCTACATCATATTCATCTTGTTTACTTACCGTGATAACTTTATGGGAGAAAAGGCATGTAAGCCAGGTAAAAAGATACATGAGCTTCTTCACTAAAAACGATCGATCTTCACGAAATGGCGCACCGTGTACAGTAAAGACGACTAAAGGTACGCCAATAATTCTTCCCAAAAAAGAACCAATACCCCCTGCTTTTGAACTATTAACATGGAGAACATCTGGCTTCTCCTTCTTGATGAGACGAGAAACAGCAATGATACTTTTAAGTTCCTTTAATAAATTAATATCACGCACAAGAGAATCAAGAGAAATGGTCCTAATTGATGCATTAGATAGTCTCTTTGCCAGCTCTCCGTTGCCACCAAATGCAACAGCAACATCAACTTTTTTTTGTGCAAAAGCTGTCGCTAAATCATAGACATACTTCTGAGCACCTCCCCAATTTGACTTAGTAATCACATAAAGAATTTTCATGTTATGATAGTACATATAGTATCATTAAATATGCTAATACGACACACCCCTGGACGACTTATTCTTTTTGTTGCAGACTGTGCAATACTTTTTTTGTCTCTATATCTTGCGTTATGGCTCCGATATCAAAACGCACTATCCCTCAGTGAATTTACATCCTTCGTCGTTCCTTTTATTTTAGTCATTCTTGTTAGTACGGCGATTTTCTACAGCTACGGTCTCTACGACAAACCAACACTGCGACTTGTACGAGAACTCAATAAGCGTATTTTTACAAGTCAAATACTTTCTGTAATTGCCGCAACAATACTATTCTATTCACTTCCGACACTTGGTATAGCACCAAAAACAATCCTTATACTCTATGTAATTATTTCCTCGATATTGATGAGTGTGTGGAGAAGATACGCATTTTCTCTAGTCCTTCACTACAAAAAACAAAAAAGCATTATCATAGGAAGTGGTGAAACATTTCATGCTCTTGTCGATGAACTGAGTAGAAATCCACACATTGGTATAACACTCCTCGCTGCTATTGATGTTGAAACATACAAAATGGAAAAACTTCCAAGCGTCCTTGAAATGATGGAATCAAACTCAATAATTGTTGACATGCGTGATGATAAGATTAAACCATTCTTTAATGCTATATACAGAGAAATGTTTAGGGGAGCTGTCGTGCTTGACATTGTTGATGTATACGAGGATGTTTTTGATATGGTTCCACTTGAAAGTATTAATCAGGATTGGATATTCCATTCTGTAAACGTATCAAAACGCTACGACAGTATAAAGCGACTTTTTGATATTTTATTCGCCTTTCCTGCTTTTATTTTTTCACTTATTTTTATATACCCATTTGTATTTATTGCCATAAAGTTAGAGGACAGAGGTCCAATATTTTACTCACACCTTCGTGTTGGCAAATATGGCAAACCGTTCCTTGTTTATAAAGTAAGATCAATGGAAGATCTTCCTACAAATGAACTTAAAGAAACAAAAAAAGTAACCCGTGTTGGATCTTTTGTGCGAAAGACACGAATTGATGAGCTTCCACAATTATGGAATGTTCTTCGTGGTGATGTGTCACTTATTGGACCACGTCCAGAAGCTCCTGTGCTTGTCAAAGAATATACTGAAACTGTTCCATTCTACAACGTCCGCCACGTGGTACGTCCAGGACTATCTGGTTGGGCACAGACACAACAACATGAAGTACCTAAATTCGGGGTAGATGTTAAGCAAACAAAAACAAAACTCGCATATGACCTTTATTATCTAAAACATAGCAGCTTAATGACTGACTTTGCAGTTATTTTACGAACATTAAAAGTACTCTTGAGTAAAAGCGGCATCTAATATGACCACCAAAAAACACAAGGAAGTCCTTGTGTTTTTTGGTGATTTTGTGTTCCTGAGATTTCTTAAGGAACATCAACTGGAGCACCTCCACCTAAAGGCGCACGCTCTACCCCATGCGCAGGAACCGATGGGGCACCTCCTCCGCTTGCACCCTCTGGAACAATCACTCTTCCTGTAGAACCTTGCGGACACGAAGAAACAATCCATTCACATGTATTCATGTTTCTCGCCATGACAGATCCATCTGAACAGAGACGAGCTTCCATGGTACAAAAGACTCCTCGAGGGGTACTTGTTGGGCGAGGTGGTACAATAGACCCTTCACCATAGAATGTTGGTGGTGCGGCTGACGGTCTATTAGGTGACGATGTTGCACCAGGTGCAGCCGGACCACATTTACTCTCCATCCATACACATGAAGAAGGATCTCTTGGCATCGGACTCCCATTTGGACAGAATCTCTGCGAACCTTGACAGAACGGATCAGTAGAAGATGCATACACAGAAGGTCTTGCTCCTACCTCTTGCTGCTTATATGGTGGTTGTGGAGGAAGAGATGATGGTGGTATGATTTTAGGTCTCTGTCCTTGGGTTGGAGGTACACCGACATCTCCACTACAACTTATAGTTTTAATTTTTGCACGGGTAAGTGGTCCAGCGTATCCTGTAGGAGTAAGTCCTACCGATCTCTGAAACTGTTTAACTGCCGAAAATGTGCCTAGGCCAAAATATCCTGTAACAGATGACTTCAAGAACGAGCCACTAGCAAGAAAATCCTGAAGAATACTCACCTCACCATTAGTGCTTGCGTCACTCGAACGATATCGAAGTAAATCACTCTTAAGATCAATACATGTTGAAACCGCTGACGTATCAACATCACCAAGAGTAGAGACATTAGCATCGTTGACTGTCCCGTCGACAGCTGTGTACGCATACACTGAAGAAGAACTTATGAAAACAGTTAATAATCCTATATACAAAACCGCTATTTTTTTATTCATACACTACCAGTATATCAACCATAATAAAATACCAACAAAGCTATACACAATGTTATTCAAACCCTAGGAATTCATTCTTCATCTGATATTTATGACCAGAACGAGAATACCTACGCATTCCAACGCACATTCCAAGTGCCAAACATTCCGCAAGAAGATGGGAGCCACCATAACTCATAAGAGGTAATGGAATACCTGTGACCGGCATAATACCGATATTCATCCCAATATTTATCGTTACATGCACGATAAACCATATAAGAACACCATATGTAAATAATGCTTCAAATGCTGAATCAGCGACAAGTGCGTACCATGCAAGTTTAAAAAAGATAATGAAAAAAAACACAAGCAACAGCATAGCTCCTATGAATCCCCACTCCTCAGCATACGCTGCAAAAATAAAATCAGTCTTGTATTCTGGCAAAAAGTTAAGCCTTGACTGGGTACCAAAACCGACCCCTTTACCAAGCAACCCTCCGGAACCAACTGCAATAACTGATTGGTATGCGTTATACCCTGTTCCACGAATATCGTGAAGCGGGTTTATAAAGTTAATGATTCTTGCTTTTTGATATGGTTTAAAGGCAAAATTCCATGCCAAAGAAAAAATAACAATACCGATACTGAACACAAAAAGAAGGTGCTTAATTGAAATACCTGACACAAAGACAAGGCCGAGCCATATAGCAAAAAGAACCATTGCTGAGCCAAAATCTGGCTGTAGGACAACGAGAACAAATGGAATGAAAGCATACACACCGGAAACTATAATATGACGTATATTGGCAATTTCTATATGACGTCTTGAAAAATACTTTGCAAGGACAATAATAAGCCCAAGCTTCATGAGATCACTCGGCTGAAAAGCCAGACCACCAAATCTAAACCAACTTTCAGCACCTTTTGACACGTGACCGAGAGTGAAAAGAAGTGTCAAAATGAAAAGCAAAAAAGCATAGATTGCCATAACCACTCTAGTCTGTTTAAGAAAACGATATTCAAAAAGTGACGCACTAAAAAATACCCCAAGAGAGATAAGTATCCATAGTCCCTGTTTCCAAAAATAACTGTCATTCCCTTGAAAAGAACTCATCGTAAAAAGTCCTGCACAGGTAATGGCAACCACCGCAAAGAGAAACATGACATCAAATGTCTTTAAAAAACGAGAAAAAGTTGTGGCCATGCTTCTTTAATAATTTACTGCTCTGAACGGGTCAAAGATGGGGTATACCTCTATCCTTGTTGGTTTATGGGGAAGTACCTCTTTCCAGGTAAATACAATTTTTTCAAAACCTTCTTTTTCTAGTCGTGGCACAACGGTCTGTCCGACAGCATACGCATTATCATCATCATCAAAAAGAACTAAGCGGACGTTGAGGTTATTTATCTCTACATGCTTCGTATTTATAACTGTTGCATATACACGAGAAATACTGTCCTGCTCATACATACGGTCAACAATTTTAACAGTCGGTGAAGTCGGTGACTCTTGAACAGAATAATGGGGACCGTCTGTTAAAGTTGCTATAACCGTCTTCGGGATTTCCGTAAGAACGATATTCTGAATAATAATTGGAAACTTTCCGGCAAGAGGTGCTGTTGTTGACCCAGAAAAAGTAGCAATCGTTTTGCCGGCATCGTTGTACATCATTATGGTATATCCAAGAAGACGGGAAGCGTTGTTAACATTTGTGTTATTAACCATAACAACCACATCGTACAAATCCTTGCTCGACTGTACAGCTTTTGACCATACAACAACAGGAGGATTAACTTCTTGCCTACACCGCAACGAACACATTCCACCACAGTCGACATCTAGCTCGTATCCGTTCTTCTTATTATCAAAACATGTAGGTGGTGGAAACAATTTTTCACGCATAACAAAAACAGTGATCGCCGAAAGTGTAACAGCGACAGAAAGTGCATATAGTAATTTTCTCCGTAATGACCAACCCATAAAGAACATAATACCACGGACGACTGTTAGCGTGTAGCCTTTAGCTGTTGGCTACTCAATCAAGCAAAAACAAAGGGCGGCCACTTCGTGGCCGCCCTTTGTAATTTTACTAACAGCTACAAGCTAATTGCTACCAGCTGTTCCTTGAATCCTTTGTTCTCCCGACAAGCTACTTTCCCAGAATTAACTAGTATCATCGCCGCGCTTAAGCTTAACTTCTCTGTTCGGAATGGGAAGAGGTGTGACCCTAAGGCCTAATCAGGAGAACAAAACATTCAAAAAAAGCTATTTTATATCGTAGCTACTTTGACAACAGAATCAAACACATGAAAAAACAATTTCACAACCACACTAGACTGTGTGATCATAACTAGGACTCTTTCGAGTTGTGCTAGTCATGTTTCCTAATAGGATTCGGGTAATTAGTAGGTCTTGGCTGAACACATTACTGTGCGTACACCTAACCCCTATCAACGTAATCATCTCTTACGACCCTTCAACGAATACTTATCTTGAAGTTGGCTTCCTTCTTAGATGCTTTCAGAAGTTATCCATTCCCGACATAGCTACTGGGCGGTCCAGCTGGCGCTAGAGCCCATACACCAGAGGTCAGTTCACTCCGGTCCTCTCGTACTAGGAGCAAATCTTCTCAATATTCGAACGGCTGCAGAAGATAGGAAACCAACCTGTCTCACGCATTTCTGTTTTATATCTCGCCGTGGTTCCAATATGCGAGAACCTCTATTACTAGAGGGATCGGACTATAGCTTGAACTAGACATTAGACTTTAGACATTAGACATTAGACTAATGCAAAATTCTAATTCAAGTTCGCTGACATGTAGTCTCTACGGGTGTTTGTAATTATGAGTTTCAAAGAAGGCTCATTCCTGAGCGTTGTTTCGGGGCGGTGACAGAATCAAGCCGTCGCTTAGTCTGTCGTCTCCTTTGTGACCTTGATACTGACTCGGAGGCCAGAGTGTCGCGCAGGTGTCTTAATTCGTAAACTTCTTTCGAAGCCAAGCAGTCTCGAGACCTGCTTTCTAATTTGGCTTAACACGGACGTTGGCACCCATGTTATCCCCACTTGATCGGTGCGCTATTACGCTATCTTTAAATGATGACTGCTTCTAAGCCAACATCCCGACTGTTTTAGTGTGAACCAAACCGAATTTATTAAACGAACCATTCCCCGAACTTATGAGGTTACCCTCTTTGAAACTCACAATTATTCACTTCCCTCGGAATTGTCTTTCGATTACTCGAATAAGATTCTTCCGAAATTAGTCAGCTTGTCCATATACATCGCTGTATATGACCGCCGTGATCAATGTCTTTTTGATAAGTTTAGTCTTATCTCCTCGGGTTCAAACGAAGGAAAGATAAACCAGACGTTAGAAATTAGAGATTAGATATTAGAAGATACAAGAATGCATTTTCTAAAGTCTAACGTCTAAAGTCTAAAGTCTAACTTCTCTTCCCTACGGTTTGAACCCAGCTCACGTATCTTTTTAAATGGCGAACAGCCATACCC
>CAZBGU010000019.1:0-14540 GCA_964491805.1 uncultured Candidatus Saccharibacteria bacterium
CCCTTATGCACTAAATAACGCACGAACCTTCTGGGAGTTTGATATTGGATTTTATAGTATACGTGTACTAAAGTTTTTTCATCTTGCTGATGAGATAAAGGAAAGAAAGTTTTGATATTGTTTTAGAACGATAAAGGCTGTATATTTTTTAACACTTACTACCTAGCATTTACCCTACAGTCCTCGTTCTCCACTATCATCCCTTCTTTAATATTTGTATACTAGTAGTATGGAACATGAAGCATCATTTCTTTCAATTGCAGTAGGGGATACTTCGACACTTATTAATTATATTGTTGACGGGCATATTCTCGTGTCACATGTTCACCCTGTTGGGTATAAGCATATCGAAGCAGAAGGAATGAGCGTTATTGCTGGGTCAAAGTTCGTTGACGGTGTTTTGTATACACTCGAGTTTATCTCTTTACACGATAGAATCCCTACTCAATTTAAACTAATTGCTCCTCGATATGCTACATGGATAGGTGAAACAGTAGAAGGTATATCTTATACACAGTTCTTCACAGGAGGAGTTCCAATAAGTGTTACACTAGAAGGCATAAAGGACGTTCCTCTTTCATATGCAAGACATTCGCAAACCATACACTCGTTCAAGGTCTAGTAACGATCTACAATCACGTGTAGAGCAGTTTGAAGCTGCTCGATATAGAAGAGAAGAATACGATGACGACCCTGTCCGTATACCTGTCAAAAAAACAAGAAGAGATCTGAGTTCCATGGATATGTACCCAAGAAGAAACAGAGAAGAGGATCTCTATGAAGATATTTCAGAAGACGATGGTGGGCCAAGGCTGCCTCCAAGAAGGGAAATACGCGCTCCACGCCAAGTGAGGAGGAGGTCATCCATCTCTACCTTAATGTTTATCGTGGTAATGATTTTTTTAATTGTTGGAGTTTCCTTGTATACTTACGTTTTTGATAGTGCGACCATTACGATTATTCCAAAATATAAGGACGTAGCTTCCATCAGTCAGCCATTTCTTTTTACGAAGGAAGGTGGTACAAGTACTGCGAGCATTCCATTTGTAATTGATTCGACGTCGATCACAAAAACCAAAACTCTAACACTCTCAGAATCAAGAAAAGTTGAGTCGAAAGCATCTGGTAAAATCACTGTGTATAACAATTATGATAGTAATCCTCAAAAGCTTATCAAGAACACACGTTTTGAATCATCTAAAGGAAAGATTTATCGTATCAACCAGTCAATTGAGGTTCCTGGCAAAAAAGGCTCAACACCAGGAAGTGTAGAAGTTACAATATATGCAGATAGTAATGGTGCCGAATACAACATCGATGAGGCAACGTTTAGCATCCCTGGATTCAAAGGGACTGTTCGAGAAAATACTTTTTATGCAAAGAGTAAAGGAAAGATAACAGGGGGTGCGTCAGGTGCTATGGCACTCGCATCTCTTTCTGATCTTAATGCTGCAAAGGATTCGATGGCAATTGAGCTTGATAAAGAAATTCGTTCCGAAATCCAGAAAGTGAAGAGAGATGGGTATATACCAATGTACTCTGCAGTTGAAGTGACATATGAAGACAATGAGTCTGAAGTTCTTCAGGGAATGACAGGTGTATACAAGGTTACAGCAACAGGGAACCTCATGCTGGCTAAAGGTTCCAAGCTTGCTGAGTCTATCGCAAAGACACTTGGCGACTATGACAATGCTCCGGTACGACTTACTAGTACTGAAAATGTAACGTTTACAAGAAAAGACTCTGACCATGTAACAAGTAGCAGTACGATATCTATCCTAGTTGAAGGTAAACCTCGTGTTGTTTGGGAGAGTGATGCTGATGCAATCAAAGAAATGGTACGTGGGAAAAGTAGAAGTGACTTTAAGCCACTCATGAAGACTGTGAACTCCATTGAAAGTGCAGAAATTAGTTTTTCACCAATGTGGCTTTCACATTTTCCAAGTGACCTCACTAAACTTGTTGTGAAGGAGTCTTTGCCTAAGCGTTGATAATTAAGCTGTATTCTGATACACTACAATCCTCTTACCTATGGACGAAAACGAAACAGAAGATATTGAAACAACAGAAGGGCGTGTCATTGAGGCGCTTCCAAGTACGCTCTTTCGAGTTGAAACTGGTGCTGGTAAGGTGCTCATCTCTTATCTCGGAGGTCGTATGCGTGTTCACAAGATTAAAGTACTTGTTGGAGATAAAGTTCTTGTACAAGTTGATCCGTATGGAGGTAAAGGTAGAATCATAAAGAGACTCTAGGAGCAGCTGTTAGCATATAGCACGTAGAATGTAACCTAATACAAAATACGCTCAGTATACTTTTTGCTACAGGCCACCTCAGGATTTGCATTATTTATAAAGGTATAGTATAATTTAACCCACATTTCTCATGAAAGTAAGATCATCAGTCAAGACAATCTGTTCTAAATGCCAAATGCTTAAGCGTGGTGGTGTTCTTCGTGTAATTTGTGAGAACCCTAAGCACAAACAAGCTCAAGGCTAAATTTTTAAAAGTATTTGTATTTCTATAACCTAGTACTACATCCTTAACATCCAAACTCTATGCGTATCTCCGGTATTACACTTCCAGAAAACAAAAGACTCGAAATCGCTCTTACTGCGGTATATGGAGTTGGACGACCACGAGCTCGCATGATCATTGAGAAGCTTGGACTTGATCTTGGAATGAGAACTACTGAGCTTACTGCAGATGAGGAAAATCTCATTCGACGTGAGATTGAGCTTTTTAAGACAGAAGGTGATCTTAAGCGCGAGGTCCAGCAGAACATTAAGCGATTGAAGGATATCAAGGCGTATCGTGGCATCCGCCATATTCGTCACCTTCCATCACGTGGACAACGAACAAAGACAAACAGTCGAACTGTCAGAGGTAACGTTCGTCGTACCATGGGAAGCGGACGTCGTAAGACTGAGAAGACCTAAAAACTCACCTAACGAACTAATTTATACAAATATATGGGAAAGAAACGAATCGTAAAAAAGAATAGCTCCGGAGTTGATAGTGCTCTTAAAGCACGTTCTCTTGCTCGAGCTATTAAGAAGAAAATTGTAGAAGGTACTCTTTTTGTGGAGTCTTCATACAATAACACTCGATTGTCACTAGCTGACAGAATGGGCAATGTAATTGCCTGGTCTTCATCGGGAGCTCTTGGTTTTAAGGGTGCAAAAAAAGGTACACCTTTTGCTGCATCAAAAATTGGAGAGCTTATTGGTGAAAAGGCGCAACAGTTTGGAATCAAAGAAGTTAACGTTGTTGTTAAGGGAGTTGGTTCTGGGCGTGAGTCTGCTATCCGAGGTTTTTCAACTTTCGGTGTAGACATTGTTTCAATTATTGATAAGACGCCAGTTCCTCACAACGGCCCTAAGCCTCGTAAGCCTCGTCACATTTAATCACTATGAGTAGAATAACCTGTAAAACTTGTCGCCGTCTTGGAGAGTCACTTTGTGGCCGCGAGAAGTGTGCTTTTAAGAAGCGCCCTTATGCTCCGGGAAAACTTGATAGTGAGCGCAAGCACCGTTCTGGTGTTTCAGAATACGGTGAACAGCTTCGTGCAAAGCAGAAAATGCGTCATACTTATGGACTTATGGAGAAGCAGTTTGCTATGTATGTTAAGCGAGCAACTGCAACACATGAGACAGGTGAAGGTTCGGTATCTCCTGCACTTAATCTTGCACGACAGCTTGAGTCACGTCTCGATAATATTGTATATCGTGCTGGTTTTGCTCAAACTCGCGCACTCGCTCGACAGATGGTTTCTCATGGACACATCACCGTTAACGGTCGTCGTATTAATATCGCTTCACATCAGGTCAAGGTTGGGGATGTTGTTGCTATCCGTGAGGGTAGTAAATCCACAAAATTGTTTACTGGTCTTGAGGAGAAATTAACCGCACTTGCTCCAAGTTATGTCCTCACCGTTGACCCTAAGGCCTTTTCTGCGCAAGTAAAGGCAGAGGTTCGTGAAGTAGAGGGGATGTTCGATACACAGAAGGTTCTCGAGTATTATTCACGTTAATTCAGAAGGGAAGATGAACAGATAATTGTGTCAGTTGACTTGGTTCCAAATAGTAAGGCAGCTCGACATTAGTTTCTTTTTACTTTACTCGGTATTACTGAATTTTCCACTAACACATACTTGCATGTTTTGCAATTATGCGTTAGAATAAAGCAACTTTACTTATTAAAGTGCAAGTTTTGCGTCACAATTACTTCTATTAACCTAAGGATATTATACTATTGCATATATGTCTTCACATTCCATCATTTTGCCATCAAAGCCAAGAATTGTTAAGGAAGATGCCGTTTCAGGTGTTTACGAGATTGACGGACTTTATCCAGGATATGGTCATACACTCGGTAACTCTCTACGTCGTATTATTCTTTCATCTATCCCTGGTGCTTCAATTACGGCATTGTCTATAGATGGAGTAAAACATGAGTTCTCTTCAATAGATGGTATCAAGGAAGATGTTATCGCGATCATTCTCAACCTTAAAAAAACTCGTTTTAAGTTGCATGGTGACGACGCTCAGAAAGCTACCCTTCATATTAAGGGTGCAAAAACAGTTACGGCAGGAAATATTTCCATTCCTTCACAGCTCGAAGTAATGAATCCTGATCAGTATATTTGTGAATCAACTGCTAAGGATATTGACTTGGCTATCGAAATTACAGTTGAGAAGGGGCTCGGGTACATTCCTCGAGAAGTTCTTCAGAAGGAGAAAGCGGATATTGGAACTATTTTTCTTGACGCTTCTTTTACCCCAATTCGTCGAGCTAGTTACGAGGTAGAGAACATGCGTGTTGGTGATCGTACTGACCACAACCGTCTCCGTGTTACAATTGAAACTGATGGTACAGTTACTCCTCGTGATGCTCTTGAGAGTTCTATCCACACGATGATTACACAGCTTCAATCTGTAGTTGGTTTTAGGGAGCAGGTGATCGACATGCCTAAAGATCAATCACAAGTAACAGTTGTAGACAGTACCGAGTCGCTAGATGTTACTGATGCGAGCAAGGTGAAGATAGAGGATCTCGGACTCTCTACTCGCACAGAGAACGCTCTTGTGACTGCTGCTATTCGTACTGCTGGAGGTTTAGCTAGAAAGAGTGAGGCTGACCTACTCTCGACAGATGGGTTGGGTGAGAAGGGTATTACTGAAATTAAAAAAGCATTAGCAAATCTAGGTCTCGAACTTAAGGCGTAATAGTTTTAGAGAGAGTGGGAAGATTTATTTACACGACGTATGAAACATCATAAAGCATTCAGAAAATTCGGAAGGGAAAAGAATCAGCGCAAAGCATTTGTGCGCGGTCTTCTTATTAATCTCATTCGTCATGGACGTATCGAGACAACGCTTGCGCGTGCAAAGGAGATTCGTCCACTTGTGGAGAAGTTAGTAACGCTTGCTAAGGAAGATACTGTAGCTCGACGACGCCTTGTCATGTCTCGTCTTCTTAATCAGGAGAACGAAGTTAAACAGCTCTTTGTGGAATATGCCCCAAAGTTTAAGGACGTTGATGGCGGTTACACGCGTATCCTTAAGCTACCAACACGTCTTTCGGATGGCGCTGAGAAGGCTGTCATTGAATTCGTTTAATTTATTTTACTACTATGAATCACACAATTGACGCAACAGGAAAGGCACTAGGAAGAATCGCATCAGAAGCTGCGGCTCTTTTGAATGCAAAAGACAGTGTTAACTTCGTTAAGAACCGAGTAGCAGATATAACTGTTACCGTAACAAACGCAAGTAAGCTTAAAGTAACAGGTAACAAAATGAATGAGAGTGTTCATAAGTCATACTCTGGTTACCCAGGTGGACTTAAGGAGATGCCTCTTAAGTACGTAGTTGAGAAGAAGGGCTATGCTGAACTTATTACTCATGCTGTAATGGGTATGCTTCCAAAGAATAGACTTCAGGATATTCGTATTAAGAACCTTATTATTAAGGACTAACTCCACTCCTAGAATATGTATATGTCAGTAGAAACTAAAAATCGTTATATAGAAGCTGTAGGTCGTCGCAAGACTGCTATTGCTCGTGTTCGTATTACTCCTTCAACCAAGGCATCATTCATTGTGAATGATAAGGATGTTAAGGAATACTTTTTCACCGAGGATCTTCAGATGATTGCTCAGGAAGCTATCTCAAAATCAGAGGTTGGTGAGAAGTTCTCTGTAACCGTTCATGTTATTGGTGGAGGTATTCATGCACAAGCTGAAGCTGTTCGCCATGGGCTTTCACGTACTCTTGTAGAGCGTGATGAGAATATTAAGAATACTCTTAAGAAGCTCGGATTCTTGAAGCGTGATTCACGTCAGGTTGAAAGAAAGAAATTCGGCCTCAAGAAAGCTCGTAAGGCTCCAACTTGGTCAAAGCGTTAATTTTCTACAAAACACTGTCCACACGGACAGTGTTTTGTTATCCCTAAAAACCTCCGGTTTTAGCCGGAGTGTACGTTTGCTGGCGAAGCTGTACACTAAAAGCGTCCGACAGGGCGCTTTTACTATCTTCAAAATTTTAATTATTGTATTCCCTTTATTAGATATTGTTGTGATTTATTTGGCTATTTTTCCAGCCTGGGTCGCATTTGTTTTAAATCAATAATTTCTTCAGATTTTAAAAATTTTTCTAATTGACCTGTTTCCTTATTTAAGACTGATTCATATTTTTCTTCTAATTCAATTTCCACCTTATCGCCAATTTTAATTTTGTTAAAAAGTTCTTTGTTTACAGTAAACACAAATGATTTACCAAAAACATCAACAGTGACGGTGAAAGATTCTGAAAATTTTATATTAGTAGGATCATACTTAGCGGTAGGTCTAAACTCATTAACTGGATTTAAAAATTTTTCAGGTTGGTGATGTTTTTCTGTGATAAAAACTGTATAGTGTTTTCGTTCTATAGATGTCCTCTCTCTTTCTTCTATAAGATCATCTCTTGCCATCTTCAGCTTAGTCCCTATACCAAGTGTGCCAGCTAAGATGCCTGCCCTTTTTGCAGTTCCAACTAAAAAATTTCTTCTATTTAGCAGCCCTTCTTGTTTTTTTAAAGGGGGGTTCAATTCATTTTTTTCAGGAGAATTATTTGAGAATTTCATTTTAAAAGCATAGCAAATTTGGTCAAGAAATAAAATATGCCCTAGTTTTGTCAGGGTGTGTATGCGCACCACACAACAAGTCTAGGTATTCCGTATTCTTGACTTTTTCTTTAAAATACATTATACAAATAGAGTACCGATATGGGTGGATTGTACGATAGTTACGACAGTATTGATGGACCGAATTTGTTAAGAAAATGTGGATTATTAGAGTAAGTTTTTGACCTTTAGAATTATATGAATGACGAAAATAAAGAAGATATTTCTCAAGGAATGATGAATGACGAAAGTATGCAAGATGAGAGGGTAGTTGATGTAGGTGAACAAGAGAGCGATGACATTTCTTTCGAGGAAGTGAATGAGGAAGGAGAGGTAGATGCTCGTGCAACTGTTAAAAATTTGCGAGAAAAAATCAAAAAATTGGAGCATGAGAAGCAAGAGTATCTTGATCTTTCTCAGCGCACTCGTGCAGATTACGCTAATTTCAAAAAGGAGGTAGAGTCAAATCGCTTAAATGATCGTAAGTTTGCTACTAAGCGATTTATCGAAGAACTTCTTCCTGTCCTAGATGCCTACGATATGGCACAAGCCAACAAGGAAGCGTGGGAGAAAGTTGATGCAAACTGGCGTATGGGCATCGAGTACATATTCGGTCAAATGAAGACCGTTCTCGAAAATGAAGGTGTGACTCAGTTCGGAAAAGTAGGGGACACATTTGATCCTATACTTCACGAAACAATGCAGTCTGTTCCTGTTGATAATGAGAATGATAATGACAAGGTTGTTAAAGTTCTTCAAAACGGCTACAAGATGCATGACACTATTCTCAGACCTGCACGTGTTCATATAGGTCATTACGAGAAGACTAACTGATTCAGTTACTATAAGAGAATTTTACTACTAACAAACTACGAATAACTAATAACTATTTAATGTATGGCAAAAATAATTGGAATTGATCTTGGAACAACAAACTCAGCGGTAGCGATCATTGAGGCGGGGCAGCCAAAAATTATAGAGAATCTTGAAGGCAATCGCACAACACCCTCAGTTGTTTCTGTGAATAAAAATGGTGAGCGTTCTGTCGGGCAGATTGCTAAGCGTCAGGCGGTTACCAACCCTAAGGATACCGTCTATGGTGTTAAGCGATTCATGGGTCACTCTTTCTCTGACAAGGAGGTGCAGTCTGATATTCCTCGTGTAGCATATGCTATCAAGAAGGGGGATAATGACGGTGTGCTTATTACTCTTGGTGGCAAAGATTCTCGTCCAGAGGAAATCAGTGCGATGATTCTTCAGAAGATCAAGGCAGACGTAGAGGCAAAACTTGGTGAAACAATTACTGAGGCAATAATTACTGTCCCTGCATATTTCAATGATACACAGCGACAGGCAACTATTGATGCCGGCAAGATCGCAGGACTCGATGTTAAGCGTATTATTCCTGAACCAACAGCGGCAGCGCTTGCATACGGTTTCAATAGTACTAAGAATGAGAAGATTGCCGTGTATGACTTTGGTGGAGGTACATTTGATATTTCTATTCTAGAAGTTGGCGATGGTGTTGTTGAGGTAAAATCAGTAGATGGTGACTCACACTTAGGCGGTCGTGATATTGATCAGAAGTTTGTCCAGTACATTGCGTCTGAGTTCAAGAAGGATCAGGGGATTGATATCACAACCGACGCTCTCGCTCTTCAGCGTCTTGATGAGGCAGCAGAAAAGGCAAAGCATGAGCTTTCAACACAGATGGAGACTGAGATCAATCTTCCGTTTATTACATCAGGTGTTGATGGACCAAAGCACTTAGTTGTGAAGGTTACCCGTGCGAAGCTAGAGGAAATTTCAAAAGAATTCGTTGAGCGTTCTATTGAGATCACCAAGCGAGCACTTGCGGCTTCACCATTTAAGAAGGAGGAGATTAACGAAATCATTATGGTTGGAGGCCAGACTCGTATGCCTATGATTGTTGAAGCGGTTAAGGAATTATTTGGCAAGGAACCTAACCGGTCAATTAATCCAGACGAAGTGGTTGCCCTTGGTGCAGCAGTTCAGGCTGGTGTACTACAGGGAGATGTAAAAGATGTTCTTCTTCTTGACGTAATACCTCTTTCACTCGGTATTGAGACTATGGGTGGTGTCGCAACTAAGCTTGTAGAAAAGAATACAACAATCCCTACCGCTAAGTCACAAGTCTTCTCAACCGCAGCTGACAATCAGACATCTGTTGAGATTCACATCACACAAGGTGAGCGTCCACTGGCAGCTGATAATAAGTCACTTGGACGATTTATACTTGATGGTATTCCTCCAGCTCCACGTGGGGTACCTCAGGTTGAGGTAACATTTGATGTTGACGCTAACGGTATTCTTAATGTGAAAGCTAAGGATAAGACATCAGGTAAGGAGCAGTCTATTCGTATCGAGGCATCATCAGGGCTTTCTGATGAAGATATTAAGCGCATGCAAACTGATGCAGAATCTCATGCTGAGGAAGATAAGAAGAAGATGGAACTTATCGAAGCGAAGAATCTTGGTGACCAGATGGTTCACACTGCCGAGAAGTCGGTTAAGGATGCAGGTGACAAGATTACTGCAGAGCTTCGTAAAGAGATTGAGGATGCGGTTAACGACGTTAAGAATGCGCGCAATGGAGACAGTATTGAAACTATTAAGAAGGCTTCTGAAATACTTTCTGATAAGATGATGAAGATTGGAGAGGCAATGAAAACCGCAAACGATAATACTGCTCAGTCTGAACCACAAACAGATGAAAAGAAGGATGGAGAGGCATCGGCGTAAGAATATAAATTTATCGATTCATTAACTTGGTAGGAGGTGTAGGAACAGTCAGTTCTGCACCTCTTACTTTGGTTCTGTCTAGTAATGAGTAGTAAATATCGTAAAACACGGTAATGTCAACTGTTTGCTTTTATTATTAGTATTAATATGGTATAACAATATGACCTATGACAAAAAATTATTATGATGTACTTGGTGTAGATAAAGGGGCTTCAAAAGATGATATTAAGAAGGCTTTTTATAAACTTGCTGCCAAATATCATCCTGATAAAAAGGGAGGTGACGAAGCAAAGTTTAAGGAAGTAAACGAAGCTTATCAGACTCTCTCCGACGATAAGAAAAGAAAGGAATACGACACGTATGGTCAAACATTCAATGGTACTGGACCACAAGGCGGTGGTTTTAGCGGATTTGGCGGATTTAATCAGGGTGATTTTGCTGATATGCAGTTTGACTTTGGTGATCTCGGGGATATCTTTGGTGATATGTTTGGAGGTGGTTTTGGTGGACAGCGCCAGAAGAGAGGACGAGATATTTCGCTTGAAATTGATGTGCCGTTTACTGAGGCGATCTTTGGAACCGAGCGTAATGTGCTTATTTCAAAAATATCTACTTGTGTGACTTGTTCCGGAAGTGGTGCAAAGGTTGGAAGTAAGAAAAAGACATGTACAACATGTAATGGTCAAGGAAAAGTCCATGATGTTAAGAAGACATTTATGGGTAACTTCCAGACAGTGCATACATGTTCTACATGTAGTGGTGTAGGTCAAGTTCCTGAGGAGAAGTGTCATGAGTGTAAAGGTCATGGTGTATACAGTAAACGGGAAGAGATTAATATTTCTGTTCCAGCGGGTATTTCTAATGGTGAGATGATTCGTATGACTGGCATGGGTGAGGCTGTTGCACAGGGTGTAACAGGGGACCTTTATGTAAAAATCAATGTCATTCCACATAAAATATGGAAGCGAGAGGGTAATGATCTTGTTGTAACCCATGAGATTAAGCTCACGGATGCGCTTCTTGGAGCTAAACATACTATTGATGGATTAGACAGCACGATTGATCTTGAAATAGCCCCAGGGGCACAGGCAGGGGAAGTACTTCGTGTCAAAGGTCGCGGAGTGCCATATGTACATGAAAAAGGGCGCCGTGGAGATGTTCTTGTTAAGTTGTCCATAGCGATGCCTAAGAAACTTTCCAAGAAAGCCCAGTCTTTCATTGAAGGATTGAAGGAAGAGGGGTTATAATAGTTTGATGTAGGTATTGTTGTAGTCAGAAATATTGCTAACGTGCAAGGGCGGCCTTTGGCCGCCCTTGCTGTATCCTATATCTCATGTACACTTGTTTATATAAAATAAGAGAAACTGTATGCTGCTTTCAATTTCCGTGCTTGTATATGCTGTAGTAATGATATTGATTGGTATATATGCTGCACGAAAAGTAAAAAATTCGGAAGATTATGTTCTAGCAGGAAGATCTCTCCCATTTTATATGGCACTTTCGACAGTTTTTGCTACATGGTTTGGAAGTGAAAGTATTCTGGGTGCAGGAAGCAAGTTTGCTGAAGGAGGCTTTTCTAACGTTCTTGAAGATCCCTTTGGGGCCGGGCTTTGTTTAATCATTGCTGGTATTTTTTTTAATAAGAAGTTATACCGCCTTCAGTTTCTTACAATTGGTGATTACTTTAAGTCAAGATATAACACTATTATCGCTCTATTTCTCTCATCAGTAATTATTGTTAGTTACTTTGGGTGGGTTGCTGCTCAGTTTCTTGCTTTAGGTGTAGTTTTGCATACAATAATTCCATTTTTTTCTATTACAACATGGGTGGTAATTACTGCTATCGTTGTTTCAGTTTACACAGTGTTAGGTGGTATGGTTTCTGTTGCTCTTCATGACACAGTACAGTCAGCAATTATTATTATTGGACTTATAGCTATTCTGATCGCAGTGCTTCCTCTTGTTGGTGGTGTCTCTGGTTTTATGAATATAGTTCCACCGGGTCATCTTAATATTTTTCCACACACAGATTCGATGCTTGCTTGGGTGATATTTTTTACCGCACTTATGACGCAAGGGTTTGGAAGTATACCTCAACAGGATATCTATCAGAGAGCCATGAGTGCACGCAACGAACATGAGAGTATGTGGGCATCAATTGCAGGTGGTGTGATGTATTTCACTATCGTTATGATCCCAATTGCAATAGCAACTATTGCCGGCCATTTATACCCAAATATCTTATCTACTAACTCACAACTTCTCATACCAACATTGATTAACGAACATACAAGCGCGCTGCTTCAGGTGGTATTTTTTGGTGCATTAATATCAGCAATTCTTTCTACTGCGTCTGGAGCACTCCTTGCACCGGCGACCCTCCTTGCAGAAAACGTTATAAAGCCATTTTTTAAAGATATGAAGGATCGTTTACGTATGACGGTAATTCAGTTCGGCGTAGGTATCGTTGCACTCGGTGGAGTTGTTTTGGCGTGCAACCCTGAAGCACATATCTATGAACTTGTTGGAAATGCCTATTCTGTTACCCTTGTTGCAGGGTTTATTCCGTTAGCGTGTGGTCTATACTCATCAAAGGTTAACAGTTTTGGGGCTATGGTTTCTATAGTTTTAGGAATATCTGCATGGCTTATCGCTAACGAAATGGAAACTTCTATTCCAGCAACATTTATAGGGTTTATGTTTTCTCTCTTTGGTATAATGTCTGGTTCATATCTTGGTAGGCTTATTGAGAAGAATGAGAAAAAGGAGTCATAAGGTGCTATGTTCTGTTTTTGTCAGCATGATATACTGTGCATATTATGATATTTTTAATACCGTTTGTTGTTGTATTCATTATTGCAGGGCTACGTGTTATTGATCAGTACGAGCGCTCCATTGTTCTTACTTTGGGAAAGTTTTCAGGTTCAAGGCAAGCTGGACTTACATGGATCTTTCCTGGTATCCAAAGAATGATTCGTGTTGACATGCGTATAGCAACAGTTGACATTCCACAGCAAGAAGTAATCACAAAAGACAATGTGCCTCTTAATATTAATGCTGTTGTCTACTACCAGATTGAGGACGCTGAGAAGGCTGTGCTCAATATTCAGAATTATCCTGTCGCGGTTGCTGACTTTTCTCAAGTTGCACTTTGTGACGTGGTTGGAGGTTTTGAACTTGATCATGTTCTTTCTGAGCGCGAGATTATTGCAAATAGAATTAAAGAAATTGTTGATAAAACGACAGAAGTGTGGGGTATTAATATAACAGCAATTAAGCTTCAGGATATTGAACTTCCAGCAGATATGAAGCGTATTATGGCAAAGCAGGCAGAAAGTGAACGAGAGAGACGTTCTATTATCATTCGTGCAGACGGCGAGCTTGAGGCGTCAAAAAAGTTAGCTGAAGCAGCAAAGGTTCTCGCTGATACTAATGGCGGTCTTGCTATGCGAACACTTCAGACTATAGAGAAATCAAGTAACAATACAGTGTGGGCAATACCAACTGAAATATTACAAGGTTTTACATCAATAAAAAAATAGTTTATGGAGAAGAAAGTTTTGGTATCAGGAATACAGTCAAGTGGGAAGCTTCATATCGGTAACTATTTTGGTGCTATTAAACAAAATGTTGAACTTGGTAATAGCGGCGAATATGAAAGTTATGTGTTTATTGCAGATTATCACTCAATGACGACGTTGACCAACGCGAAGGACCGTATGGAGAACACTTTTGACGCAGCATGTACCTATCTTGCATGTGGTCTAGATCCTAGTAAGGTTGTATTTTTCAAACAATCTGATATTCCTTCACATACAGAGCTTGCATGGATCTTAAATACCGTAACACCGATGCCAATGCTTATGCTTGCTCACGCCTTTAAAGATAGCGAAGCTAAGAATAAAGATATCAACGCCGGTGTGTTCACTTATCCTGTTCTTATGGCGGCTGACATTCTTATGTATAACGCACATGTCGTACCAGTTGGTCGTGATCAGGAACAGCACGTTGAGATAACACGTGAACTAGCAGGCAAGTTCAATCGTGCGTACGGTGTTGATTTCTTTACGATGCCACAAGCATATATCAAGAAAGAAGTAGCAACGGTTCCAGGAATTGATGGCGCAAAAATGAGTAAGAGTAAGAATAATTATATTCCACTTTTTGGAACCGATGAAGAGATTAAGAAATGTGTGATGCGTATTGTCACGGACAGTGCACAGCCAGAAGATAAGAAGAACCCAGATGAACAAGCTGTCTATCAGATTCATAAACTTTTTCTAAACGATGATGAGGATAAATCTCTTCGCGCTCGATTTGAAGATGGTGGGTATGGATATAAGGAAGCAAAAGAAAAGTGTGCTGAAGCAATTATAGCCTTCATATCGCCAATGCGAGAGAAGTACGAGTACTATCAATCACACAAAGATGAGGTCTATGCTCTTTTGCAAGAAGGGGGTCATAAAGCAAGAACAAAATCAGACATGGTGATATCAGAAATTAGAAAAGTAATAGGTCTTGAAAAATAGTTTATCGTATATATGTAAGAGGGTATCTTTAAATCTCTCTTAGGGTCATATTCCCCGTCAGCTTGCTGCGGAATGGTATTATG
>CAZBGU010000020.1:0-14489 GCA_964491805.1 uncultured Candidatus Saccharibacteria bacterium
TAAAGTAGTCACCAAAAGACCAGTTCCCCAACATTTCAAAAAAAGTTGTATGTCTATTGTCTCCAACTTCTTCAATATCCTGTGAACGAAAACACTTCTGCGAATCAGCGATTCTCTTCCCAAGTGAATGTGGCTGACCGAGGAGGTACGGAAGCATCGGTTGCATACCTGACCCTGTAAAGAGAGTAGTCGGGTCATTCTCAGGAACAAGCGAAGCAGACGGCACGACCGTGTGACCTTTTGACTGCATATATTCCAAGAATTTTGAACGTATGTGATTGACTGTCATGAAGTGATTGTTGGTAATTAGTTGTTAGTAGTTAAATAGATACATACCGACCCAGCACAAATAATTGTACGCTCATTATACAAATTTAGAACAAAAAGACAAAAGCACGGTGATGTTACCGCACTTTTGTACTATTCCGGCTTCGACAGTTACCTGAACGTTCCACCATTCAAATTACCTGGCAGATCAAACCAGTGAATGTCTGCCATACATCCGGAAATCGGAATCACGTGTCCAAGTGATGTGTTGTGATTAGGACAGTGATTACTCACAAGCAGTATGCCGTCTGCTTTTTCAGGCTTCAAACAGCAGCATTCACGGGGACATATGCACAACCAAGAAGCGTGTTCCCGATACATCACAATCTCCAAAAGAGCTGGTACACTTGAAGTATATACACAAAGTTGCCAATACAAAAAGAACGGCACTACAAGCGCCGCTCTTTTCAAAAGATAGAAGTTTATATGTACGTAACTATATTAGAGACCAAACCCTCCCATCATGCCCCCGCCAAATCCCCCATGCATGCCACGCTTACCACCAATCTTTGATGTTGCCGCTTTGGCTTGCATTGCAGCTAGTCGCTTATCAGCTTGTGTTTGTGTGATAACACCTTTACTAACAAGCGCAGTTAGCTGTGCCTTAGTTTGCTCAAGGGCTTGTGCTTTCATTTTTACTTGTAACTGTTCTTTGGTTATACCTTTTTCAGTTGCAAGTGTTTGAAAGTTTTTTCCATCCGCCCACGCATTCTTCACTTCATCTACAGTTGCACCGATCAGTGCAGCCTGTTGTGTGAACATAGTAGTCTGTCGTGTTGCAATTTCATCAGGTGTCGCATTCGCACCCATCATACCGCCACCGAAGCCCATAGCTGATGCTGACATGACTCCTAGAGCTGCGATACTAAGGGCGCCGAACGCTCCTGCTTTTTTTAATGTGTGTTTCATAAGTATAAATTGCAAAGTGTTACAAATCGAATAAGATGTTGCTGTGAAGGAGGTTCAGTGATACGTAACTGATTATTCGCGCGTAGGTAATCGTGATCACTAGGATAAACATAACTTTAGAAGATCGTCACAATCAATCTAGCATCATGTTCTCTTTCTGCCCCTTCACTTATTACTACAACACGACACCGAACTTTATTTCATCATTCCACCTTGGCTATTTCTGATATAATTTTGATGTATTCCTTCACGATTCATCATATGACTATCATGATGCATACGCCCACCAAAAGGAGTCTTCGGTACAGGCCTCAACTCTACAACTATAAACTGCCCACCACTAAATGTTCCGAACACCATCACGTCATCGCCAATATGTGGCATAAATACTTTACCTCCGTCACCAGTTGTTGTTGAATATGCAACAACAGTATCTCCATCAAAAAGTTCAAGCGTAGTAGAGGTCGGTGTTGATGCAATCACCTCACCACGCACAATATCAATACCATTATCTGATTTAAATGGTATCGGGCGTTCATACATTCTTTCTATTATGTGCATTTGATGTTCTCTCGCGTAACTTCTCAGATAGTCATGAGCACTAGTTTCACTCACAATGTAACTTACAACAACCGCAAGTGATGTGATACTAAGAAGAGTAACTGCCAGGGGCCGTCTAAATGAAAACGTGTAGTATCTAGAAATAATCTCTATAAGCACAAGAAGTAGGACTGCGCACAGAAGTAGGACTATCGGTATTGCACTCAATGCACGGAGCGTTGCCATAACCCCAAAGAATGGCATATACATAAAACCGTAACGAGATAAAACAAATAAGATCAGACTAATCACAAAAATCGCAAGCAGGAAAGCAAAAACAAGTCCAACAATTCCCGTTACTGAATAAACCACAAATTTCCACCTTGGAATCATCGTGAGATTATTCTTTTTTACTGATTCTAGAATTTTTGATTTTAGATTATTCATGATTGGTAATGGCTATCTGTTAACATTTTTTCAAGTGACTCTTTTCCTCGCCGTATACGTACACCAACTGTTGATGTCGGAATATGAAGGACCTCGGCAATTTCTTGGTATGATAATTCATCATAATAATAGAGGACAAGCACTTCGCGATACTTTGGTGAAATTTTTGAAAGTGACACGTCAAGCAATTCCCTCATCTCACGGTTCAAAGTCTTATCGTCAGCTTCTTCTTTTGCAAACGGATGAGGCAAAAAAATATCAAAATCAATGAACGAAACTCTTTCATTCCCTTTCTTCTTAAGATAGGTAACACTTTCATTGTGTGCAATACGATATATCCAACTATTAAAAGAACGAGATGTGTCAAAACTTTTCAAGTTAACAAACGCCTTAATGAAGACAACTTGAACAATATCTTCCACATCATCTGCATGTTGTGTAAACCGCTTTACGTATCGTGTAAGTTTGTCTGCATAACGGTCAATAAGTTCACCAAAAAGATCAGCATTCCCTGATGTAATCAGTCTAACAATTTCTTCATCATGTTTCGTGGATAATTTTTCACTCATTGAATGGCTTACCTATATACTACCACCGCAATACTCTTTTTATTTCATTTAATACATTTTGAAAGCCGAGAAACATTTCTAAATTCCGTCTCACACTTGATAAGTATCAGAAATTATGCCAGTATTACCGTAAACAACTCTTTGGAGTGTCGAGCATGGATAGCAATGTTTTTGTAGGATTCAGCATGCTCATCATGCTTGGAATCGGAGTATTCCTCTCTCACAGAGGAGTGACAATGACAGGTGAACCGAGATGGTTCCGGATTACCCTGCTCGCTACGTCTCTCACCTTCGCCGGAGGAGCAGTACTTCTCTCGGTTAGGCTTCACTAGAAGCATCGACGCGCAATGCGTCAAAAGCCCGCCAACCGCGGGCTTTGTTAATGTAAGTATTACCACAAAACCACGAAAATCTAACATGTTCACTCCTGTGCTCATAGATGGGACCCGGGCGAGCTAGACATGATTGAATTTAAGATTTAAAAATGACCTTGTGGCAAATACAAACGAGGAAGTGTGCTAGTAGTTCATGTCAGCACCTCGCATTGAGGCGAGGTACTGACATGATTGAATTTAAGATTTAAAAAGAGGCCTTAAGGCCTCTTTTTAAATCTTAAATTCAATCACATCTCCATCCTTCACAATATACTCCTTTCCTTCAGTGCGTAACTTCCCTTGTGACTTTGCTTCTGCGAAACTTCCACATGCAACAAGATCACCACTCGCGACAACTTCAGCGCGAATGAACTTTTGTTCGAAATCAGAGTGGATAGCTGCTGCCGCAACCGGTGCAGTTGACCCTTTCTTCACAGTCCATGCACGAGTCTCCATCTCCCCTGTTGTGAGGTATGTTTCAAGACCAAGAAGATCGTAGCCAGCTTTGATTAAACCGTCGATACCGCTATCATGTGCACCGAGTTCATTACGCATCTCATCACGTTCTGCCCCTTCAAACTCTTTGAGTTCATCTTCAATCTTCGCATCAACCACAACATAGTGAAATTTATTCTCGTTAAAGTATGCAACAAGATTTTTGAAACGATCGTCATTCATCTCATCGAGATTCTTACCACCAGACTGCTTGTTGAGTACGTAGAGGAATGGCTTCATGGTAATAAGATGAAGCTCCTTTACCAATTTCTTTTCCTCGTCATCAAGAGAAAGTCTGTTCGCAAGTTTTTCTTCTTCAAGATGAACTTTTAGACGCTCTAGAACACCCTGAAGTTTAATGGCATCTTTATCACCACGCTTCACATCACGCCCAATAGTCTGAATACGCTTCTCAACTGTTTGCATGTCTGCCAAGATGAGCTCCATATTGATAATCTCGATATCACGAAGTGGATCCACTGTTCCTTCTACGTGAATAAGATCACTGTTTTCATAAATACGCACAACTTCAGCAATAGCATCAGTTTCACGAATGTGTGAAAGGAACTGATTGCCGAGACCCTGCCCCTCACTTGCGCCCTTCACGAGTCCAGCAATATCTACGAACTCAACAATAGCGGGAATGATTTTCTTTGAGCCAGAAATCTTTGAGAGCTTCTCAAGTCTTTCATCAGGAACAGGCACCACACCAACAGAAGGGTCAATGGTACAAAATGGGTAGTTATCAGCTGGCACAGACTTCTTGGTGATAGCGTTAAAGAGCGTTGACTTACCAACGTTAGGGAGGCCGACAATTCCGATAGAAAGAGACATAGGTAGTTACTAGTAAATAGTTAATTTGTTAATAGTTGAAATCCAGATACACACTATACTACCATAAAAATATATTTTTGCTCGTAGCTGTTTCTATAAAATGGTTATAGTATAAGCATCGAGTCACCAAAAGAATAGAACATAAAACCTTCTTGCTGTGCGATCGCATAGAGATCAAGAATTCTACGCTTCGCATTTTTATGAAGAAGGAATGCATCAACAAGCGCCATAAGACTCGACTGAGGAACATGGAAGTTAGTAATGAGATGGTCCACCATTTTGAAATCATGGGGAGGCATAATAAACATATTTGTCTCACTGTATATTTCGGAAGGCACATTGTTCAAGATTATGTCTGCACATGACTCAAGTGTTCTTGTTACTGTCGTACCAACGGAGATCACAGGTTTTGAGATCGTTTTACATTCCTTCAATGTTTCGCATACTGACTCATCTATGTGAAATTTTTCGTAGTGCAGTCGCTTTTCGCGAACATGATGTTCTTCCACTTCTGCAAATGTCCCTAACCCAACATCAAGTGTAACCTCCACCCTATTTACTCCACGATCATCAAGTGATGCAAAAACAGTATCAGTAAAATGTAGTGATGCAGTTGGTGCAGCGACAGATTTTTTCTTATCTGCAAAAATTGTCTGATAACGCTTACGGAGTTCATCCTCTTCGATCACCATCTTACCGAGATAAAATGGCGTCGGTGTTGTACCACACTGCTCAAGCACCATAGGCAAGAGCTCTCTATCAAACTCCGGCTTACAATAAAAACGTTGCTCATTTTGCCTTGTGATTGTAAACCAATAGTCACCAAGCAATGAAAGCTTGCGACCGGGAAAAATCTTTTCGTCAACAATAACTGGCATAGCACCGTCATTATCATAGCCCTCATTCATGAGGACAAGACCGCCTACTTTTCCTCCGGTATCTTTTTTGAAAGTAACACGTGCTGGTATCACTGCTGTGTTATTGAGCGCCATACACGAGTTCTCTGGAATGTACTTCGCAAGGTTATAAAAATAATCAAAGGTAATTGTGTCTGTCTTAGTATCATAGACAAACAATCTTGAATCATCACGTTTTGTAAGTGGTTCCTTGCGAATATTCTCTGGAGGGAGATCGTATGCGTACTGTGCAAGTGGATGTTCCTTACCTTTGTTGTATATCGAAAACTTAGACATAGAAATGTACACCACATTCTACACGAGCAATCTCTATGTAACAATACTCAAAAACTGCAGTTTAACTTTTTAAAAGTAACAGTAAGCTTTTATACAATAAAAATAATCCAAATAATAATTAGACGCACTATAGTATAAAATTTCATAACTGGTAATTTAACTAACTCTACCAATAAAAGGCACCGTCAAGCGCACTCGCTTCGTAGGACGAGAAACTATACGCTTGGATACTTCAACAAAAGATTTACCCACAAAAAGCTTATTGATTTCTTTGTAAGTCGACACTGTTAAAGGTGATTTTCTTGACGTCCTTTCGTTTGCCGTTAATGAGTCAAAGAGTGATGACTTTGCAACTGTAACTTTACAAATGATACCTATCTCTGTAAAAAGATCGGAAAGAATTTTCTCTGTTATCTCTTGATAGTTCATCTTAAAAAATGTACGAAGGCCGGTCAACTCTGCATAACATTCGTTTTTGGAACCTTCCACTGCAGCTGGTGTATATCGACGAATAATAGCGTACATACGACGGCTATAGTTAATACGTGTAGCTGTAGGAATAGTGATATGGATAATTGCTCGTGATGACATAATACTAGTGATGTTAATGTGTTGTGATGAGTAATTAAATATTTACAGTAATAGTAAATTTTTTCAGATTAGTATGTTCCAAGTCTTTTAGCGAAGTCACCTACCCTGCTAATATGTACAAGCTCACTCTTGGTTCTCGTGTTCACAATTTCGATTGATATGTTGAGAATTTGCATGATGTGTTTTGTTTGATTTTTGATAAATACTAACGAGCATCCATCTGTCCACTTATCTATACTTTCTGATGACCGCTTTTAGGACTGCCTCTATTTTTAGTGTGTTAGGGTTCGGATAAATTTTTTTGAATTTCCTATTTGCTGGAACAAGGACCGGTTTACCTTTTTCTGTATCGAGATACTTAAGCGTATATTCATGTTCGACGAGTGCGAGAACTATATCTCCGCGTCGTGGTGTTCTACCTCTCTCTACGAGAACGAGATCACCTTCTAAGATGCCTGCTTCTATCATTGACTCACCCATAACCTCCATCATGTATGTCGAGCCCTTGCGGTCAATAAGGAAGTCGTCAAGAGAAACTAATTCACTGGAAACATCTTCATCCGCTGCTGTCGGAAAACCTGCTTGCACTGTTCCTAGTCTGAATACTGACCCCGTCTCAGATAACATCAGCTTGTTGCCATTTTTTTCTAAGAAGCCTTCTTCGAGCAGTTTGTTAACTCTATATGCGACGGTATTCTTAGATGCAACTCCGAAGATAGATTTCATCTCTTCATATGTTGGCATGCGTCTGAACTCTCCATAAAATGCTGATAACTTCTCTTGATCTTTCATAATTAAAAGCATACTAGAACAAACGTTCTAGTTCAATAGAACAAGTGTGGATAACATGAAAGTCTTTTAATAACTAAGCATTTATTTATACATCTTAATCAGTGAACACAAAAGAGCCGCGCGAAGCGCGGCTCTTTTGTTGTATTTCCTCGTCCCCATTCTAAGTAGTGGCAAGGTAGAGGTTTAGTTTTTCATTAAGAAAAACATGCTTTTAACTCTTTCTCATATTTCTTCATAACATCAAGTGCTGCATACATCTCTGGCTTACCTGCTTTCTTAAGATCATCAATTTCTTTTGCAATCTTCCCAAAGAGTTCTGGATTCTTTTCGACTGCTGCCTGTAACATAGCAGCCTGATCTTTTGGTAAGTTTTTTGTACCATGCTTTACTGCCTGTTTAAGTAAAAATTCTTTTATCATATATGTTCACGATTACTTTGCAACAGCTGCATCTTTAATAGCCTTATTAAACGAAGAAAGATCCGTGACTCCTTCCATCTTTTTGCCATTAATAAAGAATGTTGGCGTCCCCTGAATATCAAGATTTGTTCCCTCTTTTAATTCTGCGAGAATTTTCTCTTCAACAGACTTACTGTCCATGTCGGTTACAAATTTTTTTGTATCAAGACCTAATGTCGTAGCGTATGTAAGAAAATACTGTCTTGAGTTAAGAGCATTAGACCACTCTTCTTGTTTCTGATAGAGAATATCATACATCTCCCAAAACTTACCTTGTAGTCCCGCTGCTTCAGCTGCCTTGGCAGCAGGAAGTGCGTTACGGTGAATTTGTGTCAATGGGAAATGACGAAACACAAGCTTGAGGGTATCCTTATTGTCACTTAATACCTGCTGAACCATGGGAGCCCAAGCACCGCAAGCTGGACATTGAAAATCACCAAACTCTACAAGAGTAACTTTCCCGTCTTTTGCACCGCGCACATGGTCGGTCTGTGTCACAACAACCTCAGCGACTTTTGAAGTTGAGGCAGGATTTGTTGACATTGAATAAAAATAATAAGCAAACAAAAGCACGATAATAAGTCCAAGAGACCCCAAGAACTGACCTTGAGCTGTCTTGAAGAAATGTGACATTTTTTTCATAGTGAGTTGTATTATACCATACCACACACTCCATGAACCATGCAGATTAGGACCAGCACCGTCCAAGCAAGATAAACAAAAGAAGATGAGTAAGTAGTAACTCGTACTTACTTTTTCATTCTCTACATCTTTAGTACTTCTATACACATGAACATCGGAATTTCTTTTCTTGCTTTGTTCTCCGCGCGTTGCTTTGGTCCTTTTTCACTTTCTTTATGACTAACCCATTCCTCTAGTCTGGTAATCGCAAACCTACTCTTAGCAAGCGCCTTCACATATACCTGAAGCGGGCGATGGAATGACACCGTGAACTTCTTATCCTTCTCACTGCCTGGTGTCATATCAATCTTCACACGTGACTCTGACATATATTCATCAACCCTACGATACTGTACATCATCTGCTTCGTTATGCCCCCAAAATGTTTGCTTCGGATTACGGAAAGATGGATGATTGAGTACAAGGAACATCGTACCCTTATCAGCCAGCACACGAGAAGCCTCGTCTAATGTCTTCTGAAGATTCTCAATATTCTGAATAGCAAGAATGCATACGATAATATCAAAACTTTTATCCTTCAGCATATAGAGATCGTCGGCTGAAGCAACATGATACGTAATTTTATGTGTACCTTTTTTCTTTACTGATTCATTACGAGTCTCTGCTATCTTGATAAGCTCTTTACCAATATCAACACCGGTTACATATGCACCAGCATCACGAAGTTTGTCTGCAAAGATTCCTTGGCCACATGCCATATCAAGCACTCGCTTACCAGACACATCATGAAGCATACGAAGAAGATTAGGGAATACAACTTTGACATGATAACTATCATCAGTTTTCTCAAGATGCCTGTTGTACCAATCAGCAACACCTCCCCATGAAGTATCAGAAGCAGCTTGTGACTTTTTCTCCACAGGCGAAGCATACCTGCCAGAAGAGTGAGAAGTTCGGGATGGTTTGAATACCCCTTCTCTTTTTTTATTTTCAACTTTCACTGGCGTCTTTACATATACTGACTTTGGTGATGGAGATAGTCCATTAGAAAATATGCGAGAAGGGTATTGTTTTGCAAACATTGGTTTTGACTCCTCATTCTTCTCTATTTCGCCACGAAAATCATTCCTGCGATAGGAAGATGACTTAGATGTGGCACCATAGTACGTATTTGATTCATGTGGATGTGAGGAAGAAGAACCCTTCTTAAACGGTCTATCGGAAACCTTGCGAGCACTGCCGGCTGTATCACGCCTTCCTGTATCTTTACCAAAAGATGAGAATGACCTTTTTGGAGATGGATGTTTCATAAATATTTAGGAGTACGTTAATTGAGAATATAATTATACCACAACTTTTAAAAAAGTACAGACCTTACCCCTGTCGGAAACTTGTCCACCTCTTTATATACTCCTCTACCTTACTGCGCTTAACAACACCGCTCTTTGCCATATAACGGATGGTGCCAAAGATCGGTCTTCCGAACCATGATCTGTCATGCAATCCTCCAATACTCCACGCGCACGAAGCATATCCATTAGGATCACGACCATCAAGCTCGTAGGTGTCATTAAGCGCTACCGCTATCTTCATAGCTTCTTGTGGCGACTTCGACCATTCAAGAATCTTCTTTGCCCAATACATTCGCATATAGCCATGCATCTTCCCTGTCTCTACCATTTGCTTCTGCGCAGCATTCCAAAGTTCATCATGAGTCACAGCTTCCTTAAACTGTTCTTTGGTATACATATAGTCTCGCGTATCAGATGAAGCCTTACGCAATGTCTCCTTTGCCCATGAAGGGAACCCTTCGAAAGAATCATACGAAGTATTGTAGTAACAGAAGTTCTCCGCAAGCTCTCTACGCACAAGACACTCTTCAATAAAAGAAGCAACACTTCCCATATACCCATTAGAGCCATTTGCTACTGCATCAAAGAGTTCAGTAAGTGTTCTGTGTGGAGTAGTACTGCGCACATACGTAAGAAGTGTAAGAAGCACTCGACGCGCAGAAATAGCACCATGCGAAAGATACGGCGAGAGATTGCTCTGTCCATCTCTATTACAATCATTACGATCGATATCGTAAGACGAGAGCTTGTTATGCAAAAAATCTATAAGGACTTTGTGTGCAGCGCGCGTACCTGGAGTGAACATTCCGACTCCGGTAACTTCTTCTTTACACCTGATTTTGCTCGTAATGTCATTCCAATCAAGCGGTATAAGGGTTTTTAGAAGCCCTTGATTCTCATGATGCGCCTCTAGTACCACGTACTCTTCTAGATACTCTTCTACTAGCGAGTGAATTTTTCTGCGTATCGTTCTTGCGGAGAACTCTTGCTTGTCGGAAGTCTTCCACACTGGAATACAGTTATGTGCATCAACTTCATAAAGAGGTGTTGCAGGATGCTTCTTAAGAAAATCTTCTTTCCATCTTCTCATAAAACGAAGTGGTAATTGATCAATCACCACCGCACCGATATGTGGAGGTAGCTCTCGTGCAGGGCGACGCAAAGGAGAACGCTCATTCTCAAAAGTCACCACAAGAGGAATAGAATATCTACGAAGTTCATTTTCTATTTCTTGAAGCGAAGGTAACACCCAATCATAGAAGCGTCGATTTGCGCCTTCCCATTCATAATTCCATATCACATAGTTCACGATAAGTGGTGCATGAAATGACTTCGCAAGCTCTTGTGCAAAAAGTAGCGCATCATTATCTTCCACCCGTAACTCACGACACATCTGATAAATCACTGTACCGCCTTTGTAGGTAGTTGTACTACGAATAATAACTCTATTTGGATTGACGGACATGATGTAATTACTAAAGAATACCATTAAAATACCACTCGGGTACTGATCTGTAACTTGTACCTACTTACCTATCACCTGCCTCTCTATCTATCTGGTGGGACTTCATAGTAAGAGATAAGAAACTTCACAAGCTTAAAGAACGGATCGGTAAGTGTTGCAGATGCATATTCAGCACCTTTTGGATACGTGTGGAAAAGGAAAATAATATACTTTGGATCATAAGCCGGGAAATACCCAAAGAATGAATGAAGGTACCTATCTTCGTAATACCCTCCACCTGGCTTCACCATTTGTGCAGTACCAGTCTTAGCAGCAATAGCATAGTGGTCCATTTTATATTCACCATTTTTAAGTGCCGTATCTACCACGTGAACGAGCATTCGGGAAATTGTTTCACTCGTCTTAGGCGTAATTACTTGATCTCCGTCACCAAAATCGATCTTCTTAACATCACCATTTTGATACACAATACTATCAACAACGTGAGGAGAAACAAGTTTACCACCATTACCAAGAGCAGCCAGTGCACGTATTGTCTGAATTGGCGTTATCGCTATACCCTGTCCAAAACCTGCTGTAGCGTTATCAACTAGAACATTACTATCCAGATTCTTCGTAAGACCACTTGCCTCAGTTGGAAGATCGATACCTGTCTCAGATCCTATACCAAAGTTTTTAAAGTATGTTTGGAAACGCTTATTCCCCAATTGTTCAACAAGAAAGACAATCCCAATATTTAGGGATTTATCAAGAATGGTTTGCATTTTAGTTCCTGGACCGCGAGGTTTGCCATCAAAATTACGAACCTTGTACCCATTAAGATCTCGAAAACCTGTGTCATTATAGACAGTTTTATCAACATCAATGACGCCAGCATCAATTGCCGATGCCATTGTAATAGGTTTGATAATACTCCCCATCTCATACACCCCAGAAACATTCTGGTTAGTAAAGTGTGCTGCATCTTTGACTTGAGTAAACTCGTTTGGATCATATGATGGCAATCCATCCATTGCTATGATTCGCCCCGTTTTCGGGTCCATAATAATACCTCCAACTGTTTCTGAGTTCCATGTTTGTTGTGTTTCAATGAGAACCTGATGGAGTACTCTCTCTGCCTCAGCGTCAATTGTAAGAATGATGTCCCCTTCCTGTTTATCAGTATTAGAGACAATCGTTTTTTTGATGTCGGTAAAAAGTTCAGCAAAAAAGTTTATAGTTGTATCATTTGTCTTTCTTGTCAAAACATCATCATAATATCGTTCAAGACCATACTGGCCACGTACATGAACACCGTCTGAACCAACAAAACCAATTATTTTTGATCCAACCGAATCTTGAGGATATGAGCGCTTATTATCCTTAATAAAAGTAATATTTTTGAGAAGTTTCTTCTTAAGTAGTGCGACGTCATCAAGAGAAACGTCTTTTGCTATTTCTTCATATGGGTCATTTTCTTTTTTTGCTTTTGTGAGAAATTCTTCTTTGTTAATTGAAATAACTGCGGAAATATTTCGATAGAGTGCTTCTGGATTAGTAATCTGCATTGGGTCAATTGCAACACGATATGTTGTACGTAGTTGTGCTGCAGGCACCAAAGTACCTTTGTATCGTGAAAAATAGATAGTTCCTCGATCAAAGTTTACAGGAATAGTTGATGTGTACTGTTTGTCTGCCAATGCAACATAGTAGTTGTGTTTTATAACCTGAATATAAAAAGCCTTGCACACGATAATAAGAGCAACAAGAAACCATACCAGAAGAACAAAGTCTATTCTATCCTTTGATCTATTTTCTTGGTCCGCTGAAATTGTTGGCTCTTTCTTAGTGTGCATACAGCACAGTATAACTTGCGATGTCATCCTTGCGAACTGCAAAAGTTGCGTCATCAACACGGGTAAAGTTATTTTTTTGAAGATCAGTTTCGGTTATAGAAGAAACAATATTCGCATACTTTGCTTCAAGAACGCTTAACTCCGAAGAAAGGTCACGTGAAGCAATTGTATTTTGTTTTCTTTCAATCACAGAAAAAACAAGCGAAAGAATGATTGCACAGTAAACAAGCGCAAGAACACAAAGTGTCCCTAGCATTGTGTGAACTGCTCGCTCATAGAATGTTGCTGTTTTGTACTGTAAATTCATATCCTTTATAAATGTATTAAATTCTTTCTACTATTCTTAGTTGTGCACTGCGTGCACGTGGATTAATTTCTAGCTCTTCGTTACTCGGTACGATAGCTTTTTTTTGTATCATGCGGAGTGTTGTCTCGTTTGCTCGTAGACCATGCTTTACAATTCTGTCTTCAGTGCTATGAAATGTAATAATGCATGCGCGACCATTGGATGCTAGGACACGTGGCAAAGACTCGAGAAGATCGTTGATACTTCCAAGTTCATCATTTGTTGCCATACGAAGAGCTTGAAATGTTTTGGTTGCATAATGCGTTTTCCTGTGACGATAGAGCGCTGGGACAGCCTTTCCAATTACATCGACAAGCTCGAATGTAGTTTTGATTGGTTCAGCCTCTCTTCTATCTACTATTGCTTTAGCAATTCTTCGTGAATAAGTCTCATCAGCAAATCCATACAAGATATCAGCGATTGTTGACTCACTCCAACAGTTAACGATGTCGTACGCTGTTGTCATATCCTCTTCTGGGGTAGCGTCAAACGTCATGATGAGCGGTTCGTCTTTTTGGAACGTAAACCCTCTACCTGACTCATCAAGCTCTTGAGAAGAGATCCCGAGGTCGGCGAGTATGCCATTCACATGAGCTATCTTGAGATCTTTAAGTATTGAAGGCAGGTATCTAAAGTTTGAATGAATAAAATGAACTTTTGGGCAATCTTTTACTTTTTCGATCGCTTCTCTGGCTTCTTGTAGTGCTACACCGTCAAGATCAATACAGATAAGAATGCCATCACTGCCAAGAAGTTTTGCAATCTCAACACTGTGACCACCGCGATTCGTAGTGCAATCCACATAGATACCCCCAGATTGAACATTGAGACCTTCTATTGATTCATGTAAAAGTACAGGGATATGCATATTGGTGATGTGATTCAGTTCTATGTAAATGACACTGTGGATACGTTATAAAATTCCTAGATCATTTAACTTCGATGCTAATGCATCAGCTTCACCGTTCACTTTTGCAATATTTGCTTCCCACGTTTTTTCATCCCAAAGTTCGATCCGTGAATACATCCCAGCAAGCACAACCTTCTCACTAAGATGGGCAAAGTTTTTTAGGGTATCTGGAATAACAATGCGTCCCGCAGCATCAACGTCTGTTTCAAAGGCGTTACCTAAGATAAAACGATTAAAGCTACGAGTGTCTTGATTTCCAAAACCAGACTGAGACAGTTTCTGTGCCACAATCTCCCACTCTTTAATTGGAAAAACAAACAACGAATTATCCAAACCGTTAGTAACTACAACTTTTTTTCCCAAATCAGTACGCCACTTTGATGGTAGCGTTAGTCGCTTCTTTGGGTCGA
>CAZBGU010000021.1:0-14045 GCA_964491805.1 uncultured Candidatus Saccharibacteria bacterium
ATTATGACGAACGAAGTGAGGAATTAGTTTCGTGACCGAGTCCTTATACCCCAGCAAATTCGTGCGGAGTTCTGATGCCCGAGTTGCATCGAATTCATAAAGGTTTTATGAAAGTGAGAAAATAGAGTTTTAGTGACCCTCTTAGGACACTCGAACTTTCATAAGTTATTGCTATAATACGAGCTATGAAATGGATACTATTTACGGGCACGTGGAAACTTACAAACAAAGAAGTTGAGAATGATGTACGAGAAGCTACTCGTGAAGTGCTTTCTCGTGGAGACGGAATCGTGACAGGAGGGGCTACAGGAGTAGACTACTTTGCTATGGATGAAGCAATGAGAATGTTTCCAGATGCTTCACGTTTGAAAGTGATCATTCCTGCTATGTTTAAGAGCTATGTCTACGACTACCACACTAACTGGCTCATGCCTTCTGTGACAACAGAAAGTATTAATGACCTTGAAAAACTTCTTCAGCAAATAAAAGATGCCAACCCTGAATCTCTTGTTGAAATGCCGAACGACATAATTACTCAGGATCACTATAACGACCGCCACGATGAAGAGGTAAAGATTTCTGACGAGGTGTATGCTTTCCAGGTAAACAATAGTACTGGCACACAAGATACGATAGATAAAGCAGCGAAGAGTGGTTTACCAATTACTTTGCATAAAAAGTACACAATAGAAATTTAACCCAACTTGAGCGAAGTTCCTAGCGTCCGAGGAGGTTCGAGTCGCAGACCCCCAGCTAACACATTTTCATCGTACGCGAAGCGTTCTTACACTTCGTGTTGCGAGTATACCGATATATGACTTACAAAACACAATACATAAAGCTTTTGTTAGGTTCCACTGCTTTTTTTTGCTCTCGTGTATTATTCTTATCTTTTGATGATATTGAGGGATCCAACCTTCTTGTCACAACAACGGTGGCACTAGTCATATATTTTGTTTCTCTAATACTATATTCATGTATGTTTTCCATAAAAGAAAACGTACATCATTTTTTTCTTATACCACAAACAAGAGTACACCTCATCTCAGTAATTCTTATCCAAGTAGTTACCGCACTCTGTATTTTCTTTGTACTTTAGTGCTATCTACGCTTTGGTTTGAAGGCTAAGAAACCACCGACTTCTAGTGCTCTAGCCTGTGAGAAGGCTTCAAACTCTTCAATTCTTTCACTGTCGACGTCTATCTCCCTAATATCATCAAAACCGATATCTTTTAGCATCTTATGGATATCCTTTAGTTTTACAATATCACTACTGAGTATATCGTCATTGTAAAGAGGTTCACCACTTTCGTCGTATCCATAGAAAAAATAACCAAAACTCGACACCATAATGAATCCACCTGGAGCAAGAACTCGCCACGCCTCTGACAAAAGATTTTTAGCCTGATCAAAGAGAGTGTGCGACATGTCAAAAGAAGGACAATTGATAAGATTGGATGAAACAACACCTTGCACAGAAGAATCAGAAAAAGGTAGTCTCTCGCCGTCTGCTTCGACAACAGAAAGATTATCTACGTTATTAACGTCTTTGTAGGATGCGTGAGTTTGGGCTCTATCATGATCAATTTCAACACTTATAAGATGTGCACCTGCATATCGCGAAGAAGACAATAAGGCTCCATTTAGATGATTAACTTCCCCGGTTAGATCAATAGCGGCTCCAGCGCCAACATTAAGTACGACACTACCCTTTTCAAGGTATTTGTTAAAGATTCTTTGGTAGACTTCTTTTGGTACCGGATCATAATTAGTACGTAGTGCTTCAGCAAAGTCATCCTCATCCGCTACTTTCGCCGAAACATGTTCCAGATAAGGCCGATTGTCTCCACCCCCCATTGCTTCAGTTAATTTGGATATCTTATCTATTGCTTGTGCCTTTTCGTTACTTTTCATTTTATTGCTTAAAAGTATATCCCATGGCTCACTTTTTTTGAAATCTACACTATGTAGCTATCGTGTGAACTATACGAACTATATTCTTTTACTATATACTTGTATATAGTATGAAAGACGAACCAAAGATTAGACCAAAAGAAGAGCCTCGGCACCCGGAAAAAAGACTCACGACGTATCACATACTGCAAAAGATAACAGCGCAAAATGCTCGCGAAATAAACAAAGAGCTAGAGTCACAGTATGGACTACAAAATTTTGTTGACGAATCCCTTCATATTAATCCACATGCCTTTTCACAAAAAGTTGGTGGTATTTACACAGAGGAAAACATTGCTCTTGACGTCCAAAAAGTAGACACTCTCGACAGAACTAACTCAGCAGCAGACAATCCAAATACACAAACATTTTACAGAGAAACCTACGGATCACAGTCTCCGGAAGATATTGTAAATCAATATAGAAAAAACAAAGACATGAGCAAAAGTAGTCAAGCAGAAATGGCAATTACAGCACTTATGCACAAAGTATTAAAAGAACGCTTTCTTGTTGTAAGAACTTCTGTTTTTGACGACTACACAAATGGTGTTGATAATCTCATTCTTGATAAAGAAACAGGTGCTGTTATTTGTGCATTCGACGAAGTGCTTGAAAATGAAGGAGACCAGGAACGAGGACCTTCCAAAAAAATTGCCAAAGTACTAAAAAGCGCAAAACGTGGTGGCACGCAAGCAAAATATGGAGTATCTCTCGTTGATAAAAGAATTACTCGAGCAGCGATCAAAAATGTGCCAGTATTTTATCTGCCACTAAAAAGCGATGATCTTGCAACACTTACAAAAGATCTCCACTATTCACAAAGTAAAGAAACAACAGATACAGAAAAGAGACTGTTTGCACATCTTGTTACATCAATTGAGGAGCAAAAAACAATGTTAGAAAAGGAACAGCTTCCTTCTACCATACGCCAGAAACTTCGGGACTTCGACGAATCGCTAGCGGCACTCAAGAAATTCGCAGAGAAGAAATAAATCAAACCTAAAACACTATGGAAACCTTGGTAACAAAAATTTTTGCAGAGGTAGGTATAGGAAACGACACTTTCTTGTCAACTGAGTATGAGGAAGGCGACAACGAGTATCGTGTCCCTAAATTAATTTTCCCAGATACGGTAACAGAATTCTACATAAGGATCTGGGTTTTTAAGACTGTTTTTATATTTTCTACAAAAAATCTCTTCGAAATAAAAAAGAAAAAGAGGAATACACTCAAAATTCTGTTTGGTGTTGGAGGTACGCAGAATCACTAACGTATTAACTACAAGACACGATCGTATTATTATGACAAGCAGCACATTTTTGTGTATAGAGAATTAACTCTTTTAGCAACTTCCTGGGTTGTATACATAAACTTGAAAGACATACAGAGGCTTTGTCAACCACATACCTCATGTGCACAGCAACGGTAAACACTAGCACCCGAAATGGTATACTTTCACTATTATGAAAAATATCATTGTCGTTCTTTTGCTCTCTGGTTGTTTGTTGTGTGCTTCAGATAAAGCATCAGCCCTTTCTTCCGTGTATGTTAACAATACATATACAAGCACCAGCACCGAGGGGAGAGTTCTCGGCGTAGATGTATTTCGGACGATTCAAGAAGCAGTAAATGCAGTGGATGAGAACGGGACAGTATATGTGTCAACTGGACTATACAACGAATCTGTTACAATAAATAAATCTCTTTCGCTTGTTGGTAGTAGGCCTTTTGTAAAAATTGGAGCACACCCCAATGCTCCTGTGCTTAACGGAGGTGAAGCAACTGGTGCAATTCTTATAGACGGAACAACAGAACCTGTGAATGTATCTGTAAGAAACATGATAATTACAAAAGGTAAATACAGCATTGCTGTTCTCCATAACGCAAAAGTAACCATATCTAATAATACGATCAGTCACTACGCAAAAAACGGTATTACACTTGGGCCAGTTTTCCTACCCGAAGCTGGAGGAATTAGTGGCGTACTAAGCAACAATGAAATAATAGGCCTTGGTCAAACTGACACACTCGCACAAAATGGAATACAGGTCTCAGAAAACAATACAGCAATAATCACGGGTAACAAAATCTCAAATAATATCTATACAGTTCCTGGCAAAAAATGGGCGACGGGAATCCTCATTCACCAAAGCGGAAGTGTTGTTATTGCGAACAATACTCTCATTTCAAATCAAATTGGCATCAATCTTATACAGGTAAATGCAAGCAATGTGAATGGAAACAACATTACAGGTGATCAATTTACAAAAGCCGGTATTATGGTGAACAACTATGATATAAGTAGTACAAACAACACTACAGGGAACACCATAAAACGTAACACACTAACTGGTGGGCTAATCGGAATCTGGTCGAGTTATGCGCACGGGAACAAATATATTAGCAACAGTATTACAAGCAGTCTAAGAAATGGCATCTATCTTTGGAACAGTAGTAACAACACTCTCTCTGGTAATACAATATCGTCTATTCGATCTTCACAATATGACAACACTTCTGGTATCGAGCTTGACGAAGAAGAGACTTCTTCGTCAAATGACGCAACAACCTCAGGCTCACATTATAATAATCTTATAAATAATGTAATTGTTAAAAGTGATTCTGGTTTTTTGCTTGCAAAAAATTCAAAAAATAACAACTTTAGTAATAACCGTTTTAATGGAATACTTGTATTTCCTGCTGATATTCAAAAACATACAAAATAAAAACGTCACAACGTAGTATTTTTTATATTCTTGTAGTAAAGCGCTCACACATACAGCTTTTCTTATTTTGATGTTACTGTGTGAACTCTACTCATCATTATAAACGGTGCTATACTACAATCACATGATGAATCCGCAACATAAAAGAAGTTTAGTATTGTTCATGTCACCTTCTGTTATTGTTTTTATTGTACTTGGGTCTGGTCTGTTCTATGAATATACACGCACCCTAAAACTTGAATCAAGAATTGACGCACTCACAAATGAACTCGCCTCCTCAACCGCAGCGATAACCTGGAATGCATATCGCCTTTCTCAAAACATTACAGATCTCCGAACCGAGACACTTGGTCTTTCAAATACAATCAAATATACCCAACAAAATGTCGACGCTGTAAAAAATCAAGTTGGTGGCGTAGCTGAGACAGTTGGCTCAATCTCAGGCACTGTTGGAAACCTACAAAAGCTAGCAGAAGTTGACCCAGAACTTCTCAAAAAGTACTCAAAAGTATATTTCATGAACGAGAACTATGTGCCAGCACATCTAACAAAAATACCACAGGACTACGTCTACAACTCAAAGCGTGAAGAACAATTCTTGACAGAGGCAAATCACAACCTTGTTAATTTGCTTCTCGCAGCGAAAGCAAATGGTGTTTCACTTTATGTTAAGTCCGCATACAGATCTTTTGCAGAACAAAAATCTCTAAAATCAACATACTCGGTAGTCTATGGTGCAGGCACAGCAAACACATTCTCTGCTGACCAAGGTTATTCTGAACATCAACTTGGTACCACACTTGATTTTATTACTATCGGTCTCGGTGGACAGCTTGCTGGATTTGATACTACACCTGCCTATACATGGCTTCTCGATAATGCTTACCTTTACGGTTTTATACTTTCGTATCCTAAGGGCAACAAATACTACGTATACGAACCCTGGCACTGGAGATTCGTTGGCATAAAACTCGCAACATATTTGCACACCAACGGTATCAATTTCTACGATATGGATCAGAGGGAAATCGACAAGTACCTCGTCAATACTTTCGACTAGAACAATAACATGTTCGGAGTACTGTCTAAAAAAGTTGAACGCTACCAAATGCGTATCACTATATCTTTTGCTACCCTTTAACAGATGAGTATAACCGTATTTTATGAGCACTGATAACAGTTTGTATTTTGTATAAAGTGGTATACTGAATGTATATGAAAAATACCATTATTGCACTTTTAGTACTTGGAGCTGTTGGTGTTGGTGTATATGTGTTTATTACTAAATCCGATGACCCAGTTGTTCCAAAGACAATAACAGAAGAAACCGCTTCCATAAATCCAGCTACCTCAACCAACCAGATAACCGCCACTAGTACACCTAGTGTGGAGCAAGACAAGACAAAAACCACTATCGGTTCATCGCTTAAGAACAATACCATAACTGCATATCATTTTGGGTCAGGTCCCACAGAATTACTCTTTGTGGGAGGTATTCATGGTGGATATGAATGGAATACATCACTTGTCGCATATGAACTCATCGACTACCTCACTGCAAATCCTAGCAAGATACCAAAAAATGTACGTGTCACCGTCATACCGGTTGTTAATCCAGATGGGCTAGAAAAAGTAACAGGCTCTACCGGCAGATTCACAGCAGATGATGTTTCAAAATCAGAAAGTATAGTAGTGGCTGGACGTTACAATGAGAACAATGTAGATCTAAATCGAAATTTTGATTGTGACTGGCAGAAGAATGCAGTATGGCAAACCAAGACTGTAAGCGGAGGAAATGCGGCATTTTCCGAACCAGAAAGTAAAGCAATTAGAGACTACGTAACCAAAAATAAGCCGAGTGCCGTTGTTGTCTGGTATAGCGCTGGTGGCGGAGTTTTTGCTTCAAGTTGTCACAACGGGGTCTCAAAAGAAACTAACACACTTACTCAAATATTTGCATCAGCTTCTTCATATGCAGCACATCAAAGTTTTGACTTTTATGCAACAACGGGCGATATGGTGAACTGGCTAGCAAAAAATAATATTCCTGCAATTAGCGTGCTTCTTACTGATCATACAGGGACTGATTGGTCAAAAAACAAAGCGGGTATTGATGCTGTCCTAAAACACTTCGCACAATAATGTCTTTCCTCTCGACTAAGAATATCGCATTACTTAGTGCGCTAGTAATACTTCTTGTTGGTGCTATAAGCATTATCACTAGAACACACAAAGAAATACCAACTAGTATAGTCGTGCCGACTAGCTTACCGAAGGCAACCTCTACAAGCAGAGTCATTGGTCATTCCGTTGAAAATCGAGACATACTCGCATACATATATGGGGATGGCCCAACAAACATTATGTTTATTGGAGGTATTCACGGTGGCTATGAATGGAATAGTGTCATTCTCGCATATACATTCATAGAGTATCTAAATAATCATACTGACATTATTCCAAAAAATCTAACTGTGACGATCGTGCCGTCAATGAATCCTGATGCACTCTACAAAGTAACACACAAGGAAGGAAAGTTTTCTCCTAGCGATGTCACTCATAACGAAAAACTACTAAGCGATGCACGTTTTAACGCACACAATGTTGATCTTAATCGTAACTTTAATTGTAATTGGCAGTCAAGAAGTACATGGCAATCAAGATCAGTGAGCGCAGGAACATCCGCATTTTCAGAACCAGAATCAATGGCGATTAGTAATTTTATTCTTGATACCCATCCATCTGCAGTTGTTTTTTGGCACAGCAAATCTAATGCAGTCTATGCTTCTCAATGTAATAGCGGTATTCTTCCTGCAACGAAAGAGCTTATGAATGTTTATGCAGAAGCTTCTGGTTATAAATCAGTACCATTGTTTGACGCCTACAAAGTCACCGGCGCAGCAGAAGATTGGCTCGCATCTATTAACATTCCAGCTATCACAGTTGAACTAAAAACACATGAAGCAATCGATTGGGAAGAAAACCTATCAGGTTCTATTGCACTTCTTAAATATTATGGAACTAAATAGTTCTCACCAAGAGATGGAGGCTTACTTAGTTGTGCGTATTAACAATGGATAGATTTACTTTTTCTAGTGTGACAAAAAATATAGCAATATGAAACTCAAAGGCGCTGCACAGTTTTATGTGAGCAGCGCCTTGGTAATGCACAACCCCGTTCAAAGGATCGGATATCTCATTCAGACCAGCTAGTGACCTTGTCATAGTCATCTGGGTCACTCTCATACTGCGGAACCAGCACCCAAAGGAGTACGTAGAGAAAGATGAAGGCCGAAACGACGTTCAGCAAAACAATAGAAACGAGGATGAAGATAATCTTCGGAATCCATGCAGGAACCTCCATCTGGTAGGCGACCCCTCCGAGGACGCCGCCAATTTCCGCGTGTTCACTTACCCGATGAAATGCTTTGATGCCTCGCATCATTTTGCTTCTCCAGAAAGGACGACAAGAATATAATAGCACACAAGATGGTCTTGTCAATGATTCTAAAATAAAAAATAAGAGTACACTACACATATGAATACAAATAACAATACAATCTGGATCGTTACATTACTAGTATTGGTTGGCTTAACTTCATTTTATGTAGGAAAGAATTCAAATAGACCCATCACTGAAGATGCGAATATGTCAACGAGCACACAGACAGCCATAGAAAGCACGCATCTCTCTGCAACAACCTCGATTCCAAAAATGGTTATGTCTGCATCAAGCACACTCAAGAAAGCAAACACCTCTGGATTTCACATGTATTCCGACTCACAAAATAACTTTTTTATTAAATATCCTCCTTTTGTAACCGCAAAAAATACCTTTACCACATTTCACGAGATTGGAAACAATTGGAGAGTAAACGCTGATCAGGCTAACCAAGGCAAGCCGGTGTTAGCGCTATCGATATTTAGTCTTGACCAAGGAGGTTACTCGACAGGAAAACAAACATATCCCCTTTATTTTATGTCAGAAGTACGTATTGGTATTAGTCCAAATATTAAAGAATGCTACGCTCCTGATGCCGGATACACAAATCAGAAAATCACGAACGTCACCATTAATGGAGTATCTTGGAAAAAGTTTTCGTCACAAGATGCAGCAATGATGAAATATGTCCAAGTTGAAAGTTATCGCACAATTCATAACAATACATGTTTTGCTGTAGAACAGATTAAAAATGGTTCCAACTATCGTGATGAAAAAATGACCACAGGAAAAACAGACAACGAACTTGCAAACTACTTTGCGACAGGAAATACGATTATACAGACATTTACATTCACCAAGTAAACAATCTTAGTACTACCTATCGAACTTATGAGCACACTTGCACCTTCGTTGTACTGTGTATATATACTTCGTTGCGCTGACTCATCCTTATACATTGGCTCAACAAACGACCTTGAGAGACGTGTTCGGCAGCATAACAACTCAAGGAGTGGAGCACATTATACAAAGATACGCAGACCAGTAACACTTGAATATGCAGAGTTTTACTCTTCATACGGAGAAGCTCGTGCACGTGAAGCATTACTTAAGCAACTACCACGAAATACGAAGTTGCTTCTCATGCAAAAATAAAAACATATTGAGTTGTGATGTTACTCTAGATACATTAGTTACTTAACTCACCACAACTCGTAGCACATCAAATATTACTTAATAATAGTTCTAAAGCTCTTCCCTACAACTGTTCCTATCACAGTACCAATAAGCGCCCCCGCGACAAACTCCGAAAACCAATGAATAGAAAATGATATGCCGATACCAATGTAAAATGCATACATAAGCATAACTACACGTAACATTAACTTTTTTGGAAAAAGAGTAATGACTGTTAATGCCATGGCAAAAGCAATGGTGGTGTGCGAAGAAGGCCATCCCCAAAATATTCCATGCTCAAAAAAGCCAAAGTTAAACTGATGGCTACTATCAATAAAGAGGTTATGTATATCTGGCTGAACCCTTCCCGTCAAAGCTTTATACACAGAAGAAATGAATGAACCGAGAATCGCAGCCTGTGTTAGTGCCCACCCTACAACTAAAACCGAAGATCTTTTCGTTACAACACCAAGACAAAGTATAATGAGCGGAAGAATAATCGGAATCAAGCCTCCAATTGGAATTGCTGGGTAAAATACAGTCAATAACAGAGGGTTTCTCATGTGAATAAAATAATACCAATCAAAGTTTTGTGTTACCAAAATATACGTAAGCAAAACCGCAAAAACATGTGGCAGTACGTAGTATCTTGAAAATGATTCCACAAGATTGGTGATGAGTGATCTAAAAAAATGTTGCATAGTACATTACAGTATACCTCACAACACTTCCAATGAAAGAGAAAGAGCATGCTCGTGCTCTTTCTCTTTCAATTTTTATTCTAGTAGCAGACTAATAATATATGACTATCACTCACCAAATCAGTGTCCTAAATTTTCCTCTAATGAAGTAACCATATAAGAAATCGAGACCACAATCCGGAATCCACTTTTTCTGTATTCACTTGCTTAACAATGACAGGAGAGGCTTTACTGACGTTAACGTTCTGTTGCTTTTTTGAGATAGACTGCTTCCTAGTAACTTTCATTACTTTTGAAGTCTTAGCAGCTGTCTTCGTTGGTGAAATCTTTGTTGAAGTCGAAACACCTAACACTTTACTTCCTGGAAGCTTTGCAATTGTTGTCACAGTTGACGATGCTGTCGTTGTTGCTTGCATTGCGTGAGACACATAACCTGGGCCGACAAAGTACCCTCCACCGCTAACAGAACTCCCTCCCCCTCCTCCACCAATACTTGGAACAGATACAGACACATAGGAACTATAGATTGCAGAGGCACCGTACGCATCGAATACGGTTACAGTTACCTTGTAGGTTCCTGAAGTTGCATAGGTATGTGTAAAGGTTTTACCTAAGATCGCTGCTGAACTTGTACTTTGTACACCATCACCGTATGAGACTACATACACCCATGAATCATGAAGATAAGAAGAAGATGTTGCATTTGCATCAGTACTAGTATCAACAAGTGTCACGGTCGCCTGGTTTGTAGAACTGGTGACATGAACAACTGGGGTAAGATTGATAACAGAAGCAACTGGCGTTGGCATTGTGATTAGTGTAGTAGATCCATTCGGAAGCACAACAGAACCACTTTGAATAACATTATTGCTAATCACCGCATCCGTAATTGTTGCGTTTCCGACCGTAGAATTAGTGATATATGTAGATGTGCCAAGAAGAATGGTCCCATTTAGATTAGATCCGGAGATGCTTGCCGACAAAACCGATGGCGCGAGTATTACTGAATTAATTACTGAACCCGATATAACAACATCATGAAGTGTTGATGATGCAACAGTACTCATTGTTGTTGTACTATTAACAAGGGACGACCAACTAACTGTGGACGTGGCAATGTACGAATTGATGACATTTGAATAGAGCACATCTGATGCAAACAACCGAGAAGAAACTGATATTGTTGAACCTGTCACATCATTGGTCTGACCAACAGGATCCAAGAAAGAATCGCTGATCGTACAATTTGTTCCAGTATAGTTCTTGAGAGTTGAGTTCGTCACAACACAATTAATCAGCGAACTGTTATAGAAGAATGAGTTAGATGAGGTTATTCGTGTAAGTTGTGAAGAGCTTGCTGTAACGCTTGTAAGAGAACTATCGGCAATTGTAAACGGTGATACTAGATTTGAGTTAACAATTGTACTTGTACCAGTAATACCTAGCATAGTACTTGATGCCAATGTTGGAGCATAGGATGAATAATGAACACCGTTCACAAATGTGTTTGTAAGAAGAACATTACCGTCAGTAACAAGAATTGGTCCATAATGAACTATAGTAGACATGTTCCCAACATTGTCTACTGCTCGTATATGAAGATACCAAACCCCTGAACTTAGTGTCTGTGAAAGGTGTGTTGACGTTGAATCAACTATACTATCAGGACTAGTAGTTGTTGCATTATCAACTATGAATGAATACCCAGCGACACCGGTACCAACATCAGTCGATGATGCCCAAACAGCGCTAAATGTGTTACTTCTTGATAGCACACCGACATTATGAGATGAAACTAGACCTGTGATTGAAGTAGGAGGAATCGTATCTGGTGGATACGCATTGAATGTTACAACAATAGAATGACTAGCATTTATATTACTAAATGTATACATTGTTCCTGTTGCAACAGAAACACCGTCAACAACAATCGAACCAACATAATATCCAGCGTCAGGTATCATAGCAAGCGCAACCGAATCACCTTGAAGTACCGTTGTAGTCGCGTTTGGTGTGACCATACCATTAAGCGACGATGAAGCAAAAATGGTGAATGTCGCACGATTTGGAAGTGCTGTGAACACAGCAGTAATTGTATGATCTGCTGTAACTGAACCAAATGAGTATGATGTCGTTGTTGCTGTTGATGTGCCGTCAACAATAAGACTACTGAGTACATAGCCATAATTTGGAACAATTGTAAATATCTGTCCTGCACCTTCAAGAACAGTCGTTGTTCCCTGAGGAGAAATTGTCCCCTGACCTATAGATGATGCCACTAGTGAATGGTATACAAGTGGAACAACTTGTACCACTCTTGTTGTCGAAGCGTTGTTACCTGAGGAATCTGACACTGAGTATGTTCTAACATACGTACCGATAGTTGAAGTATCAACATTCCCAGCAGAAGAAACAAAAGCTGAGATATTACCATCTACATTATCAATAGCAATTGCTCCAGGATCGGTAAATAATACACCTTGAGATATAACAACTGTCGAAGATCCATTTAGAGTAATTACAGGAGGTAGAACATCTGGTGAAGCAAGGACGTGGACTGTTCTCACTACGGGAATAGCACGATTTGAGGAGGTGTCACTAACTGTATATGTAATACCATATGTTCCTGGTATTGTTGTATTTACTGTTCCAGTAGCCTGAACATTTGCAGTAATAACACCATCGATCGCATCGATCGCCGTTGCTCCTTGATCAACAAACACAGTTCCCGTTGCTACAGATACTATTGAGTTTCCAATAAGTGTAATTACTGGTGGTACTGTATCTACAACAATTGGGCCGCTTGTAACAACTGAGGACGTATTAAGTGAAGTATCAACTGACCGCACATGGAAATACCACACACCATCAGGAACAGTAACAGTTGTTGATGTTGAAGTTGTCTCAATAATTGTATCGAGTGTAGAAGATGATGACTGGGAGAACAGTGTCGAGTAACCTGCAACTGCGACATTGTCAGTAGAATCAGTCCATGATGCTACTAATGTTGTGGTTGCTGTTTTTATAAAACTAACAACTGGTACTGAAGGGGGTACTGCATCACCTCCACCAGGTACGGTCGCTACTATAATTGGTCCAAACGTTACTGGGTTCGAAACATTTCCCGCCATATCAACAGACTGTACACGGAAGTACCAGTCACCATCTGGCACAGTAAATGATGTTGATGTTGACTGTGTGTCTACAATACTATCTACAGTTCCCGTTGCTGATGTACTGATACTGTAAGAATAACCAGCAATCATTGTTTCATCATTTGCAGTATCCCACGAAACTGAGACAACGTGAGCAGATGAAGACACCGAAGCTGTATGTGTACTACTTGTCACAAGTGTTGGCCCAACAGGTGGAGTGATATCACTAGATGTCGCAACATCTATGACAACTGGTCCAAAATGTGCTGTCGTAGTTGCCCCATTCCCTGACGAGTCAACAGATCGTACATGGAAATACCATACCCCTGCAGGGAGAAGTGACCGAGAAGTTAATGAAGTTGTTTCCGATACTGTGTCTGGTGTTGTTGATGCATTCAGATCCCAGAGATATGAATAACCTGCTAAAGACGTTTCATCGATTGCAACGTCCCAAGTAACATCGATTGTCTGCAATGATGAAGTTGTATATGCTGTATGCGTGCTGCTTGTCACAAGTGTTGGCCCAACTGGTGGAACAATATCACCTAATGAAGCTGTTGAAAGTATATAAGGTCCAAACGTAGCTACGGCTGAAACATTAAGAGAAGTATCGACCGCCAAAACATGGAGATACCACATTCCGTCTGGCAGAAGTGTTGTCATACTCGTCGTAGCAATTTCGATAACTCCATCTGGTGTTGTGGTGGTTGCCTTATCCCAGACAAATGAATACCCAAGCACAGACACATTGTCCGTTGAAGGCAGCCAAGTTGCAATAACAGTTGAAACTCCTGTTGATGTTGCTGTGGTCGTAGCACTCAAATTAGAAGGCACAGAAGGAGCTACTGTATCTACCTGAGGAACAGACGTGACGATAACGGTACGAGTAGAT
>CAZBGU010000022.1:0-12435 GCA_964491805.1 uncultured Candidatus Saccharibacteria bacterium
AACCTGCATCGCAAGTACCGCAAACTTGAATTCTATCCATTGAACTACGAGAGCGTTTTGTCACGAAGATTTTTCTAGGTGACATACCTGACAAGCACGTTAATCTTCGAAAGAAATTGAATGCTGTACGAGAAGCTTAGAGATTTTTGGAAGAAGTCGTACATGTGAGTACGGCGACTGAGAAAAATCTCGTAGCGACAAAGTAATGCGTCAATTTATTTTGAAGTCTTCGTGTCGAGCTTTGCTACTGCCTTTGCTAGACGTGACTTCTTGCGGTCAGCCTGTCCTTTCTTGATTGTTCCACGCTTTGCAGCTTTATCAAGAGCCTTGAAAGCAAGCGAGAGGTCAGTCTTAACTGCTTTCTTATCCTTGGCAACAACGTCCTTACGAACGGTCTTAACTGCCTCTTTCATGGTGCGGCGAAGCTTGTCGTTAACAACTCGCTTCTTTGTGCTCACACGAATACCTCTTTTTGCGTTTTTTGTAATTGCCATATCTTTTAATTAAGTTCTATCACTCTACCACATCTATGCATATTTTTCAAGGCAGAAACCCTATAAAACCAATACATCAACAAGGTACACCAAAAGCCCCCATTCATTATCAAGAAGAAAGAACAAGCTTGGTCTGGTATACTGCCATACATAATCCCCTCTGAAGATCTTCGGAACGATAAACAAACAACTACCATGATCGGCTACCTCAAAGGAACAGTGCTCTCATCTAACAACTCATCACTTATTCTAGATATTAACGGTGTTGGCTACCGCGTCTTATGTCCACTTCCTGTGCTTCTTGCTTCTGCTTCTGGCGACTCACTTTCACTTTTCATCTATACCCATGTTAGAGAAGATCAAATAACACTTTTCGGATTCAAAGAAGAATCAGATCTTTTTCTTTTTGAGAAACTCACATCAGTATCTGGCATCGGACCGAAGAGCGCACTCTCTATGCTCTCAGTTCATTCACCTTCTTCGCTGGCAAGCGCGATTGAACGTGGTGATGGTGACACCCTCTCTCATACACCTGGTGTAGGCAAACGCACTGCAGAAAAAATAATTATCGAACTAAAAGGAAAGCTTTCACATTTAGTCGGTAAAGAACTAGATGACGCAACACTTGAGGCACGGCTCGCACTAGAATCACTCGGCTACTCATCAAAAGAAATCCACACCGCACTACAGAACCTCGACACTACCAACAAATCAACAAGTGCAATTATCAAGGAAGCATTACATCAGTTACAATAGAAACAACGTCGTATGGAAAAACTACTTCGCACAACAGAAAAAATAATTCCAAAGAAACTCTACAAATTCTTTCAGCCGTACTATCACCTTCTCTTGGCAGTTGTTGGTACAGCAGTCTATAGAAAACCATCACGACATATTTATGTTATTGGTATAACTGGTACGAAAGGTAAATCGTCGACAACAGAGTTCGTTAACAGTGTTCTTGAAGCAACAGGTAAGAAAACTGCAATTCTTTCTACGATTCGTTTCAAGATTGGTGACGCGTCACACCCAAACAAATACAAGATGACAATGCCAGGAAGATTCTTCACTCAAAAATTCCTCCGTGAAGCAGTCGATGCAGGATGTGATTACGCGATCATTGAAATAACATCAGAGGGTGCTCGTTTCTTCCGTCATGTCGGTGTTGAACTTGACGCACTTATTTTCACCAACCTCTCCCCTGAACACATCGAAAGTCATGGCTCATTTGAAAAATACAAAAATGCAAAACTTCGCCTAGTACATCATCTAGCAAAAAGTAAAAAACCATCTCGTATCTCAGTTGCTAATATCGATAACAAACATGGTTACTCATTCCTCATTCATATGGTGGAGAAGAATAGAAGTTATTCACTGAAAGATGTCACCATCAAAAATGAGACATTATCATCAAGCACCATTATCTACAAAGACACAGAGATCACTATTCCGCTTCCTGGACGATTCAATATATCAAATGCACTTGCTGCACTCACCCTCGGGTCAGAACTAGCTATTCCAATTAGTACCATGAAGCAAGGTATCGAAAGTCTTACACAGATTCGTGGGCGTGTAGAGAAAGTAGAATGTGGACAGGACTTTGGTGTGATTGTCGATTATGCTCACACAGATGATTCACTTCGCAAACTCTATGAAGCATATACGCACACCCGCAAGATCGCGGTCCTTGGATCAACTGGAGGAGGACGTGACTCGTGGAAGCGACCAGTTCTTGGAAAAATCGCAGATGAATATTGCGATGAAATTATAGTTACTAACGAGGATCCGTATGACGAAGATCCAATAAAGATCATTAACGAAGTAGCTTCTGGTGTCACTCACCACACACCACACATTATCGAAAATCGTCGCGAAGCTATAGCATACGCACTCTCGCTTGCACAAACAGGTGACACAGTTCTCATCTCAGGCAAAGGCACCGATCCATACATCATGGGACCAAACGGTACAAAAGAAGTCTGGGACGATGCTACCGTTGCACGAGAAGAATTGAGTAAATTATTTGTAGAAAGTATTAAGTAAAAAGTAATACTGATAATCAGAGATTTAGAATATATAGATGAATCTACGTTTGCAACTATTGCAGAAAAAATACTTACTACAAAAAAACTGCTTCTCGACCTCATCAAAAGTATTCCTACATAAAATCCTTTTTACTTATTACTTTCTACTATTTAATATGCCCGAACTTCCCGAAGTACACACAACCGTCACAGGTCTTCAAAAAGTCCTCCCCGATCTTGCCATAACTGCAATCTGGTCAGATATGTGGAGCACCTCTAAGCTAGCGAAAAATACTATAAAAGATCGCAGCTATTTTGAGTACTTCAAAAAATACGCTCTCAACCAAAAGATAGTCAGTGTCACTCGTCGAGCAAAACATATTCTCATCAATCTCGAGAATGGTTTCACGGTCATCATTCATATGAAAATGACAGGACATCTTATGTACGGTACTTATAAAGAAAATAATGCATATAACGGTAAAGAGTGGCCATGGATTCCTCTGGTCGCAGACAGCGCAGACCATTCGCAAACCTCGCAGAAAGACACCTCACCTCTCCTTGATCCATACAATCGTCACATACACGTCGTGTTCTCACTTTCAAATAAAAAGCATCTTGTGTTTTGTGACTCACGGAAGTTTGGAACCATCGTTGTAGAGAAAACCTGTTCGTTACACAAAGGGAGGTTTTTGCATCTTGGACCAGAACCACTTGAAACGACGTTCACGCTTTTTCACTTCAAGGAACGACTAATGAAATCTCCTTCTCGGGCCATCAAGACAGTACTTATGGATCAGTCCATAGTTTCAGGTATTGGTAACATTTACTCTGACGAAATGTTACATCGTGCACATATATTGCCTATACGAACAGTGCAAAGTTTATCAACTAAAGAAATTTCTAATCTTTTTACAGCGATGAAAGAGGTGCTTTTGAAAGGAATTGACTTTGGTGGCGACAGTACTAGTGACTATAGAAACATAGAAGGTAAGCGTGGAGCATTTCACGCGAATCACCTTGTGTACCTCAGAACTAAAGAAAAGTGTCTCACCAAAAACTGCAAAGGTTTCATCGAAAAGAAGACGGTTGGCGGGAGAAGTGCACACTACTGTCCACTTTGCCAACGATAATACACGCACAACTAAACATCCCCTGTTAACTATGACCCATTAACTATATACTATAGATATATGGAATTCCTTATTAAAGCATTTGCAATATTTTGGGCGATATGGATCATCTGGTATATAACCGGAGGGCCTCTTCGTGATGACAAAACCAAACCATTCATCGGACTTACAAAATCAGGAACACTTGAGCCGGTGGGAACGTCATCTATTAAAAAATAGACAGTGATACTTCCCAGACTGGAAAAGTATTGTATTTTATGGTAGGATGTTTGAGCGTTATAAGCAACATGTCCCTATAGCTCAGTCGGTAGAGCAGCTGCCTTTTAAGCAGACGGTCGAAGGTTCGATCCCTTCTGGGGGCACAAGAGTAGAACAAAACTACCCGAAGTACTCTTCTGGTAGTTTTGCTTTCGTGCTCTTGTGCCGGCCGGAACTATGTTTTTCTAGTAAGAAAAACAAGTGAGGCGGGGTCGAGAAATTTTGTAAGCGACGGCGAGCAAAATATTCGTGACCACAACAACCACTTGTCTTGTGTAAGGGGTCGAGTACGGGGTCGCGGAACTTTATCGACGAACGAAGTGAGGAAAAGTTCTGTGACCGACCCCTCCTATAATTTACCAAAAAGTACTAGCGCGAGAAGCATGAAAACATATCAACATCAAAAAGATATTAATGGTTGTGGAATTGCTTGTTTAGCGAATCTCCTAGATAAAGACTATGATCTTATAAAGAGAGACTTTGAAAAAAATTTTTATTCTATTGATAAAGGTATCAATATCGCTGATATGGTGAGGTACTTGAAAACTCACAAACTTGATTACACAAGTAAATTCTTCAATAAAAAGAATTATAATGCTTCTCAGGCTGGCAGATATTCAAGGCTTGAAAATTCAATAACGCTCATCGTTAAAAGTGAAAAATACCCTGTTGGACATTATTTTATTCGAACTAAAGAAGGCTGGGTCGACTCTTGGTATAACTTGCCAAGTATTGATAACGTACATGCGGGATTAAGAAAAAAGTTGCCAAATAATCCATGGTATGTTTTATATCCAACTGATAGTAAAATTATTTAAACGCACGAAAAGCGTCGAAACTGATATACTAAAATTACTAAACAGACCTTATGAGGTAATGAACCTTAGAGGTCGTGTCACATTTTGTGGCACCTAAACGTGCTAGCGCGAGAAACTATGAATACTAACAAAATCAGAAAGTGGAGTTTTGGTGGTAATGAAACTTTAGCAAATAAGTTAAAGCAATTAGTGCTTGATGGTACAAAAACTGCTACAACTGGTTTATATAAAGCCGACAAAGAAATTTCAAAAGTCGGGGATCTTGCTGAAATTGTAGATAGCAACAATAGAAGCTTTTGTGTTATTGAATATACAAATATAGAAGTAAAGCCATTTCTAGATGTTCCATATACATTTGCCATAAAAGAAGGCGAAGGAGATGAGTCTATAGAAGAATGGAGAATTAAACACAAAGACTTCTTCACAAGAGAATACCCTGATAACTTTACTGATAATTCATCGGTTGTTTGTGAGGAATTTAAAGTTATAAAAGTTCTGTAAATCATGACAGCTCGAGAAGTGTCGAATTGATATACTTAAAAATACTAACCGGATATTACTACGCACCATTGTGCTAACTACAGCTATATTTCAAAAAAATTGCCTTCCTGACTTTTGAAACAGACAAGGCAGAGTCTCGAGCACCTATAGGTAACTTGCACAAGTGCGATTAGTGCAATTTGTAACTCGTGACCACAAATATTTCTGGATACTCATCTGTACTCTGATGAGTATTTTGGATAGGAACAAGGCTCTTACTTTCGATAAGAAAAATAAATCTTGCGTTTAAGCTTGCTGCACGTCGTAGAACAAAATCTCTAGTTGATCTGTCCACTCTTTTATATTTCCACCCTATTTCTGCCTGTTATACTTTTCTTATGAACAAAAAACTACTTATAGAGCTTTCGATCGTTATCATTGGATCACTTATTCTTGGTGGTCTCATATACTCAAAGAAAACAAACGAAGCGAAACCACACGTAGAGCAAACGTGTCCTACTGATGTCATGATGTGTCCCGATGGAACATCTATACCAAGATCAGGACCGAATTGTGAATTTGGTGTCTGCAAACAAGAACTTCCTCAATATATGGTACGTACTGAGACTGCGTCCACAACAGCAACGTCATCTATCACACCAGCAACAAACACTTCAATACAGCCAAAAGTAAATACAACTATACTCAAAAAAATCACATCCTCCGTAACCTCTCTTTTCCAAAAAACTGCGACAATCGCATCCAGTGATGTATCGTCTGGCATCAAACAAACAGAGACAGCTATCTCACAGCAACAAAATCCTCACGTTTCTACACCAAATGTAACAACATCTCCACAACCTAAGCCATCAATTAACGAGACACGTTACACAATAGAAAACAATAAAATTATCGATGAAAACAAAAAAGTAATCTACACTCTTCCTTCGTCATCTGCCAACTCTTCTACTTCAGGTTACACAGATACTCACGATGTGAACGTAGTTCCTGTTAATGATGTTGCGCCCGTGGTTGGTGCGATTCCGGTTGATGGACTGCCTGGAAAATATTACCTCAGCGAAAACTCATTTAACGCAAATAGTGAGTGCAAATTTGCAAACAAAATTTACATTCTTGACACCAAGACCGGTACACGAACGCTCATGTACGAAGAAAATAGCGAACTCCTAGCACAGGAGGATCCACGTTCATGCACGAGCGAAATGTTCCTCCTTGCCACAGATAAGGAAAAATTAGTACTTAAGTATCACACTGTTGGCACTAATATGGTATGTGAGAGCACATGGAGTGAACCAGAAAAAACATGGTACTTAGACGTTACAAAACCATTGCTTGGCACGAGACGTTATCCAATCGCCTACAATCTCTACCAAGATGCAGAAACAAAAGAAGAGTCGTGCCGTGCACTCATCGAAGCTTCGTCAACACCATCAAGCACAGCAACAAATACAACAATCGGAGGGTAGCAAATCTTACAAAGAAAGAATAATCTTTTCTATTTCTACAATAAGATCTCTCTTACCTCTATGTGCAAGGATACTCGATCGAACAAGATCACCGCCGATACGCTCACAGTCGGATATTGTAAAAGCAGTTTTCTTTCCACTGACTACAGATAGCCACACTGTTTGAAACTTCCACCACAAAGCACCGACAATAGCCTCACCTTCAACTTTGTCACGAATTGCAACGAAGTCTAGCCATGCTTGTTTCTTATCTCGCACCGCAAACGAATCACAGAGTGCAAACACGTGTGTGTCCTTGTTTTTTTCTTCTCGTGCATCAAAAAAACTTTTAGAAACTTTTTTGAGCTTATTTTCAAGATGAATATCAGCAAACGGTTCATCAATAATAAAAATATTGTCTGATTTTTCCATTTCACCAAGAAGCGAGATGAGGATCTCTTTCGATGAAGCGTTATCACTGAGCTGATTACACACGACAACCACAGGATCCCCAAACATATCAAGAGCATCGATGTGTCCTTTAAGACAATCAGCTTGTTCGCTGTGTAGAACCTGCGTCACTTCACCAAGCAGAGAAAACTCTCTGTGGGCTTTGTCTCGTATTTCTTTTTTTGTTCCGGTAATACTATAAATCATATAATTGTCCTTCTAAATAACTTGAAGATTTTTTCCAAGTGACCGAGTAACAACAAGAGGAAGGTTGGACATGTTTCTCTTTTTTAGCACATCCTGCAAAACAGAGACAAGCGACATGGAGACTTCTTCTTGTATATCTTCATCAATCTCAAAAACAAGTTCGTCATGAATTTGGAGCAATAACGAAACTTTTCCAGTAAGACCTTTTTCATTAATATATTTTGTTGTATCAAGCATTGCAAGCTTCAAAATATCTGCACTTGTTCCTTGAATGGGAGCATTAATTGCAATGCGCTCACCTTGCGCACGAAGAAACGGTAAAGGGCTTTTAAGAAGAGGAACCTCTCGACGGCGCCCAAGAAGTGTCGTCGTGTACCCCTGTTTCCAAGCAAGTGCCTTGACCTCTTCAAGGTATTCCATGAGTCTTACAAATGTTACTTTGTACTGATCATAAAACTCCTGCGCCTCTTTACGCTCAACGCCCATCCCTTCTTTAAGGGCTGTCACCCCCATACCATAAAGAATACCAAAATTAATTGCCTTTGCTTTTCTTCTCATGTCACTTGTCACCTCACTTTCTTGTACGCCGAAAACTCTCGCCGCAGTCCCTGTGTGCACGTCTATCCCATTTTCAAAAATCTCAATCAAATGTGGATCATGCGAAAGAATTGCAGCAGCACGAAGATCTATCTGAGCATAGTCGCACGAGAGCAGTGTCTTACCGCGTGCAGCAATGAACGCTCCACGTACTTTTTGTCCAAGTTCACTCTTAACCGGCAGATTCTGAAGATTGGGATCTTCGCACGCAAAGCGCCCAGTGCCCGCACCTGTCTGGATGAAGTGCGCATGGATCCTGCCGTCCTCTTGTACAAAAGAAGGAAGAAGGTCAACATAAGTGGAAAGTAATTTTGTGAGTTCACGATACTCAAGAATCATAACAACAACAGGATGTTCATCTTGTATCTTCTCAAGCTCACTAACATTCGTACTCTTCTGTCCGGTCTTTGTTTTTTTGATTTTACCTCCGAGCCCAAGCGTGTCATAGAGCACGTCGCCAAGTTGTTTTGGTGATGCAATATTAAATTCCTTACCTGCTAATTCATAAATTTTTTTCTCTAAGATGTGCACCTGTCTATGAAGATCAACACTCATATCTTGTAGTTTCTTGACATCAAGTGTTATACCTGCGATCTGCATATCTTTGAGCACCTTCATAAGAGGTTTTTCAACTGTGGTATAAAGATCAACAAGCCCCTCATCGGTTAGTCTTCTAAGAAGCACCTCTCTTACTTTTGACACCTCCTTTTCCCTTGTCACATTTTGAATATCTACAAAACTAGCATTAGTCATTTCACTATGAAGAAGATGGACCATCACACGAAGATCCTCAAGTTCATCGTGAGATACTTCTATTACCTCTTCTTTGTTTTCGGGTTCACCCTTTATAAGGTGAAGTCGGTTGCGAAGGGAACGGAATTCATACAGGTCGCACACTGCTTGATATCTCTCGATTTCAATTGAATCTTTCCATGGCTTTTCTGGAGCAACATAATGAGATATCGCATCTCGTCGTATAGTGGCCAGCGTCTTAGAAAAGAGAGCATCCTCTTCACCTTCTTCGAGAAGCTTCACGATACGCTCCTTGAAACCGTCATCGAGAAGTGTTTGTCTGTTGTTTCTTAGCACTTCGTACATATGTTCGATTGTTCCGTATTTCTTAATAAGTTCAGTTGCGGTCTTGTCCCCTATGCCCTTAATACCAACAATATTATCTGAAGTGTCACCTGCAAGACCCTTATAGTCAGGAATGTTGTGTGGCCCAAAACCGAATCGCTCAATAACCGACTTCTCAGTGAAAAGTGCTGCCTCGTTGGCTTTCTTCAAAGTGTACACAGTCACCTTCTCTCCATCAATAAGTTGAAATGTGTCCATATCACCACTAGCAATAATCACGCGTGTATCTTTTTGTTGTTTCAACTGCTCGCTAAGTGTCCCAAGAAGATCGTCTGCTTCGAACCCTTCTTCCTTGTACACTGGAATAGCTAACGCGTCACACAGTGCATATGCTTCTTTTATTTGTTCAACCAAAGCATCGTCACTCTTGGAACGTCCAGCTTTATAACCATCATAGCTAAGATGTCTAAATGTCGGCTTAGGAAGATCAAAGCACGCTGCAATATAGTCTGGCTTAATATCTTCGTAAATTCTAAGCACCATTGTGATGAAGCCGTAGAGCGCACCTGTTGGCTTCCCATCACGCGTAGCGAATCCTCCCATCGCATGGTAACCACGATGAAGGATTGCATGGGCATCAAGAAGCACTATAGTGGTGAGAGGGCTTTTTGTCATGTGTTATCTATGAACCATACCGTCCACATAGTTGATTGTCACCTCTCGAGTATCATCGTCAATTACAGAAAAAGAAATACTCATATCTTCGTCAATCGCACCCCACAATTTCGATGGCCACTCTACCACAATCAGCGACGCACTATCTTCTCTGTCTTCTGCAAGGTTGAGGACTTTTGACTCCTTGGGTTCAAGGAACCGATATGCATCAACATGAATCAGTTTTCTAAAAAAGGGATGCTCAGCTTTGTATTCTTTTTTAAGAATAAATGTTGGACTATGCACATCTTCTTTCTCTATACCAAGGACAGCGGCAAGTTCCTTTGTAAAGGTAGTCTTGCCTGCACCGAGATCACCCTCAAGAAAAAGAACTTTTGCTCTCGAGGAGACGGATGATGCAAGTGTATCTGTAATTTTTTTTGCCATTCCAAATAGGTCTGCTTCGGTTACTATAAATGGTTCTTTCATACCACCTAATAATACCACACAAAAGCCGCCCTATCTTGGGCGGCTTTTGTGTGACATTCGTCTCACATAAGGCATTACGTTATGAAGCTTTTAGGACTTACGTATCGTAATGACACCGCCACAAACATTCTTAATGAGTCTTATGTCCTTCATCATCCTTATACGAAGCATAAATACTACGGCCAAGAATAAATATAATGAAGAGTATTGCAAGAAACGCGAGCCATTCTATAAGGGTACTTGGCATGAAACTATGAGCAGACGCAGCACCAATTACTTTCTTAGCCCCGGTGCTCTGACCGCTCACATCAACAGCAGGAACAATAGACCCTACAACATATGCGGTAACTTCATCCTGTGTATGTGTACCAGGTACTGTGTAGACGGCGTACACAGTGGTTACAATAGTTTTTCCAAGAGGCGCATCTTTGATAAGATTACCCGTAACAAGAATTGTACCTTCTGTGTATGGATCAACAGTGTCCTGATTGAGAGTAATAGTACGAGTTCCTTCGTCATAGGTACCAAAGGTAGAACTTGTGAACTGTATCTCCTCAGGCAGTGTCACCTTAACCACTACTCCAGTAAGACGTGTGTCGGCAAGATTTTTGTAGGTCACTTTGTAACGCACCATTTCTCCACTTGATAGTTTACCGTCGGTTTTTTCAACTTGTACAGCGATAAGCTTCTCACCTTTGTTGATAAGAGTTGCCGATGATGTACTCTTTACGTCAACAACAGAACCATCAGAACATGTGATAACATTTTTCTTTGTTGCAGTTTTTGTCACCTTCGAAGGTGTCTTTGTAACAACGGTTGTGACCGGTTTTACATATGTGGTCGCTGATGACTTTGTAATGAAGCTTACAATCTCACCTTTAACGATTCCATAATTGTTCTGCATAACAGCACGGCAGAAGTACTTAGTGTTAGGCTTTAGTCCAGCAAGTACGTTAGAAAACGGAGCGGTTACAGAGGATCCAATCTGTGCACTTGCTGTAGTTCTTCCGAGGTTTTGAGTCTCGCCATATTCGAACCATCCAGTTGATTGTGCATTGTTAGCAATAAGACCTATACCATTACAACGTCCTTGCGTATTAGTTATCTCTGTAACAACACTTGTTACAACATTGTTGAACTTCACAATAGTTGGAGGCACATATACAGGTGTCGGTGGGACATAACACGCCTGGTTAACAGGAACACTTGTTCCATTTGAACAAACTTTATACTGCTGTGCACACACTGATGTTGTTGGAATAACGGAACCATCCCAACATGTCTGATAGGTTACAACTGGTGGGTTGATAATCTGCTGACAAATTCCATTTGTGTAGTATGTGTTCGAAGGACAGTTTGTGTTTGTAATAACTGGAGGGTTGTATGTTGTAACACACTGACCATTTACTAATGTTCCCGATGTGCAAACAACATTTGTTACTGTTGTTCCAGTTATAGTGTTCACACATTGACCGTTGGTGAGAGTCGAACCTGCTGGACACACTGTCGTTGTAACGACGGTACCTGTAACAGTATTCACACAGCGACCATTTGTAAGTGTGGTACCAGTAGGACAAGTAATAGTAGTAACCACTGTCCCTGTTATGGTGTTGATACACTGACCATTGGTTAGAGTCGAACCTGCTGGACAGATTATGTTTGTTACAACTGTTCCAGTTACTGTGTTAATACAATTGTTTCCACTAAGAGTTGTGCCTGCTGGACATGTTGTCGTTGTAATGACTGTTCCATTAACAGTGCTTATACATTGACCGTTGGTAAGCGTCGAACCTGCTGGGCAGATTATGTTTGTGACAACTGTTCCGTTAACATTGTTGATACACTGATTGCCGCTGATTGTCATTCCATTTGGACACACGATGTTAGTTACAACAGTTCCGTTAACGTTACTAATACAGGTACTTCCACTAACCACTGTTCCTGAAGGACAAACTGTCGTCGTAATGACTGTTCCTGTAACAGTGTTAATACATTGACCGTTGGTAAGCGTTGACCCTGTAGGACAAACAATTGTTGTGGTTGTCGGAGGGGTATATGTTGGCGGTGTGTAGGTAGGAGGAGTATATGTAGGGAATGTAAAAGTCGGTGTTGTGTATGTAGGATCGGTATATGTCGGGGTTGTTAATGTAGGAGGTATGTATGTAGGAGGAGTGTATGTCGGAATAGTGTTTGTAGGAGGGGTGTACGTAGGTACAGTGTAATCATAATTAGCTACAGTAGGAGCGGTGTAGTTGTAGTTACTTACCGTAGGTGCTGTGTAATCATAA
>CAZBGU010000023.1:0-2796 GCA_964491805.1 uncultured Candidatus Saccharibacteria bacterium
TACTGGTAACGTATTTGCAGGAACACGTGGACTACTTAATCAGGTATGTTCAGGTTCAGTTTCTACAAACACTGGTAACACAGGAAACACTGGTAACACAGGTAATGTAGTTTCAGGACCAGTATCTGCTGCTATTGCTATGAGCCAGCCAACAGGCATGCTCGTACAGGGTCAGTCAGGTGCTCGTCTTGCAGACATCACCTTCACTGGAAATGGATCTGTAACAAGTGTCCAGCTTCAGAGAATCGGTGTTTCAGCTGACGCTACTCTAGCTAACGTTTACCTTTACGATGGAAACACACGTATCACTGATGCTGCTTCTGTAGTAACAGGTGGATATATTAACTTTAACTCAACTTCTGGCCTCTTCTCAGTTAATGGAACTCGTACACTCACTGTACGTGCAGACATTTCTGCTTCAACAAATGGTCAGTCAGTTGGTGTTAAGTTGAACAGTCTTACCGCTGGTGGTTCAATGTCAACATACAGTAATGTAGTTGGTAATCAGCTCCAGATTGGTTCTGTTGCAACTGCAGGAGTTAACTTCGCATCACTTTCACCTTCACCAGTGAATGTTGACGCTGGAACTCAGGCATACAACGTATGGCAAGGAACAGCTTCTGTAAGTACACGTGACGTGAACTTCAGAGCTGCAACTTTCAAGTTCGTTGGTTCTGCTCCAGTTGATGCTGTTGCTAACCTCAGTCTTTATGTAGATGGTACTAAGATCGCTGGTCCAGCTATGATCAATGCTGCTAATAACAACAAGATCACATTTGACCTCGGCAATACACCATACCTTCTCAAGACAGGTTCACACACAATTGACGTGCGTGGAGATATTGTAAAGGGTTCAAACCGTACAATTACCTTCTCAGTAGAAAATGTTGCTGACCTTATGTTCGAAGATTCAAACCTCTCAGGTGTGAATGTTTCAGCTACAGTCGCAACACTTCCTCTTACACAAGGAAACTCTGTTTACAATACAATTACTGTAAACAAGGGATCTGTAACAGTTAACGTTGATCCAGCTTTCACAACTAATAAGGTGACAGGTGGTGCAACTAATGTTCCAGTAGGACAGTTCACAATGAAGGCATACGGTGAAGATGTAAAAGTTAACACTCTTCAGGTTGCATTCTCACTTGGAACTATCACAACCCTTAACAACGTTTCACTCTTTGTGAACGGTGGACAGGTTGGAACAAATCAGAACTATACAGGTTCTAACCTCAGTTACACACTTGGTTCATCACTCATCATTCCTGCTGGTCAGACTGTAACTCTTACAGTTAAGGCAGACATGGTAAGTACAACAAGTGCTGCTTACACATCAGGAACAGTCGCTGCTCTTGTTGGAGGTGTTTCAAACAATGCACAGGGACAGAACTCTAACGAGCTTGTTTCTGTAGCATCATCTGCTGTAACTGGTAACAGTCTTACTGTTTCTTCAGGTGCAGGATCATTCGCTCGTACAGCTGGTTTCACATCTGTAACCGTTGCTCCTAACACTTCAAACGTTAAGATTGGATCTTTCACTGTTCAGGCTGATTCAGCTGAGGACATGAAGATCAACTCAGCCGGCGTTAATCCAGTAGTGTCTGGTTACGCACAGACAAACATCAGTAACCTTACTCTTAAGAGTAACGGTATGGTAGTAGGTACTCCAATCGGTAACCCAGCTGCAGGAACATCAACATTCTCATTCACTGATATTGTTGTACCTGCTAATGGAACACGTACATTCGATGTGTACGCTGACATCGGTGGAGCATCAACTGGTTCTACAACAGCTAGTATGTCAATTACATCACGTGGCTCTGTAAGTAACACAACTGTTACCTCATCAGCTGCTGGTGCAACAATTACTTCTGCTGCTTCTACTCTTGCTGCGCCTACACTCGTGAGTTCATCACAGGTTGCACAGTTCGTAGTAGGTGGATCATCATTCGGTATTGCTACATTCAAGCTCTCAACAGCAGTGTCTGGAACACAGGCTACTGTTCGTGAACTTCGCTTCGTAACTAACGGAACTGATGCTATCGAATCTATCACTGTAGGTGGCGTAACTGCTCCTGTTATCGGTGGTGGAACAACAACAATTTCAGGTCTTAACCTCGCTGTTTCTTCAACAGGAACCGATGTGCCTGTAACTGTTAAGTTCTCAGGATTCCAGAACTCAACAACTGGTGGTAATCTCCAGGCAAGTGTTTCAAATGTTTGGGTAAGACTCGGACATATTGAGGCTACTTCAGGAAGTGGTGCTGTTGTTATCAACACAACCGTTGCTACATCAAGTGCTATGACACTCGTAGCTTCAAAGCCTACAATCACTGTTTCTAGTACACAGGGTGGTACACTCATCCTCGGTGCTGAAAACAAGGTTGGTGAATTCACAGTATCTGCTGACGCTAATGGTAAGATCTCTATCGGTACAACAACCGTTAATGCATCTGCTATCGGTGTTACAGGTGTTCAGTTCTCATCACCACGTCTTGCAGACGGAAACACAACTATTAGTTCAGCAACTGTAACAGGTTCCTCAACAATGGTTGCAGTATTCTCACCTGCATACGAAATCTCAGCTGGTCAGTCAAAGACATTCAGTCTTTACGCAGTTGTAGCTGGTGCTGCACAGTCAGGTGTAACTCCATACGTAGCTTCTAGTCTCACGGCTGCAGGCTTCTCATGGCAGGACGTTATCGGTGGTAATACCTCATTCGTTGGTACTAACATCCTTAACTTCCCAACAAATAGTTACACAACATCACGTTAATCTGCGCCACGAAATTCTGT
>CAZBGU010000023.1:2896-12192 GCA_964491805.1 uncultured Candidatus Saccharibacteria bacterium
ATTTTTAAGCAACGCTTAAAGATGTAAGCAAAACCGCCCCACAAGGGGCGGTTTTGTGTTGTGTGAATATTTATGATAGTATTGCAATGTAAACCAAAGAAGTAGGTGACTAAACGTTGAGTGAAGTCGTGTCAAAAACAGTAGTTTTTGACATAACCCAATACTCAGCCAGTCATAAATCCTGCGGAGGTAAGAATATAAGTATTTTCTTAGTATTCACTCTTATTCTCGTTTATCAGATACGTTAGATATCTGTTTAGTTACATTGTGATGGTGCGGTCTAACACGCAACATCAAGTACCTAGTTCTATATGGCATTACCACGCGCAAAAAAGGCGGAACTTATCGCTTCATATACTGAAGCGCTTAAGGGAGCAAGCAGTGCTGTGTATGTTAAATTCAAAGGACTTTCAGTTGCTGACACAAGTAAGCTTCGTTCTGAACTTTTTGGTGAGAATACTCACTATACTGTTGTTAAGAAGACACTATGGAAGCGCGCAACTGATGCGGTGGGAATACAAGGAGAAGCTCCTGTAACAGGCGAGGAACTCGCAGTTGTATACGGAAAAGATCTTCTTATTCCAGCTCGCATCTCTTATGAATTTAGTAAGGCTCACAAGGATACATTTACAATTTTGGGGGGTATTTTCGAAGGAGAATTCAAGTCTCAAAAGGAAATGCTTTCAATTGCAACCATTCCTCCACGTGAAGTTCTTCTTTCACAGCTTGCATTCCTTCTCAAGTCTCCAATGCAAAGAATTGCAATTGCAATCAACGCAGTAGCAGAGAAGAAAGCATAACTATTAATTATTTAACTATACAATTATGGAAAAATTCGCAGATCTTTTAACAAAGATTGAAAACATGTCAGTACTTGAACTTAACGAGCTCGTTAAGGCAATCGAGGAGAAGTTTGGTGTTTCTGCAGCAGCAGTTGCAGCAGCGCCAGCAGCTGGAGCAGGAGCAGAGGCCGCTGATGAGAAGTCAGCATACACTGTACACCTCGCGTCAGCAGGTGAGGGTAAGATCGCAGTTATGAAGGTGGTTAAGGAAGTTCTTGCACTTGGTCTCAAGGAAGCTAAGGACCTCGTTGACGGAGCACCAGTTGACCTCAAGAAGGATATGAAGAAGGCAGAAGCTGATGAATTCAAGAAGAAGCTTGAGGAAGCAGGAGCAAAGGTTGAACTTAAGTAGTTCTTTCGTATTCTTTATCTAAACAAAAATCTCTCGTAAGAGAGATTTTTGTTTTGTATATTTTTGGCTATATAGGTAATCATGAAATATTTCTGGTATCTTATATGAAACACTTCTTATGCTTCGTCAAAAACAAAAAGACAACATAGTGTCTTTTTATATAGTTGATTTTATTTTGCTTTTTATTTTGAAGCTTTTTTTGGAGGCTTTCATTTTATGTAAAATGCATATTTGTTATCCACCTTGTTCTATTGCAGAAGGGTGTATGCAGGTCTACCATAAGAGTATTATTCGATAGTTGTAAAAATCATGTTCACGAAAATCATAAAACGCGGAGGGAAGGAGGTAGCTTTTGATGAGTCTAAGATAACAAAGGCCCTGACCAAAGCCGGAATGGCAACAGGAGAATTTACAAGCATCGAAGCAGTGGAACTTACAAAGAAAGTTCTTCACCACCTAGAAAAAAACGAAAACTCAGTGCCGTCAGTAGAAGAAGTTCAAGATGCCGCTGAGCGTGTGCTAATGCTTTCCCCATACAAGAAAACAGCAAAAGCTTATATTGTATACCGTGATCAGCATGCACAGATGAGAGCTTTCTCAATAACATCATCCCTAGGTCTAGTTGATGGATATCTAGAGAGACATGACTGGCAGGTCAAGGAAAATAGCAACATGGAGTATTCGCTCCAAGGTTTAAATAACCATATTTTTGGAGAGTTGAGTAAAACGTACTGGTTAAACAAGATCTATCCTAAAGAAATTCGTGAAGCTGACGAGAAGAAAGACATCCATATTCATGATATAGGTAGTATTTCTGTATATTGTGTTGGCTGGGATCTGATGGACCTGTTAACGGTTGGATTTAGGGGTGTAAAGGGCAAGATAGAGTCTACCCCTCCAAAGCATTTACGAACGGCTCTTGGTCAGGTGGTTAATTTTATGTACACCCTTCAAGGTGAGGCGGCTGGTGCAGTTGCATTTTCAAATTTCGATACATTACTTGCTCCGTTTATTAGATATGACGGACTTACAGCAAGTGAAGTGAAACAGGCCTTGCAGGAATTTATTTTTAGTATGAATGTACCAACTCGTGTTGGTTTCCAAACGCCATTTTCTAATATTACACTTGATCTTACACCATCTGTTAATTTCAAAAATCAAGGAGTTGTGATAGGTGGGGTAGTTCAACAAGAAAAATATTCAGAATTTCAACGAGAGATGAACATGTTTAATAAAGCACTTTTTGAGGTGATGGCAGAAGGCGACGCTGCCGGAAGAGTGTTTAGTTTTCCGATTCCTACAGTCAACATCACTAAGGATTTTGATTGGAACAACAAAAGTTTATCTGGTCTTTGGGAAATCACAGCTAAGTACGGCATCCCTTATTTCAGTAATTTCATTAATTCAGACATGAAACCAGAGGATACTCGTTCTATGTGTTGTCGACTTCGTCTTGACCTATCAGAGCTTGACCGCAGAGGAGGAGGACTCTTTGGGGCAAACGCTTTAACTGGTTCTGTGGGCGTGGTTACGATTAACCTTCCACGAATTGCATATAATGCAAAGAAGGTCTGTGGAGATGACATGATGGCAGCTCGCGAGAATTTCTTTTTTACCCTCGCGGCAAAGATGGACCTTGCAAAGGAAAGTTTAGAAATTAAGCGGAAGTTCCTTGAGCGTCTCACCGAAGGAGATCTCTATCCATATACTAAGTTTTATCTTAGAAATATCAAGAAGTCATATGGGCAATACTGGAAAAATCATTTTTCTACAATTGGATTACTTGGGACGAATGAAGCAGCCCTCAATCTCCTTGGCAAGAACATTGCTACACCTAGTGGCAAAAAGTTTGCAGAAGATGTCCTTGATTTCATGCGCGAAAGGCTTGTTACGTATCAACAGGAGACAGGCAATCTCTTTAACCTTGAAGCAACCCCAGGGGAAGGTACTACGTATCGTTTTGCTACAAGCGACAAGAAATTATATCCAGAAATAGTTGTCGCCAACGAACACGAGTACACAACCAAGCGTGCTCAGCCTTATTACACAAATTCTTCGCATCTTCCAGTCAATCACACTACAGATATCTTTGAAGCTCTTTCACACCAAGATAGCTTACAGGCAAAATACACAGGAGGCACTGTTGTTCATCTATTTCTTGGTGAGCGTATCGCTGATCCGTCAGCGGTTCCTGGGCTTGTGAAGAAAATCTGTGAGAATTTTACGCTGCCATATTTTACCCTTACACCGACTTTCAGTGTGTGTGCATCTCATGGTTACATTGCCGGCGAGCAGTCTTCATGCCCTACATGTGCATCGCCGTGTGAAGTATATTCTCGTGTTGTCGGGTTCCTCAGGCCTGTTAGTCAATGGAATGAGGCGAAACAGGCAGAATTCACCAATAGAGCAATGTATGTTCCAGAAGTTGTCCCAGTCACAGCGTGTGTCCCAAAAGTAACTATAACCAGACAGTAATGATTTTCGGAGGTTTTGAAAAATGTACACTTATAGACTATCCAGGTAAGATAGCATGCATGGTTTATACTATCGGGTGCAATTTTCGCTGTCCGTACTGTCACAATCCGGAACTGGTTGACGAGACGGTTGCTGTTACCGTTAGCGAAGAAGAAGTTCTTGCTTTTTTGGATACCAGGCATGGACTTCTTGACGGGGTTGTGATTACAGGGGGAGAGCCAACGATTCATAAAGACCTTATTTCTTTTATCGAAAAAGTAAAAGTAAAAGGTTTTCTCGTGAAGCTTGACTCCAATGGAACATCACCCCAGGTTCTTAAAGATCTGGTTTCAAAGAAGCTGGTTGATTACATTGCGATGGATATTAAATCACCTCTTTCTAAGTATTCTCAGACTGTTGCCAGACCTGTCAATCAAATGGCGATACAAGAAAGTATTGATTTCTTAAAGACTAATATAGTTCCATATGAGTTTCGTACGACTGTAGTCAAAAGCATGCTCTCAGAAGAAGACATTGAAATGATTGGGATGGAGATATCTGGGGCGGAACGTTATTTTTTACAGGCATTTATTCCAACTAAGATTCTGAATCCTCAGCTTCGAAAGAAAGTGTCGTACAGTAATGAAGAGATGTCCTCTCTACTTAAGAAAGTTCGTCCGTATGTTAAGTACTGTGCTATACGCTAAGTTGTATATCAGTCGTACCATACGCCAAATTTAAAGATGAGAAACATTTAGCTACCATGAAATCAAGCAATACATCATGCAATGTCGGAGAGTGGGTATATAGTGAAAATGTCAAAGATCACTTTTTTAATCCACGGAACCTTCTTCTTGATGAAGAAGGATATGTTGCTGATGGTGTTGGCGTTGTTGGCAGTCCTGCGTGTGGTGACATGATGGCAGTGTGGATACGGATCGATGAGAAAGAAAAAAAGATAACGGAATGTTTTTGGCGGACATTTGGATGTGCATCGGCCATTGCTTCCACGTCTATGATGTCAGTTATGGTTCTTGAAGATGGCGGTATGCAGATTAAACGTGCGAAACATCTTACACCTGAAGCTATCATTGAACGTCTCGGAGGTCTGCCCGATAGGAAGTATCATTGCTCTGTGCTTGGACATCTTGCGTTACGAGAAGCGATAGCAGATTACGAATCACAAGTTACTCATGGAAAATAAGCATTATTACAAAGTCATTAAGCGCATACAGGAGAACGATAATGTTGTCACGTTAGGTCTTACATGTGATAACAATAGTATGCCTAAATTCGTAAGTGGGCAGTATATTACACTATATTACCCACAATCTGGCATACAAGAAGGTAAGGCATACAGTATATCGAGCGCCCCACACGAAAAGTTTTTTACTGTTACTGTTAAAGATGTCGGAGTTTTTTCTCACATGTTATGTAGTTGTGTAATAGGGGATACTCTAGAAGGGTCTCTTCCGTACGGTTATTTCTACAGTGAAGAGGAGACAACACCGTTGATTATGTTTGCATCTGGAATTGGTGTGACGCCGTTGTTTGGTATGATTAAGCACGTCCTTTATATACATAAAGGAAGGCGGGTGCATCTTGAATATTCTGTTAAACGTACAGAAGATGTTATTTTTATTGACACCTTCCTCAAACTTACAAAAAAGCACCCATTATTTACATTTGTTGTATCAATTACGAGAGAACCTAGTCATCATTCCTGGGAAAGAGATGGTAGAATTTCTGTTGTGAGTGTTGTTACAGCACAAGATCCTGACAGGAAAGCAGAGTATTTTGTATGTGGCTCTATTTCTTTTGTGAGAGATATATGGCGCGAGTTACGTAGCCTCTGTGTGCATGAGGAGCAAATTTACACGGAAGCTTTTTTTGGCAACGTGTAGATGTTTATACTGGGTGCGCTTTTCTTTTTGTGTACAGGGTAACTAAAGTATTATATTTCGTCACACATTTTTTTTTGCACAAGTTCCGTTGCTTCAGTTTTCTTGTTAAAATGAAGCAATTATGGAACTACTTGCAAAGCTGCTTGGCGGTAATGAGCGCGTGAAAATTATGAGACTGTTTCTTCATTATGAGGATCAAGTGATGTCACTTCATGATGTTTCAGAGAAAACAAAATCAAAAGGTCCGATCGTCCGTAAAGAACTTACTGCGCTTACTGCTCTTGGTTTCGTCGAGAAGAAACGTACAAAGACAGTTGTTACAACTGGCTCAGGTAAGAAATCTTCTTCAAAGTTAAAAGAGGTTAATGGGTACAAACTAAATGTATCCTTTCCACATAATAAAGCACTCAAAGAGCTTCTTTTTGATTTTCAGTCATTAGATAAACGTGAGCTAGCTTCTCGTTTTAAGCTTGTAGGTCGTGTAAAACTTTTTGTTCTTGCTGGAGTGTTTATCGGAGATACAAAATCTCGGGTTGATGTACTCCTTGTAGGTGAATCTATTAAGAGACCTAAGGCAGAGAAAGTGTTTGAATTGCTTTCGGCTGAACTTGGCCGGGAGGTTGTGTATGCTGTGATGGACGTTGAAGAGTATGAATATCGCTACAAGATGTATGACAAGTTCGTGAGAGATATCATGGAAATGGATAATGAGATTGTGGTTGATAAGTTGCGTGAGATAAAAAAATAAAGTACTGAAGACAAATACAAAAACACCGAGTGTTAAGATGTGTTATCTTCTTATAAAACGAAATGATCGTATTGCCTTAATTTCTTGCACTGCTCTGTATTGTTCGAAGATATGATTTATATGTTGTGATATATGTCATGAATCGTTCGTAGTCATTATATGTTGTGATGACAGGAGATTCCACACTATCAAAATGAGTGTTAGTGAGTCCGAGTGATTCTGCTTTTTTGTTCATGATTCCAACAAATACAGTGTTGCCAATACTTTGTGCATAAAGTTTCGCGACCTCAGTATCTCCTTGTTGTATAAGGCGCGGAAGAATTGTTTTTCTTGTAGTGTTTGTTATTCCATCTGTGTCAGTAATGACATTATCCTGTGTAAGAGTCTCAAGTGAGACCGCAGCTACCATAAGGTTGGTCATTTCTTGACTGACAAATGTACTCGTAGAATATGGTGTCTGTACAAAGTCTGTTTCACTTCCTCTTGTAACGATAATACGCGTACCTTTTCCTATGAAGTCAAAGACTTTCTTCGCATTTTCGTTTGTGAGTCTAATACATCCCCCACTGTATGTGCTCGATACAGGTCTACCATCTGGGTAGTATGGGATTCCGTGTATAAAGTAGTTACCAAAGAGATGAACGCTATAAGGCATATAAACATGGCCGATAGAGCTGAAATGGAGAGGCGTTTTGTAGTCGTTGATGTATGATCCGCCAATTGTTTCGTAGTAACTGCCTGGTCTACCTTGCGAAAGGAGGGGAAGTGTTTCGATAACAGTGTTACCCTCATGAAAATCAAGTGTCATTTGATCCAAATGGATGACAATGAACTTTGGTAAAGCTTCAGATGGGGTTTGTGTTGTTGTGGTAGACGTCACAAAAGTATCTCCCTTTGTGACAATCGGAGGATTCATAAACCATACACTACTTCCGATCACTGTGAACATAAGAATGGAAATTGTGAGGAAGAGGTGTGTTCTTTTTGCCATAGCTAAGAGTTTTTGTAATTAAGTCTTTGGACTATAGCATAAAAGTGGATAATTATGAATTTTTCTAGCAATGAAGACTGTATACTTAGTGTAGCCTTTATATAAGTACATATAGAGGTGTATATATACACACTTTATAAATTTAATTCACAATCAAGATCTGCTGATGCATATTCATGAAATGCGTCACAAAGTACTCTTGTATCATCACTTTATGAATCTATCAGAGACAGTCGATATTTTAGGGCGAGCACTAGTTGACACAGGGATGACAGTTATTTCTTTCCTCCCTAATGTTGTCATGTCAGTGATCGTCTTTGCTTTGGGGTGGGGTTTTGGTTCAGTCCTTGGTCGCTCAGTTGAACATCTTATGGCTGTTCTTCGAATTGATAAGGCACTTCATCGTGCTGGACTTGATACACTTAGTGAGCGTGCCGGCGTTAGACTTTCTGTCGCGGCATTTTTCGGTGGAGTTGTTAAATGGTCAGTCATTGTTGCGTTTACACTTGCCTCAGCGGAGATACTGGGCTTATCACAGGTTACACAGTTATTGCGGGATGTTTTGGTATATATTCCACAAGTAATCATAGCTGCAGTCATTTTGGTGATCGCTATGCTTCTTGGAGATTTTGTTTCTCGTCTTGTTTCTCACTCTGTTCAAGCAACTGGTATGAATGGTTCGATGGCAGCACAGATGTCTAAGTGGGCTATTATTGTAGTTGGAGGTGTTTTCCCTGCACTTACTCAGCTTCGTATTGCTCAGGGCCTTGTCGAGGTTCTTTTCACCGGTGTTGTATTTGCAGTATCACTTGCTCTAGGCCTTTCGTTTGGTCTCGGAGGTCGTGATGCAGCGGCAAGGGCAATAGAGAAGATAAAAGGCAACTAGTGTAGAGTCTTTAGTTGTTTAAGAAATACATACGAAAAGCGGCGCCACAGGCGCCGCTTTTCGTATGTATTTCTTACATTTTCTATCATCAGTGCTACAGGTGAAGTACTAAGAGCTAAAGCTTGAACAATTTCCTTGACTTTCGTTTTTCTTTTTGATAGCATAGGCATCACTGCTTAATGATAAAAACAGAGAAACAAAACTAGCTAACACGGAGGCAAAGTAACGTTTCGTTACCAGCCGCCGCAAAGGCGGATTTTATTTTCTCAAGTCACTAGGCAAATCGTAGTTACTTTGACAACAGAATCCCGTGCACAACACGCACAAACAATACTGTTATCCAGTAGTAGTAATATTCACTGGGGTCTTGCGGAGTTTGTGACACGGACACATGAAAAGACAATTAAACATACAGCAAGCGGAGCGGTCCAATTGCTGTAGTGATAGTTATGTTTCCTAATAGGAACATAAGAGCATACGGTGGATGCCTTGGCTCTAACAAGCGAAGAAAGACGTGGTCAGGCGGCGATACGTTTCGGGGAGGTGCCTAACAACCTTCGATCCGGAAATTTCTGAATGGGGAAACCCTATGCGAGTAATGTCGCATAACCTAAGGTAGCATTACCTAGGAGCATACTCAGGGAAGTGAAACATCTCAGTACCTGAAGGAAAAGAAACTAAAAAGTATTCTGCAAGTAGCGGCGAGCGAAAACAGAGAAGCCCAAACCAGTGCACCACTTTGTATTTAATTGTTCATGTATTTTTTAGAGGGTCTACAGTGTAGAAGATCTATCCTGGATGTGTGTTGGTTTTAGTTAGTCGCTGGGTCCTTTGGTCTATGCGCTGGCTTGCTTGGGTTACAAAAACACAGGGCACGTTCCTCCTCCCCAACGTGCATGACCACCATTCAGCGATCTGGAAACCCCTCTCCCAATTAGCATGAAGTCCTTGAAGAGAGCTTCATGCCCTCTAAAAAATACACGAACGAAATTACATTAAATATAAAGTGGTGCACTGGGGTAGTAAGATAGAAACGTAGTTTACTAGAAGAGTTACAAAAGGTGTGTATAGATAAAGTTGTTGGAAAGCAACGCCAAAGAAAGTGATAGCCTTGTTATC
>CAZBGU010000024.1:0-10980 GCA_964491805.1 uncultured Candidatus Saccharibacteria bacterium
AGGAGTGGGTTTTCCTTGTCTAAAGATCCCTACATGGAATCTTTATTCTCTCGTTTGTGCACAACAAGAGCGATGCTATATCGATATTCTTAATACGACGAGAACACCGACACGAATCCTTTCTTAAGCAAGTAGGGTTTAACTCAATACGTGAGTAGCTTGCTTATAAACATTCATAGCATAAATAAAAACATTTGTGCAGTGTTATAATAGCCATTTTATTATCAGGAGGGGTATAATTATTTTGATGTTTTGAGTAGGTAGAATAAGGGTTTTATAGTAAATGAGTTATCCACAGTTTATATATTTTGACCCTCATTATTAGCTAATTTTTTAACAATTATGGAAGAAACAAAGAGAGTAAAGCCTCGTCAGTATTACGTCGACCTTTATGACAAAATGACTGTCGAAAAGGCACGCCGATATGAAGTAATACATAAGAAACTTATTGAAGAAAAGAGTGCTGAAGAACCAGCCATCCTTGGTTTTGGAGATGTGTTTAATGACATACACATGTACTTTTTCAAAGGTGAAGAATATTACAACAAAGAAGCGACAATAAAGAAATGGATTGAACGAGATGAGGCACTTGATAAGTTTATTGAGGAAACAGAGCCACTAGAAAACATCACATGTCTAACTTGCGGTCGGCTAACTTTTATTATGAATAAGACTTTCGATATGTCTATTGATGAGAAGAAGCCAGACCGTATTTTATTTATGTATCAGTGTCCACTTAATCATCTACCGCATCGTGCGTTCTATAACGACGGAACTGAGTATCGACCACAAGTACACGCTTGCCCAAAGTGTAGTGGAAAGTTATCTGATAGTTACGAGAGAACAGATGATGTAATTACTACCACTACGACATGCGACAGATGTGATTATAAAGAAGTCTCTTCACTTGAGTTGAATAAGAAAGAAGAGCCTGTTATTGATCCTGATTTTGTAAAAGATAGGGAGCGATTTTGTTTGAATGAAGAAGAAGGTAAAAAATATTTAAGTGAACGAGTTGATGCAATTGCAATGTCTCATCTTGTTGATGATATGAAGAAAGAAGAGAAGCTAAAACCACTTCGTGAGAAAGTTGCTAATCTAAAAAAGATAACCATACCAGAACTTGAAGGAATACTTGCTCCAATATTTGAAGAAAACCAGTATATTAAATTCCATCTAAAAGATCCTGAGGTTGGTCGTGAACTTGCCGTTCCATTTGTTGCCTATGATGGAAAGAGTCGTAATGAATACGATAGTAGTAAGACACTAGAGAAGCTCATAAAGAAAGCTCTAGAGGGCACAAATTGGCGTTTAATGAGTGATGGAGTTCGATATCGACTTGGAATGCTTGAAGGTAGAATACGTGCTTATGAGAAGGAAGAGGACTTGTTTAAAATTGTGAATAAGTAAGTATGGCTTATAGGTGTAATACTTTGTATACTTACTAAGTACATATGTAGCTACCCCTGGCTAGAGGGATAACTACAAGATTCATCTTAAAGAGGAATCTTTCGAACTTCACGAATGCATAGATTAGGATGCTTATTTGCATAAGCTTCTGTTACTATTTGTCCGTTATCGACACGACGATAAATTATCTGTGTGCGATATTTTTTTAATTGAGCCATTTGATTGTCTTAATTAATTTCTAATAATTCGACCTTTAAGGCTGCGTTAACAGCCTGTTCCATTTCTGTGTTACGCCTTAAAGGGAGTACCTCGCACTAGAGATAGCTGCATATGTACTTAGTTGTAAAAGATCTACTTAATACTTTAAATATATCAAATTACAACACCTTTTGATACAAATAGCGTAGGTGTCTCATTTGTCTCATTTTTTACAAAATACCTTTATTTTCAAATACAGTGACCCCGACCCACTTGCCTAAATGAGACACTCTAAAAAGTGCTATAATAGCCTTATAACAGTTGAGAGCTTGGGTACTTAACCCGAGTACACCGCCAAGACAATTTAGTATCGGAGTCAACTCACTTGCCTGAGCAAGTAGTGCGACTCAAAACCATAAAATCACCCATTGGGTGGTTTTATGGTTTTTACACAGGGAGCGGTGTTGCATTTGTAGTCTTCATATGCTACAATATCCCTATGAATGAAAATTTCAAAAACAAAATAAGATCTCTTAGAGAATCCCACTTCCCTGGGAGGAGTATTCGGAGTTTAGACAAAGAACTGGAGACTCATTTTGGAAAACACTTCTTTGCTTATATTAGCAAAATTGAAGCAGGCGCATTGCCATCAGTAGATTTTATAAAAAAAGTTAAAGAAGCTTACTCTTTAACCAATCAGGAGTATGAAGATTTAGTTCAGTCTTATTTTCAAGAACGATTTGAAAATGAGATAGTCGTAGAAACACAACGAAGCGGTGTTGCGCTAGAACCACAGCCTCTTCTTTTTAGAAAAGTAGCCAAGAAGAAAAAACTATGAAAATACGGATCACTAAAAATCTAAATCCACTAGCTGATAGTTTCCAGCTTACCAAGCAAGAGATTGAATCTCAGGTTTTAAGTGATCTCTCAAAATATCGCAAGTTATATAAGGAGCGATACGGTAAATCAGCACCAATACCTCTTGATGTAGATAATTTTGTGTCTGAACTTTGGGGGTTTTCAATCAGTATGGAATCTATACCTCAAGATATTGATAAGGAAACCCTTGGATTTCTTAGACCAGAATCAAGACAGGTCGTGATTCACGAAGATTGCACAAACCAGAAACGAATTTCATTTACTGTTGGACACGAAGCTGGTCACTTATCATTACATGGACAGCTTTTCAAGAAAAATGGAGACGTGATTATTGGTTGGAGTGATATTCCAAAATCCAAGAATAAAAAGAAACTAGAGGAAGCAGAGCGTCGCAGAGAATGGCAAGCGAATGTTTATGCGGGTGCACTTCTTGCACCAGAAATGGATATTCGTTCTCTTCTTGAGGAGTTGGGTATCGTAAAAAATCTTATCTTGTCGCCATTCAATTTGGATGAACATTTTGCAAGTTTTGAAGCAAGGTTTGGTTTATCACGACAAGCACTTGAAATTCGCCTTGGACACCTCAGCATTCCTTTTCAAGGTGCCCGATATAGAACGGTTTGAGCATCAAGAAAAGCCACCAATTTCTTGGTAGCTTTTCTGGGCGTTTAAACAAATAGGGATTTCTTTCCCAAGATCCCGCGTCGATTGTTTGATATCGCTTATGATATATAAAGACTCTAGTAATCTAAATATAGCATAATCGGCGCCCATTTATCAACCAAGACAACAAAGTCGTGAGTAAATCAAAGACTTTTCCACTTGGCAGAGATTCACGTAATGGACAGTTCATTCCAGTGAAAGAAGCTGAGCGACGTCCAAATACCACTACAGTAGAACGTGTACCTAAACCAGGGTACGGTGATACTGACGGTAAGAAGCGCAAATAAGTTCTAGGTTTGCTCTGCAAACTTATGCAACTTAGTTGGCAGCAATGCGTAGGTAATGTATGGGGCACTCTTCTTGGGGTTGATTTGAATCATTTTCATTTCAATAACATGGAAGGTGTCTACATTATCTGGCAAGGCAATGGTCCTATTGTGAGAGTTGGTCAAGGGAACATCCGAGATCGTCTCTATCACCATCGCAACGATCCAGAAATAACAAAGTATCCATCACTATATGTGACATGGGCACCTGTACATACTCTGTATCGAAATAGTGTAGAGCGATATCTCGCAAATGTTCTAAGACCAGCAGTTGGTGATGCATTTCCCAATGTAATACCAACTCCAGTATCTCTCCCTTGGCCTTGGCAGATGTAGTTCATCTATAAAATAGCTATAAAAAATACCCGCAGGAAAGACGGGTATTTTTTATTATTGAATTAGCATTAATTTCTTGTCTTTATACACAATCCTGCTTCTCAAATTCGCGAGTAACTCTCTTTTCTCGGTCACCGTTCCTTCTTTGAGAATATACTTCGCATAATTGCGAATGTCAGTTATATGATCTTTGTTCGATTTCACTGTTGTTCCAAGTACTGATTTTTGAAAGATATTAAACCTTGCTATTTCTTCTTCCAGCTTTTGTCTCATGCCAAGTTCATTTATATTTACTTCATCAAGTATTCCCAGTAATTCTTTAATCAAATCTTCTTCTCGTATATATTGATTCTTGCAATTCCTGTCCCGTGATCTACTACATGAATAGTAGATGTACTTTGCATGAGTTCCATCTTTGAGCTGTTTCCATTTCTCCTCTGCCGATATGCCACTTTCACAGTATCCGCAAGTAAATAGTTTAGTGAATGCAAACTCCTTGTTTTCTCTTTGTATATTATCTCGTTTTAGTTGCGCTTGAGCCTGCTCAAACAGCTCTCTCGTAATCAGTGGCTCATGTTTTCCTTGATACCAGTTGCCACTTCCTTTTGGTGATTCAAAAGTTCCATAGTAGAAGTGGCTTTCTAGTATTCGATATACACCTGCGAGCGTTAATGGCTTATTTCCTCTGGTATAAAAATTGGCTTCAAACCGAAGCCAGTTGTATATCTTTCTGCCACTCATTTTTTCGTATGCTACTTTCTCAAATATTTTCTTTACGATGGGTGCTCGCAACGGATCAACTACTACTTGGCACTTTTTATCCATATCCTTTTGATTCAAATATCCAAGCGGAGCTACTCCAGGCCACAGTCCCATCTCTACTCTTGTTCGTAGACCTCGCTTCACATTAATACCTCGATTGTCGTTCTCGAGCTTTGCCTGCGAGCCGAGGATCATCAAGAGGAACTTCTCGTTTGGGTTATTTGAAAATCTCTGCCCAAAAGTTCGTATCTCCAGTAATTTCCCTGAGTCCATAAGATCTACGATCTTTCCTAAGTCTCCGGCATTTCTACTTATACGATCAGGCGCCCAAGTTAATATCGCATTGAATTTCTCTTGTCGTAATTCTTCGATTATTTCATTGAAGACTGGTCGCTGTCCTGTTTCTTTAGCACTGTGAGATTCTCGCTTCATTGCTACAATCTCAAGTCCTTCTCTTTCTGCTAGCTGTAGCATCTCCTTGATCTGTGAATCTATTGAAAGGACCTGTCTTTCTTCTGATTCAGTCGATTTTCTCGCATAAAGGCAATATCTGACCTTTGTTGAGACTATATTAATAGCTTTTGGAACCTCATATCCTGTTGGTGCTTCTATTTTCATATACCAACATTGATGACGCAAAGCGATAAGGAAGTCTAGGCGTCTCAGGTGGTAGGTGTTGGTAACTAAAGCTCTTTATTAAAGGGATTATTTATGATAAAATGCCTTTGTACCCCATAGTATTTTTATAAGTGTGCTTAGTCCCCGAAAGGACTGTTTTCTCTTACCTGTTATTGGCAAAGAGGGGCAGTCCGAGTTCCATAACAGGAACCTTTCGGGGTAGCACCGCTATGGGGTACAGGCTCGGCTGTCCCTTTTTGCCGTTTCTATACAAAAAAAATACGGATAGCCGAGACATAGAACTGTACCCCTATGTCTCACAATTACTCTGAAAAAGAGCTACTTGCTCATATAAAAGATCTTGAAAAACAAATTAAGGTTTTAAAAGATCGAAAAAAGTTCGGACTTGTCTGGGAAGATAAACCAGAGGAGATTGTTTTAGGTTGCGAAAAACAAGTTCCGATAATTAAGGAAGTTAAAAATAGAAAATTAGTTTCTGATAATTCACCACTCAGTAATGTTTTAATTGAGGGTGATAATTATCACTCACTTTCTGTCTTGAACTACACACATCGAAATAAAATCGATGTCATTTATATTGACCCCCCATACAACACAGGTAGTAGTGCTTGGATCTACAACAATAATTATATAGACGAAAATGATTCATATCGTCACAGTAAATGGGTGTCGATGATGAAGAATCGTTTAGAGCTAGCAAAAAATCTTCTAACGGATAATGGTTTTATCGTATGTGCAATAGACCATTATGAACTTTTTACTCTTGGATTATTAATGGATGAAATATTTGGAGAAAGTAACAGAATTGGAATTGTTTCAGTAGTACATAAATCTGAAGGTAGAAATCAAGAAAAGTTTTTTGGTACCAGCCATGAATACATGCTCTTTTATTCAAAAAATAAACAGTCAGCAAATTTTGCTAAAATAGTTTTAAACGAGGATATTCAAGCGACTTTTGATCGTGAAGATAAAGATGGTTTATTTAGACTGAATAACTATCTACGTTCTGGTGGTGGTGATCATAATTTAAGAAAAAACAAACCTCATTTTTTCTATCCAATATATGTTAGTAGTGATCTGAAAAATATCACAATAGAAAAGCAAAAAGGATACGAAGAAATTTTGCCTATTACTTCAACAGGACAAGAACGAACATGGAAAACAACAAAAGAAACTTTTCTCGAAAGATTAAACAGCGGACAAATCATTGCCGAAAGAGATCAAAACAATAAGATACAAGTTTATGAAAAATATCGCGAAAGTCAGGTAATAAAAACACACTGGATTGATCCTAAATATCACGCCATACACTATGGAACAAAAGTTGTAGAAAATATATTAGGTGGTAAAAAGTTTGATTTTCCAAAATCACTCTATCTTTTAATAGACACTCTTAAGCTAACATCAACAAAAAACTCTACGGTGCTAGATTTTTTTGCAGGATCAGGAACAACAGGTCACGCAGTACTTGAACTTAACAAACAGGACGGTGGAAAAAGAAAATTTATTCTCTGTACTAACAATGAAAATAATATTGCCGAAGAAGTTACTTATGAACGCCTAAAACGAGTAATAAAAGGATACAAAAATAAAAAAGGAGAAAAAGTCGAAAGTCTCGGCGGTAATTTGTCGTATTACAAAACTGATCTTGTAGATATTGAAAAGCTTCAGAGAATTTCGGATGAATCAAAAATTAAGATTACCTACCAGGCAGGTGAAATGATTGCTATTCGTGAGAACACTTTAAATGAATCAGATAAGAATGACTGGTGGCAGATTTTTGAAAACGAAGAAAAGAAAACGGCTATTTACTTTAAGGAAGATAAAGTAAAACTCCCTGAATTAATAAAGCTCCTTGAAAAAGAAAACAAGCCAACAGTACTTTACATATTTGGCTGGGGCAAGAACGAATATAAGAACGAGTATTCAATAAAGAATATCAAAGTCGAGGATATTCCAGAACCTATTATCGAGGTCTATAAAGAAATTAACAGAATCTAATATGTTTGCACTTAAACCATTTCAAGAAAATACGATAGCGAAACTCAAGGATCAATTCCTTGCTCTTTGGAAATCACCACATGATAATATTCCGCTTATTTTCAAATCCCCAACAGGATCAGGAAAGACAATTATGATGGCACAATTCTTGCGTGATATTGTCGGTGATCCTCGATTCTACGGAAACGATGTCGCATTCGTATGGCTTACTTTCAATGAAGAGTCATATATGCAAAGCAAGAACAAACTCTTTTCATACTATGGTGGGGCTTCTGAATTAGATCTTTTGGATCTTAATGACCTTACGCGAGGAAAACTCAACAAGAATTCAGTCTTCTTCATTAATTGGCAGAAGATAAAAGGAACTTCTAAAGAAAGCCGAAAACTTCGAAAGGATAACGAATGGGGTCTAACCTTCGACAGCTTTATTGAAAAGACCAAAGAAGACGGTCGTAAACTAGTTGTAATTGTTGACGAAGAGCACATCGGAGCAGATACTCAACTTGCCGATGAAATTTTCAATCTTATCAGTCCAAAAATAACAATCCGTGTTTCTGCTACCCCGAAGTATGTTCCTAACGCTGAAGAAATGGCAGAACAACGAGGTGGATTTGTACAAGCAAAACGAGAAGAAGTTATTGAAGCGGGATTGATCAAGGAAAAGATCATTTTCCAAACCGAAGAAGATCTTAACCGAAAGGATTTAAAAGGAATGGATCAGGATGAGATTCTACTTGAACTCGCTTTTCAAAAACGACAAGACTTAATCAAGTACTACAAAAAACTTGGTGTTGAGGTAAATCCACTTGTTATGATTCAACTTCCCAATGACGATCAGGCAGGAAAAGATACCACTACCATCAATAAGCAAGACATAGTTAAGAATTACCTCAAAGAAAAGGGTGTACTTGAAGACGAAATTGCTATTTGGCTTTCACAAGAAAAAGTAAATCTCGAGTACATTGAAGATAACAAGTCACCGATCTCTTTCTTGCTTTTCAAACAAGCCGCTGCAACTGGTTGGGATTGTCCACGAGCAAGTGTATTGGTGATGTTCCGTGAGATCAAGAACCCAACATTTGCAATTCAAACGGTTGGACGTATTCTCCGTATGCCATTTGGTACTCATTTCCCACTACCAGAATTGAACCTTGGTTATCTCTATACAAATTACAAGAGAAACGAAGTTATTGCTGAATACGGCAAAAACAAAACAGATAACCGACCCGCTATTTATGGAAGCTATAGAAAGGCAGAAGTAGAACCGATCACTGTTGAATCTGTATTTATGAGCCGTACTGACTACAACGATCTTGGGGATTCTTTCCAAGAAACATTTAGTGAGGTAGCAAATAAATACTTCGGCATTGGTAAAGATACTCCCGTTCAAGCAATCAAGAAACTTGAAGCAAAGAATCTGGAAACTAAACCAAGTGTTACCAACGGTCTTATTGTTGGAGTTGAAATTGATGACTATGACAACTTCACTAAGGAACTAATTGCCGAGGGAGGAAGTCACGATCAAGAAATGTCACAGCATGACCTTGAGCGATTGTATAACCTCTTATGTTTTAAATTTATTTCACATCAAATAGATGAAAATAAAAAGTTTGCACCAGAACGTTCTTGGGGGAAATTAAAAACCGCTTTGAATGTGTGGTTGTTGAATATCACTGAACAGAACCGTCAGAGTATCTACAAGCTGGTTGTTAACGATCTACTCAGCCAGTCTAGCGTTCTTGCTCCAGTAATCGGTACAGCTCTTGAGAAGTATCGCTTAATTCGTGAGAAAGAAGTGAATAAGAAATCTGAACGATCAAAGCGAACAGAAACTATTGAGATACCTCGTGACTCTCTATTCTTTACTGACCAATACGAAGAAATGAAGGTTAAAAAGTCGGCAATCCAACCATTCTACATAGAATCAGATTACAAAGGTGAGGCTAATGAAAAAGAGTTTATTAAATTCTTAGAAGATAGTAAGGATGTGATTTGGTGGTATAAGAATGGAGATACAGGAAGTGAATTTTTTTCAATCTCGTATTACAACCCTGATGAGAACAAAGAAAAACTATTCTACCCAGACTGGATTATTCAAACTAAAAACACAACTTGGATTGTTGATACTAAAAAAGGATCTACTGCTGAAATCACTGATACTAAATACAAAGCAGAAGCATTACAAGAATGGCTCAAAGGTAAAAAGGGATTTGCTGGAGGAATTGTCGTACAAGACGGTCCTAATGGATGGAAAGTGAATACTAATAAGATATACACCTACTCTCCATCGTTTGAGAAGTGGAATAACTTAAAAGATGTTATATGAGTGCACAAGAAGATGAAATCAAATCACTTGAAATACTTGTAAATGCAACCAGAAACAAGGTTGATTACCAATTGAATGCCGATAATGGGCTTGACGCAAAAGCAGGTGTAATGATCGCACTTGAAGTAGGTATTGTTACTTTTTATATACAAAGTGTTCATCATCTCTGTGGTCTTTCATTCATGCCTATCGTAATTTTTGGTTTTTCTATTTATCTTCTTTGGGGAGTATTAAATGTTAAAACATATAACACTGGTGTTGTTGATTTCTACAATGATCCAAAGAATTATCTTTCAATGAAACCCAATACTCTCTTGGAACAATTGCTTTCTGACTATCAAGATGCTTTTGATAAAAACTCGAAGAATCTTGAAAACAAAAATAAAGATTATAAACGAGCACTCAAATTATTCCTTCTCGGTTTTGTATTATTAATATTTTTTATTTAAATCTATGACAAATAAAAATCATCAATCAACAAAAAGTGGTCAATCTCAACCAAGTCCCACACCAAAACCAACGACACCTGCACCTAGACCAGCACCAAGTCAGGGACAAACAGTTTCTAAAGGTGGTAAGAAAAAGTAATACTGACTATGAAATCTGGTCGAATTTTTTAGTCAGGATTACTTATGTTAAAGAAATAGCTATTCTTTAATTTCTCAGAAAACCTAAAAGTATCTGCGTGGGAAAGAACTCCCAGATAAGACATTAAAGTTGCATGAACTTTGTCTTCTGAAATTTCTTCTTTCTTGTAAAGTAGTATCTTCTCATTTATTTTCCTCAAAGCACGTTTCTGTGTGCGTTTACGCACTAAAGTAAAGTGTGGAAATAATACATAGCCAAGATAATCAATACCACGACCAAACTTTGTGATCGTGACTTTCTTCGGGTGTATTTGTACCCTTAACTTTTCCTTTAGAAACAATTGTATTTGAGGTAATAAATGCAAAAGATATTCCTTACTCTCGCTTACTATAACAAAGTCATCAGTATACCGTGCATAATATTTCACCTTGAGTTCATGCTTCATGAACTGGTCAAACATGTCCATATAAACATTCGCAAAAAGTTGAGAAGTAAGATTGCCAATTGGTACACCACATCTATCGAAAAGTGTTGATCTATAACTAGTAAAACTTCCTACTACTTCAGTTAAAAGATTCATTAGTTCTTGATCTTTAATTCGTGAACTAAGTACCGAAAGTAATATCTCATGGTTGATAGAATCAAAAAACTTCTCTATATCGCACTTTAAAATATACACATTTCTTGTGTTATTTTTACTTGCCTTATAGAGCATTCCGCGTAGAGCTTCTACTCCTTTATGAGTACCTTTACCAATACGACACGAAAAGGAATTGTGAATAAATGTCTTTTCGTACAGTGGATACAAGATACCCATAATTGCGTGATGAAGCACTCTGTCTCTGACTTGTG
>CAZBGU010000025.1:0-10562 GCA_964491805.1 uncultured Candidatus Saccharibacteria bacterium
TACGAATTTCTTGTTGCATATACGATAAATTACTTGTTATTAGACTTGAAGTGCATGTGAGAATACCAAATCCTGACCGCAACATTGTGTGCGGAAAGTACACTTTTATAGGCCGAAGTATATCACAACAGCACAAATTTTACCAGTCCGCAAGCGTGTATGGTGGGAAATTATTACATAATAAGGAACAAAAGTAAGGGAACAACAACTTTGCTTTTGAACATTCTATAAACTTACCTGAAAACTTGTAGCTGACTACTAACTAGCCCAAGAATATCTATACCGTTAATCTGAAGATAAAAAACCACCACACCGAGCAACAGTGAAATAAATACAAAAATAAATACTTTTGCAAATAAAAAGATAGACTTTCCAACCAAAAGATCAACAATCCAAGAAATAAACAAAATAACAAAACTCACGACCACAATAAGTGACGTAAGATATGGAATCTGTTCAGAAATGGTGCTACTAAAAATAAAACCATACGCTGAGTAAACTCCAGTACTGACCAGGTCCAGATACCCTTTATCAACCAAAAATGGAAGCAATACAGGTGCAGCAAACGCTATACTCAAGAAAAGAAAAAGGATAGAGACTGTAACTTTACAAAACAAGACAAACAGAGATGACTCCTCTACAGTTTGGTTGACGGAAGTCGTTGGTTTAGTTGGCATTCCTATGGTCGAATACTTTCCATTTTCGATAACCGCTGATGCATTTTTCTGCTTAATTTCCTTGAGCGTCTCTGGGCCACCTGAAATTGTGTTGTACACTTCTTGATTCTGAGAATCTATAGAATTTTCTCTTTGGGGTATCGTGTCAAAAGTGACTCCGTTGGTGATGACACCTACAGATTCTAACGATCCTTCCAATGTGTCACTTTTTGTATAATCTTTTACATCACCAATTACACTAGGTTCCATAGGAACTTCCTCCTTAACAGATTGAGGAATTGTTTCAATAATTTTATTCAAACGATCTGTAATTGAACTATCTTCATGGTTGATGTTATCTGTTGACGACAACAAACCCTCTTGAAGAGGACCATTTTCAGAAACTGAAGATGTAAAAGCACCGACGCTGTTTTTTGTTTGCAGATCTGTACTTTCCGTTTTCATACCTATGCTGCAAGTATAATACACACAGAAGATAAGCACTAGCTACTGTTTTACAAATAAGAACAACCTCCTTGCTTACCTTACTTACCCGATCACCTCTCTTAAGAACGCTTTATTATTTGGTGCGCGACCAAGAAAGTTCTTGATAAGTTTCATTTCGTCATCGCTACTCCCCTTCTCAAGGACTTCATGACGCCACTTCATACCAACTTCAGTATTAGTCATTACATTCTTATTGCCCTTAGTTTTAAAACTTTCAAATGCATCACATGCATAGACGAGTGCCCAGAGATACGAATAGTACCCAGCGTCATAGCCAACAAGATGACCAAACCCTGCGGGGAATAACGTCTCCTTCTCTGGTAGTTCGATATTGAAATATGCTTTATTCATCTTTATGTATGCAGCACGTGCATCTTTTACTTTACCTGTGTGAATATCTAGATCAAGCTTACCTTGTATGAGCTGGCGTGTGTAAAAGTATGCATTCTGGAATGTCTTACCCTTAATGATTCTATCGATCATCGCCTCGTCCATTGCTGCACCTGTCTCAAAGTGAGATGTAAGCTTGGTAAGAACTTCTTTGTTCCATACCCAGTTCTCCATAATCTGTGATGGCGTCTCAACGAAATCCCATGCAACGTTAGCCCCCGCTTGTGACTCATGGCGCGCACGAGATAGCGTCATATGGAGAAGATGACCGAACTCATGGAAGAGTGTCTCCACTTCACCAATAGAGAGAAGTGATGGCGTCACATTCTTCCCCTTCTTTGTTGGCATAGGGAAATTACATACCATTGAAGAAAATGGTGCAGTGTACTCCTCTGTCTTATACCCCTCCTCATGTGGAACAACCACATCAAACATCGCAGCATGACTGAACTTACCCTCACGAGGGAAAAGATCGAGCGCGAAGTATCCAACAAGTGTTCCATCAGCGTCGTTGATCTGATACATCTTCACGTCCTTATGCCAGAGTGGTACCGAGTACTCAGCGATAACGATTGAAAAGAGATTTTCACACAATACGAACAATTCTTTCATCACATGATCAAGTGGGAAGTATGCTCGCACGGCCTCAGGGTCAAGATCATATAGCTTCTTCTTGAGTGATGTTGCAACAAAACTAAGATCGTAGTGCTCAAGCTTCTTGACACCAAGTGTCTTAGCATGAGCTGTAAGATCCTTAAGATTTTTCTTTGCCATTGGAGCAAGCGTCTTAAGAAGTTGACCTTGGAACTCGTCTACATTCTTGGCACTCTTTGCCATACGATTCTCTGTTCTAAAATCAGCATGATGCTTATAACCCAAGATAGTTGCAATCTCATGACGAAGTGTCACAAGCTCTTCGATGATCTTGAGATTCTTTGCACCACCTTTCTTCAAATTCTTAAGTGCAAGCTCTTCACGCTTCTTTCTGTTCTCCGCCTCACCTAAAAATGGGAAGATGTGAGGATACTGAAGTGAGACAATGTACCTGCCGTCAGTGTGGCGTGGTAGTGACTGTGTGAAGCGCGGTGACATGCCAGCAAGCTCTTCCTCTGTACACACAATATAATCTTGGTAGTCGTTGATATTTTGTCTAAACATGATAGACAGTTTGGATGATTTCTTAAGGAGAATCTTAAGACGTTTCTGCTTAGTCTCATCGAGATCAAAACCCATACGACGATATTCACGAAGTGTCTCTTCAAGTAAACGAATATCCTCCTTGCGAAGTGTCTTCTTCTCATCAGCAAAATTACCTTCGTAGTATTCAACAAGCGAGATATAGAGATCACGATCATATTCAATGTCTACCATCTTCTGTGAAAGATCAGTTGCAACAGCATTAGCAGCATCACGTACATCTTTCTTTGGCGACACCTCAGATAGCAGGCCCATCTTACTAAAAAAACTTTTGAAGATATCATCGCATCGCTCAAGAGCGTACACAGTGTTAAGAAATGTTCTATTCTCAGGAAGAATACTTTTGATTGTGGCATAGGCATGCTTTTTATGAGCGATATACTCTGTAGCCTTTTTCTCCATGTCCTTCGGAGTCATTTTTACCCAAGCAAAATCTGTAGCAGTTAATGGCAGTGTTTTTGTGATCATAATAGTTACTATTCTAGCATATACAAAAAACAAACCAGACGCGCAAACGCCTGGCATGTTGTGTCATTGATGTCTGTCCATCAATGAAGGTAATGGTCAATCAGGTCAGGGTGAGGTCAAACGTTCACAAATCTGCCTTGCCAAGGTGAGCATTTCATCAACTGGGCACTCAGTTGAAAAATGAGTGGCTTGTGCATCGATACCAAGCACAAACAACTCATCATCAGTTGGTTGCATACCCATGATGGCAAGATACATCTCATCGCTTATCCTTGGATTGCGAAGTCGCAACCTCTCGAGACGAACTTCTTGACTGCAGTGAAGGACGACTGTTTCGTGCGGTTGCAACAATGAGTGCCAACCATTTGCTAGCGCTGTAGCGCTTTCAACAACGACCACGCTTACATTGTCATCAACAAAGGCCGCAGCGATCCTTGCCTTCAACTCCTCAAGAAGGCAGCCAGAGAAGGTTGCCGAGAGGGCTTCAAGCCTTTCTTTGCACGCCAACATCTGGACCGCATCAAGCGAGAAGAACAACGCACGCAGAAGATCCTTGTCCGGACTACCGTCTGGACGAAGTACATCTATTCCAAACAGAATGTGTAGGACCGGTCTATTGCGTACCTGGTAGACGACTTCCTTAAAGAGATCATCCATGGAGATCACAGTTACTCCATGCTTCTCCATCTCATGGAGAATCGTGCTCTTGCCAGAACCAACGAGCCCAGACAGGAGAACAACTTTTCCTTGACACATGATGTGTGCTCCAAAAAAACCCGTAAGAACGGTATGGATCAATACTACACACTAGAGATGCAAACGTCAACGCGCTTTACATACATACCACAAAGCTTATCATGTGCGCCAGGCAGCATGCCGATACTCATCAAGAACTCTCCAACAATTTCTCCTCCAACGAACTTGAAATGCCGCCTGAAAAGCTTCACCCATGCCTGTTTATCATGCTTCAAATCTTCACCATGAGCATCAAGCCACTTCCTAAAACTTCCATTTTCTTTTTGCAACACAAGTATCTTCTGCGCATTATATATCGCGGCGGCGATCTTCAATCTATTACGAATAATACCCGCATCATTCATCAATCGCGCAAAATATTTCTCGTCGTACTTTGCAACTTTTTTGATAGTGAAGTTATGGTACGCCTTACGGAATCCTTGCTCTTTCTTAAGAATAGTCCTCCACGAAAGCCCTGCTTGATTGATCTCCATAACCAGACGACCGAATAGTTCGTTATCATCGTCAATTGGCACACCATACTGTTGATCATGGTAGATCTTATCAACATCATGCTCATCGGTAATTGTTGCTACATACGCGCAATAAGGGTGCATGTTATTTATTTCTTACAATAGCAACTCCTGGCACACAATCACTCCAAACATCAGGTTTTGCAATATCCACTTGAACCGTAAGTGCTTTTGGGTGATGAAGCACACTTGCAGCAATCTCTTCCGCAAGTGACTCGATAAGGTCATGAGGACTCCTCATAAGAATCTCATGCACCGCTTTGCGAATAAGTTCATAGTTAAGCGTCTCCTGAAGGTTGTCACTCTCCCCGGCACGTCTCACATCACACGTGACAACAACACTTACTACAAATCGTTGTGCTTTAGCATGCTCCTCTTTATAGTAACCGTGCTTTGCAACAACAGTATAGTTTTTGAGATAGACGAGATCCATAAAAAGTAGTATACATCAAAAAAGACAATGATATACTCACCAGATATGAAAAATTTGTTGTCATGGATAGCCGATTATTATTATCTGATAAAGGGAACAGTACAGGGTGTGATGTATAGAAATTCACCTCAACATTATCTTGGGTATGTTGTAGAAGGGAAGGTGCCTGTTATTCTCATTCCTGGTATTTTAGAAAAGTGGGGTTTCTTAAAAGATCTTGGTGACAAAATCTCTCTTCAAGGGCACCCAGTATACGTTCTTCCTCGTCTTGGGTATAATCTCTTTTCTATACCAAGTTCTGCAAAAATGATTCACACTTTTATCGACAAGGTCACCAAAGAACACAAAGAGTTCAAAAATGCAGTAATCGTAGCGCATAGCAAAGGAGGACTTATTGGAAAATATTTTTTGACACACTACAACGAACACAATCTTGTTACGGGGATGATTTCTATTGCAACCCCTTACTCGGGTTCTCACATGGCAAACAACATTCCTCTTACTGCCATACAAGAGTTACGACAAGAAAGTAAGGTGATACAAAACCTTATGCAATCACAAGAAGTAAATCATCGTATCATATCGATCATCCCAGAGTACGATAACCATGTATGGTCAGAAAAAGGAAGTTACCTGGAAGGTGCTAAAAATATACATGTACCTATACACGGTCATCATAAAGTGGTTTTTGATAAAGGTATCCAGGAACTCATTCTTAACATTATTACATCTTGGACTAATAACTAAAGCCCAAGTATCCGATACACCCCTACCCCAAATGCAATTGTCACATTGAGTGACTCTTTGGTGCCAAGCATAGGAATCTCTGCAACCACATCACAAACCTCAAGCACGTCCGGTGTCATTCCAGTAACCTCTGGACCAACAATAAAGGCAATGTTTTCTTTCCCTTCTATCGATACTCCCTTATAATCGACAGAATTTTTATCTTGTTCAAATGCAATCACATAATACCCCTCTTTCTTTAGTACTTGTAGAGCACTTCTTGTGTCTTCATGATATTCCCATGTCACTCTATCCTCTGCACCAAGAGCAACTTTTGCAAAATCTTTACGAGGGAAACCTTTCTTATCAAGCGGAGTCGGAGTGGTTCCAGTAAGCACAAGATGCGCAATACCACAGGCATTCGCAGTACGAAAAATGGACCCCACATTATGTACACTCCGTAAATTATCTAACACTGCAATTTTCATGTATATACTATGATATAGCGTTACAATAAAAACTATTTTCTATCTCCATCAAAAAACTCATAGTATGACAGTATGCTAATCGCCCCCATCACAAACCAAAAGAAAAACTCCTCGAACGGAAATCTAAATCCAAACAACTCCACCCAACCAATAAAATGATCACCTGGAAAGGTCCATTGATTGAGTTGTAGACCAGTAAATTCAAACAAAATGCTAAGAACAAAAAAGTAAGAGCCTGTCTTTACATACTTTGACAATAACCTCGGGAAAAACGAAAGAAAAGTAATTGCAGGAAGAACAAAGAGCAGTGCACCAACCCAAAAGTAAGCATACGGAAGAATAAGTAAATCACTTTTAAAAAGATACACCAAGAAAAAAGTAATGAGTAGCGCAATAAACGGCAATACAAGATACTTCATTTTTTTGTCTACCAACTCGACCTTCCCTTTGTCCAAAAAGTGCTCATAAAAAATAACTGCACTGTATGTGATAAAAAAAGCCCATACCAAATCTTCAACAGGCACAACACCAAACAAGCGAAATGGAAATACCGTAGATGGAACATACCACGCACGATCAGTGGTGGCGATATAGTCAACAACAAGACCAAATGGAATAGAAAAAATAGCAGAGAAAATTAGAGTCTTTTTTACTTGTGTTGGTGTTCTAAAAGAAAACCACAACGACGGAAGTCCTAAGAAGAGCAAAATAGATACTAAAAAAGTAGCTTTACATAGCAGAGAAAAAAGTACCGCAACGATTGGTAACAGGATCAAAAGGAGTATGTCAATTTTTTTTAGAATTATATGGCGGGACGAAAACATAAGTATATTCTTAACTAATGAGTACTAATAAAGTGTACCATAGCGCATGTCAGTGCGACTCATACCAATCTCACATACTAGATGCTCTACTTGATATTCTTCTCTACATCTTTCTCATCGATATCGTACTTCTTGTTTTTAAAGAAGCGAGATACCGTATCATTTATACCCCATGTCATCACCATAAGAAGCGCAAAGTACACAAACCCTACTGTTGTAAATTTTGGTAGCGTATCTTTACTTAAATAACCCAAGATACCAGAAACTACACCAATAGTAGTAATAAGTTGCAGTGAAGATAGACCGCTTTTTGTGCTCTTTTCTTGTAGTTCTGAAAAAATTTCAACAGTTGAGTTAAGATAATTTTCTGTCATCTTCCATAAATGTTTGATATATTCATGAGTATCGAGAAGCGTTTCAAATTTGAACTGAAATAGAGGCTGAAGGTACGTATCGATTTTTTCAACGTCGGTAATCTTCTGTCTTGTTCTAACATATGCTGGCATTTGCTCTATTCTAGCTCCAATCAAGTTAACGGTCTTTTGGTACAAAGATAGCTCATTACGCAACATATCAATATCTTTTCCACGAATAGCACCACGCTCCTTAATAACTTTAATTTTTTCCCAAAGCACCCGGTGAATGGTTAGATAACGATGAAGCTGTGATTTAAACTCTCTAAAGAAAATCTGTGACTCAATTATCTCTCGAGTGAGATGTTCGTCATGAAGGTTATTGATAATAATGAGACCAGAACTACGATACACCTCAATGTTGTTTGTTGTCATAACAGAGTACACCTCTTCATGAAACTCTTGAAAAATTGCATTGATTTCTTCTACACTTGCTTCAGTGACTGTTACAATATACGGCAAAATAGTTTTGATATTTGCGAGCTCCTTTGGAACTGGCGCACCTTTACTAAAAACAAGAGAGATGGCTTTAGAAAGCTCTGTGTCGTAGTATCCTTTAATTTCATCAAAATCCATTTTAAGATTTTCAAAGGGTTTCTCTAACACAATGAGGCCATCTTCATACATACGATATTCTATTTTTCTATCAGTGCTTACCAAAATATACTCAAGAGGACCACTTTTACGTTCCACAGAAGTAAGTGAAAGAGCTTGTTGAATTTTTGTAAGATCCTTTTTATCAACGTCTAAACTTGTTTCTCCATACTTAAGGAAGTCAAAAAGTTCTGTAAGGTGTAATGTTGTTCTTTGAAACCATCCACCAATATAAATTTTATGTACTATCATAAATGATACGACAATTATATCATGAACACACAAAGACACCTCCGAGATTTGTGCTAAGAAAGTGAGTCGGTGTATCAGCGAATCTTCTTAACTCATTGTATAGTCTTGATCACTTTTCCTTTCTTAATCAATACCCCCTCTTTCTCAAGCAGTTGTCGTTTGTTACCACGTAGCCCGTTGTATGCGCCTATCGTACCATCACCTCGCACAACACGATGGCACGGCACACAAATATCTGTATTGTGAGCAAGAATAGTTCCAACCGCACGTGATGCTTTTGGGTGACCAACACGTCGTGCCACCTCTCCATAGGTCATTACGTCGCCTCTTGGAATCATCTTAACTATCTCTAGTACCTTTTCTTTGAATGAGGACATAGTAAGAGAAGTGTAGCATGAGCAAAGCGCGGACACCTTTGGTGTCCACGCTCTTTCTGTTGTCTGTACTCTGTGTTCTGTTATCTGCCTCCTCTACCAACCCCCACTTGCACCTCCTCCTCCTGATCTTCCGCCACCAAATCCACCGAAAGACGATCCTCCGCCACCTCTACTACCAAGTGACCCACCAGAAACCCAAGGACCTCTCCCGTGAGAGCCAATAAAAGTACCACTAGAAACAATATAATCAAATAACAACCCAAGCCCAACAAGAAGAAGGGTTAGAAGCCCTCCAAACAGTAACGTGAGGTGAAGCATCCAAAACGAAAGCCCTGCACCAAGAACTCCTCCAAGCGCTCCACCTGCCCACCAACTTTTACTTCGAGCAAGCAGTGAAGCAAAAATCTGAATGGCAACAACAAAAAAGAATGCCATTGTCTCAAATGAAACAGGAAATTTTTTCGATACATCCTTTACTTCTGCAATATACTCACCTTGAGTAACTCTAATAATACTTGTAACCGCTTTGTCTATCCCTCCGTAATAGTTTCCTTGCTTAAATGCTGGAGCGATATCATCACGAATAATCTTCCCACTTATTGAGTCAGTAAGAGCCCCTTCAAGACCGTACCCTACCTCAATACGAACTTTGTGATCATTAACCGCAACCAGAAGAAGGACACCATTATTACGTTCTTTCGTTCCTATTTTCCAAGCCGTAAAAAGCTCTGCAGAATAATGTTCAATGTAGTCACCTTCCAAACTCTTTACTGTCACTACCGCGATCTGGTTGGAGGTGGAAGCGTTAAACGCCGCAAGTTTCTGTTCAAGTAAGGCACGCTCGTTGCTTGTGAGCACTTGTGCAAAATCATTCGCATATCCAGAAAAAGATCCAGGCGATGTAAAAGCAAACACGGGAGTAAAGAGGAAGAAAAGAGAAACAACAACAAAAGACTTACTTCGTAGTAATTGCGCAAGTCTTGATACCATAGAGATTAAAGGTTAACCTTTGGAGCACTCGCTGCTGCCTTATCAGCTTCGAACATCTTACGTGCTTCAAAACCAAACATCTTTGCAACAAGATTACCTGGGAAAGACTTTACTTTAAGATTGTACGTTTGTACCACTTCATTGTATCGTCCACGTTCTACAGACACACGATTCTCTGTACCTTCGAGCTGTGTCATAAGTGATTGAACGTTTTCGCTTGACTTAAGTGTTGGGTAATTTTCAGTAATCACAAGAAGTCTTCCAAGAGCGCTTTCCATTTGTCCTGCAGCTTGCGCCTTCTCATCAACAGTACGAGCTCCAGCATAGCCCTGTCGAGCCTCTGCGATAGCAGTAAAGATTGTAGTTTCTTGCTTCATTATTCCTTGTACTGATGCTACAAGGTTAGGGATAAGATCAAAACGTCGCTGATACTGTGTTTCAACTTGTGCCCATTGTGTATCAACTGCAAGATTTGCCTTCACAAAAGAGTTATATGATGAAACAAAATACCCACCGATAATAACAAGTACACCGACAATAATAATTACTTTTCCAAAACGTGAAAATATTGATTGCATAATGAAGAAAGTGTAACACAAAGAAAGAAAGTGTGGCAGGTATTAGTTAGACAGAGGATATCACCCTGCGCTACTTTACTATAAAACTATGGGGCATGTCTTTGCTTGGGAGATGTAAAAATAGGAATGCAAACTTTCTTCTCGGCGTACCCAGAAACTTTCTGATATACGACATTTCCCGCTCTCGCTACCGTAGCTACGAAGCCTGGGACTTTTTCTTCAGGAGTAGAAGTAGTCATTTTTCCAAAATGATCCATCGCGCTAGTATATCTTATTTTGAGAACTTCTACCTAAAGGAAATTGAAGGGTGTTCGTTTTTTGCACAAACAGTGATCATAGGTTAGGCACCAACAGATCTAGACTCAATATGGATATTTTAGCGTCTTTTCCGAGCTCTAAAA
>CAZBGU010000026.1:0-8286 GCA_964491805.1 uncultured Candidatus Saccharibacteria bacterium
TGCACTTCAAGTCTAATAACAAGTAATTTATCGTATATGCAACAAGAAATTCGTAACATCGCCATTATCGCTCACGTGGACCATGGGAAGACTACACTTACTGATGGTCTTATGAAGCAATGTGGGGTAGGACAAGAAGGTCAGACCATGGACTCAAATCCGATGGAAAAAGAACGTGGCATTACGATAACTGCAAAGAATACTTCTGTTCCATACAAAGGGGTAAAGATTAATATTCTGGATACTCCTGGTCATGCTGATTTTGGTTCTGAAGTAGAGCGCGTACTTCGTTCTATTGATTGTGTGCTTCTTGTTGTTGATGCTCAGGAAGGCCCTATGCCACAGACTCGTTTCGTTCTTAAGAAGTCACTTGAACTTGGTCTTAGACCTATTGTTGTGATTAACAAGATCGACAAGCCTGCATCTGACCCAAAGCGTGTTCACGATGAAGTATTCGAACTCTTCATGGAACTTGGCGCCAATGATGAGCAGCTCGATTTTACAACAGTGTATGCTATCGGTCGTGAAGGCGTAGCTATGAAGAATCTTGATGATGAACGAAAGGATCTTACGCCACTTCTTGATATTGTTCTTGATAAAGTACCAAAGGCAACAGGTGATATCAATAACCCATTTGCTGCACAGGTGTTCAATCTCGCATACGATAACTTCCTTGGTCGTATGGCTATCTGTCGTGTGTACGATGGTATCGCAAGGGTTGGTGAGGAAATTGTTGTGAAAAAGCCAACAGGCGAGACACGAAAGGGAAAGATCACTAAGATGTTTACCTTTAATGGTATTGAGCGTGTTGATGCACAGACTGCAGAAGCTGGAGATATTGTTATGGTTGCAGGTTTCTCTGATATTTTTATCGGTGAGACATTTGTGAAGAATGAGACTCAGGATGCCATGGAGGCAATTCACATTGATGAGCCTACTATTGCTCTTAACTTTCTTGTTAACGATTCTCCTTTTGCTGGAAAGGAGGGTAAGTTTGTGACTGGTCGGCAGATTCGTGACCGCCTCGAGAAAGAACTTGAGATCAATGTTGGTCTTCGTGTTGATTTTGATACAGATAAGTATCTTGTATATGGTCGAGGTGAGCTACACATTGGTGTGCTTCTTGAGACGATGCGTCGTGAAGGATACGAACTCCAGGTATCACAACCACAAGTTATTTTCCATGAGAAAGATGGTGTTAAGGAGGAGCCATATGAAGAATTAGTAATCGATGTACCTGTAGAGTCTTCTGGTATTGTGATGGAGAAGCTTGGCCGTCGTAAGGCGATGATTACTGACATGAGTGAGAAGAATGGTATCAACCGTATCAAGGCTGAGATCCCAACTCGTGGCCTTCTTGGGTATCGTGGTGAATTCGTTATTGATACAAAGGGTCTTGGTATTTTATCTGCGCGTTTTCTTAAGTTTGGTCCATATGCTGGCGAGATTACACGTCGTCTTGTAGGTTCCATGACATCTATGGCAACAGGGAAATCACTCGCATTTTCACTTTGGAATCTTCAGGATCGTGGTGTTATCTATATTCTTCCTACAACAGAAGTCTATGAGGGTATGGTGATTGGTAATACATCAAAAGGTGAAGAAATGATCGTGAACCCAACTAAAGGTAAACAGCTTTCTAACATGCGTTCATCTGGTGCTGACGAAGCTATTGTACTTGTGCCTGCATGGGAGATTACTATTGAGCGAGGCCTTGAAATCATGAATGCAGACGAGTATCTTGAAGTGACACCAAAGTCAGTGAGACTACGAAAGCAGTTGCTTACCGAAAGTGAGCGTTCACGAGCAGGCCGTAAATCATAAATCATTGCATCTACTTTGTCGCTACGGAATTTTTCTCAGTCAACGTACGTATATGTACGTCTCCCTCAAAAAATTCCTAAGCTCCTCGTATCTACAATAATTTCTGACTTACGAAATATTTCGTAATACAGTCATTGTATGAAAAATCACAAACAAAAAAATAACAAGAACAAGACTCCTATAGTTGCTAAGAAAAAAAGCACTGTACTAAGGAATGTGTTTCTCGGTGTTCTGTGTATAGGACTCTTCTTTTCGAGTATGTACGGTTTTCGTTGCTTGGCACTAAAGGTGTGTGAATCAGTTGTTATTGATAAATTTGTACGTAATGATATGACTGTGCTCATGCCAAAAGGGGCTCTTGAGGTAGAGGTTGCAGACACGAATGCTTCTCGTAGCCTTGGTCTAGCTGGACGCAAAAGTATGAGATCTGGAGAGGGTATGCTTTTTGTGTTTGATGTACCAGGAAGGTATGGATGGTGGGTTAAGGATATGATGTTTCCTGTAGATATTGTCTGGATAAATGAGAACGGTATAGTGGTTAATATTGAAAGAGAAGTGTCCCCAGATTCTTACAAGGAGAAAAAAACATTTATAAACCAGTCTGATGCAACCTATGTCCTTGAAATGAATGCAGGAGAAGGAGAAAAGCATGGCCTCTACCTTGGATCTAAGGTAAAGATTGTAGACTAGTGGACATCCTCGATGTTTATGTTAAATACTGTGCAGCAACATAAGGTAGATGAGTATATATTGTAGTGGGTAAAAAATATAAAATAATTGTTTCATCTTAGGACCTTCTTTATTGTTGTACAATAAGATTGGCAGAAGTGCAAAGAGTCCAATTTTTTCACTCGATGAGTCCATGTAGTACGTTGAGAGGTTTATTCTTTGTGACATCTCGGCGAGCAAAATACCTGCTGGAATAATAAAGAGTAATATTGTTTGTGTAAGAATTGTCATTGGCTTGTTCTTATAAAAGATATAAAAAGCAACGACAGAAAAGACCCCTGCGGCTCCATAGTCACTATGGATTATATTCGCAAGTATTCCGCAAGATAGAGTTGTTAGTATCCATAAAAAAGCAGAGTTTGTTTTTTTGATCAGGTAAATAGCAAGAAGCCCTAGAAATAACGTAAACACAACATTGAGATAAAAAAGTGGTGACCCAATTATTTGATTTGCAAGAGTAAATGGTATTTGAGAAAGTAGAGCAAGCAAAAAAAGTCTCTGTAAGTATTGTTCTATGTTGTTTGTGTGATATGCACCGTTGGCAATCATCCATGCGAACAAAGGAAATGAAATTCTTCCGATAATACGTAGTATGTGATGCTGAGGAAAGAAGAAAAGTCCAACATGATCAATTACCATAGTTAGTATGGCAAGTATTTTAATTTGAAAAGTGCTCATAAACGTTCTAGTGTTGTAACGAAACTATAACACTTTCTTTGCTATATTGTCATCATGGCAGCGCCTTGCATTTGCTCTGTTTTCGTTGTATTGTTATTCAGTTCTACTGGGTAATCGCTCTTACGACTTTAAAGGTAGTCAATGAGAGAGGAAAGTCCGAACACACCCTTGTGTCTCGCTCTTACTCGACACACGCAAACTACGTAGAAGAAGCAGATCTCGCAGACCAAATGCAATTCATTTGTATTTAGTCCGCGCTAGTCTGCGTATTGTTCGCGAGGTTAGCGTTGCCGGGTGGTAGCGAGGCATGGGAAGCGTAGCGGGTAACACCCGTCGTGAGCAATCATAGAGGTGCGAGCAGAGACGCTTGGAGCGAAAGCGAAAGAGCCCCGTAGTAATGCGGGTGAGGTGTATGGCAACATACAATTGAAACGGCTAAATCCTTACGTGTGTGCAAGACCGTGCCCCGAAAGGGGAGTGTCGCTTGAGCGTAGTGGTAACAATACGCCTAGATACATGATTACACAGTGTTGGTGACAACATGGACAGAATTCGGCTTATAGGTAGAACAAAGATGAAAGAGCGACCGTGAAGCGGTCGCTCTTTTCTTTGTGTCTTCTAAAGTCTCATATATACAGTCTCTGTGACCTGTTACCTAACACTTATCACGACCCCTTATTCCATCGCTTTTGTTACTCTTTTTTGCTACCATAGAATAATAATGATTTTCAAAAACTCAGTACTTCTCGCGGTTTTTAGTCTACTTTCTGTGCTTCTCGGCATCTTTCGTGATCGACTACTTTCGACAATCGTTGGTATCGGTCCAGTGCTTGATATTTATAACGCAGCGTTTCGTATTCCTGACTTTTTGTATGCGCTCTCGCTTGCGTTTGTGACCTCCGGTACTGTTGTGCCGTTTCTTACCATAGAAGATAGGCCGGGGCATATCATTGACGCTCGTCACAAACTCTCATCCATATCGCTGTTCTTTGCTGGAATGATCTCGTTGCTTGGTGTAGTGTTTGCTATTACATTGCCGCTGTATGCTCGGCTCATTGTGCCGGGATTCACTGACGATCAGCTTGTTACGTTTATTTCAGTGACTCGTATTATGCTCGTGCAGCCAGCACTCCTTGGTCTCACATCGCTTATCTCATGTTTCGCACAACTTAAGAATCATTTTGTATTGTACGGTATTGCGCCACTTGGGTACTCGCTTGGTATTATCGGTGGCATTATATTTCTCTATCCACGATATGGTGTACATGGGCTTATCTATGGTGTTGTTATTGGAGCACTCTTCTCCTTCTGTATTCAGTTGATCTCGCTTCGAAAAGCAAAGATGCATCAAGTGTTACCATATTTTTCTTTTGCCGATGTAAAGGAACTTGTACGTGTTGGATTCCCAAGAACGGGGGTTAATGTTCTTACCCAGTTACGTGTTGTGTTCTTTACGGCGTTTGCAACGACACTTGGCCCTGGAGTGCTATCAAGCTATCTCTTTGCACAACGCGTAACAGATGCGGTGACACAGATCATACAGCAAAGTGTGACGACGGCAAGCATCCCTGTTCTTTCAAAAGAATTTGTTGAGCGTCATATCAGCGTGTACAAGAAGTTGGTGAAGAAGTATGTTGTCATCCTTGGACTCATTGGTGCATTCAGTGCGATAACGATTTATGCTCTAGATGATCTTGTTGTGTGGCTCTTGTATGGTAACACCTCATACTACGATCTTATTATTTTCTTTTTGAAAGGGTTCCTTATCGCGCTACCATTCACTATGATGGTTGGTTACTTCTCTATTAGTCTCTATTCAATGAAAGATACAAAGAGCGTTCTTCTGTCTAACCTCGCAGCAACGATTATTGCCATCTTTGTCTGTTATGTAACACAACCACAAGGGAATGTTAGTCTTGCGTACGGTATAGTTGCTATGACAGTGAGTAACTTTTTCTTGTTGCTTGGACTATATCTTAGAAAGAGGTTGTAATTTGTGGGTATAAAGTTGCTTGTGAGCAATAGTTGTAAAAACCTTTATAATTTCCTCATTTTCGTGTAGTATAGGAAAGATAGTATGGAAATCAGAAACTTTTCAATCATTGCGCATATTGATCACGGAAAGTCTACACTTGCAGATAGACTTCTTGAAGTTACTTCAACGGTTGATAAACGTCATATGAAAGAGCAGGTTCTTGACTCGATGGAACTTGAGCGTGAGCGTGGTATTACAATCAAGATGACGCCGGTGCGCATGAACTGGAAGAGTAAAGACGGTAAGGATTATATTCTGAACCTCATCGATACACCGGGACATATCGACTTTTCATATGAAGTATCTCGATCACTTCGTGCAGTAGAAGGAACACTTCTTCTTGTTGACTCAACACAAGGTGTACAGGCGCAGACACTTACAACTCTTGAGATGGCGAAGGAGACAGGACTCACTATTATCCCCGTGCTCACTAAGATCGATAGTCCGCTTGCGCGACCTGATGAAGTTAAGGAAGAAATTGTTGAGCTGCTTCACTGTGATGAAGATGAGATATTGGCGGTGTCAGGAAAAACAGGTGAAGGTGTGAAGGAGTTAATTGAAGAAATTATAACAAGAGTACCAAAGCCGGTGAGTGAATTTGGTGATTCGAAGTCATCACAAGCCCGTGCCCTTATCTTTGATTTCGAATATAGCAACCATATGGGTGTTATTCTCTATACACGCGTTCTTGATGGTAGTGTTAAGGCGGGGGATACACTTCTTTTTGTGCAGTCAAATCACAAGTTTATCGTTCGTGAAGTTGGAAGATTTTCTCCAGAGAAACATGAATGTGGAAGTATAGAAGCGGGTGAGATTGGTTACATTGTGACAGGCATCAAGGAGCCTGGCATCGCTCGAGTTGGAGATACAGTAACAACACAGTCACGGCCACTTCCAGCATTTCCTGGATATGCTGAGCCTGTGCCGATTGTCTTTGCCTCTATCTACCCTGAATCTCAAGATGAATTCGATGATCTTCGTAGTTCTCTTTCTAAGTTAAAGTTGTCCGACTCGTCACTTACCTTTGAAGAAGAATCTTCTGGTGCGCTAGGACGTGGTTTTCGTTGCGGCTTTCTCGGTATGCTTCACTTGGAAATTGTAACTGAGCGTCTTCGTCGCGAATTCGATCAGGAACTTGTAGTAACGACGCCATCTATCACTTATGAAGTTACACTTAAGAATGGTGAGAAAGAAATGGTCTATACACCAATACACTTCCCCGACCATGGTATGTATCTCTCTGTTCGCGAGCCGTGGATTTTGCTTACTATTATTGTGCCACACGACTATGTGAGCCCACTTATGCAACTCTTCCCACCACATGAAGCAGAAGTGATGGATCTTCTTGATTGGGGCCATAACCGTGTGAAGATAACACTTCATATGCCACTTCGTGAGCTTATGCGTAATTTCTTTAACGAAGTAAAGTCTGCGTCCAGTGGTTATGCTTCTATTGTGTATGAGCCAAGTGATATGAAGGATGCTCATGTGACGAGACTTGATGTGTATGTAGCAGAAGAGCGAGTCGCAGCATTTTCTCGTGTAATTCCTGAGCACAGAACTCGAGAGGAAAGTGAAGAGGTTGTTGAAAAGCTTGAGAAGATTCTTCCTCGAGAACTCTTCCGTGTGAAAATACAGGCGTATGTTCATGGTCGTATTATTGCCTCTCGCTCAATCGCACCAATGAAAAAGGATGTTACCGGGTATCTCTACGGCGGTGATATTACCAGAAAGATGAAACTCCGCGAGAAGCAGAAGCGTGGAAAGGAAAGAATGGAACGTGATGGCAAGGTTCATATATCTCACGATACATTCCTTAACATGATGAAGCCGGAGTAGTGATGGTTATTTTGTAACGAGAATACATCAAAGCAGCACCATATAGGTGCTGCTTTTGATGCATCCCTGTTCTAATTGTACGTTTTTTAACTAAAGAGGGGAATCAATAGGAATCCAACCATGCCAATCATTGAGATAATAGAAATTACCATCCAGATTCGCTGCACTGTTTTTCTATTTTTAGCGTTAAATATCATATGTATAGTATGTTATGAATAAATCTCTTTTATGAGACCATGGTAAACTATATACTAGCAAAGCTATGCGAGAATATCAACAAAAACACATGATTCGGACGCTTGTGTATTCTAAGGTGACGCTTGTTGTCTTATTTCTTCTTATTGTACTCCTTCTTCGATCTATTATGGAGTTAAAAGATAAACAAGTCGAAGTCTCAAAGTTAAGAGACGATTCAATAAAGGAGAGGGATGAACTGCAAAAAAAAGTTGATGTTGCTCGTAAGCAGACGGAAGATATTGAAACCCCTCGTGGTTTTGAATCGTATATACGCACCACATATCCTGTTGTCAAAAAAGGGGAAGGGGTCATTGTAATTTATGATGATGACAAGGTCCCGGTAAGTGCGGTGCGAAGAGATATTACCGTATGGGAACGTTTAAGTATCTGGTGGAAAGACGTTTTTAAACAAAAAGAGAATAACTAGTGAGGTGTTTGTTTCTTTTTTGTAATTTTGTATACTCTAAACTATATGGATACACAAACAACAAAAAAAGTAGAAATTTTTAGTACACCAACATGTCATTTTTGTCACCTTGCAAAGGATTGGCTTACTTCTAAAAATATTCCTTTTGAAGATTATAACGTTGCCGAAAATCTTGAGAAAAGAAAAGAAATGGTGGAAATGACCGGTCAGCTCGGTGTTCCGGTTATTAGAATTGGGGAAGATGTGATGATTGGTTTTAATCAGGCACAGATGGCAAAGATACTAGGGATAGCAGAATAATGGTGATCTTTTTGTAAACAACAAACCGCATCTTCATGCGGTTTGTTGTTTGTGGTAGTATGGTACTACGCCCTCGTAGTTAAATGGATATAACTGCTCCGTCCTAAGGAGTTATTGTAGGTTCGATTCCCGCCGAGGGCACAGAATACAAAAAAGGACATCATTTGATGTCGTTTTTTGTATTCTGTGCTCTCGGAGAAAAGCGCCTGCGCGCTTT
>CAZBGU010000027.1:0-7911 GCA_964491805.1 uncultured Candidatus Saccharibacteria bacterium
AGCGTTTACTCCAACATGTTCTTCTACACATGCGCCAGGATATGAAGCTAAGTATAATGAAATGAAGGCTCTTGGTGTTGATGAAGTTATCTGTCTCTCGGTTAATGATGCATTTGTTATGTATCAATGGAAGAAACATCTTGGCCTCGAGAAGATTTTCATGCTTCCTGACGGTAATGGTGACTTTACTCGCGAAATGGGTATGCTTGTGAAGAAGAATAATCTTGGCTTCGGTGACCGATCATGGAGATACTCGATGCATGTCGTTGATGGTGTGGTAAAGAAGATGTTTATAGAAGAAGGAAAGTCAGACAACTTCGGCGAGGATCCATTCCTTGTTTCTGATGCTGATACAATGCTTAATTACCTCAAAAGCTAGATGACAGATGACAGACCATTCCACTAACAGAGCACAGACGAATACAAATACACACATAAAATCCTTGACACATTAAAAGTCTCGGTACAATTTACTCTGTTGTCTGTTGTCTGTTGTCTGTTGTCTGTTGTCTGTTGTCTGTTGTCTGTTGTCGTGTGTAATTTAACCATTAACTATTTCACCTATGTTCGACATAACTATTTCTGCTTACATAAAAAATCTTACTAACCTTCGTGCGATTCTCGAAAAGGCGAAAGAATACCAAGCTGCTCACAAGATAAGTGATGAGACAATGCTTAATGCTCGTATTGCGCTCGATCAATTCTCGCTTGCTGGGCAGGTGCGTTCTGCTTGTAACTTTGCCCGTAACTCAGCAGCTGTTATACGTGGCATTGAACAACCTTCGTATGAAGATAATGAAAAGACACTTACTGATCTACAGACGCGAATCGATAAGGTGCTTGCATATCTTGGTGAGGTAACACGAGAGTCTGTAAAAGATGATCTCGAGACTCGTCTCATACCTTTGTATTGGATGCCAGGAAAGGGGCTTACCGCAAAGTATTTTCTTGAGGTGTACGCGCTTTCGAATTTCTACTTCCACTATGTGACAGCATATTCTATCTTGCGTCATTATGGGCTAGAAATTGGAAAGGCGGATTATATGGGTGGGGTTGAACTTAAGGATCTTGCCTAAGTAGTAATTAAAATGAAACACGCTTTCTCAGTTAAAGGATTACGAAAGACATATGACGGTGGCAAAGAGGCACTCAAAGGTGTTGATCTTACTATTGAAGAAGGCGAATTCTTTGCGCTCCTTGGTCCTAACGGAGCAGGGAAGTCGACACTCATCGGTATTACCTGCGGTCTCGTGAATAAATCATCTGGCTCTGTTCATGTGCAGGGATATGACATTGATACTGATGGTGACACAGCCAAGGTTCATGTTGGTCTCGTGCCACAAGAATTCAATTTCAGTATCTTCGAAAAGGTTGAGGATATTTTGTTCACACAGGCTGGTTACTATGGTATCTCGCGACGTGAAGCTGCGCCACAGATCAACATGCTTCTTGATAAGCTTGGTCTTACTGAGAAGCGTTCCGTTAAGTCGATGGCACTTTCTGGTGGCATGAAGCGACGACTCATGATTGCTCGTGCGCTTGTCCATAAGCCAACGCTACTGTTCCTTGATGAACCAACTGCTGGTGTTGATGTTGAGCTTCGTCTTGAAATGTATGCGTTTTTGCGTGAGCTTAACGAAAGTGGTGTGACAATTATCCTTACAACACACTACCTCGAAGAAGCGGAAAAGCTTTGTAAACGTGTTGCGATTATGAGTGAGGGGAAGATGCAGGTATCTGGATCAATAAAAGAAGTGATGGGAGAGAAGACGCTTGAAGAAGTATATTTAGAAGCGACTAATAATAAAAAACAATAGGTATGAACAGCAGACAACTTTTTATTGCATATGCAACTATTGTTCGAAAGGAAGTTATTCGCTTCTTGCGTATTTGGCCACAGACATTCTTGCCTTCGGTGATAACGACTGTGCTGTACTTTCTCATCTTTGGAACATTTATCGGATCACAGATTAAGGCAATTGGCGGTGTGTCATACATGTCGTTCATTGTGCCAGGGCTTGTGATGATGGCTATTCTTAACGGTGCGTTCCAGAATATTGCCTTCTCGTTTTTCCAGCTCAAGTTCATGAAAACGGTTGAAGAGATTCTTGTATCACCGATGCCTGCATGGACTGTTGTTATCGCATACGTAACTGGTGCGCTACTTCGTGGTCTTATTATTGGATCACTTGTGTTCTTGTCGGCATTTATGTTCGAAGTTATTCCTGTAGCTCATCCATTTCTTGCACTGCTTATTGCTTCGACAACGGCGATCATCTTCTCACTTGCTGGTCTTATTAATGCAATCTACGCAAAAGGTTTCGACGGTATTAATATTATTCCAACGTTTGTGATTGTGCCTCTTACCTATCTTGGCGGTGTGTTCTACTCACTTACGCTTCTCCCTCCTGTATGGCAGACAATTTCTCACGCTAATCCTGTGCTCTACATGGTAAATGCGTTTCGTTATAGTATCTTAGGGTTTTCTGATATTTCTTTTGGAAATTCAATGATTGTATTGTTCGGATGTGGTGCGTTCCTCTTCGCTTGGGTGATTTATTTGTTCAAGACAGGGAGGGGGCTGAAAGCGTAGAGTGTAGACTACTGACCGCTTTGCTAACAGAATACAGATGACAGACAGAATACAGAATACAAAAAAGCGCGACGACCAAAGGTCGTCGCGCTTTTGCTATGCATGATGTGTATTCACTAACTGCTACAGGCTACAGGCTAAAAGCCGCACCTTAGCTTTTTTTGACTTCTTTCAAAAATTTTTGAACATGCTTTTCTTTTCTTTCTCCTTCCATAATGTTTAGGTTGTCGAGAATTTTTACTGAGACAACATCAACACCGCAGAACTCAAATACGCTTGTACACCAGAATGACTTAAGCGACATAAAAGGCAGCCTATAATACCAAGACGGTCCTCCACATGTAGCAAAGACTTTAGCACTCTTGCCGTCAAGTAACTTGAGCCATTTTGCAGGTCCTGTGTATTGGTAGGCGACTTTTGGCCAGAAAGATAGCTCGACCCAACTCTTCATGATGGAAGGAGGTGTTCCCCACCAAATTGGATGGACGACAACGATTTCGTGAGCCCACTGTAATTGGTTTTGGAATTTTTTTTGAATAGTGCCCACTTTGAATTCTTTAATATTTTCAAAATTAAGTAAATCTAGTCTGTATTCTTTTGCATACAAATTGACGACCTCGACTGCATGACCTTTCACACGTTTTGCTTCTGCATACGTTGATGCAATAGAATGTGTTATTCCAGTTGATGATGGGTGTGCGGTAACAATAAGAATGTTCATAAGAACAGTATATAGTTAATAGCGTTCTCCGCATAGTTGTGAACCCACAGCGAAGTGTAGTCAATGATGTGCAAATGTGGAATATGTTGAGATGGTAAGATCTCAAGATGGTGAAGCGAAACCTATGTAGCAAAGACCGCCAAGCAGGGGCGGTCCTTGCTCGGCGGCGGGTTGGTGGTTCTAGAACTTCGGCAGCACAAACTTTAGGAAGACCGTCAGTCCAACACAGAAAGTGAAGAGCCCGAAAATGGTGATACACCCACCAAAGACAGCCCTCTCCTTTTTGGATCTGAACCGTCCAATTCTTGTTGCCTCGGCAAGAGATATACCCCAAGCCATCAAGTAGAACCCCGTCCCCATAAAGATTGCAGTGATGAGGCCTGGGTTCTCTTCAATGTATCCTAAAATGTTAACCACTTTATTGAGCTCCTGACAGTTGCTACAGATATATTATACAGTAGTTTTACCGAAAAGTCAAGTTTTTGTTCCACCCGGATTGTCACCCTTAACTGTATTCTGTTACTTCAATTGCTATAAAAGTGCTGAAAATTAAGATCATAACATGATATATATAAAGCAAAGACCGCCAAGCAGGGGCGGTCCTTGCTCGGCGGCTAGTTTATATCTCCTTTCTTTTATAGCGGCAGAAATGGGATTACAAGAAATGCGATGACCGATACCGTACGGCCTCGTTTGTACACCTCGGGCTCACTGAGCCCGTTTTCCCTCCCAGCAGCCACAAGCCAACTGAGAAGCATTCCTTCTCTTCCCACGCCCTTTGTTAGAGCAAGGTGGAACATGATGGATGCTGTAAGGGACAGACACCACAACACTATCATGGTGACGACAATCCCATACGGGATGAGTGGGATCATTACAGCGAGTGCTGCAATGATACCAACCTTGGCCCTCGAGCTTACCTTCATCAGATCTCCTTTCCAACTTTCGCATTTGAATTCGAACACTTGTATTATATAATACTATACAAAAAAGTCAATAGTGGTATATATTTTGCAACTGTATACGTGCTTTAACGTCCTCACGTTTGTTACTGCTACTTTACTGGTCCAAAACTCTTTATTTTTGTTGTTTTTATTTATTCACACCAAACGCAGGCAGTTCATTGCTAATTGTTTATATTTCTGATATAATCCACCCACTATTGACCACTGATTGAGTACTGCCACGGACAATATAAATAGTGTTTAGAGAAGAAATACGTTTTATATTATTAAAGTTTTAATACAATAAGGAAGCCAAAACAAGCGAGAAGGCCTGTTTTGGCGACATTTGTCGTTATGCCAAAAACAACCACACAAACAAATGTGCGTCCGCAAAAGACCTTTGCGAAGTATCGAAAACCACTTACTAAACTTCCTAACCTTGTTGAAAACCAGATAATGTCATACAAGGACCTTACCGAAAAAGGTATTGTTGATATTTTCCGAGAATTTTCTCCACTTCGTGACTACTCTGAGAAGAAATTTGATCTCGAATTTATTTCGTTTGAACTTTCTCCTGCTAAGTATGATGAAGTATATGCAAAAGAGAATAAGCTTACCTACGAAGCGCCGCTTCGTGCTCGTGTAAAGCTAACTAACAAAATTTTGAATACTGTTAAAGAGCAGGAAATCTTTATGGCAGATTTTCCTCTCATGACGGTGCACGGTACGTTTATCATTAACGGTGTTGAGCGTGTTGTTGTTCCACAACTTGCTAGATCTTTCGGTGTTTTCTTTGACTCGGAAGAAACAAAAGGCAAGCGTTACTTCGGCGCCAAGATCATTCCTTCTCGTGGTGTTTGGATCGAGCTTGGTACTGATCCAGAGGGAGGTGTATATGTTCGCGTCGACAAGAAACGCAAGTTTTCTGCTGTGGCACTACTTCGTATATTTGGATTCACTTCTGACGAACAAATAAAGAAAGCATTTGCACATCATGACATTGCTGGTCCTCTTATGGCTACAATTGTTGACCGCGATGAAGTAAAAACACTTCATGATGCCTATATTGAGATTTACAAACGCCTCCGTGATGGTGATCTTGCTACCCCTGAGAACGCAAAGGAATATATTGACTCGATTATTTCTCCAGAGCGATACGATCTTTCTCCGGTCGGACGTTTTCGATTCAATAAGCGTTTTGGTAAGTCAATTGACCAGAAAGACAAGGAAGCTCAGCGCCGCACCCTTTCAAAGGAAGATCTAGTAGAGATCATCACTCATATCATTGAACTCAACAACAATCCTAATGCCGTTGAAGACGATATCGACCACCTCGGTTCACGTCGTGTGCGTTATGTAGGTGAAATGATGTCTCAGAAGATTCGTACCGGTATGATGCAGATGAAGCGTAATATTCAGGATAAAATGTCAGTTATTGATACCGACACTACACTTCCTATTGCTATCATCAACCAGCGCCCACTTCAGGCACGTATCAAGGAATTCTTTACAACCAACCAGCTTTCACAGTTCATGAATCAGGAGAATATTCTTGCAGAAGTTGAACACCTCCGTACACTCTCTGCTCTTGGTCCTGGTGGTCTCACCCGAGAACGAGCTGGTTTCGAAGTGCGTGATGTTCACACATCACACTACGGTCGTGTATGTCCAATCCACACCCCAGAAGGTCCGAACATTGGTCTTATTCTTCGTCTTTCTATTTATGCACGCATCAATGATTTTGGTATCATCGAGACTCCGTATGCAAAGGTAGTGAAGGGTGTTATTACTAAAGAAATTGTATATATGAACGCGCTTGAGGAGGAGCGTTATGTTATTGCTCATGGTGGTAATGAGTTCGATAAAGATGGCAAGCTCGTAAGTAAGGAAGTTGAAGTCCGTCGTGCAGGCAACCCAGGTCTTGCACCTCGTGATGAAGTTGAGTTCATCGATGTTGCCACCAACCAAGCATTTTCTGTTGCCACATCTATGATTCCATTCCTAGAGCACGATGAAGCAACCCGTGCGCTCATGGGTTCTAACATGCAGAAGCAAGCCGTACCTCTTATGTGTCCTGAGGCCCCACTTGTTGCAACTGGTATGGAAGGTGAAGCAGCAAAGCACATCGGTCGTCTCGTTATTGCTGAAGATGATGGTGTTGTTAAGTACGTTGATGCGAAAAAGATTGTAATTAAGGCAGACAAAAAAGAATACGAATATAATCTCATTAATTTTTCTAAGCCAAACGACTTTTCAGTGTCACACCAGCGTCCAATCGTATCTCTAGGCGCTGAAGTCAAAAAAGGTGATGTTCTAGCGGATGCATCTACAACAAGTAATGGTCAAGTTGCTCTTGGACATAACGTTCGTGTAGCTTTCATGGCATGGAATGGTGCGAACTATGAAGACGCGATCATTCTTTCTGAACGTCTTGTGAAGCAGAGTAAGTTTTCTTCAATTCACATCGAGGAGTTTGTGTGTAATGTGCGTGACACTAAGCTTGGTGCTGAAGTAACAACACATGATATTCCTAATGTTGGTGAGAACAAGCTCAAGAATCTCGACGAGGACGGTATCATCCGTATCGGTGCTGAGGTTCGCCCAGGAGATATTCTCGTAGGTAAGATTACTCCAAAGGGTGAAACTGAACTTACTCCAGAAGAGAGACTTCTTCGCTCGATCTTTGGCGAGAAGGTGCGTGATGTAAAGGATTCATCACTTCGTCTTGATCATGGAAAGCGAGGACGCATCATCGGTGTTAAGGTGTTCTCACGAGAGCGTGGTGATTCACTCGAGAGTGGTATCATCAAGCGTATTCACATCGAGGTTGCACAAGTTCGCAACATTTCAGTTGGAGATAAGCTTGCTGGTCGTCATGGTAACAAGGGTGTTATTTCAACAATTCTTCCAGTAGAAGAAATGCCATTTGATGACAATGGTGAACCAATTGATATTATTCTTACACCACTTGGTGTGCCATCACGTATGAATCTTGGGCAGATCCTAGAGATGCATCTCGGCCTTGCAGCTAACGCACTTGGCTACCAGGCTATAGTACCTTCTTTCCAGGGAGCTTCAGATACTGAGATTAAGGAGGAACTTGTTAAGGCAGGATATGACCCATCTGGAACAGTACAGCTCTACGATGGTCGTACAGGTGAGGCGTTTAATCAAAAGACCGCGATCGGTATGATGTATATTCTCAAACTTCACCATATGGTTGAAGATAAGATTCACATGCGTTCCATCGGTCCTTACTCTCTCATTACACAACAGCCTCTTGGAGGAAAAGCGCAAGGTGGAGGTCAGCGCTTCGGGGAAATGGAAGTATGGGCACTTGAAGGGTATGGAGCTTCACACATTTTGCGTGAAATGCTTACGGTAAAGTCCGATGATATTGTCGGTCGTTCCGAAGCGTTTGACAGTATTATCAAGGGTGAGGATGTTAAGGAGCCTAATACTCCTGCATCATTCACGGTGATGCTCAATACACTTCGAGGACTTGGTCTTGATGTGGAGCCACGAAAGAGAGAGGAAGGGGTCGTTCCACTCATAGGCGAGACAGCATTAGAAGCTTAGTCATATTAACCATATACAACTATGAAAACAATTGATACAAATAATTTTGACGGTCTTTCCATCAAGGTTGCATC
>CAZBGU010000028.1:0-7875 GCA_964491805.1 uncultured Candidatus Saccharibacteria bacterium
GAATAGGGGTCGAGGAGTCTCCTGTTTTATGTACTCATAAAACGAGACGAGGTGACCAAATCCCATCGACCGCGCAAAGAGAAAAAGCCTTCGAAAGAAGGCTTTTTCTTATGATGGATTTAGGGTTGAAGAACTGAGTGGTATAATTACATTATGAAATGGATAGGAATCTCAGGAACATGGCAGTTAACTTCACAACAGGTTGAAGAAGATGTGAGACGTGAGGTAAAGAAGATTCTTAGTGATGGGGGTGGAATTATAACAGGAGGAGCGCTTGGTGTTGATTCTTTTGCGATGGATGAAGTAATTAAAAATAATGCACATAAAGATAGAATTAAGATTTGTCTTCCAGTAACATTTACCTTATACAAAGTGCATTATCGAAAGCGTGCAGATGAGGGAGTTATTACACAGGACCAAGCAGAAAAACTTATCGAGTTACTAGAAACAATATATGTATCAAATCGGGAAGCAATCATTGAAGATACTAGTTTTACTATCTGTGACAAGGAGTCATATTATGCAAGAAATGGAACAATTGTTGATTTGTCAGACGAACTTTATGCGTTTCAAGTAAATGGAAGTAGTGGAACAGGGGACACAGTTGAAAAAGCAAAATCTCAAGGAAAAGAAGTAAGACTTTTTACCTATAATTTGTAGCAAGGGTAGTCCTCACTTCATTCGCGAGTGTGCGCAATGAGAAAAAGCCTTCGAAAGAAGGCTTTTTCTTAGTGATTCGTTTATTGTGCCAAATAAAAAGGTAGTGATTCTTGCTGCGCCAATTGTTGCACCATGGTCATCCTTTGGGGAATGTGTTGACTATATCAAAAAAATTAGCCCAAAAGTTGCTATTCCTGTACATGATGGGCTGTTAAAAGAAGATACACCTGGTCCGACATACAGACTGCCGCCGCAAATACTTGAGCCACTTGGTATACTTTTTGAAGTACTTGAGCCAGGGGTAGAGACAGATTTCTCTCAGTGTTGTGCAGCATAAGCAAGTTGATACATTTTGTTATATACTGAATTACCATGAAAATCCATAAAGGCGTTTCTCTGATTGTTGGTAGCATTGTTCTAGTTATATGTGGAGTACTCTTTTATAGAGTAAATATTTCTAAGTTACTTTCTTTTCAGAAGGCAGACCTAGAGAATAACGTTATATCACAAACAGATAAAAAGTTTGTGATAGATCGACCAATTTCACGAGAAAGAATCAAGGTAGGGGAAAAGTTTTTAGTAAAAGAAGGACAGATACTTGAAAGCACGTTAATGTTCACTTCCAACAAGGAAAAAGAAATTACCATTACATCTGTAAAGCATGTTTACTTGCAAGATGTTGGTAATGGCCACACTCTATTTCAAGGTTGTTATATTGTTCCTGGTGGGTACACGTGTGCGCTCTTTCTTTTAAATAATTTTGATCAGTTGGTTCAATTGACACCAACTGTACAGTATGACTTTGGAGATGGAAAAGACCCTTCGTTTGGCGGGAAAGACTATGTAAATGAAATAGATAAAAGGATTAAACTCGATGTTGCAAATAGTGTTTCGAAAGATTTTTTTGTAAGGCCTAATGAAGCGCCCTATGTGTATCAAATAGTACAATGCGGTGATGCTACTACAGGGAGTGCGTGCAGTGTCATAGGTCTTAATCCAGATAGAATTGATCCAAAGATTGGAATCTCAAGAAAATATCTTGCTTCCTATGGGGTTCTGTCTACGTTCGGCCTTAATGCTGGTGGGAAAGAGACAAGAGAACAAAAAATATCACGCAGTCTTTATTCCACGACAACAATACTATTTGTAAGGGAAGAGTCTGAAGAAGATTTTAGGACTAAACATGTTAGTATTTTCCTTTCAGGGAATACAGGAGAACAGGTTCAGTTGTTTGAAAGTAATGAAGATCTTCACACTCAGGTAAAGCTTGATTATGACTACATTAACTTGGCAGACACGGCGTACCTGTATATTGGTACAAAGAAATTTACGTACCAGTTTTCAACAAATACTTTTACTGAAGTAGTAAGGTAATTTTTTCTTACTTAAAAAAATAAAGAGAATATCAATATTTCAAAAGGATCCTTCTTCTGTTGTGCTCTGATAGTTTTTAAAACTTTAAGGATTGTATACCAGAGGCACATAGAGGTCGATTTTTTGTTTTTAATGTAGCATCTTATTTCAGTATGCGTCTGAATGTGTTTATTTTATTATTGATTAGTGTCACACTCTATTGTAGTGCCTAATTCACGGCAGATTGTACCGTTCTTTACATCTTTAGTTGATGTTGAGGTGTTAATAAAAAAAGTAAGCAGTCCTGTTCTTGATGTTAGATGTCGTTGCTTTGCTTGAAGTATTAAAGTAAGGTGCCTTTTTAAACGTCGCAGTTCGTCGTCTGTAATGAGAGGAAGTTTTTGGTAAGACGGGTCTCTTTTGGATACTGAAATTGTGTAACTAATGCAGTCGTTTCTATTCCCTTCGTTGCAGGAGATTTGTTGTATATGTGGAAGCTCTTGCTTTATTAGTGCAAAGTGCGGGGATACAACTTTTTGGTAAGCGTTAGTTTCCGATACTGTCGACACATCTCTATTTAGAGTAAAGAAAAACAGGAAAATAGTAATAGATGTAAGTGTTGCACCAATAATAAAAAGTTTTTTCATTTTGTTTTTTATGACACCAGGTATTCTTTTACTGTACAGCACCTACTACATATACGCAAGTATTTTTTTATGCGGTTGATTAATTTCAGTACTTGCCTTAGAGTATATAGTGTTCCTTTGTTTGTATTTAACATGGAGGTGAGATAAGATCATATGCTCACTACTGTCGACTGTGCAGAAATCATCGTTTTTCTGCTGTTTTGCCTCTTTCTGTACGTAGTGATAAAACGTTCAGGAGGGTTTGACGGCGAATAAGTCATGCGGTTGCAATTTTGAAAGGCCGACAACCATCGGCCTTTCGTTACCTTTGTGCTATATGGTAACTTTGTTATTTGAGGTATATAATGAAACCATGTACCACGAGATCGAGAGGAAATTCTTGATACGGAGGATGCCAAAAATTTCAGGCATAAAACCTGAGTTGCAAGAACGTCACTTTATTCAGCATACTGAACTGGCAGAGGAGAGGATTCAAAAAAAGGATGCTATGTACGAATACGAACTCAAGATGGCGCTTTCTCCAAGAGAATGGAGAAGGGAAAGAAGATTTATCTCAGAAGAAGAGTTTAAGCAGTTAGCTCTACGTGCTCCAAAAGTTATTATGCGTGAAAGTTATTCTCTTTCAAAAAAGAATCCGCGCATTTCGATAAAAAAGTATTTAGGCGATTATAGAGGTCTTGTTCTTGCTGAGGTTGAGTTTGATTCGGTTGCGGAGTCAGAAGATTTTAGTCCGTCTGATTGGATGGGTATAGAAATTACAAATACACCACTCGGAAGAGACTCGCGTCTCATCGGTCTCGATCGGGAACATTTTTCTTCAGTGTTGAAAGATAGCTATGAAATCATGAACCCTGAAGGCTTTGAATGATACTGTGCTATTACGGTGTGAATATTGTCTCAGTGTATTTGTTAATAGTCTTATCTTTTGTTAGAGTTCTCAGATATGAGTGAAGATCATCACATACAGAGCAATAGAGGGGGCGTATCATCACTACATACAAGCGATTTCTTTTTTCGTTTCAAAGAAAATCTTGTCAAAGAACTTCTTCTTGTACTTTCAGTTGGTGTAACTGTATACGCCTATGTTGCTGCAGGACTGTATGGAATAATTTTATTTTTACTTGAAATTAAGGAGCTGAGAAGTGTTATTGGATATGTATTGCTTCCATTTCTTATATATTATTTTGGGAAATATCTTACGCTTTTACCAATCTCGGTTGTTATTTTTCTCATCTTTTTACCAGGTAGGATTACGTGGCCAATCTTAGGGCTGTCAGCTTTTTTTAGCTTTTTCTTAGTATTCATGGTCTAACTGTTGTGTTTGTTTATTTTTTGTTACAATTGTGTGCATGAAATATCAAGTACTTCTCTTTTATAAATACATTACCATTACTAACCCAGAAGAGCTTAAGGAGCAGTCATTTGCGTGGTGTAAAAAATATAATCTCACTGGTCGTGTAATTCTTGCAGAAGAAGGTATTAACTATACTCTCGAAGGTCTTGTCGAGGATACAGAGAACTTCGTCAAGGAGTTCACTTCAGATCCGCGATTTAGCGACACACATATTAAGCGTAGTGAGGGATTTGGTAAATCATTTCCTGGACTTTCGATCAAAGTTCGTAACGAGATCGTCGGCACTCGCTTTCCCAAAGAAGTTGACCCTCGCATTAAGACAGGTGCACACCTTCCTGCAGAAGAGCTTAAGAAATGGTATGAGGAAGGTAAGGATTTTGTTGTTGTTGACATGCGTAACTCGTATGAGTATGCATCTGGCCATTTTAAAGGATCGGAAGACCTCGGTCTCTCTGCGTCACGTGAACTTCCAAATGCAATTGATAAAATAAAAGATGCAAAAGACAAGACCGTGGTAACGGTGTGTACTGGAGGTATTAAGTGTGAGAAGATGTCTGCGTATCTTCTCCACGAAGGGTTCAAGGATGTATACCAGCTAAGTGGAGGTATTCATACGTATATGGAAAAGTTTCCTGGTGAAGATTTTCTCGGAACACTGTATACCTATGATGATCGTCTCACCATGCACTTTGGCGGCGACAGGGAAATCGTAGGAACATGTAAGCGTTGTGAAGATAAGACAGAGAAGTATCAGAACTGTGCGAACGCAGAATGTAATATGCTTTTTCTTATATGTGATGATTGCGTGTCATCGGAAGGTCCAGGATTTTGTAGTGAGAAATGTGAGAAGTCAACTGCTCGTGTAGTGAATCGAATTAGAAATAACAATGCAGCAGTCGGAGTGTAATTGTATTGCGCTGTTTTGTTTTGTGTAATAGAAAGAAGTCGAGCGCGGCCGAAGGCCGCGCTCGACTTCTTTCTGTGCTAGTATGTACCTATGAAATTTGAGGACAAAGTAAAAATACTTCGTGAAAAGAAACATAAAGGCAAGGAAACTAAAGAGTTTCTTGAAGATGTTGTTGTGATGGCACGTGGTGAGTCACTTGAATATCTCCTTGGAGAAGTGCTATTTTGTGGGGCTAAAGTTGACCTTTCTCTTCGTCCTATGATACCTCGCAAAGAGACTGAACACTGGGTGACACAAGCGTTTGACGAGATAAGAGGAGGGGAAAGCAAATACACATTTCGGGTGCTTGATCTTTTTTCTGGCTCAGGAAATATCGGTCTTGCAGTGCTCAAAAACTTTCAAGAGGCGAGTGTTGATATGATCGAGTTTGACCAAAAGCTTAAAGAGCAGATCGATATATCTATTATCAAAAATAATATCAAGAAGACTAGAACTCGAGTGCTTACTGGTGACACATGGGAAGGTGCTGTCGGCATGTATGATTACATCTTTGCTGTGCCACCATATGTTCCACCACAGTTGCATGACGAGGTTATGGAAGAACTTTCATCTGAAGACCCACTTTCATTTTTTGACAAAGAAGACGGGTACTACTATCACAAGCAGGTACTCAATCGTGCAAAAGAATTTCTTAAGGATGGCGGCATACTGTACTTAGAATTCGATATCACACAACGAGAAGAGATTGAGAAGCTTGCTCTTAATAACGGCTTCACCGACCACCATTTTCTCAAAGATCCTTACGGCCATGACTGCACAATAGCGCTTACAAAATAAGTTGTTTTCCTTTTAAGAAAGAGCTTTAAAAAGAGATGTTGGGGTGTCTTGTATTACGATGACTGTTCTAGAGAATGCATTTCTTTAAAAACATTGACATTTAGCATCAAGTCTGCTAGAATAATCGTAATTATTTCCTTATGGATATCCATGTGTAGTCAGGTTCATTTTGACGCGCTCGGTTAACCATACTTCTGTCGCCTAGTACAGACGAGTATTCTTATCGAAAGAATCAGTAGCGCAAATAATCAAAATTAACTAAATAACTGTACATGTACACCATTACAACTGGTGGGTCATCTTCTGACTCACGCCCGGATTCTCGTTCACGTTCTTCTGTTCCGTCACGCGGCCGCTCATATTCGTCGTCATCTCGCGAAGGAGGTTTTTCTTCACGAGAAGGCAGTCGTCCTCGTGGAGGTTTTTCTTCTCGTAGCTCATCGCGTGGAGGTTTTTCACGCGGGGGTTCGTACGGGACTCCTCGCCCATTTAATGCAAAGAGGAGCTTTAAAAAAGACTATATTGACGAGCGACTTTTTATAAACAAAGAAGCAGGTGTTACTGAAGTAGATCACTACGAAGCAAAGCATGCGTTCACCGACTTTGGTGTTGCAGAAATGCTTTCTGCCAACCTTACAGCAAAGGGTCTTGTAACCCCATCACCTATTCAGGATCAGTCGATTCCTGTTGCGCTTTCTGGTAAAGATGTAATTGGTATCGCGTCAACAGGAACTGGTAAGACTGCTGCTTTTCTTATTCCACTTATCAACAAGCTTGTTGCTGACAAGGAACACAAGATGATGGTCCTTTGCCCTACGCGTGAACTTGCTCAGCAGGTAGAAGAAGAGTTTATTGCCTTTACTCGGGGTATGAAGCTTTTCTCTGTCGCATGTGTTGGAGGTGCTCCTATTATGCGTCAGATCAAGGAGCTTGAACTCGGTGTCCATGCTGTTATTGGTACTCCGGGACGTGTTAAGGATCTTATTGAACGTGGTAAGATCAGAATGGATTATTTTGATAGTATCGTCCTTGATGAAGCAGATCGCATGCTTGATATGGGCTTTATTGACGATATGCGTTCCATCCTCGGAGCAATGCCAAAGACAAAGCAGGGTCTTTTCTTTTCTGCAACATTCTCTCCAGACATTAAGAAGCTTTGTACTGACTTCCTCAAGGATCCAGTTACTATCTCTGTAAAGACACGCGATACTGCCTCTTCGGTAATGCAAGATGTTATCCGTGTTAATACTGACACTGAGAAAGTGGAAGCACTTCACGAAATTCTTATTAAGCCTGAGTACAACAAGGTGCTTATTTTTAGAGAGATGAAACGTCATGTTGACGGTCTCACTGCTGAACTCAACAACCGCGGATTCAAGGCTCTTGCACTTCATGGCGATATGCATAATCGTGAACGTGAGCGAGCTGTGCGTGCTCTTGAGTCAGGAAAGGTTCAGGTAGTGATTGCAACAGATGTCGCAGCGCGCGGTCTTGATATTTCTGACATATCACTCGTTATTAATTACGATATTCCAAACAACTACGAGACATACATTCACCGTATTGGCCGTACTGGACGTGCCAAGAAGTTGGGACATGCTCTTACGTTTGTACCAAAAGCGAGAGAAACTCGTTCCAGATACTAGGGGTAGCCTTTAGTTGTTAGCTTGTAGCGAGTAGCTAATACAAAATACTGATAAGAAGCGCGGCCGAGTCCAAGACATGAGTCTGGTGACTCATGCCGCGTTTCTTTGTATAAAAAAGCTTCGCGTTAAATTTTTTCTTTTGCATCTTAGTAGTATCTACGCTATAGTAAGTATAGTGTCCAGATACTCAGTAATGAATGTATTTAAAATTTTTGTCTTCAACTATTAACTAGAAACTATTAACTATTAACTAAAATAATTATGCAAATAACAGTAGGAAACCAAGTGCCACAAGTAACTTTTAAGACTCGTGTACGTGATGAATCAGTCGGAGGAGAAAATCCATTCCGTTGGCAAGATCTTACAACTGATGATATTTTCAAAGGAAAGAATATTGTAGTGTTCTCACTCCCTGGAGCGTTTACTCCAACATGTTCTTCTACACATGCGCCAGGATATGAAGCTAAGTAT
>CAZBGU010000029.1:0-7739 GCA_964491805.1 uncultured Candidatus Saccharibacteria bacterium
CATGTGAAGTGTACGATGGATCATTCCACGAAGTGGACTCTTCAGAAATCGCCTTCAAGCTCGCAGCTGGTATGGCTCTCGCTGATGCTGTATCAAAAGCTAAGCCTGTCATTCTCGAACCAATCATGAAGGTGGAGATCGTTACACCAGATAAGTTCTACGGAGATATTACTGGTAACATTTCATCGAAGCGTGGACAGATCGAAGGAATGGATGAGCGTGGACAGGATAAAGTTGTTCGTGCGATGGTCCCACTCTCTGAAATGTTCGGATATGTTAACTCGCTTCGTTCTATGACAGAAGGACGTGCAAGTTTCACAATGGAATTTGGGCGATACGATGTGGTTCCTGCAAACATTGCAAAGGAAATATCAGAAAGTAAGAAATAATCTGAATTAATCTGACCAAACAAAAGCCGCTTATGTTGCCAAACAATTGGATACAAGCGGCTTTTGTGTTTTGTTTGTAGAGAGCCGTGACGGCATCTAAAGTGAAGTAAAAAATGGTAAACAAAAACACGGCCCGCGGGCCGTGCGTGGACAGATGTCTGTGCCCGTCGCTTCTTAGCTGGTCACAGCCCACTTATCTCTCTGTGCCCGTCTCTCACGGGCACGTATTTTCTTCACTGAGTTTTCTCCCTTGTAGGCAGGTCCCATCTTTGTGATTCTGATGTACCGGGATACATATCTGACGCTGAGGTGGTCGGCGTCAAGATGGGTGCCATTCACTACCGTGGTCGTGATGATGCCTCGTTGCAGAAGGTTCTCTACAGCGTGAGGGACAAGTTCCCCACCACACTTCTTCATGAGAGCCGTCACCGGTCTTGCGAATTTCGCAAGCTCTCGGAGGATGTCGTACTCCGTGGCGGTCACGGTGATGGTAATCTGCTCCAGGTCCCCACCTGTTGGTGGTTTAAGTATGATTGTTAGCACTTTGTGCTCCGTTGTGAGAATACGGCATAGATTACACGTTTTATTAGACTTGTGCAAGTCTTGGTTGGGTGAAGGAATCAAGAACAACAAGTATGACTTTTGAACAGATTTGTCTTGGAGATGTGTTACCTAGTCGGTATACTACGGGTATAATTGTATGTCCTCACTTGATCGTTCGCCAAATAGTAATGGAAATTCGGGTGACAGTGGTTCTGTTGATAGTCGAGGTGTGTACCGTCGATTCGACACAACGATGCCTGCTATTTCAGGCCATCCACCTACAGAAGGAGGAGAGATGTCTGCGCCGGCTGCATCGGTCAAAGTCAGTTCTGGCGAAGAACTGGCTCGTCGATCTGGCTTTACAGGAGAGATTCCAACGCTGCCCATGTCAGATGCTGTTACTGTGCCACACAACAGTGAGCCGATTCGCCAGCAAAGAGCTAATCAAGATAACGTGATTGGTCCTGGTCGTCGTGTCTTACGTAAAGTATTTTCTGCTATTGCTGATCCGACAGGTAGAAAGAGAGAGACGAAAAGTAGATTAGATGCTCTTGCTAGAGAGAATGAAAAGCTTCGAAGAGATAATGAAAGGCTGGCTGCAAAAAGTGTAGAGGATGGAAAAACGGTAGACGCTCTTAAAAGAATAGCAGACTTAAATGGCGAACTTGCTTCATCGAGAGCAAATCTACACAGTGATGCACCTGATTCTGGTAATGGAAACACATCACTTGATAGTGAGAATGCTTTTTTGGGAAAGGTTATTGATGATCAGGCTGCAACAATTGCGGAACAAGAACGCAGGTTAGACGTGGCAGCAAGTAGAGATACGGTCTGGCAGAAGTCTGTTAATTCTATTCTCGAACAGAATAGAATTAAGGCAAAAAGGATAGAAGAGTTACTTCATGAACTGGCAAAAGCAGGACTGGCTATCGAAACCCTCTCTTTAGATAAGAAAAACTTGGGAAGTGCTCTTGAAGAAAAGCTTACTGCTATTGTTGCGATGGAAGAATCCCTTCGTAGGGCACATGATCTCCTTGCTATTACGAAGGGCTCCAGGTCTATTTTTGAAGGAGAACTTGGTAGAGCATCGGCAGAACTCGATATGGTAAGGGCGGACAACGCAGAACTTGTTGACTGGCTTAAATCTGGAGGTGGGCAGGGTGAGTCTGCTAGTAGAGATCAAGGAATTACCTCGGAAGGGGTTGATCATACTCATTCTGCTGTGGCATCTGCTGTTGACAGTGCGATATCTAATGAGAGTCCTTCCTACGTGCATATTTTTGGATCAGATCAAACTATCGCCGGGGGTAGTCATAAAGAGAGTGGAGAGTTAAACGTTGAAGTGACCAAAACCACTCAAGAAGAACCTCACGACACCTCCTCGCATCCTCAACATGAGGCGGTTTCTGATGAAGTTTCTCCCGATAAGGAAGCTTTTAGTATGGAAGAAAAGAGTAAACTTATGAGCAGTTTGCTGGCGTCGGTCCTGGAAATCCAACAACTTAAAGGAGGCCTTAATTTATATGAGAGTAAGAATGGTGAAGTTAGTGATGAAGAAAGGGAGGTGCTCTACTCTTCGGAGTACATTATTTCTAGGGAAATGAAGGCTTTGGGTTTGGGTAATTTTTCTGAATTCAAGCTAAAGCCATTATTGCAGGAATTGTATAATAGTAATTTTAAGAAAAGTGACTATGAATCAATATGTACTGCTGTGTCAGCACATTTAGCACACCTGAAGAATTTTCTTAAGATACCTGAGAAAGATGACAAAAAACCATCCTCCCAAGAATCTCGTAGTGACAACGGGATTGGTGGTCTTAGCGAAGTTAACCAAGACGATGTACTCACTGTCCCCTCTGATCAGTTCGTGGCTCACGGTACTGGGTTTGAGAAGAAGAAGTTTGCTGAAGGAGCACGCGAACGTATCAAGAAAGGTGCCAAAAACATCTTGGAAACAATGGACAAACATCCTTTTGCAACAAGAATGGCGTTATCGGGTGCGCTTATCGGGGCAAGTCTTGTCCTTCCTGCAGGTGCAGCTGCTTTAGTTGCTTTAAAACTTACATCTCGTGCTGCTGGCTCCTACTTTTCAGGTAAAGGTGTAGAAAAAGTTCTTCGAGCGCGTATTCGTAAAATGAGGGAATCAGAAGACCAAAAAAGTAACGAGCGTTCGCATAAACTCGAAAGGAATCAAAAGGTTATCGTCTACGGCACAATGATTGCAAGTTTCCTCCTTGGTACCACTGTCGATGTGTATCTTCATGGTTCATCAGCACTAGGGTTTGATTCACATAATGTAGGAGGTTCTGCTGACGCTGCCGCACAAGGACCTTCGTCATCAGCTAGTCGACCTGACGCCGTTCCACCGGACGCGTCTGCCGAAGCATCCTCTGCTCCCCCTGTTCCTGCTATTCATACGGTCGAGAAGGGTGAGACACTTGGTAAACTTTTTAAACGGGAGGAATTTTCAAAATTGCTTCCTGGTTTTAATGATCTGCGCTCAGAGGCTGCAAGAAATAACTACTTGATGAACTTCTTTGAAAAACTCACCCCTGAACAACTAAAGGCTGCGAATATATCCAGTGGACGAGTTGATGAGATTATGGCTGGCAAACAGATCAATATGGGATTACTTGCACAGTATGCAGAGAATATGAGGGTTGCTGCAAAAGGGGACACTCTTACGTTATTACAAAGAGCTTTAGGAATTAAAAACTAGATTATTTTTATGGAAGAAGCAGTACGTCAAACTTTAATACAAGAGCTTAACCTCAGTCACATGTCTCATGAAGATGCAGATAATGTTATAGTCCGTCTCGGTGGTCTTATCTTGGAAGATGTTATTACTAGTGTTGTTGACATTATGACTGATGATCAAGTTATTATGTTTGAGCGTATACTTGAGTCTCGCGATCAAGAGAAGGTTGTTGCTTTCCTTGTTGAGACAATTCCAGACCTTGATAGAGTTGTTGCAGATAGTAGTAAAAAAATTGTCAAAGAGCACCTTTCGGCGGTTTCATAATTGTTCTATCAACAGAGGAGATGCTCTTTGCTTGATATACTGACACAATGAGAAAATATGCTATCGTGTGCATTATTATGTTGTTTGGTATATCGTCTGTGTCAGCTATGACATGCACAGATCTTACAAAGAGTATTGTTAGACGCCAAGAAGATTCCTCGGTGCTCGCTCTTCAGACGTTCCTTTTTGAGAAAGGTCTTCTAAAGGTGACACCGAATGGATACTTCGGTGTCGGGACATTCGCTGCAGTCAAGGCTTATCAATTGTCGAAGGGGTTTGAGCCTATTGGTAATGTTGGACCATCAACTCGTGCAGCAATAAAGAAAGACTCATGTCTTGTCGCTGGAGCCGTGAATGGTACTTCTGTTGCACAGAGTCAAGGTGTAAGCGTAACGCAGAGTACATCTGTTACACCTAGTGCACCGCTTTTTCCATCTACTCCACAAGGTACTCGCAATGCAAGAAGAAAAACTGACGCAGAGACTATTCTCAAGGGGTTATATCGTTATTTCGTAGATTCTCGTGGCGTACATTCAGTTGCTGTTACTGATACACCTATTGAGCTATGTGTGCCACCTGTAGTTGTCTCCACTATTGCAACATCTTCTGAAGGGTCTCTGTCAGTGGTTACTCCAGTCTCTCCTTGTGCTGATTATGTAGATGTTTCGTACCTTGTCCCTTCGTATGTAAAAGCTGTGCCGCGTGATCCTAGTAGTGCAACTACAAGTATCATGACAGGGTACACAATAACGAGGTCCCAATACAACGACATTACAATTGCAGCAAAGAGTCCAGAAGATGGCGCGATTATAAAAGTGTCATGTAACTTTAATGGATTTTGTAAAGATATTAAGTACATTTCGACGCTTACGTATGATCAACCAGAGATCACGTCTATCAATCGAAATATTTTTCTTCGAGACGCGACTCCAAGAACCCCACTTATTATAAAAGGGAAGAATTTCACAAAGAAAAACAGGATCAAACTCTTCTCGCTGTATAATTCAAAAGAGTATGATCTTGGAGAGTTTATTTCTACTAACTACACAGCAACAACTACCTCGATATCAATCGAGACTCCAATCTTCGCACAAGAATTCCCGTGTGGTAGCAATTGTACAGCAAAGTTACCGCTTGGAGACTATATGCTTAGTATTGTGAATGAAGGGGGAGTTAGCAATACGACGCGCGTTGCATTGCGTGGTTTTACAACGTCAACCATATCTACTCAAGTTAATGGGTCTATTGTTCCAACAACAAAAAACGTGAAGGTTGCGACCATTACTCTTAGTAGCTCTATTCCAGTAACACTTAAGACACTAACCTTAACGTCCACTTCAACCTCAAAAAATTTAGCATCGAAGATAACTAACTTTGTACTCAAAGATGCTTCAGATGGAACGACTGTTGCGGGAGGTAACGGTACATTTTCATTCGGTAGCACAAAGCTTTTCGAAAATCAGTCAAAAGTCTACGATGTGTATGTTGATACTGCAGAAGTTTTGAACGTTGACGCAGGGTTTATTACATATGGAGGCAATTTCTTAATGAGTGATACTTTTGCATATGTAGAGATGGAACTTCCAATTAAGGAGTTTTCATTCACCGTCTCCCACTAACAACCTGCGGCACGCAGGCCTCTGCAGACTAGAAGCAGACTACGCAGACAATGCAAATGTATCTATTGTTTGTAAGCATAATCTATGCTCTGTTGTCTATTGTTTGGTATACTTTTTTAATGAAATCAAAGAAACGGGAGAAACTGGGTAAATCATTTAGTGAACGTGTTGTCGAAGCATCCTTATCTATTCCTTCTGGTCGTGTGACCACTTATGGCAGGCTAGCTCGTGCATGTGGTGCGGGACCGATGGCTTCTCAAAGTATCACAGGGATTCTTGGAAAAGCATATCAGGAAGGGGAGAAGAATATTCCTTTTCATCGTATTGTGTATGCAGATGGACGTATTTGGACTAGTCCAGAGTATCATGACAAGCGTATGAAACTCTATAAGAAAGAAGGTGTTGAAATTGACAAGAACAATAAAATCAAGAATTTTCACGAAATTGTATTTGATTTCTAGTGGTCAATAGATGGGATTGATATAGAGTTCCTTAAACCAGAGCAGAGGTAATGGCCACGACGATATCGTCGGGCTGTCTTTTGTTTTTAAAAGGCGCATTTCTTATTTTTTTATATAATAAGGCTTTTTCGGCAAGGTCTTTTACTCTTTGCCTCAGCCAGAGCTTTCTCAATATGTCTTAGAGCATACACAAACATACAATGACCGTCATTGCTGGGCCCGTGGCAATGACGGTCATTGTATTCGACTAAAAGCAAAAACACATTACAAAAAGTGCATTTTCACCACTTCTGTTGACTTTAGGTTGAAGGTGTGGCACCATACAGCAAGTTCTTTTATACAGAACATTGCGAATGGTCATAGCGAAAAGTTGCTTACTTTTAAGCTATTTCTCGCTATGACCATGTTGGTTATAGACAGTGCTTCGGGTAGAGGCAAAACGTCCCTGCGTTTAGTGGGGTAAGGAAACATCATGAATGACAGCAAGGTAGTCGAGACTCTCATTGCACTTCGCGGTGCACCCGAGCCTCTCTTTGGTATGATGCTCGATATCGTGCGTCGTTGCACCAGTGAGAACGGTTCCGAATGGCAGAAGTTGTTCCAGCAAGCGATCGACACCGGTCTTCGCGCTCAACCAACTGTGGTTGCTGCCACGCCCAAGAACACTCTCGTCGTCCTCCCTAGTCTCACTTTCTCCGAGCGTATCGCGCTCGGCCGGTATGACTGGAAGGACGAAGACATCAACGAGCAACGATTCCATCACAATCAAGCGACCATCGGCGAGTGGGAATACGACCTGTACCACCCCAACTGCTCCATCTCTTCGGAAGACGCAAAGTCATCTGCGGAAGTCGACGGTTGGCATGTTGCAGAAGCAGATCATCTTCTCGCTTTCGGTGCTACGTTCCCAGACGTTCAGCGGATGATCCCTATCATCGCACTAGGTTCTATGAGTAAGATTGGTGGCTATCCCTATGTGCTCGGGCTCTGGCGCTTCAGCGGCGAGCGCTATCTCGACCTCTACGGCCGGGACGGTGGTTTTAGTGCGGACTTTCACTTCCTTCGTGTTCGCCGTGTCAGCAAGGTTTAAGCTATCGATCGCTTGATTCTCGTGCTGTTACGCAGGACACTTTGTCCTTTGGGCTCCTCGAGTTTTTCTCGGGGAGCTCTTTCATTTGGTGGTACTGATGTATTACTTCCACTCGTAAGTGTGGGTCTGTATTCCACATAATTCAAACTTTTCCATGAGAAATGACTTGCGCGGGCGTGATTAGTAAATCATACCGTGAGGTAAGAGCCGAGCAGGGCCACTTTTTAGCAGAAAAGATAGGCGTTCATTTCGATGGAAAAGTTTAAAAAGAGGAAAAATGAAAAAATTGGGTACTATTTTTTCTAAAAAAGAGGAGGAATTGCAGTGAATTGGTCTGTGTGCCCTACTTTCTGTCTGCACAGTCAGAGACAAAGTGTTGTTATTTGCATTTTGATTTATTTTGTGATATTATCACCAGACTCACTTAGCACTACAGAGACTCGCTTGGCTAGGTAGTAGCAAATTTTTAGGTTTCTTTTATTTACATAAATTAATTTAGTCCAATATCTCTCCTCTCTCCGAGGAAAGACACGACCCAACAAAAACATATGGCAGAAAACTTTGATCGCTCAAAACCACACGTAAACGTAGGAACCATTGGTCACGTTGACCACG
>CAZBGU010000030.1:0-7612 GCA_964491805.1 uncultured Candidatus Saccharibacteria bacterium
GTCAGCTGATTTTTATAAAAACATCCTTGGTTTTAAAGAAATTAGTCGCAACCAACACACTGCATTGTATTCCTCTGGCAGGACTCACCACGAACTTCTTCTCATCGAAGTTGGAGGAGCACCAGGAAGTAGAGAACTTCCAAAACCTGGTCTATACCACGTCGGCTTTAAAATTGGCACCTCAGACGAAGAGCTAAAAGATGCCGTTGAGGAACTGCGTGTACATAATGTTTCCATTATCGGATCGGCAGATCACCATGTAACACATAGTATTTATATTCTTGATCCAGACAACAATGAGCTCGAACTATATATTGATGTTGATGACTCTTGGAAACAAGATACTTCTAAAATTCTTAGACAAACAAAACAACTAGAGCTGTAAAAATGCTCTTACCAGTCGTATATCCTGGTACGAAACTTTCCCTTTTAGATCGTCATAGACAGGGGTAAGTTTGCGAGTGTCTAACTTTTCAAACGCTTTTGCAATCTTATCAAAGTCCTTACCGACAGGTACTGTATGATCGAGCTTTATGTCTTCTTTATATTCAAGAAGCTTTTCAATGTGACCTAGAATAGTATCGACTGAAAGCTTTCGTTCAGACGCTATCTCTTTTACTGTTATACCGTCATCAAGCATACTTTTTGTAAGCATGTGGGACGGTGTTTTTTCTTGAACTTCATCTATTTCTTCATTATCTAGTTCAACCACCGAACCCCCTTGCTCAGTCAAAAACTTTTCTTGCAAACGAACAAGTGTCTCTGCATCATATTTTTTAATAGCGTCCTCTGCATGATTACTCCTTGTACGAAAAACGGCATCCATCTCACGAACGTCATCACTTATCATAAGTGCCTGCGGATTAAACCCCTTCAGATACAACCCTTCTAATGAAGTAAGACGCGACAATGCAACATACCCCTGCCCTGAAGCAAATGATCTTGAAAGGTCAATCTCTGCTTTGTCGAGAGTCATGCCCTGCGATTTATGTACTGTAATTGCCCAAGCAAGCTTAAGAGGAAGTTGTGAAAGTTCTGCTTTCACTTTACCATCTTCTTCTATCTTCCAACTGTCAGGTTTAATGGTCACCCTCTTACCTGTCACCAATTCGACAATTGGAGCACCTTCGTTGTCAAAACTCACCACCTTCCCCATCGAGCCATTAACATAGCTCCTGTCTTGTGCATTCTTAATACAGATAACTTTTGCTCCAACCTTAAGTTCGAGAACTTCATCTGCAAGACAATTATTCTTAAGACTTGCAACAAGCTGTGCCTTGCCTTTAGTAGTCATATGGTACACATGAGATTCACTCTTTATCTTAAGAAACTCGCCGTGATTAATTTCATCCACATTCTCATTATGTGTATAAAGCTTGATGTGATCACCAACGTGTGATACTTCTGACATCCTTTGGAGCAATTCATAATGTTCATCGTCGACATCACCTTTTCGAATCGCGTTAAGCAAGGATGACAGCCTGTCATCATCCTGTCTCCACTGCTCACTAAGATAACACACTACTGGCTTAGCTTCTTTCCATGCAACAGATTGAAAGGCAAAAACCCCGCCCTCCATACCATTGCCGTGTTTGACAACTGGCGGAAGCTGGAAAAAGTCCCCAGTAAAAACAACTTGCATCCCGCCAAACGGCTTCTTGTTTCTTCTTACGTGTTTAGCAACCACATCCAACATATCAACGAACGACGCGTGAAGCATAGAAACTTCATCAATAATAAGAACACTTGTCGTGGTCCATCGCTTATAAAGATTTTGTTTTTCTTCTATTGCGTCTAATTCATAACGACCAATACTATCCTTAATTCCAATGCCACTCCACGAGTGTATTGTAGAGCCGTTGATATGGGTTGAAGCAATGCCTGTTGAAGCAGTAACAGCGTAATGAATCCCATGTCGCCTTAAATAGGCTATGTACTCACGAAGGACATAACTCTTACCTGCACCTGCAGCACCAGTCAAAAAAGTAGTGTGTCCGAGTTTGAGAATTGAAAGTGCTGTAGATTGTAACATTATGATGCTATTGGCTAGTTGACGTGTAGAAAGTAACTTAAAACAGATACATGCAGTGTATGCGGAAAAACAAAAAGTAGGAAGACTTGACTTTCGTGATTATTATGTACTAATGTGTTAATTTACCCGTTCCACATACACTTGATCCTTGGAGGTGTGTAAAGTAATTTTCGTGCTTTAGTTTAAACCTTTAAATATTTGCGAACAGCAAGGAGCGATGAGAGGACTGTAAGCACTGTACTAAAGATAAGCAAAATTCCAATTAGCTGCACGAGGTGTGACATATAAAATGCATTAATGTTAAGCCCTTCAAAGAAAAAGACTGTTTTTTTAGTGACCCATACTGTTGCAGGAAAGAAAAGAATGATTGTGAAAAATGTTGCAACAATTGAATACAGAACCGACTCAACAATGAAAGGTCCACGGATAAACATATTAGATGCACCGACAAGTTTCATAACTGCAATTTCGTCACGGTACACAAAAATCGCAAGACGAATAGTATTATATACAATCATACAGCTCATTAGCACAAATATAACTGAAAGCCAGAAACCGACAGTGTTCACCCATCCGATAATACTATTCAATTTATCAATACTATCCTTAATCTGATAATAGTTAACTTTATCAATTACACCTTTTTGATCGCCGAGCAATCCTGATCCTTCGCTTAACTGAGTTGCAATAGCTTCATATCGAGACGTGTCCTTAGCTATCACAGATAGTGAAGCTCCAAATGGGTTGGACCCGAGCTCTTCTAGAGCTTGAAGGGTAAGCTGGTCACCTTCATGCTTCTTCTTGAAATCAAGAAGTGCCTGCTCACGTGAAGTGTATGTCACCGACTTCACGTCCGTAAGCCCAAGCAGCTTCGCCTTTATTTCTGCAGCTTGTGCTTCTGTGGTATCAACGGTAAGATACACCCGAACATCGACCTTCTCTTTGACTTGCTCAAGAGTATAATCAAACACTGCACCAAATAGATAAAATGAAGTAACGATCGAAAGTGTAATAGTGAGAATAAAGATAGAAGAAAGCGAAACCGTTCTGTTGCGATAGAACCCACGTAAACCAGCTATTATTGTTCTTTTCCAGAGTACTGTTTTCATCATATAACTACATTGTAAATTTACCCGACTTTTGATCACGTGTTACACGGCCATTCTCCATAGTAATTACACGACGTCCAAGATTATCAACAATGCCTTTATTGTGAGTTGTTAGAATAACCGTAGTGCCAAGATCATTAATCTTCTTCAAAATCTGAACGATATCATATGTATTAAGTGGATCAAGATTACCGGTCGGTTCGTCTGCAATTATAATCTCAGGACGGTTGATAATAGCCCGGGCGATAGCTACGCGTTGCTGCTCACCACCAGATAACTGATGAGGGAAGTGGTGCATCTTATCTTTGAGGTCAACAAGGTCAAGAACATGTGGAACATCTTCATGAATCTCATCGTCATGACGACCCGCTGCCTCCATAGCAAATGCTACATTTTCATATGCAGTTTTGTTTGGAATAAGACGAAAGTCCTGAAACACAACACCAATTTTACGTCGATAATTAGTCATGTCTTTCCCGCGAAGCATGTGAATATTATCCGAGTTAAAAGAAACAACCCCTTCTGTTGGATATTCTTCTGCAAGAAGCATCTTAATTAGTGTGGTCTTACCTGCTCCTGAGTGACCAACCACAGAAACAAGCTCGCCTTTATTAATCGTAAGAGATATCTCATCTAACACCTTTGTCCCATTTGCATATTCTTTTGAAACCCTGTCGAAGTAAAGCATGGGGTTAGTATAGCATGCAAAAGGCACCGACAAATGTGAATTAAAAAAGCAATAAGCATGAATAAAAGAAATAAAATTATACTCAAAACACAATGATATAGACAAAATTGTCCATAGAGGTTAGGTAGACTTGCCTTTTAAAGGTTGATATTTTTTTCTGCTTCAATAAACCCATCAATTTCTCCCTTCTCAAGAACCGCCTCAACATTACTTGTTTCAAAGTCTGTACGATGATCCTTGACCATCTTATAAGGGTGAAGCACATAGGAACGAATTTGGTTGCCCCATTCAATCTCTGTTGTCTTACTGATTTGACGACCTTCAATCTCGGCTTTTCGCTTTTCTTCGTCGAGCTTGAACAACTTCGCTGCCAGCACCTCGAGCGCTTTCTGTTTATTTTGTTCCTGTTGTCTCTCAGTTGCCACATGTACCGCTATATTTGTAGGAAGATGTATCACTCGCACTGCAGTTTCTCGTTTATTAACATTCTGCCCACCTGGACCTCCTGCCTTTGAAGTCTCAATACGTATGTCGTCTAATGGTATAGACTTACGCTCCACAAGAGGAATAACTGGCAGAACCTCAACAAGAGCAAATGACGTGTGGCGTTTTGCTTGAGCGTTAAATGGCGAGATTCTCACCAGTCGATGCACACCAGACTCATGTTTAAGTGTTCCATAAACATTCTTGCCTGATACCTCGATCGTAAGATTGCGATAACCGCCATGATCATTCTTATTGTCATGTAAAAACGTATACGAAAATCCTTTACGTGAAAAGTATGCTTCATACATTTCGAAGAGCATCCGAGCAAAATCTTCACTGTCGTCCCCTCCTGCACCAGCTAAGATACTTATAATGGCATTACCTCTATCAAGAACACTAACACCGTCTTTTTTATCCTTAAGTTCTTTGTGACGCTTTATCGTCGCCTGAGCTTGATCTTTATCGTCCCAGAATGAAATATCGTTCATATGTGCCTCAAGCGCAGCTATTTCTTCGTCGATATGTTCGTCCATAAGTAAGACAGAGTATACCAAAAATCAGACACTAGGAACAATGAACTCTTGACTTCTTACATTCGTTTGATTTATTACCATACGGAGGTATACTGGCAAGTGAATTATGCAAAGAAAAGGTATCATTCTCGCAGCAGGTAAAGGATCCCGATTGCTTCCTATGACTCTTGGAGTAAACAAGCAACTCCTTCCTATTTATGACAAGCCGATGATTTACTATCCTCTTTCTTTGTTCCTTCACGCAGGAATACGAGAGATCCTCCTTGTCGTAGATCCTGATGACCTTGTGACATTTAGAAACATCCTTGGTGACGGCTCTCACTTTGGTGTCAAATTAGAGTACGAATTACAAGTAGTTAAACGAGGTATAGCAGATGCTCTAATTATTGCAGAAAAATTTCTCAATGGATCCCCTTCTTGTCTCATATTAGGCGACAACCTACTTCACGGAAAAGGGTTTGAGGATCTCATGAGGAAAGCAAATGAAAATACAATCGCTGGTGCAACTATTTTCGGTTACAAAGTTCCAGACCCAGAGCGCTTTGGGGTAATAACATTTGACAAGAATGGGCAGGCAGTATCACTCGAAGAAAAACCAAAGAACCCGACGTCTCCATATGCTGTCCCAGGTATCTACTTTTATGACGAACGTGCTCCTTCTCTTGCAAAAAAACTTTCACCTTCAGACAGAGGGGAACTTGAAATCACTGATCTTAATAGACTGTATCTAGAAGAAGGAAGTCTCATGGTCGCACCCATACCAGAAACTGTCGCTTGGTTTGATACAGGTACATACGACTCACTTCTAGAGGCGGCACTCTATGTTCAAAAAACTCAAAAAGAAACCGGGGAACCGATCGCAAATCTTGAAAGTATCGCACACCTCTATGGTTACACTGATAAGGAGTCACTTGGAAAATCTGCCGGCACCTTTTCAAAAACTTCATACGGAGAACATCTTAAAAAAATACTAGAAACACTATACAACAACAAGGACTAACAATAATATTTTTTACCATCTATTTTTTCTGGCAAAAAGCCATTATCTCCATACATTTCATATTCTTTCCCATAACCCATATCTTTCATGAGACCTGTCTCTGCGTTACGAAGCTTGAGTGGAATAGGAAGATCGCCGAGTTGTTTTACATCAGCAAGCGCTCTATAGTATGCATCGTATGAACTTCTATCTTTTGGTGATCGAGCGAGGTACACAACGCCGTGAGAGAGATTGATACCACACTCAGGAAGGCCAATTGTTTCTACTGCACGGAAAACTTCGTTAGCAACAATGAGTGCGTTAGAGTTAGTCATACCGATATCTTCTGACGCAAAGATCACCATGCGACGTGCGATAAATTTTGGGTCTTCACCAGACTCAATCATGCGAGCAAGATAATAAAGCGCAGCATCAACTTGTGAAGCTCGCATACTTTTAATAAAGGCACTAATTGTGTTATAGTGCCCTTCACCCTTTTTATCATAGCGCAAAAACTTAGACTGCAGCGCACTTTTTATTGCTTCTTTAGTCACCTTTCCATAGAGTTCTTGAGTATTCTCAAGAAGACCGAGTGTCTGTCTTGCATCACCCCCTCCAATATTAACAAGAAGTTGTAACGCATCATGAGGAAGGTCTATTCCTGTGCGTCGTATAATCTCTTGCATCTCACTATGAGAAAGTGGTTCAAGTACAAACACCCGACACCTCGAAAGAAGTGCGGGAATCACCTCAAAACTTGGGTTCTCTGTTGTTGCCCCTATTAAAATAAGTCGGCCACTTTCAACATATGGTAATAGGTAGTCTTGTTGTGCTTTATTGAACCTGTGTATTTCATCAAGAAAAAGTACACGAGGACCAAAAAGTTCACCGCCATTCTCCACAATACGCCGTATATCATCTTTACCCGCAGACACCGCTGAGAGTTCATGATACTCAGCATTAAGCGCCTTTGCATAAATACGCGCAAGGGTTGTTTTTCCACACCCGGGAGGGCCGTACAGAATGAAAGAGAATTTGTGCTTCTTCTCTATAGCAATAGTAAGCGGTTTCCCTTCACCAACAAGATGAGATTGGCCAATGTACTCAGAGAGTGTTTTTGGTCTACGTGTGGTAGCAAGAGGTTCCATAGGCGTATTCTTCTAGTGTATGAAGAAAAAGATGAAGAGTAAATAGAACGGAAATTACAGAGACTGTATATACACATCAAGATCGAACTCCTGCAACATCTCATCATTACTTAAGTAGAGCGGATGATGAGGATGACCGTCTTTAGAATGTTTACCAATAGAATACCAGCTACACTTATATTTTTTGGAAACTGCATAAATATCACGAAGACAAGACTTTAAGTACGGACGTTAGTAATAAGCGTTCCCCATGCAGCAAGTATTTTCCTTTGTTTATTTTCTTTAAAATATTTTTCTATATAGAAAAGATTCTTTTGATGGAGCGTGTCATCTATATCTTGATGAAGGTCATTCGGATCAGTTGCTCTTTGTGGGTATATATTAAACATCATAAATGTTTCAAAGCGTGTCTTTTCGCGATACGCTCCACTGACTTAACGGTATTATCTAACTTTTCTGGAGATGCAGTGCTTGGATTTATACCAAAACAAAAAAGATAATCATCGCTTTACGGAGATGCTTTATGCCCATGTAGCTCCCCATGGATTATTTCCTTCTTTTACCTCTCTAGAGATCTCAGCGTTTGCAATAAGAGCCGATGCGTCTTCTTTCGAAAAACCAACAACTTGAACTCCTG
>CAZBGU010000031.1:0-7292 GCA_964491805.1 uncultured Candidatus Saccharibacteria bacterium
CCGCATCAAAGACGGGGAATGATCAGCCGAATGGAACGACAACGGTGGTGACGGTGGATAATACGTCGCCGGGGGATCCATCTTCTGCGGTCGGTACTGCTCGTATTGATTCTGAACAAATTGTTGTCACATATACAAACACTACAGATCAGGATGCATCGTCAGTTCTTATTCTTCGTAAGGCTGGCAGTAGTGTTACAGACAGTCCTACTGAAGGTACAACGTACTCTGCTGGCAATACTATTGGGGCATCAACTGTTGCATGTGTTTCAAGCAGCATCACACCAGGATCTCAGTCAACATGTACTTTCTCGCCACCAAGATCAACATATTATTATTATAAACTCTTTACCAAAGATTCTGCAGGGAACTATTCATCTGGCGTTGTTCCTACTGGTCAACCGTTTAATATACCTTCTCCTGCATCTGGCGCCTTTATTCTTGATCTAGAAGTTATGAACGGTGGAACCACAACGCAAAGTGGTGGTCTTGGAAATCAGGGAGGTGGAGGAGGGGGTACAGGCACGACTACAAGTGCCACATCAACAAACTCTACATCTACGCCAGGTCAGGGCGGGGGTAGTGGCGACGTCGGATTTAATTGGGATGGAAGTGGAAAGTATGTTAAATCGTCATTTTTTGATTCATTCATAGCACTGTTTATGCCATATGAGCAGAAAAACGATATGAAGAACACCTCGGAGAACACCCAGTCACTCCTCTCTATTCTGACCAGCTACCTCTCTGGGGGGCAGCTACACGCCTACGCTAAAGTAGATTCTTCTATTATTAGCAAGCAATCCATGCCTTGCTCTCTGACTATTCTTGGCTTTTGTGTTATTAGGTAGGGAATAGTTCGTTGTTCTCCACATACAAAGTTGCTTAATTTATAGATTTGGTATATAATTGTTTAACTATGGTAGTACGAATGAGACATACACGAGCACATACGGCGAATCGTCGTAGTCATCATGCTCTAAAAGCAGCCAATCTTGTGGAATGCAAGAATTGCAAGGCCCTCAAGACACCTCACCGTGTTTGTGATGCGTGTGGTTTTTATAAAGGTAAAAAAGCTCTATCAGTTAAGCCGAAGACTAAGACAGCATAACTCTTGTCCCCTGATAAATTCTAACTTTCTAAAAGTTCTTTCAAAACAAAAATAACAAACAGTATGAGTACCCGGCACATTGCTCGAACAATCGCACTCCAGACGCTTTTCGAACTCGACATGAAGGACGAACTTAATCTTACCTTAGATACTGTTGAGCCTATCATTCTGAGGAATACAATAGAATTCGGTGAAGGGGTGAAAGATACTTCTTTCACAAAAAGCATAATTAATAATGCTCTTTCTAGACGTATAACAATTGATGATATTATTACTCGTGCTGCACCAGATTGGCCTCTTGAAAAGATTGGGGTGGTTGACCGCAACATTCTTCGTATCGGACTCACCGAACTTCTTTTTGGTGATAGAGCACAAGTTCCTCCAAAGGTTGCTATAGATGAGTCCATTGAGCTTGCAAAGGCATTTGCAGGAGAAACTTCTGGTAAATTTGTTAATGGTGTCCTTGGTGCGATTTACAAAGAAATGGGTGAGCCAGAAAAAGCACAGACAACAAAGACAAAAAAGGAGCATTTTGAATCAACAAAGCGTGAACTTCTTGCTGGTGCGGTTGTTTGTGCTATGAATAACAGCAAGCTCCAGATTGCTCTTGTTCATGATGTTTTTGGTTACTGGACTCTTCCTAAAGGACATATACAAGGTAGTGTTTCAACTGAGGATGAAGTTATTGCTGCAATAGCAAGAGAAATAGGCGTAGGTATTTCAATTATTGATAGACTTGGTGAGAACGAATATATCGCTAACAAGCCAGACCAAGGCAAAGTTGTGAAGCATGTTGATTACTATCTTGGCATTACAGACTTTGTTCCACTCACCCTTGAAAAAAAAGGCGGACTTGATGAGGCGCGTTGGTTTTTTGCAAATGACGCAGTCTCTCTGCGTATGTATGATGATATAAAGGCAATCATTATCAAGGCTAAGTTGCTAATCGAGGAGAAAAACGTTTTTGTTTCTGTTTCTTAGTATTTATCTCGATCTACCTACTAGAGTAATTTTACTGTATACATGACACTAGAAGAATTTAAAAATAATAATAATATTGTATTTATAAACGATGCATTACTAGAGCAGGCTTTTATTCATCGTAGTTTTATTAACGAGAATCCTCGTACCGGACTTGTACACAATGAACGTCTTGAGTTTTTGGGGGACGCAGTCCTTGAGCTTGTTGTTACTGAATTTTTGTATAAAAAGTACCCATCCCACAACGAAGGTGACCTTACTGCGTATCGTTCAGCCCTTGTTAATGCAGTTACTCTCGGTGATGTTGCTTCTTCACTTGGTTTTAATGATATGATGAAATTATCCAAAGGTGAGTCAAAGGATGTACACCGAGCACGGTCATCAATCCTTGCTGATGCATATGAAGCTTTTGTTGGAGCATTGTATATTGATCAGGGGTACGGTTCTGTGCGTACTTTTATCTCAAACAGTCTCCTTGGAAAGACTGACGAAATAATACGTAGAGGTCTTTATAAGGACGCTAAAAGTTTTGTACAAGAAAAGTCACAGGAATTATACTCGTTGACGCCTAGTTACAAGGTTATATCAGAGGAGGGTCCTGATCACGACAAGTTGTTCCTCGTCGGCATCTTTTTTGGTGAAAGTAAAATTGCTGAAGGAAAGGGTAAGAGTAAACAGGAAGCGGAGACTCAAGCAGCTCGCACTGCTCTTGAAGTTAAAGGATGGGTTGGCAGGTAACCTCTAGAGTAGGTTGCAGTAACACAACTGATAGCAGTATGAGAATAGACCAAGCGCTTGTCCATAGGGGCCTATGTGATAGTAGAAGTGAAGCCCAAGAGTGTATATCACAGGGTGTGGTGCTCTTGAATGGTGTGCCAACCACTAAACAAACTAAAAAAGTTACTGACACCGACACTTTAGAAGTCACCAATAGGCGAAAATTTGTCTCCAGGGGTGGCGAAAAGCTTGAAGGGGCACTTCAGTATGTCTATGGATCTTTAGAACAAGTATCGAGAGTTATGAAGGGGAAAAGCGCATTAGATATTGGTTCCTCTACTGGTGGTTTTACCGACTGCCTTCTTTTATACGGTGCAAAGTCTGTTACTGCGGTTGATGTTGGAACATCTCAGCTCCACAACAAGCTAAAAATGGACAACAGAGTTATCTCATATGAAAATACTGACATTCGAGACTTCAATGCTGACAAAGCTTATGATTTCATTGTGGCCGATGTCTCGTTTATCGCACTCGAAAAAATAATGGATGTAATTCTTAATTTTGTTACTGACACAACTGAGCTGTTTCTTCTCATTAAGCCACAATTTGAAGTTGGTAAAGGTAACACTAAAAAAGGGATTGTAAAGGATGAGCTGTTGCTTAAGAGTATACTAAAAAAATATGAGACACAACTAGAAAATAACTTTTCTCAGGTATTAATTTTCCCTTGTACTATTAAAGGTGGTGACGGTAATCAGGAATATTTTTTATATGCAACAAGAGGCGAACGCAGAAAATAAGTACCTCATTTATACTAAGACGAAAGAAAAAGCTACTTTTTCAAGTAGCTTTTTCTTTCGTCTTTATTCTATAAGGAATACCTTAAGAATACTCATTATTTAGAATGCGCGACGTGGGCGGTCCTCACGAGGAGCTAGTGGACGTGCAACATTAACTGTAAGACGACGTCCCTGGAACTCCTGATCGTGGAACATAGCGATAGCCTTCTGAGCTTCTTCATCTGATGACATTTCAACGAAGCCGAAGCCCTTTGAGCGATTTGTCATCTTATCGATAATAATCTGTGCAGAAACAACTGTTCCAGCAGCACTGAAGTGTGCCTTAAGATCATCGTTAGTAGAAGAGTAAGGAATACCACCTATGTAAAGTTTTGAATTCATTGATTTTAGAAACTAATTGTTAACAATAAGCCCTGAGCTACCAGTAATACAAGTGTAAAACATGAGAGTTGCTTATATTTCTCTATTGTACCATATTAGAGTAAAAAAGTCCAGTACTTATCCCCAGAAATCTGCACAAATGATAAATTAAACGGAATGTAAACTTTGGTACTTACTATAACTTTCCAAGATCAAGCGTCTGAGTAATACCAATTTCCTTTACAAACTCATGCACATGAGAAACTATAATAATAGGCCCTTCGTATGCTTTCAATGCTTCAGCGATAACAGGAATATGGCGAAAATTAATATGATTCGTTGGCTCGTCTAGAATTAGAAGTCCTGGTTGTTGTAAGCGAAGATAAGCAAACATCAATAGCCCTTTTTGCCCTTCAGACAGTAGACCAATTTTGCTTGCAAGTTGCGATGCTCCAAGGAGCATGCTTGCTGCAACCCGTCGCAAGAGCTGGTCATCTAGTCGTTTTAATACTTTCGCAAGTTCCTGATATGCTGATTTCTCAAAATCTAGCGTAGAAAAATCTTGTCGATAATAACCTACTACAATTCCATCTTGAATAGAAACACCTTTCTCATTTCGTTTTGCAATTTTTTCAAGTAATGTTGTCTTACCAATACCGTTTGGTCCAATTATGTGAAGCTTGTCTCCTTTGCGAAGCTCGACATTTACTGAGCGCTTCACAGGTTTGCCGTCATGAAGCACTTCTACATGTTCAAATTTAACTATGATACTACCGATGTCTTCCTGACAAGGAATAGTAAACGGTTTAATCGTGCGGTCTTCCTTCCGTACATCAACCTTGCTATCTTCAAGTTCCTCAACCTCATCACGAAGCTTCGCTGCTAGTTTACGCATTTTGCCACCTTTGAGAGCAAAAAAGTTGACCTTGTCTTTATTGTTTTGAATCTCTTTTTCGAGTTGAGCATTTGCACGTTCCGCTCGTTCTACTTCACGCTTAATTTCCTCAACCACTTTAAAATAGTTACCAACATACTGCTCTATGCTATACGTCTGTGTATTAATATAGAGGACACCGTGCGTGAATGAATTGAGGAAGTCGGCATCGTGTGAGATCACGATCACTGTTTTGTCATAAGCCTTCATAAAGTCGGTAAGAAGCTGAATTCCTGCTTTATCGAGGTTGTTGGTCGGTTCATCAAGAAGAAGAATGTCGGGATCTTGAATAAGTGCTTGGGCTATCAATAGTCTACCTTTCTGTCCACCAGACAAATCCTTGATTTGTTTATCAAGAGACACCTTTAGTTCTACGGTACTAAAAACGGAGCTAGCACGCTTGTCTATATCATAGACTTTTTCCTCAAATGCTGACTCGAGAAATTCACGAACAGTAAGATGCCACTTGCTGTGTGGGATGAACTGTTTTGCTATAGCAATATGGAGTCCTTGTCCAACAATGATCCTACCTTCTTCAGGCTGGAGTTCACCCATGATCATAGAAAACAATGTCGACTTTCCAGCACCATTCTGTCCCATTAATGTTAATTTAGTGCCACGACGTACAACAAAATTGGACTCAAAAAGAATAGGCTTATTTTCTCCATGATTAAAAGTGACATCTTCAAACCGAAGAATAACTTCACCTCCTGCTGGAATTTGTTTTTCTACTGCCATAATAACAAATGGCCTCAAGGCCAAGTTTTACTATGATAACACGGATTGTCTTTTGCGTACAGAATTTTAATTTTGTGTAAATAATAGATTCGACTGATGCTATGCTATACTTTTGTTCTACATACAACAACATGGACAGCAAAGCAATTGAATCTAATTTATTTTCAAAAGAAATAATAGTGCTTTACCACGGTCTATGTACAGACGGTTTTGGATCTGCTTATGCCGCATGGAAAAAATTTGGTGATAAGGCTTCGTATATTCCTTGCGATAGACGCTATGGCATGCTTTCACCAGATATTTTTAAAAACAAAGAGGTGTATGTACTCGACTATTCATTTTCAAAAGAGGAGATGGTCGCATGTGAGGGAGTAACCAAAAAGTTTACAGTAATTGATCATCATGTTAGTGCAGAAGAAAGCATCAAAGGGCTTTCTTCATTTATATATGACAAACATCATTCAGGTGCATATCTTTCTTGGATGTATTTTCATCCCGCAGAACCAATTCCGAACCTAATACGCTATATATCAGACTCAGATACCTGGAAACACACATTACCTGACTGGGAAGAAATTGAAGCATACATTTATAGTGATACAGGTGATCACTTTACCTTTAGTCACTTTGAAGATCTCCACACAACACTTGAAACTAAAGAAGGACATGCCTATGCAAAATCTATAGGCAAAATGCTTGTAAGTGCACGTAACCAAAAAATTAAAATATATACTGATGCAGCAGAACTCATTACTTTTGAAGGGTATACAATTTATGCAGTTAACGCGCCAAGTGAAATTAAAAGTGATCTGGGGCATATTCTAGCAGAAAAATCTGGTACCTTTTCTCTTATATTTAACTATGAAAAGGGGTGCTGGAAATGTAGCTTACGAAGTGTCAAGGACTTTGATGTTAGCGAGATTGCAAAAAAATTTGGAGGGGGAGGACATATGAACGCTGCAGCTTTTTTACTTAAAACTGATTTTCCACTGTTTTCACTTGTTAATAAACAATAACGAAGAGTATACTAGCAGATACAATGTCAACGTATAAGCAGTTAATTTACGGCGTCACTTTTATGCTTGTTGGTGGAGCAGCGTACTATTTTCACATAGCAGGTGTACCTGATCTGCTTTTTAATGGTTCAAGTGATCGACGTGGTAATGGTGTATCCGCCGCTCAAGTTTTTTCTGGCACATATCTTTGTGACGAATCCTCAGGTTGCAAGTATCCGATTAAACTAATTCTTGAAGACGACACGACTGTTGACATCGTTGCAACAATTAATGGAAATGACAGTTCTTTAGGACAGGGCAGTTGGGATGTTAACAAGAGCGGGGGCATCACCATGCAGATTAGAAATCCGTTAGCAACTGATCCTGACTACCCGAACTCAATCACTGCTACAAAGGTGAGTGGTACAAGAATTACCGGTTTTTCATCTAAGAGCCTACTCCCAGGCATGGAGAATCCTATTTTTAAAAGAACAAAGACTGAAGCAGAGATAAAAGCAGAGCAGCAAGCTGCTGCAATGGAGGCATCAAAACAAACAGAGCAAGATCAGCCTTCCGTTACATCTGAAGATGAGACTCATTAGTAAATGAACTACCTCGCAGCAAGCTGACGAGGTATCCATTCTTCGTTTAGAGTATGG
>CAZBGU010000032.1:0-5428 GCA_964491805.1 uncultured Candidatus Saccharibacteria bacterium
CGGTCTTATGAATAAAGTGAGAACTACCAAACGATACACCAAGTAGAAAAACACTTACGAGCACCATAGTGCCTACTGCTGCTTCTCTGAAAAAGTGAGGTTTAAAATCATTTTCAGAATGTGGAACAAAAAGATGTTTAAGGACCTTGCTGACTTTCATAAGGTATAGTATAGCGCATCATTCCACCAATATTACTGCGCTGTTCATATACAGAAAATTGAAACTTTTCACTTTAAAGCTTAAAATATTATTTTAAAGCTTTTTGGGTGTGTCAGGATTCTCATTAAATGGAATAAGTTTTGTACCTAATTCTGTCAGTGGAAAATCAGCACACATTAGATGATTTATTTGAGCCATGGTAGTGATATACAGAATACCAGTTGGTTCAGTTATACCCCATGGAGCAAGTAGTGTATTTTTATGGATTAGTTGAAATTCTTTTAGCTTGGCTTCAGTCATTGGACCAAAAAATCCTGTAACTGGAATATTAGCGCCAATCTCTTTATTCAGAAATGTTTGAAGTTTCTTTACGGTATCAACATCATTATCATATCCAATACGAGCATAGTGTGTAAGGTACTGACCAGACTCTTTACATGAAGCAATGACACCGAGCACCTGTCCCTGCGTACTTGAATTTTGGGGTTGTATAATTGTAGGTGCAGCAAATGGAGAATCCACTTGCTTACCTGATGGGAGACTAATAAAGTATCCACCACCTATAGCAGGTAATGCAGCATCACACGTATACGTGCTTGTAATAACTTCTGAACTGTACTCACCATCAGAATAGAAAGCTTTAACGGTCTTACTCTCACCTCTACCAACAACAAGAGTAAAAGGTTCTGTGTATCGATTGCTACTTCCAGTATATTCACCACGGACACGCTCAGGGTCTGAACCGTCCGTTGTGTAGTATATTGAACCCTCTCCCCACATGTGAGACAGTATCGTAATGGTTCGATTATCAGGACATGAACCAGACGAACTTATTGTAAAAGGAGATGAAGATCGAGTTACAGTCACAGTATAATCTTTACTGGACTCATCAGCTGCAGTAACAGTATATGTAACAGGTGTAGTGAAATCTTGTGATGAACCACTAAGAGGACTGACTGAAACACCAGAAATAGTAATTATCGGAGTAAGGGATGAGAGCGACAGATTATAAGGAATCTCAATAACAACGGTACTTGTTCCAACGATTCCAGTTGCTCCATACATGGCAAATGAAAGAATATTCTTTGCTGGGTTAGGGGCAACAGTGACAGTGACCGTATAGTCAGTACTTGATTCTGTCTCAACATCTGAAACTGTATAGGTGACAGGGCTAGTAAAATCATGAACGGCACCACTTTCTGGACTAATAGATGTGCCATTATGAGTAATGGTCGGCATAAGTGCGGTAACATCGGTTCCGTAGGGAACTGTAACCGCAATTGTGTGGGCAGGTTCAGTGATAACGCCAACACCTTCAGAAAAACTAAATGAAGTAATAACTTGAGATGTTCGTGCGAACACATGTACTGGCGTGACAGTAGTAGTAACCACACCTAAACACATAACAATGAAAAAACTGAACATGTGAGTAATAATTTTCATATAAATAAAACTACTATTAGTAAAATCAAAAGCGCCCTTGACTGGACAATAGTCTATACGCATAACATCACTACGTCAAACAAACAAATAAAAAATCAAATAACAGAAAAGAGGTTCGAGAGAGTGTTGACTTGGGTAAAAGCAAAAATCATGACACTTCAGTGTCATGATTTTTGTATTATATTTTCTGCTATAGTTCGCTACAGCCTACAACGTTCTACGACTACTCTCCCTGTTGTCCTCTAAGTCCGGTTCCTGCTGGGATCAAGCGACCAATGATAACGTTCTCCTTAAGACCACGAAGTTCGTCCATCTGTCCACGAGTAGATGCTGTGATGAGCACACGAGTTGTGTTCTGGAACGAAGCACTTGAAAGCCATGAGTCCGTAGAAAGAGCAACATCAGTGATACCAAGTACCAAGTGTTTACCTTTCGCCTCTACACCACCTTCTGCCTTTACACGCGAGTTCTCAGCACGGAAAGTTGAGACTTCGACAATATCTGATTGTGTGAATCGTGTATCACCTGGGTTTGCAATCTTGACACGGCCGAACATCTGCTTAATGATAACTTCAACGTGCTTTCGTGAGATGGCTGCACCCTGGAGTTCATACACCTTGTTGATTTCAGATACAATATATTCTTCTGCAACTTCTTTACTTGCAAAGTTAAAGAGTTCATCTATGTCACATGATCCATCAGTAAGCATCTGACCTCGCTTAATCGTATCGCCAGTTTTTACAATTGGTTGACGGCGGAATGGTACTGTGTACTCAACTTGCTTTCCATTCTTATTTCCTTTTGCGTTAACCTCATCGTCTGCAAGAATGGTAATAATTTTTTCCTTACCCTCTTCACGAATTGACGTAACTTCTCCTGATTCATGAGCAATAATAGCTGGGTTCTTAGGCATGCGGCGTTCGAAGATTTCTTCAACACGTGGAAGACCTTGTGTAATGTCAGTACCCGCAACACCACCAGCATGGAATGTACGCATGGTAAGCTGTGTTCCTGGTTCACCGATAGCTTGTGCAGCAACAATACCGACTGCCTCACCGAGGTCAACCTTCTTGTTGCGACCCATATCAAGCCCGTAACACTTTTGACAGATTCCGTGGAGTGACTGACATACGAGTGGTGAGAACACACGCACTTCTTCTACACCTGCATTTTCTACTATCACTGCATCATCCTTACTGATAAGGTGATTCTTCTTGTAAAGAACCTCACCATTAACAATAATGTCTTCTGCAATAATACGTCCACGAATGTTCTTTGAGATTGGCACCTCGATTCCAAGAGCATTTTCTTTGCGGACAACCTTACTTTCCTTCGTACCACAATCAAGTTCTGTAATGATAGCATCCTGTGCCACATCTACAAGACGACGTGTAAGATACCCTGCTTGCGCTGTCTTGAGTGCGGTATCTGAGTTACCTTTACGGGCTCCATATGTCGTAATAAAGTACTCAAGTGGTGTGAGTCCTTCCTTGTATGATGAAATTACCGGGAAGTCCAAGTTACGACCTGAGTTATTCACAATAATACCCTTCATACCAGACATCTGAATAATCTGTGCAATAGACCCACGAGCACCTGACGTAATTAAGTCGTACACAGAACCGTGCTTCTCGAATGACTCTGGGACAAGCTTCTCTATTTTTGTACGTACACCTTGCCATACTGAGATAGTGCGCTCATATTTTTCTTCCGCAGAAAGAAGACCCTCTTCATAATCATTTTCTACACGAGCAGCCTGACTCCAACCTTCTTCAACTAGGGCTGGTTTCTCCTTTGGAACCTTCACTGCATCGATGTTCCATGTTGTACCTGACACTGTTGCGTACTTGTAACCAAACGCTTTTATCTTGTCGATCACAGATGGTGCAGTCTCAAGACCATAGGTTAGAATAACCTGGTCAATGATACTGTTCATCTTCTTACCAGTAACCTCATCATTCATATATGGATACTCTGATGGGAACACTGAGTTGAAGAGAAGGCGACCAATAGTAGTCTCGAAAGGCTTACCTTCGAACTGTGCATACTTAGCCTTCTCTGATGGCATAACAATAATCTTCGCACGGAAAGAAACGATACCGAAGTCATACGCAGTAATAGCCTCGTTTGGTGATGGGAAATACTTCCCTTCACCCTTCTCACCGGGAATCATCTTCGTCATCCAGTACGCACCAAGCACCATATCCATACGTGGGTTAACAATCGAATCCCCAGATCCAGGACGGAGAAGGTTGCGGTTAGCCGCCATAAGTGTACGAGCTTCATTCTGTGCCGCCACTGAAAGTGGGAGGTGAACAGCCATTTGGTCACCGTCGAAGTCAGCGTTGAAGGCCTGACATACGAGTGGGTGAAGCTGAATAGCATTACCTTCAATGAGTTTAGGATTGAAGGCCTGAATACCAAGACGGTGAAGTGTAGGTGCACGGTTAAGGAGCACATACTTTCCTTCGATAACCTCTTCAAGGATAGCCCATACCTCTGGAATACCATCTTCGATGAGCTTGTTAGCACCACGAATGTTGAATGCAAGTTCTCTTTCGAGGATCTTTGAAATAATAAACGGCTTGAAGAGTTCGAGTGCCATATGCTTTGGAAGACCACACTCGTTAAGCGCAAGTGATGGACCAACGACGATCACAGAACGCGCAGAGTAGTCGACACGCTTTCCAAGAAGGTTCCCACGAAGAAGACCTTGCTTACCTTTAAGGTTGTCTGAGAGTGACTTGAGCTGACGCTTTTGTGATTGACTCATGACAGCATCTTGACCATGACGAGCTGAGTTATCGACGAGCGCATCAACAGCTTCTTGAAGAATACGCTTCTCATTGCGAAGGATCACGTCTGGTGCACCGATCTCCATGAGTTTCTTGAGACGGTTGTTACGATTGATTACACGGCGGTAGAGATCGTTAACATCACTCGCTGCATAACGTCCACCTTCAAGAGCAACCATAGGACGGATTCCAGGTGGAATAACAGGGATAACCGTCATAAACATCCATTCTGGACGAATACCAGCATTCTGGAATGCGCGAACGAGCGAAAGACGCTTTTCTGCTTTTTCACGTTCAAGTGCCCCAGCCTTCTCAAGCTGAAGTACAATCTCCCCTTCAATCTTCTTGAGATCCATAGTCTTAAAGATTTCGTAGATTGCCTCAGCACCAATACCTGCTTCAAAACATGTGCCATACTTCATCGCAAAACGATGATAGGTAAGTTCGTCAAAGATCTTATTTGGTTTAATTTCAGCAATCTCTTTCTTTGTTGCAACAAGGAGATCACGAAGTTTGTCTTGCGTCTTCTCGTCGGTTGCTGACTTTACCTTTGCCTTAAACTCACTCTCGAGATTAAAAAGAATTTCTTCACGAGCAGCTTCATTCACTGATTTAACGACATACCCGGCAAAATACACAACCTTCTCTACGTCCCCTACAGGCTGAGCAAGAATAAGAGCTATACGTGAAGGAACTGTACGAAGGAACCAAATATGCGCAACAGGAGATGCAAGCTCAATGTGACCCATTCGTTCACGACGAACAATGGATTTACAAACTTCAACGCCACACTTCTCACATACAATACCCTTATAACGAATACGCTTGTACTTTCCACAGTAACATTCATAATCCTTTTCTGGACCAAAGATTCTTTCGTCAAAAAGACCATAGCGCTCTGAACGTCCTGTGCGGTAGTTAATGGTTTCTGGTTTGGTCACCTCACCAAATGACCATGCACGAACCGCCTCAGGAGATGCAACCTTGATGGAAAGACCGTCAAAATTATTTGTATCAATTGTTTTCATAG
>CAZBGU010000033.1:0-4636 GCA_964491805.1 uncultured Candidatus Saccharibacteria bacterium
GAACTCACTGTAATCGACAGTATGCCAAAAGAACGAAAGAAGATCATCACTGAGGTCGTGAAGGCTACTAAGCGTGATGAGATGTACGAACACGTTCGCAAGGAATTACAAAATGGTCGGCAGGTCTATGTCATTTGTCCACGTATCGATGAACAAGACGAGGAAGAAGCGCAGAAGCGAACTCTTAAGAGCGTAAAGGAGGAGGCCCATAGACTTGCTGACGTCATCTTCCCAGAATTCGTTGTCGATATACTTCATAGCAAAATGAAGAAGGAAGAGAAGGAAGAAGTGATGGAAGATTTTCTTGCAAAACGTTCTGACATACTTGTTGCAACATCCGTCGTAGAAGTTGGCGTTAATGTCCCTAATGCAACGGTGATTATCATCGAACATGCAGATAGATTCGGTCTTGCACAACTACACCAGCTTCGTGGTCGCGTAGGCCGTGCAGAGCATCAGTCATACTGTTATCTCTTCACAGAAAGCTACGGCGAGACAACCTACAAACGACTTCAGGCGCTCGTCAAAGCAAAGAATGGATTCGAGCTCGCAGAGCAAGACATGCTAGCACGCGGTATTGGAACATTAAATGATGGCAAGCAGTGGGGCTTGAGCGATCTTGCCATGGAAGCGATCAAGAACCCGAAGCTCGTTGAGATAGCACGAGAAGAAGCTCGCAATCTTGTTGAGCTCGACCCATCACTTGAACATAACCCTGACCTCCTTCAACTAATCACAGAGAAAGAAAAAATACATATGGAGTAAGGATCTTGCGCCACTGCATCGTAGTAAATTGTTATTCAAAGAAAATGCTCTAAGTGCGCCTACCTGGACTCGAACCAGGGACCAGACGTGTATAAGACGTCCGCTCTACCAACTGAGCTATAGGCGCACTTAATTCATTTTCTTTTGATTCAATTTGATAAGACGTCCGCTCTACCAACTGAGCTATAGGCGCACTTTATCTACAATATAACTGCTTACACACTAAGTTCCACTTTATCGACATCTTCCCCTTTTCGAAAAAGTAAACTCACTATAGCAAATTATAAACCAAAAATAAACCACAGATACTTGCATAAAAAATAAAGAAGTGTACCATTAAAAAAACCGGGTGCAACCAGGGCACTGCGGAAACATGAAAAGGAGATCAGCATGGCCAATCAAAGATGGCTCGAAGGAATACCCAAGGACGTGATCGACGCTCTCAACGGTCACAGGGGCAACAGGAGAGATGAGCGACGCACTCCTGATGACCGGACCAGTCAAGGAGTTGGGCACCTCTCCGACAAGAGGGCGGTTGGGGCTTCTGCCGAACCGTCCATGAGAACCCTTCTCAGTGAACCAGTCACGAACGATCGCTAGTACACAACGCGATCATCTGACGACCCGCCCCCGCCCCCCACAAGGGGCGGGTTTTACATAAAAATCAAGAACGCAGGCGGTTGCCTGCGTTCTTGAGTACTAACACCACCCTATCTTTAATGTAGAATTAAAGTATATTGTGTCTTTATTTTGTTACAACACAACTTCTTCCTTCTTCTTCGGCACAATACCATGTGCAATGAGAAGCTTTTCGAACTCATCACGTTCTATATTTTCTACACGCATAAGTTCTTCTGCGATAGCAGTAAGAACGTGTCTCTTGTCTGTAACAATGAGTCGAGCTCTGTTCCATGCGTCATCCATAATTCGCTTCACTTCATCATCAATTTTCTCACCATAAACTTCACTATATTCCTTGCCATAAAACACACTTCGTCCTTCTCCTTCTGGAACAAATGCAACAGGACCAAGTGTGCTCATACCATAACGCATTACCATATTGCGAGCCATGGCAGTTGCAACTTCTAGATCGTTTGAAGGACCTGTAGTAATGTCGCCAAAAATCTCCTTTTCAGCAACGTAGCCACCAAGAGACATTGCAATATCGTCAAGAAATGCAGACCTGCTCATGAGTCGACGCTCATCTAGTGGCAACTTAAGTGTATATCCACCGGCTGTACCACGTGCAATGATTGATATCTTATGCACCGGATCGGCGTCAGGCAAAACAGAAGCAACTAACGCATGCCCTGCTTCGTGATAGGCTGTAATTTTCTTTTCCTTAAGAGAAAGAACATGACTCTTTCGCTCTGGACCGAGCATCACCTTTTCAATCGAACGAATAAGGTCGTACTGTGCCACACTCTTACGTCCTTCTCGAGCGGCAAGAATAGCACTCTCGTTCATAAGCGAGTAAAGATCAGCTCCAGAAAATCCAGGCGTGCGTTCAGCGATAACGCGAAGATTGACATCTTCTGCTAACGGCTTAGTCTTCACGTGTACCGATAGAATTGCTTCACGGTCAGCACGATCAGGAAGGTCGAGTGTTACTCGTCGATCGAATCGACCTGGTCGAAGAAGTGCCTTATCAAGCACATCTGGACGGTTCGTCGCTGCCATAACAATAAGGTTCATCGTTGGTTCAAACCCGTCCATCTCCACAAGAATTTGATTAAGTGTCTGCTCGCGCCCCTCACCTTGCCCTGATATTGAATTAGCACGCGTGCGACCAACCGCATCAATCTCATCAATAAAGATTATTGCAGGCGACTCTTTCTTTGCCATGTCAAAAAGATCTCGTACACGTGACGCTCCGACACCTACGAACATTTCTTCAAACTCACTTCCAGATAAGTGAAAGAATGGAACACCTGCCTCCCCTGCGACCGCCCTTGCAAGCATAGTCTTTCCAGTTCCTGGCGCACCCATAAGAAGAACACCTTTCGGAATTTGTGCACCAATATCAGTAAACTTTTCTGGTGCCCGCAAGAACTCAACAATCTCTAGCAATTCTTCTTTTGCCTCCTTAGCACCAGCAACATCCTTGAACAAAATTTTCTCTTTCGTATCATCAGGATAAATTATCTTCGCACGAGATTGACCGAAGGATAGCGCTTGGACATTTGCCCCCTTTATACCTCGACCGAGCCACCATATCATCAGGCCAAGGAAAACCACCGGAAGCAAAATCGGTATGAGAGACCCCCAGAACGAAAGACCTCTGTCGTTAACAATAGTAATCGTTGTTGTTGCAAGAGTTGATGAACTTACGCCGTATGCTGCAAGTGTAGAAAAGACAGAAGCACCAGATTCTTTCTTACTCTTCACTTCAGTACTATCCACCTTCTTGCCTACAAGCGTATCACCTTCAACGGTCACCGAAGTAACATCGTGATTGTTTACAAGAGATGCGAACTGCGAGAGAGGGATTGTTTGTGTCTCTTTTCTTTCAGTGATAATAGAATACCCCCAGGTAAGACACATAAGAACAATAAAAGCTCCAAGAAGTTGCTGAGAAAAACTAACTGGCTTCTTTTGGCTTTGCTCTTCTTTTCGTTTTGACGATAGATCGGTGTTGCTACGATTTGTAATTTTCGGTAATTTCATCTTTTTCATCTGACCATTCTATCATGCTACAATACTTCCAGCCATTAGCCTTTAGCTTGTAGCACGTAGCTTTATCAATGCAGATGTACTTGCATTGAGCTACCTGCTACAAGCTACTCGCTATCTGCTGCCCTATGCGTTTAATCGAAGCAAAAAAACTCCATCTCACCTATACTATAACCGATACTATAGAAGCAGGTATCGAGCTTTTTGGTTTCGAAGTAAAATCTCTCCGCAAAAAACTCGGATCACTCGACGGCGCAAAGGTTATTGTCCGTGGAGGAGAAGCGTTTATTGTCGGTAGTTACATCCCACCGTTCCAGGCTACCAATACACCGAAGAGTTATGACCCTTACCGTACCAGACGCCTACTCCTGTCAAAAAGTGAGATCATAGACCTCTATGCAGCAGAACAAGCAAAGACCTTGACACTAGCACCACATTCATTGTATCTTAAGAATAACCTCATCAAGTGTGAGGTCGCATTCTGTAAAAAGAAACAGGCACGAGATAAGCGTGAAGATATTAAGAGAGATATCGCTCGTCACGAGGCGAGAGATACCAGATAGCAGACCGCTTCGCTACAGACAAAAGACAAACTGCATTCGAATCTATCTGTTGTCTGTCATCTGTGTGTCTGTCTTCTGCGTATGAGGGGGTGTACTTTGGCATCGATAATAAGACTATGTTGTGTGTGCTGTATCGAGACTGCTCGAGCACTCGTTAACGTTCGAGTAACCATGTTGCAAAAACAACTGGCAAGGCTATCCCTTCACCATATATGGCAGGGCTAGTTCCAGCATTCGCGTAAATTTACGCCGATCTGGTGTCTCTTCATTTCGTATCTCCGGGAATGTTGTAGGCAACATAACAGGATATGTAGGAAGTTGTGTTGCATAGCGCTGCTTCTGAAATAAAACATGCTATACATTCATTGCTTTCGTTTATTTACTATAATGAATACGAATCATAGAGTCTGCGATAGCAACCTCTATCATAAGTAAACTACATACAGTAGATACGCACCACATACCTTGTTACACGGGAGTTCGACTCTCCCCACCTCCACTGCTTCGCTAAAATCCGGATGAGCCTCTTAGGCTCATCCGGATTTTAGCTTCGCAGTGCGCGCACCATAAGCACAAACATAAAAATAATGCTTCTTGGAAAACACATAACAAAACCAAACGAAGCAGTGGACCCT
>CAZBGU010000034.1:0-4286 GCA_964491805.1 uncultured Candidatus Saccharibacteria bacterium
TCCCTGCACAAATGTCAGAAGCTGACATCGAAGCAAAAATTAAAGCGAAGCTTGCAGAATCTCCATTTGATCCAACAAAGAAAGGTCAGTTCATCGGTATGATGTGCAAAGAACTTGGTGACACTGCAGATGGGGCAACTGTTAAGTCTGTAATAGAGAGACTGACTGCATAATAATCTACAAAATCTAGGAATATATGAATGGGCATTCATTTAATGGAGGACCGAATAATCCTGACGAAGTAGTAAAACCGATAGATCGAGGCCTACTTGAGCAGGCAAAGGCAAAAATTGAAGTTGCTCGTGAAGCTGCTCGACGACGTGAAGCTTTGCGTGCAGGGGGTGCGGTGGATCAAGAAAGAGGAACACCGCCAACCTCCAGCGTTACAACACCTCCTGAACCAGTCAACAGGAATAGGCTACCTCCTACCGGCCCTTCTGAAAAGAATTTTAACCCTTCTGATGACAATAGACCAGAAGTAAGACCTGTTCTAGGCCCAGATGGAAATGTTTTATACTGGGAACAGGTTAAGGGAGGTGAAGGTGACCTGTAGTTAGGTATGGTGTGTAGAAAGAGCGACGCCTACGGCGTCGCTCTTTCTACACACCTCTTCAGCACACCTAGTAACACAACTAATTACACCTTACAGGAATATGGGTGCGAAGAGGTTGTCTGACGGCCCTTTCGTTTTGGGTAAGAGCTTCCTCAAAGACAAGAGCGCACGGTATGTTATTTGGAAGTACATAGTCTATTCTCGTTTCAAAACGTGTCCATCCTGGGACCGCCCAATCAGTAGTTGCAACTGCTGCTGAAATTCCTACCAGACGACCATTTTGATCAACAACAATTATTGGAAATCTACCATTCTTGAACATCGATGACCTCGCCTCGCCAATAAACGAAAGACCTGTATATATATGTCCTCCATCATATATTGAAAGGTTGCGTATGAGCAGATTCCTATCTGTTGTAGTTGATGGTGATGAAGGGATTGTACCCCTTGTGTTATTTATTGCATTATTTGACGTATTACGAGCATTTTGTGGAGTAATCTCATTTTCTGGTGTGAGAATAACTCTACCATTAGCATCATATGATACATAGATATAATTTGCATATTTGTAATCGCCACCATTTGCAGTACCGTTCATGGTGTTATATCCATTAAAAGCAGGTGGCGCTACAAAGAGATTTGTATTCTCATCAGGTGTAGCAACCTTCTTACCAAGAAGACTAGGAAATCTACGAGGTGACGGCAACCACCCCTGATCTGTTGTCGAGCTGGTTCTACTTCTTGCAATGATCGCTTTTACAGAAAGAGCAGGATACATAAGCGACACAAGCCACAAAACCAAAGCAGCCAAAAAAAATGCAAGTGATAACTTTATAAAAAAACCAATAAAGTGCTTAATACTATCCATAGTGTCTATTGAAATTTCTTACTCCCATTACAAGTGTCCGGAGACCAGAGGCCTCTGTTCGCACTTTGAGCTAATCTTTGCATATCCCTAAAATCCCTCTGATATCGATATGGGGTAAGATATGTGTACTCATATGCATACCCTTCTGCAATCATTTTCCTATTGATCATTTGACCGTCCTCAAGATATACATACGCAAGAAGCCTACCGTATGTATCTCTAAGTGACTGTGAGTCATCATATTCAAGACGAACAATTTTGCCTTTAACTATTTCTTTCATGCGATCACTTGCTTCTTTACCAAAACACTCAACCGCCCTACGAGGATCTACTGTCTCTGGTGTGTTGATACCTATTAGTCTGATAGTCTCATCTCTTCCATCCATCTCGATATGGATGGTATCTCCATCTGTTATCTTCGTTACGTTGTAATAAATTCCAACAGTATTTTGGGTCGTTGTAGCTAGGCCAAGATCAATAAACTGTGTTGACTCCTTTTCAAAAAAGAAGGCAACAAATATCATGATAAAAAACATGACACTAATTGTTGTTTCTTTTTTTAAGAATCCATTGTCATGAGATGCTGACATATATGTACTATAATATCATGCCACTAACACACATTAGGTGCAGCAACTTTACGTGAAAGTGAATATGTCGCGATGCACAAAAAAATAAGACCAACATAACCAATCTCCTCACCTTGATACGGCAAAACGTGGAGCATGGCAGAGAAACCAAAAAAACCAAGAATTAAACTAACAAATGCTGTACCACACGCCGCGCAACCGACACCAAGAAATGCAAATACTAGTCCTACACCACTATAGAGACCACTTTTTAAGATGAGTCGACCACGTATCTTCATGTAGGTATATGCAAGTGATACGTTGATACCGCCCAAAAAAGAACCAAGCGTTGCAAGAATAAGTGAACTACTTGTAAACGTGCTCTTAAAATCAAAAAAAATGCGAAAGAAAAGCATAACCCGCTTCACGAAAGGAAGAAAGTTAAAAGAAAAAACATCGAATGATGCCTTGCCATTCTGGACAACTAATAATAACAAAAAGAAAATTATCGTTGAAAAAATAATAACGTACCTACTGTCTCTTCGTGTAACAATTACGTACAAGCTATCAACTATAGGTTTCATGATAGGTATAAGTGTATCAAAAAATATAAAATAGCAACATGAACAAAATGGTTACCGAAGGAGCTTGCAGGCTGTCAGAGGATGCTCTTCTTGGGAAGGCTATAGAGAACAAAGGAGCGGCGCCTGCGGCACCACTCCTTTGTTCTGCAACAGTGTTACTACAAGAACCACTTTACATGATCTCATTACCAACTTTTCGCTTCTTCATAAACTCTTCGAGTTCCACTATTTCTCGCTCAATCACTTCCTCCCATTCTCTGTCGGTACCACGAGCTGCGTGTAATTTTGCTTTAAAATTAATATAGAGTGGATATACGAGTTCTGGATCTTCCTTTACAATTACAGTAAACTCATCCTGCTCTTCTGGGGTAAGTAGTGTAAGACCAACCTCAAAAGCACGAAGCTCTTCAAAGGTAAGATTCGTACTTTCTAGTGCTTTTTTTAGTTCTGGCTTAAGTGACATACATCGCATAGAGCCTTTGGTGACAAAGGCTATTTATAGCATCACTCTCTCATAAAAGATAGATAATGTCAAGGTGTATAACTTTTTCCCAAAAAACCTTCTACGCTTCCGTTTGATCCAATTCCACAGCACGAAGTGCAACTCTTGCAGTCATATCACTTCCTCGAACATAGTGATATGCGGCGGATGTAAAAACAGGCTGGGCGTCATCTGAAGTTCTTGCTTGCCCCTCTAAAAAATGATACTTATCCTTCGCGTAATCTCCGAGTTTCTGTAATCGAGAGCTACCACCTGCAACCTCAAGATTCGGACTAACAGGTACATCATGTTTCGGACCGGAAGATAGCGTGTGTGATTCCATGGGGTTGCAATATAATATAGGTAATAGATAGGAGTATACATTCCCCTCTTCCCCTCGTGCAAGCACTATTCCTGTGTTGTTGTGCAAAAGCAAAAACGTTGTCGAAAAGCATTGATAGTTACTCTCTTTCTTACATGACTATACATACAAAATATACGCAAGATTGTTTCTTCTTCTCAAATATGATTACATTGAGATATTTATGCAACCAACTTCTTCTTTTGATAAAGTACCAACAGATACCGAGGTTACCGCACCGTCATCATCAAAGACAGTAGAAATCATTGAAGTCGAACCAAGATTCAACCAGATACGAGAAGACCTTGCTTCAATGTTTACGGTATACATCGAGAACGAAGAGATGCTGGTCAATAGATTTGTTAAAGATGAACTCTACAGTAAAGTCGTTGAGGACTTAAAACTTTTTCACCACTTTGCTCTAGACTACATGATAGAAGAAAAGCTCTATCCCGATGGTGACCCCCTCCTTACACGAGAAGACTTCATACGCCGAGGCATACGGACACTTCAAAAGTATGGGGCAGATATCCTTTCAAGGAGCAAAGAGCCGGCTCGGTCACGAATAAAGGAACTATTCATTCGTGCGGGAATGTTCACTCAACCAGAAATAGAGCAGACTATGCACTCTCTTAGAAACATCCACTGATGCGCTTCACTATATGGAAAAAAGTATCCAAATATGGTAGTATGTTTCGCACACGGCAACATATCTGGCCAATAGTTTTATAGAAAAATTCTATACATTACACACTATTGTCTACAAATGTATTGTAGTGCATTGTCTAGCAGTAGGACGTCAGCAAAGGCAAATAGCATGAGATCAGTTGATTGTGGCGGGTCCTACGTACGAAGGACAATAAAGATTAA
>CAZBGU010000035.1:0-3054 GCA_964491805.1 uncultured Candidatus Saccharibacteria bacterium
GAGAGAGAGATACTTAAGAGGTAGAAATTAAATATATACAACTATGCCACCATTTAATCCACATAAAGATCTTGGGAGTGTTCAGCACCAATTTGATGATGCAGATAAGAAGATTTTCCCAGAAGGAAGTTCTCTTGAGCCGGTTCGTAGAACGCCAGAAGGGATTCTCTATTCACTCTTACCAGATGCGCACCCTATTATTCAGGAGATGGTCAAGAATCCTGAAATTACATCTGCGCAAGGAGGCTCGTACTATAAGATTATTCGTGAATTACGTGATTACTGTGGAGGGTTTGGTGATAATGACTCTTTCGAGGTGATGTTTAGTAACGAGACAGGTGTTCTTACTTTGGTTGTTAGCGGAGATCTGGTTGTAGATATTTCATCTGAAGGTCAAGTTGTTGTTCAGGTTGGTAATAATGAGAGACTTGTTGTAGACATTGGTCGTGGCAGTGGTCCTTATAAGGTCACACATAATGCAGAATTCAGCGTGGATGACGTTTTGACGGTTGAGGCCGTAAGAAAGGCAGTTAGGTCTGATACACGAAAGATAGGCTCTGACTACGTGATTGATATGCTTAACCAAGGAGGGCACCTGTCTGGTCTTCTTCTTGAGGCAAAAGATATAAGTAACTATTTTGAATTGGAAATAAAAAAGCAATCCTTTAAACTGCTAGAAGTAAAGTTTGCAGCAAAATTTGCTTTAACTAAAGATTCGTATACAACAGCCGATTCTGTGAGAAACTTTTTTATTGAGAACAATATTTCTTCCGGTATACATGTTGGCACCGATGAATTTGTAGAGCTTAATGACGATAATGATGTGAGGGCACAATCTGAGAACTTTGGCAGTCATGCTTATAATAATGTACATATATATATCGGCGAACTTGCTAGCCCTCTCTCTATGCCACTTAAGATGTCTCAAGAAGAATATGCTAAGTTAAAATCAATTTATGGATAGTGTATAAAACGTGACTTAGTTAAAGAGGAGCACATATTTACTATATCTACAAAAGCGCGGCCGAAGGCCGCGCTTTTGTATTGTTCCTGTCTGCAGCCTGCTTCTCTACGTTTTGTTGTCAAGCTTGTATGCTATTGGCTAAATGCTCATTTTTGTGGTAGTATGGATACCACTGCAAAAGCGGTTTTTTGTTTTCTTTTTGCAACAAAAAAGAAGGAAGAAACAAATTTGCTTTGCAAATTTGTTTCAACTATTAACCATTAACTATTAACTACTCATATGGCTCGCGACTACCCACTTAATAAAACACGTAACTTTGGAGTTATTGCTCACATCGACGCTGGAAAGACAACCACAACCGAACGTATTCTTTTCTATACCGGTGTTTCTCACAAGATCGGTGAAGTTCATGATGGAGCAACTGTTATGGATTGGATGGAGCAGGAGCGTGAGCGTGGTATTACTATTACCTCAGCCGCAACGACTGCATTCTGGAACCCAACCTACATGAAGAAAGAGGACGTGTCTAAGAAGTGTCGTTTCAATATCATCGATACCCCGGGACACATTGACTTTACTATTGAAGTGAAGCGCTCCCTTCGTGTACTCGACGGTGCTGTTGTTGTGTTCGACGGTGTAGCTGGAGTAGAGCCACAGTCAGAAACTAACTGGAGATACGCATCAGACGCGATGGTGCCACGTATCTGTTACATCAACAAACTTGACCGTATGGGTGCTAACTTCGATAAAGCATACAATTCTATTCTTGATCGTCTTTCTAAGAAGGCTGTTCGTATGCAGATGCCTATCGGTGAAGAAGAAAACTTCGACGGTATCATCGACCTTCTCACTATGAAGGAGGCCAAGTTCACAGGTGACAAGGGCAAGGATGTGACCATGGTTGAAATTCCAGCAGAACTTCTTGAGGAAGCAAAGAAGCGTCGTGCTGATATGATTGAGAAGATTGTTGAGACTGATGAGAATCTCATGACTCGTTATCTCGAGGGCGGTGAATTTACTATTGATGAACTTAAGACTGCTATCCGTAAAGCAACTATTGCTAATGAGCTTTTCCCTGTATTTTGTGGATCGTCGCTCAAGAATCGTGGCGTTCAACTTGTGCTCGACGCTGTGATCGATTACCTTCCATCTCCACTTGATATTGCAGCACCACATGGACTTGATCCTCTTACAGGCGAACAAGCTACTCTTGAGGTTTCTGATACCGCACCTTTTGCTGCACTTGCATTCAAGTCTATGGCGGATCCTTTCGTCGGACAACTTACCTTCTTCCGTGTATATGCCGGAACCCTCGAAGCCGGAAGTTATATCTATAACTCAACTAAGGACAAGAAGGAACGTGTATCACGTATTCTTCGTATGCATGCTAACGAGCGTGAAGAAGTGAAGGTTGTGTATGCTGGAGAAATTGCGGCGGCAGTGGGTCTCAAGGATACCGTTACATCAGACACTATGTGTACTGAGGAACATCCTATTATCCTTGAAAAGATTGTCATCCCAGAATCGGTGATCTCAATGCGTGTGGAACCAAAGACAAAGGCAGACCAGGAAAAGATGGGTATCGCACTTTCAAAGCTTGCTATCGAAGATCCGACATTCCGTGTTGCTTCAGACCCTGAGACACTCGAGACTATTATCTCTGGTATGGGTGAACTTCACCTCGACATCATCGTTGATCGTATGAAGCGTGAGTTCAACGTGGAAGCAAACACTGGTAAGCCACAGGTTGCATACAAGGAAACAATTCTTGGATCAGCATCTGGTGAAGGTAAGTACATCAAGCAGTCAGGAGGTCGTGGTCAGTATGGACACGTTAAGATCAACATCAAGCCTATCGACTACTCAGTCAAGGTTGAAGATCTTCCAAAAAACGTAAAACGTTATGATAACTTTGAGTTCATTAACTCGATCAAGGGAGGTGCAATTCCACAGGAATTTATTTCACCTACAGAAAAGGGTCTTCGTGAAGCTATGGACCGCGGTACACTCGCTGGATTCAAGATGGTAGACGTATCATGTGAAGTGTACGATGGATCATTCCACGAAGTGGACTCTTCAGAAATCGCCTT
>CAZBGU010000036.1:0-1526 GCA_964491805.1 uncultured Candidatus Saccharibacteria bacterium
AGATCTGTGACCAAATCCCATTCGCTGCGCAACTAGAAAGTCTCCATAAAATGGACTTTCTTTATGACGGATTAAGTGATGAAGAACTAGCTGATATAATGGTTGTTATGACAACTTTTTTATCTTGGGGAGATATTCGTAAACAGGAAGAATCTTTTGGGGTTCGTGTACACGGTGCTCTTACTACTCTTGGAATATTGGAGCAGTGCAAAGATCTTTCAATATGTCATGCCTGCGTACGTATTAAAAACCCTGATAACGTTACAGAACTAAAAGAAAATGTTTCTGAGGTTGGTAAAATAATTTCTTCCGCAATTGTGAACGGAAGGGAAATACTCATTATCCAATTAGATATTCCACTTACTGTTGGTGGTTGGTCAGTGTATGGAATTGAATTACCTTACCCAAAACAGAATCATTCTTATGAGGATGGATTAGAGCATGTTGAGTTTGTTCTGTCTGGTATAGAAAATACAATGGATGCTGTACGAGAAAAGGTGCTTGCAATAATGAAAGATGTTCCTCTTGAAGCATTAAAACAAAAGTATTCTTATTCTGAAGATGAGCCCCAGGCAGAAGGTGATCAAAAACCAAATCCAACGATATCGATTAAAGTTGATGGTATTGGCATCAAGTTTCATGCATTATCAATTCAGGATGTGGTTGGATTTAGATTATTACACTAGCATCACTTCTTTTAACCCTCTCGACTATCAACGAAGACAGAAACTATTAAATACGGTAGTATATAACCAGGAGAACTTTCTTGAGGGAGTATTCTCATGTCCACTGAAATTGCTGGTATTATTTTTCGATCAAATAATAAAACTTTGCTTTCGCGTTTTTACACCGATCTCGGGCTTAAGAGCAAGGAACATCAGCATGGAGGGCCGAAGCATTACGAGATATTACCAATGTCCGACGATGCTGTACTTGAAGTGTATTTAATGTCTGAATCATTTCCCCAAGATGCTCTTATGGTGTATGTAAATCTTCTCTCTGAATCGCTTTCTATTATTGCCAAGGGTTATGGTATTTACCCAGCGCATACAATTAAAGAAACTCATGACTCATTGTTTACATACATCAAGGATCCGGATGGTCGTTTGGTGATGTTAATTCAAAAAAAGTAAATGTAATACCTGTAAATCACAGGTATTTTTTGTATCCCTCAACTTGAGCCGTACGTAAAAAGCTCGACATTCAAGTCAGTTTTTTACCTGCCGACCATTGTTGTCTTGTTTTATGTAAGGTGATACCATGATGGTGTAAGCACTCTCGGTTATGTGGTTAATTCGAAGTCACGAAAGTGACACTGCTTGCGGGGTGAGGTAGCGAACACCATGCGAAAGCATCAAGGTTACCAAGAGCAGAAAAACGGTTCTACAAGACTGAGATGATGTTCGATGAAGGACGTGGGACTCTGCGATAAGCTTCGGGGAATCGAGAAACAGATGTTGATCCGAAGGTGTCCGAATGGGGAAAGCCGACCGAAAGGTCAGTCGAAAGTAGTGACGAGCGAAATC